>JAFUVS010000011.1 GCA_017471175.1 Paludibacteraceae bacterium | reverse complement strand
TTCCACATCTCCCTCCGCGCTGTCAATAGCCATAAGACCAATATCTTCAACAAACTCGGTCTCTCTTCTTCCGTCGAGATGGTTCGCTTCACCCTCGAGCACGGCATAATCTGATGCTACCTTTCATTAATTAGTTTATCTTATAAATATCCTGAACATTCAAGCACTCTGCATTTCAATGCGGGGTGTTTCTTTTGTCTATCCCCTCGTCCTCCACCATAATCCTTCACGATAATAACATTGTCCGTTACGCGGCATAGTATGCCGCGTATATAATTTTATGTTATTATCATTGATTATTTTGTACTGCGCAAGTGGGAGAGTAGGTAGCCGCCACTTTCAGAACCCTTCATCAATCAAGATGAAGGGTTCTTTGTTTTTCCTGCTTGCAATGCGTGAGACACGTCTTCACGCATTGCAAGTAGTTTTGTTATGCGTAGGAGTGCATACCTCCAAGCAGGAAATTCACTCCGAAATAGGTGAATAGAACGGCTAAAAATGCCAACACCATATAGAGGTGGAAATTTCTCGGACGAGCCATGAAAGGCAAACTTCGCGTATGAAGCGGAGCGGCATACAGAAGCATCGTTATCAATGCCCACACTTCTTTCGGATCCCAGCCCCAATATCTTCCCCAAGATATATTCGCCCATACTGCCCCTACAAATATGCCTATCGTCAGGCAGAATACGGCAGGGTAGAGTAATAATTGCGAAATCACTTGCAGACGTTCTTCTACAAGACTCTTCTTATATGCGTGCAGAATCAGTCCCGTTATGCCGTTGAGCATCGTGAATGCCAACAGACAATACGCAATCATAATCACTGCCACGTGAACGGTCAGCAGAGGCGATTGCAGCACGGGCATCAGCAGCGTTATCTGCGGGTTGGCAGACGACATCATACTCACCATCAACGTCATTCCGCATATCAGATACCCGAATGACAGAATAAGACTGTTGCGCTTACGAAGGCATAGCACAAACGTCACAAGTGCTGTCACCCAAGCCAAGAACTGCATCGTCTCAAACCCGTTCGACAGCGGTATATGTCCGCTCACCACCCATCGCAAGCCCAAAGCGAACGTCAGCAGCAGCCACAACCCCGCCATCAGTCCCGTAAAGCCGTAATAGACGTATCGATTGAGCGTCTTACCCCTTGCAATCAGCATCATACAAACGATGAAGAGTACCAACCCGACCGTAGCGCAAGCCATAGCCAAGGGACGCGTATAGCGGAACGAATTATATATCTGTTCGGCGCGGAAACGTTTGGCAGACACTACGGGTGTACCGTCTTGCTGCAAGTGCTTCTCCTGCCATTGGCGTATCTCTTGCAAGGTGCTGTTTGCCTCCTTATTGCGCCCTTCCATTAGGCATATCGCTACGTAGTTCATACCGCCTATGATGAATTGGCGATCCTCTTTCTCTAAATAGGTGGGTGGCTGCTGCGTCAGGCTCAACCAGTTGATGTACGGCTCACCGTTCATTGTCGCAGGCACGCACCATATACGCAACAAACTGCCGGTACTCACCATCGACACCAATCGGAACTTCTCATTTGCTGACTGCGCATTCCGATTGCCTGCTGCCAAGAGCGAGTCCAACTTGTATTGCCCGTGTCCCACAAAGTCGTTCAAGCAGGCGTACTTACCCGTTATACCTAACGTGCGGCGTATATCGTCCCCCTTAATCTTTATCATCGGACAACTCTTCCACTCATCGTAGTAGAACAGCCAGCCTGTCAGTACTTGCTCCGCAGTCAGACCTTTGTACGTAGGTTTGCCGCAGAGTTTGGTACAAAAATCGTTCGCCAACGTGGTGACGGGACAGATACGGTTGTTGTAATACACATACAGATTGCCGAATGTCTTCGCCACAGGACGTTGTAGGGTAGGGGGCAACGTGTCTTCCGCTTGGGCGCCAAAAATGTTACTACCCATAAAGAACGCCACGAATAGTACCTTGAGCAGCGGCGAATGAAGCAACTGCCGGAAGCGCGAGCCTTTTTGGAAAAAAAACAATATCATGCTGATTAGCAGTAGTGCGTAACCTGCATACGTTACTCCGATTCCCCACGGGTCGTGACTCACCGACAACGTGGTTCCTCTTCCGTCCGTGTCGTAGCGCGACTGGTAGAAACGGTAGTGATGGAAAGTCTGAATGTGGTTCATCGATACCTGTCCTGCGAGCGTATCTTGACGGTAGGTCAGCAAGATGTCGCTCACATAGTCCATCGGGGCGCGCGTACCTGCATAGTATTCCAACTGAAAATCTTGCAGCGAAGCCTCCATCTGTGAGTCTAAAACCTGTTGCGGTGCTTCGTCCAAGCGCAGGTGTACTTCGCCGCTCTTGCCGAAGAGGTGCGTTATCATCGCGCCGCCGAGAATAACCACGAAAGAAAAATGCAACAGGCAGGTGATCACCTGCCTGTACATTTTGACGGTAAACATATACCCCAATCCTGTTACCACGGCTCCCGCCCATAGGGCTATCGTCCACGGTGCCGTATAGAAGTATTGGACTGCAAACGCCGTGCCGTATATTTTTTCCATTACGGATGCTACTATCAGTAGCACCACGATGATTCCCATCAGCGAGAATGCAACAGGACGAAGGTATTTGTTCATAGTCTTTTAGATTGCGTTAATGAATGCTACCATAGCCTCGCGGTCTTCTTTGCTCAGGTTGCGGAACTTGTCGGCGCACCAATAAGCATCGCTCTGCTCGGAATAGAAGTGCCACATAATGGCTTCAATCACGTTTCTTGCGCGGGTATCGTGCATACGAGCCTCCGATGCATCACCCGTTGCCAAACGGTGCAGACCGCGTCCCCACAAAGGAGTGGTACGGCACCAGCCCGTGCGGATGTCTTTTTCCATGTGCAGTTTATGCTGTACCATATCCGTATAGGGCCATATCTTCTGGTTCTGATAGCGAGGCAACTGACTGTTGGCATTCGTGAAGAACAGGTTCGGGTCTTGTATATCGTCCTGACCGGTCGTCCACGAAGGACGGTGGCACGCTTCGCAACCTACTTCGGCAAACACTTTACGACCGCGAAGCACCTGCTTGTCGGTCACGTTACGCGCTGCCGGAACAGCCAGACCGCGATGCCATACCATCATCTCTACAAACTCATCATCCGTCATCTCCACGGGCAAACTCTTCGAGGTCAGGTAGTTGTAGATATTGCTCTGCACATCGTCCGTGTGCCATTCTTCGTGCGTCTTGTCGGGATCAATCTTGGCGATATAGTCCGCAAAACCTGCCTGCACTTCGGGATCAATCGAAGCGCAAGTGGCATACACTTTGCCGTTCAGGTCAAGGTAATGGTAGCGGCGGTTGTTGCGCGTTACGTTGGGGATGTTCCAAATAGCGTTCGCACCCGCACCGTCTTGCAGCGGACCGCGACTCATCGCATACGTGAAACGTCTTACGTAAGGCGTGCCGTCACCCTGCAACTTGTTGCTATAGTAGTTCTTCCATTGTCCGCCTTCAAAGTATGCCGTGTTCAGTTTCGCACCAGCTTGTTCCTCTTTCGCCCATTGGGCTACTATCGAGTCTTCGGGTATGGCATCCAACAGACCGGTACCGTAAATACCGATGGTGTTTTCCAGTCGCACTTCCCATTTGCCGTCAGCCATTACATCATAGTCGCTCAATCCTAATGCCTGCACGGCTTCTGCGAACTCGGGACGAGCCGAATAGATAGCCTCTTTGTCCATCGTCACAACGGGATAGACTAATTCGTAGGTGTCGCCGTCCGGGAAACGGTTGCCCCATTGGTCGGTGGCTTTCTCCCAGTGAACACGGATGTACTTCTCGTCCAACGGAGCCTTAAATGGCTTCACGCCGTGAAGTTGCGGCATACCTGCCAACCACGATACGTAGGCTTCTGTTTCGGGGTTATAGACCACAAGCAGCGTGCCGTTTCCGATACGCGAGGTGCTGTATGTCCCCTCCGGAATGGATGTGCCGTGCGAGTAGTTGGGGTGGCAGTGTTGGCAGGACGAACGTACATATACGGGGCCTAATCCGTTACGTGTGCCGGTGGCATTGGTCGTGTAAGGACGCTCTGCCGATTGGTCGCCGCGGTCGAACTCACCCGTCAATCCGCCGCGCTCCGTGGCAGGGGTGGGTTGCTCAAAGCAGTTCATTGTTGCCAACGGGGTAGTGCCTAACTTGCCGCCCGTATAGTACCATTCGGGCAACTGCGTCGGCGTATCCACTATCTCCTCGGTTTTTTCCTTGCAGGAAGGCATACCGATGAGACATAAGGCGGCAATACTGCTGATAATCACTTGTTTGTTCATAATGTTTGTGAGTTTTTGTGTTTATTCCTCTTCCTCAATCTCATACTCTATACCGGTCAGGGCTTTGTGTACGGCGTTCAGTGCGTTCACGAGGTCTGTACCGACTACTGCCACGGCTTTTTGGGCAGCTTCGCCTTGCGCGTTCTCGTAGAAAGGCTCCGGAATAGCCTCAATGGCCTTGTACGATTTGTCAATCGCTTCGCGCAGGTTTTCTGCTGCTTTCTTATCCACTTGGGCGATGTAATCCATCAGATTGGCATCGCCTTGTTTGGCGCCGTAGCAAGCGTAATCAACCGATACGATGTTGTCGCGGAAGTCGCGGATAGAGTGCAGCGAGTAGGGCGATTCGATATAGTTACGGTCGGCTTCGTTATCGGCGGATGCGAAGCAAGCCGTGCCGATCTTGATGTTTCCTACTTCATTGGCAATATCGATGCAACCCTCTACGAGTTGGGCGGCAGCGCCCTCATAGGTAACGAAGGTACGTCCCTCGCCCGGATTAGTCATATAGCCGCCAAAGCCGTTGGTCGAGTAGCGTGCGGCTGCGGTGTTCAGACCGGCGGATGTGAGCAATGCCTGTTTGGCGGACGAGATATTTGTCATACCTCTCCAGCAAGCCTCAAGCAGAATGGCTTGGTTACGCAGGTCGTTGGCTACCACTGCCATAAAAGTCCATTGTTGAACCGTGAAGTCGCTGAGTTTATGTGCCTTCCCCTGCTCGAAGAGTACATATTCGAGGGCGTGGAAACCAAGCAGACCGTATTCTTCTTCGTCCAACGTGGCGTTCGTCTCAAGCGCGTGAGCGTAGGTCTCCATAGCAGCAGCATCGGCAATCACATCGTCGAAGCCCGTTTTGTCGAACGGCCAACTGTCAATGTGCGGGTCAATCCCTTCATAGTCGGCAGGTCCGTACAACCAAGCCTCCGAACGTTCCCAGTACATACGCGACTCCGTCCAATGCGTGCAGGCATTGTGAATCAGCAGACTGTCTTCCGATGCGGGATTCTCCATCGCTGCCTTTAGAATCTTGCCCATGTCCTCTGCTAAATCCATAGCCGCATCTGCCATTCCTTCATATACAGGAATCACGGCGTGATGCACGTAAGGCGTCATTACTTTCTCTAATGCCTGCTCTTTCTTTGAGGCATCTACCACTTCTGTTGATGTGCTGTTCTTGTCTTTGCAGCCCACCAACGCCACACCCATCAAGGCGATCAGCGTTACGTTCAGTGCTTTTCTCATTTTTTTGTGATTTATAATTGGTTAGTTTATAAAATCGTATAAAGGAAATATGTTTTTTTACATTAAGGAAAAGTTTTTTAGTAAGAAACGAGATATTAATTATTAACTATTAATTATTAATTCTTTTCACGGTCTGAACATCCCTGCGAACACGATGCCCACTGCCACCATCGGCTCATCGTTATACGTGATGTTCGACCCTTTCTTCAAGATAGCGTAGGCATATTCAGCCTTTACGCCCACCTGCGGGATAGGGTAGTAGTTCAGTCCCGCTGCCATACGATGCCGTCCGCACCATGCATTCACCGTGGTCGGATTGCCGTTGTAGCGGAACATCGAATCGTAGTATTCGTAGCGGGCAAACACGTAGAAGCGTTGCCTTTGGTTGCGCAGTCGGGTATCCAAACCGAAGAAGTCATAACCCACTTCCACGCCGCCTGCCAAGGCATCGGATGCCACGCGCGTCTTGTTGGCTACCTGGCTCGTACTGTTGTACTTGGTTATCAGTTGCGAGTCGCCCAAATGACCGTAGGTGAACTGACCGCGCACTACCACGTTGTAGTCGCTGTAGCGCAAGTCCACCGAACCGATGCTCACCAATCCTTTTACGCCCTTGTACAGTTCGCCGTTCACGTTGTCGCTCAGCGAGTTGCGGAAACTCGACCCGCAGTAGCCCGACAAGCCGATGCGGAGTCCCTTTACGCCCGTATATTCTAATCTTGCAGCACCCGCATACACGTTTGCCAACTTAAACTCATACGGACTGCCCGCACCTGTTTTTACCCAGTTCTTGCGGCTGAAACGGTCCGAGTCCAATCCCGGCAGGAACATCGCCTGATAATGAAGACCGAAGCGCGTCTTGCCCATAAAAGTGAGTGCCACCTCGTGCCACGTGGAAGGCAGTATCGTATATTCGCCCTCGGGACGATACACCCCGAAGTACTCGGTCGATTCGTGGTGTGCATTCAAGCCGCCTACGGGAATCACTTGCATTCCGGCACGGATGACGGCATAGTCATTGAATTTCTTCTCTATCCAGAACTGCTCCAATGCCACTTCGCCGCCGCGCTCTATCTCCTGTTCCACTTCGCTGCCGCCCTCTTGCTCTTCAATCTCCTTTGCCGCTTCCACGCCGCCGTGCTCAAACTCAATCTCCGTGCCGAACGACCAACCCTTGCCGAAGTCGTAACCTAAATTAATGACAAAGTGCGGCAGGTCAAACTCGCCGTAACTGTCGTTCTTGTATTTTTCGGGAGTGATGTAACGCACGTACTTGTTGGAGTAGAAACACCGTTTGGCGGTTATCTCGCCATACCCGCCTATCTGCAAGCGGTTATGTATCCAGCGCGGAGGTTCAGGGGCGCGATGTGCGCTTGTATCATTATTTATAGGTATATCGTTTTTCTTTTGTGCCTGTTCCAAAGCGGAAACGCGTTGCAATAGGCTCTGCCACTCATGGCGGCTGACGCGAATCGAATCGGGTGTTGATGTGGTGGTGGACTGTTCTGCAAATAGTTGATTACTAATAAGTAAAAGTGTAATCAAGCATCCTGTTCGTATGATTTTTCCGGTCATATCGTTGTTTTTTATTTTGTTATGCAAAGGTATGTTTCTTCTTCTTCTTGCCCAATACCTACTTTTTATGGAATTTCTTTTCCTATAAAAGTTTGTCAGTATGTCCGATAGTGCGTACCTTTGCGGCGCAAAAAAAAGAAGAATATAAATTATATAATTATGGCAACAATTCAATTACGTGAGGAACTTTTTCGGGAAATGAATCCGATGTTGGAAAGTGATGTTATGTTAAGGCAAATGTTATCTTACGTTCGTACTCTTTTTGCTAAGCAGCATAAGACTAAGACGGCTGAAACAAACGTTTCGTACCAATCCATGGCAGTATCTCCGGAAATAGAAAAGTGGAGCGGCTGCGTGTCGTTTACAGAGGACGAAATACATCAAGACGAGAAACTCCAATCTATTTTGCGCAAATGAAAAAGATCTTTTTAGATACCAATGTATTGGTGGACTATATTATGAATAGAGAAGGAGGAACGGATGCCAAGAACCTGCTGATGCGAGGACGGAATGGTGATGTCCAATTATATGCATCATTCTTGACTTTTGCAAATTTAGCCTATATCCTGCGTAATAAAGGAATCGTGTATGAATTGTTTACAATGCATACCGAATTTTATATGTGTTTTACCTATGGATGGCGATCAATTAAAGAAAACAATAGATTTCCCTGTTCGTGATTTTGAAGATATGTTGCAATATCAATGTGCCATTGCAGGGCAATGTGATTGTCTTGTTACCAATAATAAGAGAGATTTTCTGCCATTCTCTAAATTACCGCTCTTTACGAGTGGCGAGCTATTGGGGAATATTTTCCCCAAGTAAACAGTGTAGAATTCCTTATTCGAAGCAAATCGGCGTAGCTGTATAGCGAAGTTAAGTGAATTTATGCAAGTCTTAATTACCCCCCCGATTGGGATGTGCGTCTGTATGGGGAAGTAGGGGCAGTATGGCATACGCCGCTGATGGTATCGACATCCGTTGGACGGGGTAAGTACCGTGGCGCAAGAAGCAGTAAGAGGGAGTTGAAGTGGCGTGCGGGTGTGTTTGTGGAATATGGTGTGCGCGACTTGACCGGTTCGTCTGTGTATAGGTATAGTGGAAATAGTGGTAGTGGAAACAGCAATGGAAATAGCTATGGTAATGGGAATAGTAACGGAAATAGCATTAGCAATGCAGGCGTACCGATGACGGAGGTAGATCCGACTCGTTATATGGCGGTTACGTTACATTCGGTATATTCCTCGCGTGAGGCGGTGGACACGCGTCTTAATCAACTCAGTTTTGGCATCCGCCTGACCATTCTTTTCCCCTTATCCTCAAGCCGTTACTCCTTCCGCTCCTGCAACTGCGTCTATCTGTAGGCTGTTTGGTCCATTCGCCGTCAAGAAAGCCGCTTAATAGACCGGCCACTTCTTGTGAATCTGCTTTGCATCGTTCGGTACGAAACGAATCAGATACGTGCCATTGGGCAATGAGGCGGGAACTATGATGTCGGGCGAACCGTACTCGCTACCGAAATAACCGTTCATCACCTCTTGTCCGCCGATGTTGAATACTTGGTATCTGCCTGACAATGATGTGTTCACTACCACCTCGCGTCTGCTGTCCGCTCGACGAGGAGCAATGTTAATTTCTTCTTTGAATACGACTTCTTCATTCAGCACAACGGGCAGATAATCACAAGTGGAAATGGTCTTGCCATCATCAGCGCGCGTTATCTCCGCGCGGTAGGATGATTCCGTTTGCAGTTTCTGATTATCGCCTGCATAGTAGAAAAAGTTATGAACGCCGTGACCCTTTATCGGCTCGTTGTCTTTGTACCACTCTACGTGTGTGATTTCGTACCCGCCGTTGAAGTCGCGGTTGGTAATGGTCAGCACGTCATTCCAGCGTTGCAGAATCACACGGGAAGGATATAGAACGGTGAAGGTAGTAGAGTAGGTGGTTGTAAGCCCCTCCGGGTCTATCATATTCAGCGTCACCTCGTAATCATCAGGACGGACGTACCACTGCGCGTCCGCAGAACTTTTGGGCATCGGAAGCGACCACTCGATAACATCTGCATCTTTAATGGGTTGGTTAATCACATCGGCAAAACCTTGCGACTTGGCAGCATCCGAGAAGAACAAGTCGTAGCGAACGGCTTTCCCTTGCCGGCGTGTAAACGACAAGTTCAGATAATCGGCATCGCCGCAAACATTTTCGATGGCGAAATCGCCTTGGAGTTCTTCCAATAGGTCAAATACGGCAGTAATACGCATATCGAAAGCCTGCATCGTAACGCTGAATGTGCCATCGCCGTTATCGGTGATATAGTCTGCGTGTTCGCCCATCCATTCCTTGAAATAGATAGGCAGATTTGCTGTCGGAACAAGCGTTATCACATCGCCTTCCTCATAGTAATCACAGGCAGGAATAAGCCCGACTTTGCCTGTTCCATTTGTGGAAACTGTCAGCCGATGTACCTTCTCGTTGGTCTTTCGTCCTATGGTTACAGCCGCGTCTTGGTTACATTCTTGCCCGCCAATCTGCACGTATAGATTGCCATCATCGCCCGTATCCACCGTAACGGCAAATGAATTGAAATGCGTTATGTACGAGGTGGCTTCTTCACCTGTTACATACTGTGTGTTGTTGACGGACATATCGCCCGCTTGCGAGGCATACGATGAGAACGGACATACCCACACGATGCCTGCGTCTTCCAACGAGTATTTGTGTGTTCGGTAAGACAGCAGATACGGCATATCAACGGGTATGACGGTATGCGTCCAGAAGTATTCAAAGTTATTGGTGTAGCCGAATCGCCCCATCATAGGGTTGGTCAATGTATAAACTCCCGCTTTCGGACCGATACCATTGGCATACTGTTGCAGTAATGCCGAGTTCTTTCCATCTCCTGCCCACCAGTAGAGTTGGATATAATTGTCCGTATTGGACGAACGTTTCGACCACGCTCGCAAGCGGATAAACTTGTTGCAGTCCCATTGTTGCGGTGCTACGTTCTCTTCAATCCATTTCAGCCAGTCGCCGTTCGTATCGATATAAGTATCCAATACGATGCTGTCCGCTTCATAGAGGAATTGGTCGCGTTGCCCTACATATTCTTTGACCAGGCAACATTGTGCGTAAGCACCCGTTGAAAAACCGAACAAAAAGAAAAAAGCAATAAGTTGAAAGGCAGAATGTTTCATAACTAACGTAAGCCTACTTTATGATAGTTGTTTTATAGGATTAATAAACCATCCATTTCTTGTGAATCTGCTTGCTGTCATCAAGCAAGAAACGAATCAGATACGTGCCGTTTGGATAGGCGGCAGGTATCACGATGTCGGGTGAACCGTATGCAGAACCAAAATAGCCGGTCAGTACTTGTTTGCCGCTGATGTCATAAACGATGTACTTGCCTGAGAACGTACTCGTTACTGCCACTTGACGAGAATTACCCGTATAGCGGGGAGCTAACTTCAACTGATCCTTGAATGTTACCTCGCTTGGCAGCACTTCCGGCACGTAGTCGCACGTAGAGAATGTCTTACCATCGTCTGCGCGAGTAATATCTGCGCGGTAAGGAATACCCGTCTGCAGTTGCTCATTGTCGCCGGCATAGTAGAAGAAATTATGCTCCCCTCTGCCGTCCACAGGCTCGCCGTCTCTGTACCATTCAACATGCGTTATCTCGTAGCCGCCGTTGAAATTGCTATTGGTGATGGTCAGCACATCGTTCCACCGTTGCAGTATAACCCATGAAGGATATAGTACGGTAAACGAGGCTTCATAACTCGTCTGTTTGCTTTGTTTATCCGTCAAGCGAAGGGTAGCGCGATACCGTTCGGGACGAACATACCACTGCTCATCATCCGATTTGCTCGGCATCGGTACTGTCCAGCGGAAGACTGCTGTATCTTTCATTGTCTGTTCGGTCAAGTCTTCAAAACCTTGCTTCTTGGCATCTTCGGCAAAGAGCAAGTCATAGCGAATAGGATGACCTTGTTTGCGTACGAACGCCATCGCCAGCACGTTATCGTTACCGCAGACCGTATCAATGCGGAACTCGCCTTCCACGTCTAATTGGGTTATCTCCACGTGGATGGTGATATAGACTGAATCGCGTCCGTTCTCGTAGTAGAGCGTATCGTAGTACGTACCCGGAGTGGTAATGAGCGAGTCACGAAGCAGATACGTTTCGCCGACATCCAAGACCGTATCGATGACGGTTACGGTTATGCCTTTGAACGTGGTGGTAAGCGCGTAGAGAATACTATCGCAGCCCAGTTGGTTAAGCACGTGGCGGGTGAAATAGCCGCCTGTCGTGATGGTGGTATCGCGCCATTGGAGTGTGTCGCCTTCGTAAATGGTTTCGTCTGTAGTAATGATTTCCAAGTCGGGCAATACGGTCAGGTGGACGCGTGCCAATGAGTCGCACAAACCTGTGCCGGTACGAATGATGAGGCGTTCATAGTCGCCCGAAGTGGTAAGAACGGTATCCACAAAGGAATAGGTTGTTCCGCTACAAATAGTTTTGTATTCATCGCCGCTGACCACCGAACCGACCGTCAAGTTGAGTGTATCCACCGCCTCGCAGTGATCCGTCTTTCCGACCATAAAAGTAAATTGACCGGTAGTGGAGTAGTCTTTGTCGTGGAACTTGTACGATTGCCCCTCGCAGATAAATGCATTGATAGTCTGCGGTTCAGGCAGATAATGTAGGGTTAGCGTGATGACAGAGTCGCATCCGGCGGCGTTTCTGATTGTGGACGTATAGACTCCTTCCTCATCATAGACTACGCCATCGATTGTAATCGTCTCACCATAGCAGAGCGTGGTATCAATTGCCTTTGAAGAAGAGGTCAGGAAACGCGCATTTAGCACATAGGCTATACTGTCACAATTTAGTTCACTCTTTATCGTATCCGTATATTGCCCATCGGTCGTGATTGTTTTCTTGCGCCATTCGATGGATTTGGCATCACATACTACGGTGTCTATCGTAATCGTCTGCAACTTGTTTACAATAAGGTGCATATAGACGATACTATCGCATTGCATAGCGTTTTCTGTTATCCCTCGGTAGGTGCCTTCTTTTCGTACCCAGTCGCCGAAGAAATTGACGGAATCGCCATCGCAGATGCGCTTGGTGAAGTGTCCTATGGTGGAGTCGGCTGTGGTGATGCGGAGAGCATAATAAACGCTGTCGCACCCTGTTGTGTAGCGTGCGGTGTCGTAATAGGCACCGGCTGTGGACAGATTCTGAAACTCCGCTCCGTGCCCTTCCCAGTTGAAGGCAGGTTGCCCTTGACATATCGTGACGCGTTCGGTGCGTGCCGTCTTCGCGGTCTGCACTTTCAGATTCAGCGTCACAATAGAATCGCAACCATATTGTGATTGGAATTTACGCTTATATACTCCTGTTGAGGTCAGTAGTGTATCGCCAAAATGAATCTCTTCCCCATCGCAAACGGTCATATTAACCTTTTCATCGTATGTGGGATGTACTTTCAAATCAAGCGTATAGCGAATGCGATTCTCGTTATCATTCAGCACTTTGCCGTTGTCTTCCGCCGACTCAATGGCGTAGCCGCGCCATTCAACGGGTAATTCGGTTTCGCACAAAGACAACGTTTCAGTAATCTCTTTGACGATAAACAAACGCAAGTTGGTGTATTCCTTGCAGCCTTTAGACGATGATTTTTCGTAGAAGTATTCATTGAATTTGGCTTCGGCTTCCGCAAAGGACTTAAACTCCTTATCATCGTAATAGATGCTGTAGTCGTGCCATAAGAAACCTTTGCGCAGGTCGCTTTCGGTGATAATAACGGTGTCGTAGGATTCAATATTATCCTGTATGTCTAACCGAAGCGTAACGATACTGTCGCAGCCGGATAGAACAGATGTGGTCGTGTATTGCAATCCGTCTTGGGAAGCCTTATTAATCCACGTGCCATTCCATCTAAAACCATAGCCTCCACCTGTCAGTGTAGCCGAACATACCTGCTGATGATCATCCACCATAATCTGGTCCATCTCTTTCAGTACCAGCGTATAGCGCGCACTATCGCAACCCGATGCATAACGCACTGTATCGCGGTAAGTTCCCCCTTGAGTAAGTGTACGGGTACGTTTGCCTATTTTCCACGTATACGAACTGCCCGTGCAGAAATAAGCCGTCTGTTCGGGCAAATTCTTGACGCGCTGTACGGTTAAATCAAGGTTCGTTACGCTGTCTATACCGGCAGATAGGGTAACAGTATTGGAATAACGTCCCGACTCGGTCAGATTTTTGCCGCCGAACTTGTAAGGCAGGTCTTCTTCGCAGACGATTGCTTTCAGGTTCACTTCTTTGCCGCAAAGTGGTTTGGCTTCCAAAATGAATTGTCCTTTCATTCGCTCTTTCTGCGTGAGTTGGCAGCAGTAAGTGGTTACGCCATCGGCGGGAACATCTATCGTGCGCCCCGTGCCTAATGTGGTGGAGGGTTTCGCCTTGTTATACCAGCGGTAGGTGAAGCCTTCGGGAGCGGTCAAACGTGCCTGCTGGTTCTCCAAACACTCCACTTCCAATTCCTTGCGCGCGCAATCCACGTAGAAATAGAGGTAACTGAAGTGTTTGCCGCAGTAGTAGAAATAGATATTCCAACCGGTTTGATTGCTTTCATCTACGGCGCAGTCGTAGTTCTCTACGCGCAGTCGTAATGTTCTGCCTATGTAAGGGGTCAGGTCAAAGCCAACCTTAGACCAGTCTTTCCACGAAGAAGAGATGCCACCGTGGGTAAAACTCTTCCAACCTTCTGCCGCATCGGCTGCCACCGTGCGGTTGCCTCGACACGAGAAAGCCAACGATGAAGGGTTAATCACATTGCCGTTTTGGTCGGTAATCTTAACGTCTATGTGGGCTTGCAACTCGTCATCGTAATCATCGTTGGTATGGTGTGTACGGTCAAGGATAGCGGCGTACTCAAAGAGCAGGATGGCGTTGTCGGCAGTTACTTTATAGTCCATCGCAATTCCTTCGCCCTGCGGATGCCAGCGCATAAATTCCGATGGCTGTTTGACAGGATTTCCCTTGCCGCCGTTACGGGGATTACCGATACGGATACTGCTCGAACGTCCTTCGGGAATCATCTTGAGTGCCGACTGAAGGTAGTCATTCCCCTGGTCGGTAACGACCGTCTGACGGGTGCAGAGAATATTCGGCACGCCGTAGGTATAGTTGTTGGCGGTTGACAAACCGTAGTCCTCTATCACATTCGCATATTCAATCCACTCATAACTCTCTATGCGGTCATCGCGGCGGGTGAATTCGTGGTTATACACATAACAAGTCGTTCCCGGGTCGTCCAAGTCGGTCATATTGACACACTGGGCATAGACGGCTGTTGAAGTCGTCAAGAGACTTCCTAATCCGATTATCACGGAAAGCAGTTTGTTGTGTCTCATAGTGTTATAGGGTTGTATAGTGATTGTTCGAATAGGGTGGGTAAGTACGTAATCATCGTACTTCTCAAAAGAGGCTCAACTGATTGTCGTCCACAGGTTTACTATCTTCCGGAATGTCCGAACTGATAGTCAGCGGAACGTGCGACGAAGCAGTATTCTCCGGCATCTCCGTGTTCTCCTGACTTTCTGATTCATCCGTACCTTCCGATTCCTCCTGCCTCTCCGGTTCCGGCGTAATGTCCTCTATCGCGCTGACGGGTAAGGTAGTCACTCGTTTGCCTTTGGCTTTGGGTGACTTGACGGAGATAAAATCGGTCATAGTCAGCGAAGTTGGCTCGCGCCACTCCTCCTCGTATCTAACAAGGAATACAGGCTCACTGCGGTCGCTGAGCAGCACGATTCGGCTCTCTGCATTATCGCCGAGGAAGTTTTGCGGCTTGGCTTGGGCATCGAACGTGAACCGTTTGGCGTAGTAGTACTGAACTTCCGCGTTCCAGAAAACAAGTGTCCACACTTTCTCTATATCGTATCGCTCTATGACGCGGATGTCGTCATCGAAATGCGCGGTCAGGTCAAAACTTGTCAGGTAGTAATTGCCGCTTCGAGTGATGACAAGGATGCGGTCATCGTCCTTGAACTCACCGAGGTACTGCCCTTGTCCGTCGTAGTTGAGACGCAGCACATCGGGGTCGAACCATACCTTCCGACCGCCTAATGTCGAATGACCTTTCTGCTTGAGTGTTATCGATTTGATTTCGTATTTGCTCAGCAGGTTGCCTCGTGCGCTACGGCTCTTGACCATAAGAGTGCTCATATCGTAGGCAAACTCCATTTTCTTCAAGTGGGCGGCAGGTTTGAGCTGAATACGTATTGTTTCCGCCTCGCCGTTCGGATTGGCGGTGAAGTAGAGGATACGGCTTCCCGGCTTGCCTTGCGTCAGGTCATATTCCTTGTCGCGTGCCACGCCTGTCACGTTGAAGCGTTTGACGTAGTTCACGCCGCCTTTCCCATCCCGATAGACGATGTTATAGATTGTGCGTGTATCGTTCTTCTTGAAGATGTCCACATGCAGAATATCCGTGCCGATAAACGTCTTGTCGCTCACGCGGATAATCTTGTACTTGCCGTCCTTGTGGAAGACTATGATATCGTCTATGCTTGAGCAGTTGCACAGGAACTCGTCTTTCTTCAACGCCGTACCGATGAACCCTTCTTCGCGATTGATATAGAGTTTCTCGTTGGCTTCGATGACGGTCTTGACGTTGATGGAGGCGAAGTTTCTTACTTCAGTCAGTCGCGGATGTTGTTCGCCGTAGGTGTCGCGAAGGTGTTCAAACCAGCGTATCGTGTAGTCGGTCAGGTGATTGAGGTCTTTCTGCGTCTGGTCAATGCGTTTCTTCAGGTCGCGCATCAACTCGTCCGCTTTCTTCGAGTCGAAGCGTGTGATGCGGATCATCTTTATCTCAAACAGACGCTCTATGTCTTCCCTTTTGACCTCGCGCAGCAGTTGCGGCTTGAAGGGTGTCAGGGCTTTGTCCACGAACTGAATCAGTTTCTCCTTGTCAGCTGCTTGTTCGTAGCCCTCTTCTTTATAGATGCGGTTCTCAATGAATATCTTTTCGAGCGAAGTGAAGAAGTACTGTTCTTCCAATTCGCCTTTCTGTATCTCCAATTCGCGTTGCAGCAACTGCTTCGTGTTGTCCACCGATTTGCGGAGCAGATCGCTCACGGTCGTGAAGATCGGTTTCTTGTTTTCTATCACGCAGCAGTTGGGCGATACGCTCACCTCGCAGTCGGTGAAGGCGTATAGTGCGTCAATCGTCTTGTCGGACGAGGCTCCGGGAGCCAATTGCACCACAATCTTCGCCTGCTCGGCGGTGAAGTCGTCCACCTTGCGGATTTTGATTTTGCCCTTCTCTTGTGCTTTGAGAATGGTCTCAATCATCTTGGTGGTCGTTGTGCCGTAGGGTACTTCGGTGATGATGAGTGCTTTGTTGTCGTCCGCTTTGGTGATGTGCGAGCGAATACGCACCACGCCGCCTCGCTCGCCGTCGTTATAACGGCTCACATCCACTTCGCCCCCCGTCGGGAAGTCCGGGTAGAGTTGGAACTCTTCGCCGCGCAGGTAACTCAAGGCGGCATCGCATAGCTCGCAGAAATTGTGCGGCAGAATCTTGGAGTTCAGTCCCACGGCTATGCCCTCCACGCCTTGTGCCAACAGCAGCGGGAACTTAACCGGCAGGTGCACAGGCTCTTTCTTGCGCCCGTCGTACGACAGCATCCATTCGGTCGTCTTGGGGTTGAACACCGTCTCAAGCGCAAACTTGCTCAATCGCGCCTCTATGTAACGCGGTGCAGCGGCTCCGTCACCCGTCAGTATATTGCCCCAGTTCCCTTGACAGTCAATGAGCAGGTCTTTCTGCCCCAACTGTACCAACGCGTCCCCTATGCTGGCATCGCCGTGCGGGTGGTATTGCATCGTCTGTCCGACGATGTTGGCCACCTTGTTGTACTTGCCGTCGTCCACCGTTTTCATAGCGTGCAGCACACGCCGCTGAACGGGCTTCAAGCCGTCTTCTACGGCAGGAACGGCACGTTCAAGAATGACGTAAGAGGCATAGTCCAAGAACCAGTCTTGGTACATGCCCGTCAAGTGGTAGCGAACCGATTCGTTGTCTGACTCCATACAACGCTATCGGTTTTATTGCAGACGGCGACCTAAAATGATGTACAGCAAGATACCTACTACCTCCAATACCAACGATGTTACCAACAGCGCATTAGAGGGTACTGCCAAATGGTAGATAACCAAGCAGAGGACTCCGCACAGAACAATAATGAGTCCGAGGTTTTTAAGAAATGTGTTCATATCTTATTGTGTTAAATGTTTGCCAAATGAAACCCTAAAACGGTTACAAAAGATACTAAAACGAACGTAAACGTTCGAAAAAGACGCGCAAAGATAAGGCTATTTGGCGAAAGGTGCAACTAAAAAAATCAATCTTTTGACTTTTTGAATTTCTTTTGCCCGTCTTCGATGTAAAATCCATGCTTCGGCGGCGTGTCAAGAGGCTGTCCTTGCAGGGTGTATATACCGCCGGCTTGCTGTTTACCGGCTTGTACAGTCGGCAGGGCATCACCGCCGTTCTTCAGTCGGGCGTATTCTTCTTTCGCCTCGTTCATATCCGCTATAAAGTCAGGGTGATCATGAAGCCGCGCAAAGCAGGCAGAGGCTATCGTTCGTGCCGCATCCACATCGCTCTGCCAGTGAAAACCTGCTATCACGCGGCTCTGTCCCCATTCGTAGCCCAATGCAAGCAGTTCATCTTGTGCCTCTTGGTTCAACTCGCTCAGCAGCAACGCCATCCCCCAGCCTAATGCCGTATGAGCCGATGGGTACGATCCGTCTGTCTTGTAGCGTTCCTCATCTTCGGGAACAAGGGTCGGTTCGCCGAAATAGACGTAGGGACGCTCGCGCATGTAGTATGATTTGGGAAAGACCGTGCCGAAACAGATGTTCCAAGCCCCGCGATAGGCGAGGCGGTAAATGGCAGGTGTCTTGTCTTCGGAGAGCACCAGCCCGAATGGTTCGCTGAACTGCTTGAGCATCACACCAATGTCTTCGGTGGCATGCGTCCGTGCCTGCGCTCCCCGTTCGGTCGAACGCATACGCTTGCCCCATTGGTATTGTGCCGTATCGTAGGCAAAAAGTGCCGACGAAGGCGAAGGAGGTGCAGGCACATAGACCAACGCGTTTGGCAATTCCGTCAGGCTATAGTAAAGCGTGTACTCGTTTGTCGACTCTTGGCTTGACACTACCATACTGCTACACGAAACAACGCATAGGAGAAGGATACGCAATGTTTTCATATATCGGTTATGTTTTCTGTCGGTCGGCAGGCACGCCGTAGAGGTCAAATGCTTCGGCTTTTTGAATGGTAATGGGGAAGAATTGTCCGACTTTCAGCAGGAAGGTGTTGGGTATCAGCACCTCGTTGTCCACTTCGGGCGAGTCATGTTCGGTGCGGCCGACCCACCAGTCGCCTTCTTTGCGGTCAATCAGTACGCGAAGGGTCTTACTGACCAACGTCTGTTGCTGCTCTTCGGCTATATCCTGCTGAATAGCCATCAACTCCTGTAAACGAGCCTCTTTGACCGCTTCGGGAATGTCGTCTTTATAATGGAGATAGGCATAGGTACCTTCTTCGTGCGAGTAGGCGAAAGCCCCCATTCGTTCGAATCTCATCCTTCTTACCCAGTCTTTGAGCATAGCAAAATCTTCTTCCGTCTCGCCCGGATGACCCACTATCAAGGTGGTACGCAAGTAAATCCCCGGCACCTCTTGCCGTATGCGTTCTATAAGCGCGTCTTGCTCTTGACACGTTATATGCCGCCGCATTAGATTAAGCATACGGTCGGAACTGTGTTGAAGTGCTATGTCAAGGTAGCGGCACACTTTCTTCTCGTCTGCCATCACGCGCAGCAACTCGTAGGGGAAGTCGGTTGGGTAGGCATAATGAAGTCGTATCCATTCGATGCCGTCGATAGCCGCCAACTGACGCACCAAACTCGGCAACCGATGTTCGTGGTATAGGTCTAATCCGTAGGAAGACAGGTCTTGCGCTATCACGTTCAACTCTTTGACTCCTTGCCCCGCTAACCATTCGGCTTCGCGAAGCAGGTCCTCTTCGCTGCGCGAGACGTGCTTGCCCGTAATCAGCGGGATAGCGCAGTACGAGCAGCGACGGTTGCACCCTTCGGAAATCTTCAGGTAGGCGTAATGACGCGGTGTGGTCAGTTGTCGTTGAAAACCCGCTAACGGCTGTTGCGTGATGCGTCTGACCAGCGCATCAAAGTCGAACTTGCCAAACCAACCGTCCACTTCGGGCAGCTCTTGCGGCAACTCGTTGGCATACCGTTGGCTCAAACAGCCCATTACGTAGAGTTGGTCTAATTCACCCCTGTTCTTACGTGCTGCGAATTGCAAGATGGTGCGGATACTCTCTTCCTTCGCATCGCCTATGAAGCCGCACGTGTTGATGACTGCCACGCGGCTTTTAGGCTCTTCAGGGTCGTGATGACACTGCCATCCCATGGCTTGCAGGTGTCCCATCAGATGCTCCGTATCCACAAGGTTCTTGGAGCAGCCGAGGGTCAGAATGTCAATGTGGCGGCTCATCTTAGTTGCCTAAATCGCTGTGGAACTGAATACGAACCAGTCGAACGTGCAGTTCGTCGTAATCGTCATAGCCGAGGTTCTCCATCGCAACGCGCAGATTGTCGCTGTCCGCATGCTTGAAGTAGTCCACTATGTCGGCTTTCTCGTCCGGATCCACTACATCGTCTATGAAGTAGTTGATGTTGAGTTTTGTACCGCTATAGACGATGGCTTCCACCTCGTCCAACAGCTCTTCGATGGACATGCCTTTGCTCTCGGCGAGGTCGTCAAGTGCCACGCGGCGGTCGATGGCTTGGATGATGCTGATCTTGCGTGCCGAGTCGTGAGCCACGGTGCGGACGCGCATGTCTTCGGGACGGATAATCTCGTTCTCTTCCACATAGTCCTTGATGAGTTTGACGAACTCTTCGCCGTACCGTTTGGCTTTGCCGGCACCCACGCCCGGTATGTTCTGAAGCTCTTCCAACGTGATGGGGTACGTGGTCGCCATGGCCTCCAAACTGGGGTCTTGGAAGATGACGAACGGAGGTACGTTCATCTTCTTGCTCAGTTTCTTACGCAGGTCTTTGAGGATAGAGAACAGCACATCGTCCGCTGCTGCCGAGCCTTCCATCTGTTCGATCGGCTCGTCCTCATCCTCGTCTTTCTTTATCTCAACGGGAATCTCAAACGGAGTGGGGTGTTTGACGTATTTCCTGCCTTCTGCGGTTATCCGCAGGTCTCCGTAGGACTCGATGTCCTTGCGGATGTATCCGGCTATCATTGCCTGACGGATGATGGTGAACAACGTCTGTTCTGTTTCGTCCGAAGCGATGCCGAAGTTCTCCAATTGGTCATGGTGGTACGATACGATGGCTGCTGTGCGATTGCCGTGGAGCAGGTCAACGATATGCTCGGCGCGGAACTTTTCATTGAGCTGCAAGATGGTCTCAATAGTGATGCCTAATAGTTCGCTTTCATCTACTTGCCGGTAGGTCTTCTTGCAGTTGTCGCAGTTGCCGCAGTTATCGTTCGGGTAATCCTCGCCGAAGTAGTTAAGCAGCAGTTTGCGGCGGCAGAATGGCGATTCGGCGTAGCCTTGCGAGTCGAATAGCAACTGGTTGTTGATTTCCTGCTCGGCTACGGGTTTGTCGCGCGCAAAACGGCGCATACGTTCTATGTCTTTGGGGCTGTAGAAGCAGATACACAAGCCTTCGCCGCCGTCTCGACCGGCACGACCCGTCTCTTGGTAGTACCCTTCGAGCGACTTGGGTACATCGTAGTGCAGCACAAAGCGTACATCGGGTTTGTCAATACCCATACCGAACGCGATGGTGGCTACTATCACTTGCGCTTTCTCCATCAGGAACGCGTCTTGGTTCGCACTGCGTGTGGCGGCATCCATTCCCGCGTGGTAGGGTAGGGCGGCTATATGGTTCACTTGCAGTTTGGCTGCCAACTCCTCCACCTCGCGGCGGGCAAGGCAGTAGATGATGCCCGACTTGCCTTCCATCTGGCGGATAAAACGAATCACGTCCTTGTCCACATTTTCCGTTTTCTTGCGTACTTCATAGTAGAGATTCGGACGGTTGAAACTCGCCTTATATACGGTCGCATCCATTATGTCGAGGCTCTTCTGTATGTCGTGCTGCACCTTCTCGGTGGCGGTAGCGGTCAGAGCCATTATGGGAGCACGTCCGATGCGCTCCGTCATACTGTGGATATTGCGGTATTCGGGACGAAAATCGTGTCCCCATTCGCTGATACAATGCGCTTCATCGACTGCGTAGAAACTGATTTTGACCTCTCGTAGGAAGTCGATGTTCTCGTCCTTGTTCAGGCTTTCGGGAGCGAGGTAGAGCAGTTTGGTCTTACCGCTGACCACGTCTTCGCGTACTGCCGTTATCTCCGGCTTCGACAGGCTGGAATTGATAAAGTGGGCGACACCGTCTTCTTCGGAGAAGTTACGCATGGCGTCCACTTGGTTTTTCATCAATGCAATCAGCGGGCTGATTACGATGGCTACACCGTCCATCAACAGAGCCGGTAATTGGTAGCACATACTCTTACCGCCGCCCGTCGGCATCAGAACGAAGGTGTCCTCCCCGTCCATCAGGCTCATTATGATACGCTCCTGATTACCCTTAAAGGTCTCAAACCCAAAATGATGCTGCAACGCAGCAACCAACTCTTCGTGACTTACTTTCATTCCTTATATATAGGCTTATTTATGATTATTTTCTGCTTTTGCGCGGCAAAAATAGCATATCCTATATATACTTGCAAGATGTTACGGCATTTTTTTGTCCCTATTCGGCACTTTGCCTGTTTTTTTAGTACGGCACATCATTTATTAATAGAAACGTAAATGATACGCGCATTAATGATAGACATCACTAAAGCAGTAGCAAGGGAAACAGCCCAAGTGATGACCATAGAAGTCGGCTGTAGTTCCGGCGCAAGTGCCGTTAGATAATTGAGATAAACAGAACGTACTATTGCCAATATTGACGGTGAATTTGAATGTCTCGGATTTGCCATTTATGCGTACAAGTAACTTTAATCTGCAATTCGGCTATGTGCCGAATGTTCATCCCTGTCTGCGAAGAGATTTCCAACTTGTTGTCCGAGCGGTTGTAATACACTTTGACATACCCTCTGTTTCCCGCGAAATAACGTGTACACGGATTACTTGAGCAACGCACAATACGCATGCCCTTTCAGCGGACAGAAGTACTATCAAATTTGTAAATACAAAAGATTTCAACAAAATTATCAACATTAAAACCTTTTTTTCGTCTGCCTAATCACTGAAAATGCAAAAAATATAGTAAGATTTTGAGATAAAACGTAAAAAGCAGTACTTTTGCGCGATTTTTCTGCAATTCATAACGAATTCTCAATACCTATCATTATATGCAAAAGATTCGAAATATAGCGATTATCGCTCACGTAGATCACGGAAAAACTACCTTGGTGGACAAAATGCTCTACACAGCCAAAGTAGTCGAAAAATCGCGCCAAGAGGGCGTTGAAGACAAAGAGTTGATATTGGATAACAACGACTTGGAGCGAGAACGAGGTATCACGATTTTGGCTAAAAACGTCAGCATCGAATACAAGGACTATAAGATTAACATCATAGACACTCCCGGGCACGCGGACTTCGGCGGCGAAGTGGAGCGCGTACTCAATATGGCGGACGGCGTACTGCTCTTGGTGGATGCCTTCGAAGGACCGATGCCGCAGACCCGTTTCGTACTGCAAAAAGCCTTGGAACTGAACCTCAAACCCATATTGGTTATCAACAAGGTGGACAAACTCAATTGCCGTCCCGATGAGGTACAAGAGGCTGTCTTTGACCTGATGGTTAACCTCAACGCAACGGACGACCAACTTGATTTTCAGACCATTTATGGTAGCGCCAAGAACGGCTGGATGAGTACCGATTGGCGCAAGCCTACCACGGATCTCACCGCCCTTATGGATGCCATCATCGAGTATATCCCCGAGCCGGAGATGATTGAAGGTACACCGCAAATGCTGATTACCTCATTGGACTATAATCCCTATGTCGGACGTATTGCCATCGGACGTGTTCATCGCGGTGAACTACGTGACGGACAGACCGTTACGCTATACAGAAAAGACGGCGAAAAAGTGCGTACCAAGATTAAGGAGTTACATACCTTCAAAGGGATGGGACATATAAAGACCGATGTGGTCAAAAGCGGCGATATTTGTGCGCTGATAGGTATAGAAGGCTTTGAGATAGGCGACACGATATGTGATGCAGAGAATCCCGAACCGCTCAAACCTATCGCTATTGATGAGCCGACGATGTCTATGGTCTTCACTATTAACGATTCGCCTTTCTTTGGCAAGGACGGAAAGTATGTTACTTCGCGCCATATTCACAACCGTCTGATGAAAGAGTTGGAAAAGAACCTCGCCCTGCGTGTGGAGCCGAGTCAGAGCGACTCTTCTTGGCAGGTATTCGGTCGCGGTGTCCTGCATCTGAGCGTTCTTATCGAAACAATGCGTCGCGAAGGATATGAGTTGCAAGTAGGACAACCTCAAGTGATAATCAAGGAGATAGATGGTGTAAAATGCGAACCCGTAGAGCAACTGACAGTCAATACGCCCGACGAATGTAGCGGCAAGATCATTGAGTTTGTTACGGTTCACAAAGGCGAGATGACGAAGATGGAACTGGTGAACGACCGCGTACAGTTGGAGTTCACTATCCCTTCGCGCGGTATATTAGGTATGCGTACCTACGTGATGAACGTGTCGGCGGGTGAGGCCATTATGGCGCACCGATTCCTTGAGTATCAGCCGTATAAAGGCGATATGCCGATTCGTATCAATGGTAGTCTGATTGCTATGGAAGGCGGACAAGCCTCGGCGTATGCGTTGGACAAACTGCAAGACCGTGGACGTTTCTTTATCAATCCGGGCGAAGAAGTGTATGCCGGTCAAGTGGTTGGCGAAAACGCCAAAGAAGGAGACATCGTTATCAATGTGGTCAAAGCCAAAAACCTGACCAATATGCGCTCAAAGTCTGCTGACGATAAGGCTGTATTGCCGCCCGCCGTCAAGTTCTCGTTGGAAGAGGCTTTGGAGTATATCAAAGTGGATGAATACGTAGAGGTTACGCCCCACGCAATGCGAATCCGAAAGATTATCTTAGACGAATTGGAACGCAAACGCGCCAACCGCTAACGTAGGCAAGCAGCCGAAAGAAAATAAAGGTTAGAAATAAGTCCGCCAAGTGAACATAATGGCGGACTTACTTTTTGGAAAGCCGAACAATTCGTCTCGTGAGCATGCCAAAGGACTGAACATAGCGAACCACCGAGGTACCATTCCAATCAAACCATCTACTTGCGCCATAGCCATCCCCACATCAATGAGAAGGGAAGGAGTAAGCGGCGGCAAAACAAGATCGTAGTACATACGTCCCTTACCCGCCCGATGCCCGTACATACCACGCTCGGTGCGCAAAGCATAGAAGCGAAACCCTCCATTGGCAGGAATATCCGCTGTGAGAATACTGTCGGGTACCGATAAGAATAACGGCAAATCTTCCTCCGTTGCCATAGCCCAAAGCCGTAGCGGAAGAGAAATGAAGAAGATGAGAAAAAGCCGTTTCACGAAAGGGGTAATGGTTCTGAAGGTTGATTTTTCGGCGCAAAAGTATAGTTTTTTTCGACATTGCAAAAATATAGTTCGGCAATTTGTGAAAGTATGTTGCACTATTCAAAGAGTTGCAGTACTTTTGCGGCGTTTTCACGAAAACGATACCGATAGGATATGGATAAGTTACGGACAGAGCATTTAGTGAAACGGTACGGCAAACGCACGGTAGTGAACGATGTGTCCATCGAGTTGCACCAAGGTGAGATAGTGGGTTTGTTGGGGCCGAACGGTGCGGGCAAGACTACAACGTTCTATATGACCACGGGGTTGGTATCTGCCAATGCCGGTAAGATATACCTGAACGATGAAGATATAACGGGATATCCGATGTACCACCGCGCGCAATTAGGTATAGGCTACTTGGCACAAGAGGCGAGTGTGTTCCGCAAAATGACCGTAGAGGACAATATCGCTTCGGTGTTGGAAATGACACAATTCTCAAAAGATTATCAGCAACAAAAATTAGAACAACTCATAAGCGAGTTCAACCTGAATCACGTTCGCAAGAACTTGGGCGATCGCTTATCAGGTGGCGAACGCAGGCGCACGGAGATAGCGCGCTGCCTTGCTATTGAGCCGAAGTTCGTGATGTTGGACGAACCGTTCGCCGGTGTGGATCCCATTGCCGTTCAGGAAATACAAGATGTCGTCTGGAAACTAAAAGACAAGAACATCGGCATCCTCATTACCGACCATAATGTGGACGAAACTTTGATGATCACCGACAGAGCTTACCTTCTTTTCGAAGGCAAAATACTCTTCCACGGCACTCCTGAAGAGTTGGCAGCCAATCCGACCGTTCGTAAGAACTACTTGGGAAGAGACTTTGAACTGAAGAAGAAAAGCAGAGCGGAAGCGGATAGTTGAATAAACCCATAAACTCATAAACATATATGACATTTACCGAGAAGTGTAATACCATTTTTCGTCAGTCGGTTGAGGATTACCATAAGACGGATGATGTGGATGCGGCTATGCCTAATCCTTATGCAGAAGGCAGTATTGAGTACGACCTGTACAAGAAGAACTGGATTGACGTGGTTCAGTGGCATTTGGAAGATATCATTCGTGACCCGAATATTGACCCCGTAGCCGCATTGGCTCTAAAACGCCGCATCGACCATTCCAATCAAGACCGCACTGACCTTGTGGAGCGCATCGATACCTACTTCTATGAGCAGTTCCACAGTGTCAAGCCGTTAGCAGACGCACGCATCAATACCGAAAGCCCTGCTTGGGCAGTGGATCGGTTGAGTATCCTCCACGTCAAGATTTACCACATGCAGGAGCAGGTGAATCGTAAGGACGTGAGCGAAGAACAACACAGCAAATGCGTGGAGAAACTGAATGTTCTCCGCGAGCAGTTGGGCGATATGACCACCTCTATCACTGAGTTGTTGGACGATTACGCAGCCGGTCGCCGTGTGATGAAAGTGTATCGGCAAATGAAGATGTACAACGACCCGAACCTCAATCCCGTACTCTACAAGAAAGCCTGAAAACAGCACCATTATGGACGCTCATCGTAAGCAGCTGTTAGTGATTCGTTTTTCCGCATTAGGCGATGTGGCTATGTTGGCTCCGCTGATGCGCCAAGTGGCTTTGTCGTATCCCGATTGGGATTTTACGATGCTGTCGCGACAACAATGCGCACCGCTCTTCAACGATATGCCGTCCAATGTGCATTTCTTCGGTGCTGACCTCAAAGGTCATCACCACCGCTTATGGGGATTAGACTCACTGCTTAAAGAAATTGATTACCATAAGTTTGACGCGGTAGCAGATATGCACGATGTACTCCGCTCGCAGTACCTTCGCACTCGTATGTTCCTTGCTGGCAAACGGTGTGCACATGTGTTCAAAGCACGGGTACAACGATGGCTGTTAGTACGTCATAATTACCATCATAAGCAGCCGCTTGTGCCGATGATAGAACGCTATCGAGCCGTGTTCACTGAGTTGGGGTTCTATACCAGCGGACCATTGACCTTAAACAACGGACAAACAGTCCCGAAGACGAACATCGTCCAAGAGGAAGACACTCCCGCAAGACATAACATCGGTATCGCACCTTTTGCCGCTCACAGAGGGAAGATTTACCCGATTAACAAGATGAAAAAGGTCGTCAAGACGTTGGGCGAAGAGATGGCTGCAAGAGGCGAGAAAGTACTCCTATTCGGTGCCGGTTCAAAAGAAGAACTGATCTTGCACGAATGGGAAAAGAAATATGATGGTGTGGAATGTATGGCAGGCAAAAGTACGATGGATCAAGAGATAGCCATTATGCGCGGTCTGCGCCTGATGGTAACGATGGATTCGGCGAATATGCACCTTGCCTCATTAGTAGGTACGCGCGTATTGAGCATCTGGGGAGCCACTCACCCGTGGGCAGGTTTCCTCGGCTACGGACAGAAAGAGAGCGACTGCATCCAGCTGGACATGGCTTGTCGTCCGTGTTCGATTTATGGTAACCGCTTCTGCCAATACCGTGACTACCGTTGCCTGAACATTGACGAAGATTATATTATAGCGCGCGTTAAAACAGCATTGAATGAGCAGTAGGGGATGAAATTCGTTCTTAACGAGCAATATGAATCTCAGCGTGAATGGTTGGAACATTTGCCGCAAACGTTTGAACACACCGGAGAAATCGTTTACGATGCCCGCAACCAGATACGCCGCATTAACGGATTGATGGTAAAACGGTTTCACATACCATCTCTGTTCAATCGAATAATTTATACCTACTTTCGTACTCCTAAAGCCGCTCGCGCCTATCAAAACGGACTTTATCTTCTGTCGCACGGTATTTCCACCCCTGCCCCCATAGCCTATTTGTTAGACGGAACACACCTGCTACGCGAGAGTTACCTCATAACAAAAGAGAGCCGGTTGCCGCATTTAATGCGCGAATTCACACTTGATTACCGCCCCGAATTAGATGAACTGATACGTCCGTTTGCGCGTTTTACAGCCCGGATGCACAACGCCAAGATTCTGCATTTGGACTATTCGCCCGGCAATATACTCTGGGATAAGATAAGTAGCACGTCTCCATCGGTAGGAACTGAAAAGGAAGATGAATATCAGTTTGAAGTAATTGATATTAACCGAATGTGCGTAGGCAAAGAAGTCAGCCTTCAAGCGGGCTGCAAAAGTATGCGCCGTATATGTGCCCGCACGTCATTCTTTCGCATATTTGCCGATGAGTATGCCCGCGTAAGAGGTTTTGACCCTATCGAAACGGAACAGACCATCTTGTACTATCGTGACCGCTTTTGGGCAAACGGGGAAAAGGCACGATACCAATACGATTAAGTGCAACAGACTATGAACAAGACGATTAGCTATGCCATCACGGTGTGCAATGAGGCGGAACAGTTAGACCTGCTGTTAGGTTATCTTCGCCCGTTCCTTGACAAAGGAGATGAAATAGTGGTTCAAGCAGATAAAAAGAACGTAACAGCAGAGGTGCGACAAGTTGTTCGTAAGCACGGCAGTACCATTGCTAAGTACGAGGAATGGCCGCTTAATATGGACTTTGCGCAAGCCAAAAACCACCTTAATAGTCTTTGCAAGGGCGATTACATCTTCCAGTTGGATGCGGACGAACTGCCGCAACAGTGGTTGGCTGAAAACATACACGTCATTATCGATCGTTTTCCGCTCATCGAACTCTTTAAGTTTCCGCGTGTCAATTATCTGCTGGACGACAAGACCTATATCAAAGCCCTTCAACGCAAAGGCGACATAGAGGCGCAGCGCGTTGCGTGGCCGGATTATCAGGGACGGCTATACAAGAATCGCCCGTCGCGAATCCGATGGCATCGCTCCATACACGAACGAATACGCGGACACTGGCTGTTTTGGCATTTGCCAAAAGACGAGCGATATGCCATTATTCACATTAAACGCAAAGAGCAAGACAAGAAAAAGTGGGAAGGATGGAGAAAAGAGCAATGACCATAGCGTTCTATATCGCTTCGCCTACTTGGGGTGGGGGAGAACAAAATATATTTGACCTCGCCTCTGCAATCACTCGTCAAGGCAAGGTGAAGACTATTTTTTTCTTCCCGCAGGGAAGCCGACAAACCATGGTGGACCGCTTTGCTCAAATCGGCATGTGTCCTACGTTTCCCTATGCGCGTAAATTATTCCGTTTCAGCCCTTTTGCAGCGTGGCAATTAGCAAGACTGCTGCAAAAATACGAGGTGGATATACTGCATATCAACAGCCGCTTCTCCTATTTTCAAGCAGCTATGGCAAAGCGGATTTGCCGTCGTTCGATTCAACTGGTAGCAGGGCAGCATTTAGTCAGACGGGCTACCGACAATCTGTTGTGGCGATGGGCATATCGGCAAATAGACACGCTCATCTGCGTAAGCCGATTAGTTCGCGAGACTTATATTCCGACTGATTTGGAAACTGTATTCCCGCGCATCACAGTGATTCATAATAGTGTAAATCTTTCGCAAGACAAGCAGAATACGCCTGATTATTCTACGGCGAGACTTATTTACCACGGCAGAATATGTGCGGAGAAAGGTGTCTGCGAATTAGTCAAGGCTTTAGAACAGGTACAGGACTTGCCGTGGCAGTTGGACATAGCCGGAACAGTGGCACCCGAATACCGGACGCGCTGGGAAAAGGCATTGGAAAACAGTCCGATACGTGATAGGATCCATTTATTAGGTTTCCGAAATGATATTAGGTCACTACTCTCTTCCTACTCCATAGGCGTTCTGCCTTCCATCGTACCTGAGGCTTGTTCACTTACCCTGTTGGAGAATATGGCATACGGATTAGCAACCGTCAGTAGCGACAACGGGTCAGAACCGGAATTTATCAACAACGGAGACAACGGTCTGTTAGTCAGGGCGGGGGATATGGAGGCACTTGCTACGGCACTTCGTTCGCTGATTAGCGATCCCTCGTTACGCCAGCGATTGGGAAAACAAGCGCGACAAGACTTCCAAGACAAGCACAACTACGACTTATTCATCGCCCAAATGAATACCATTTACGGACTATGAACTGCTTTTTGACAAAATATATCGACATCGCAGAACACTTGAACTTCTTCATTTTCTTGCTGGTAGTTTGCACCTTACCGTTCCCGTGGCACTTCACCCAGCCGCTCATTGTGGCTTGGGGCATTTCGTGGCTCTTGGAGGGCAGATGGCTTCAATGGCGAAACTTCCGACTGAACAAGACGCAAGTTCCTATTCTTTTGATATGCATACTGATAGGGTGGGAGGCAACGTCGCTGCTGTGGGTAGAAGATACGGCAAACGGCATACGAGAATGGACGAAGCACCTGCCGATATTAGCCGTAGCTGTAGTATCTCTTTTCGGTGTGAATAAGTATTATAAGATTGAGAAAGTACAGATTGCACTCTATGCAGCCACACTCATATCCGTCATATCTTATCTATTGTTGCAGTATTGGGCTAAAGTCAATGATATGGTGGTCATCTACGGTCAATACGTCTTGTGGGACACTTGGAATATGTTCAATATCCCGCCGATGAGCAACATCAAACACCATTCCTACTACTGTCCCATCTTGCTGATGGCATTAGGTTGCACAAAAGGACTTTATCATCATTTCTGCAAGACTTATCCGCGTTGGAGTGTGCTTCTGACTTTAGGTATCGGCGATATGATATTGATAGCCACCATTATTCTTTCCGGCTCTCGTACTACGTTTCTGCTAATGCCGTTGCTGTTGTTGCTCTTGCTTTGGCAGTATCGCCGCCACCGATATGCCCGCAAGATAGGCACCGTCATTCTGCTGCTTACAGCCTTGCTCGGCTCGCTAATCTGGACGCAATCCACTATCACGCAAAAATTCAAACAGTCCTTTCAAAGGATTAGTTACGAAGACTCCAAAGACCAGCCTTTTTCGCGCGAACCGCGTATCTATATATGGCATATCATTCTGCACGATGTATCAGATTATGGTTGGAAAGGAATGGGTATCGGTTCTTCCGATGCATACCTTGCTAAAGCATACGAACAAGACGGAATACCCGAAGTGATAGACCGCTCGTTCGGCACACACAACCAGTACCTTCAGACTTGGATGGAACTCGGACCGATAGCAATGATTTTTCTGTTTCTCATCGCCCTTATCGTACCATTTTGTCATAGTCGGAAAGTACGTTGGGCAAGTTTGTATCTGAACCTTATCTATGGTATGAGTATGCTCACCGAATGTTATTTTTCACGCATGTCCGGCGTGTTCCAACTCTGTTTTGCGGCAGTGCTGCTTATGATGTTGGAGCAGGAGGCATCGATGCTATCTACCGTACAAGATGATGATAAAACACCCCAAATAAAAGGACACAATCACGCATAAAGCATAAAAGATCATAATTATAACTAAAGAACGAAAACAGCAGGTCGGTCTGTCGCTTGTAACAGATAAGTGCTGACATTTTAGTCGAAGCATACTTCTGTTTAAGAGGAAAGTCCGGGCAACACAGAGCAACGTACCGGTTAACGGCCGGCAGGCAGCAATGTTTGGTCCATGGAACAGCGACGAATGGCATCCGAAAGGATGATGAAACGGCTACACTACGTGTTGCAATCTCATGTAAACCCGCATTTGAGGGCTGCTCGTCCAAGCGGGAGGGTAGAGAGCGTAAGAACTATGCAGTAATGCATCCGTCCAGATTAATGACAGACGCTTTATTTAGGAACGCAGATTTCACATCTGATCCGATAAAGTACAGAACCCGGCTTACAGACCTGCTGTTTTCGTTTTTTTCTGTCCGTTGGTGTACTTTTCTCAATTTTTCTCTCCTTTTCGACATTTTTCTCTCTTTTTCCACACTTTTCTTTTTGCGTATCGGTATATAAGTTGTAACTTTGCGGCGCAAAATTCACATAAACAGACGCATTATTTGTATTGATTTGCATAAATTCATTGTGTTTACATATCAAAACGTTTTGAATTTAGACAAATAGCGTTTGTATTGCCACTTGAATAGTTAAAATAATCAACAATATGAAATTAGAAGAGATTACCAAGAAGATTTACGCTGAAGGCGTAGAGAAAGGCAATGCGCAAGCGGAGCAGATTGTAGAAAAAGCGAAAGCCGAGGCAGCCGCCATCGTTGAGAACGCGAAAAAAGAGGCAGAAGCCATCGCAGCCCAAGCAGCCGCCAAAGCCGCTGAATTGGACAAGAACACACGCAGCGAACTGCGCCTCTATGCCGAGCAGAGCGTCAATGCCGTCAAGACAGCCGTTACCGACCTGCTGAACGGACAAGTGGCTAAAGAGAGCGTCAAAGCCGCTACCACCGACCCGCAGTTTATGCAGTCACTCATCCTCAAGATGGCGGAACAGATGGCGAAAGACGGGAATGTGGTCATCGAGACCAAAGATGCCGAAACACTGCGCGCCTACTTTGCCGCCCACGCGAAAGCTCTGCTTGACAAAGGCGTACAAATCAACGAGGTAAAAGGCATTAAGACCAACTTCCAAATCCGTCCCGCTCAAGGCGGCTACAAACTGGCTTTCGGCGAAGACGAGTTAGTGGCTTACTTCAAAGAATTCTTGCGTCCCCAACTCATTGAGATGCTCTTCTAACTATGGGTTACGAATGTTTACTCGCGGGTTTACCCGACCTCAAAGCGGGTACACCCTCCCCCATTCCCGCGGACGACTTGCTGACCTTATTGGACGAGTCGCTACGCGAGAGCGACAAGCCGCTGCTTGACCAACTGCGTATGACTCCCGATTCGGAAAACATCAGCGAGTTGTATCAGCGTTACCAAAACCCCGACACGAACGATATGGACAAACCCTCGTGGTGGGACGATGCCGCGTCCGTGCTGACAGAAGCCGACCTGCGCGCCGCCATCCTCTACGACTTGGGGCAACACGCCAAGAATCGTTTCGTACGCGCGTGGTATGCCTTCAATCAGGATATGAACAATGTCCTTGTAGCGTCCATCTGCCGCAAACACGGATTTGATGTACACAAAGCCATTGTGGGACACAACGAAGTGTCGAACATCCTGCGCAAGAATACCCAACAGAAAGATTTCGGTTTAGGGGGCGTTATGGACAATCTGCAAGACATCCTCGACCTTGCTGCCATTGACAACCTGATGGAGCGCGAGAAGAAGATGGATGCCCTGCGTTTCGCTTGGCTGGAAGATAAGACGCGTTTCTTCGTTTTCTCTATCGAATTGGTATTGGCTTACTACCTTGAGGCAACGATGCTGGATCGCTGGTCGCGCCTGACCGTTGAGCAGGGCGAACAGGTCTTCCGCGATATGGTAGCCGATATGAAAAAAGGCATTCAACTGTAGTAATCAAATTGAAAATATTAAATACAGATATACAATGACAACAGGAAAAGTAAAAGGTATCATCGCCAACCTCGTTACGGTGGAGGTGGATGGACCTGTTTCGCAAAACGAGATCTGCTACATCCGGTTGGGTGAGACCCGCCTGATGGCAGAGGTGATTAAGTTTGCCGGACAAAACGCCTATGTGCAGGTGTTTGAATCGACTCGCGGTCTGAAAGTAGGCAACGACGTGGAATTCACCGGACACATGTTAGAGGTAACTCTCGGTCCGGGCTTGCTCAGCCGTAACTACGACGGTCTGCAGAACGACCTTGACAAATTGACCGGCGTGTTCCTCCAACGCGGTGAGTACAACTTCCCGCTGGATAAGGAGAAAAAGTGGAAATTCACTCCTCTCGCCAAGGTAGGCGACAAGGTGGAAGCCGCATCGTGGCTCGGCGAAGTGGACGAGAACCACCAACCGCACAAGATTATGGTTCCTTTCACCTTTGAGGGTACATACACAGTAAAGAGCATTGCAGCTGCAGGCGAGTACCGCATCGAAGACGAGATGGCCGTTCTGACCGACAGCGAGGGCAACGACCACAAGGTAACGATGATTCAGAAATGGCCCGTCAAGAAAGCTATCACCGCTTACCGCGAGAAACCGCGTCCCTTCCGTCTGTTGGAAACAGGTGTGCGCACCATTGACACTGCCAACCCCATCTGCGAGGGCGGTACGGGCTTTATCCCCGGTCCGTTCGGTACGGGTAAGACCGTGCTGCAACACGCTATCTCGAAGCAAGCCGAAGCCGACATCGTTATTATCGCAGCCTGCGGTGAACGTGCCAATGAGGTCGTGGAGACCTTTACCGAGTTCCCTGAATTAGTGGACCCGCATACGGGCAGAAAACTGATGGAACGTACTATCATCATTGCCAACACATCGAATATGCCTGTTGCCTCCCGTGAGGCTTCTGTATATACGTCTATGACCATTGCCGAGTACTACCGCTCGATGGGTTTGCGCGTGATGCTGATGGCAGACTCCACTTCCCGTTGGGCGCAGGCTCTGCGTGAGATGTCCAACCGTATGGAAGAGTTGCCCGGTCAGGATGCCTTCCCGATGGACTTGTCGGCTATCATCGGTGCTTTCTACGCACGTGCCGGATACGTCTATCTGAACAACGGCAAGACCGGCTCCGTTACTTTCCTTGGCACCGTTTCGCCTGCCGGTGGTAACCTCAAAGAGCCCGTAACAGAGGGTACAAAGAAAGTGGCACGCTGCTTCTACGCTTTGGAGCAGAACCGCGCCGATAAGAAACGTTACCCCGCCGTTAACCCCATTGACTCCTATTCCAAGTATCTTGACTATCCCGAGTTCCAAGAGTATATATCCAAACTGATAGACGACGAATGGATTCCGATGGTCAACGATATGAAGACCTACCTGCAACGCGGTAAGGAAATCCAAGAGCAAATCAACATCTTGGGTGATGACGGCGTTCCCGTTAATTACCACGAAGAGTTCTGGAAATCAGAGGTTATTGACTTCGTTATCTTGCAGCAAGACGCATTCGATGCCATTGATGCCGTTTGCCCGTTGGAGCGTCAGCAGTATATGCTTCGTCTGGTAATGAACATCTGCCGCCACGATTACGACTTTGACAGTTTCCTTGACGTAATCGACTACTTCAAGCGCGTCATCAACCTGTGCAAACAGATGAACTACTCCGAGTTCCATAGTCAGCAGTTTGAGGACTATCAGAAGAAACTCAATGACCTGTTGGCAGAGAAACAAATCAACGCATAAACTTATTAACGCATTAACGTATTATGGCAAAAGCATTTCAAAAGATATACACGCAGATAACCGCTATCACGAAGGCGACCTGCTCGCTGAAAGCGACCGGCGTAGGTAACGATGAGTTGGCAACGGTAAACGGCAAGTTAGCGCAGGTGGTTAAGATTATCGGTGATGACGTAACCCTGCAAGTGTTCCAAGGTACGGAGGGTATCCCCACCAACGCCGAAGTCGTATTCCTCGGCAAGGCTCCCTCGCTCAAAGTCAGTGACCAATTGGCAGGACGTTTCTTCAACGCATACGGCGAGCCGATTGACGGCGGACCGGCTGTGGAAGGTGAAGAAGTGGAGATTGGCGGTCCGAGTGTGAACCCCGTTCGCCGTAAACAGCCTTACCAGCTGATTGCAACGGGTATCGCCGGTATTGACCTGAACAACACGCTCGTCAGCGGTCAGAAGATTCCTTTCTTCGCCGACCCCGACCAGCCCTACAACCAGGTGATGGCAAACGTAGCTCTGCGTGCGGAAGCCGACAAGATTATCCTTGGCGCAATGGGTATGACCAACGATGACTACCTCTATTTCCGCAACGTCTTCTCCAACGCAGGTGTATTAGACCGTATCGTCAGCTTTGTCAATACGACCGAGAACCCTGCCGTAGAACGTCTGTTGGTGCCCGATATGGCATTGGCTGCCGCCGAGTACTTCGCCGTTAAGAAACAGCAGAAAGTGCTGGTACTTCTGACCGATATGACCCTCTACGCCGATGCGCTCGCTATTGTTAGCAACCGTATGGACCAGATTCCTTCCAAAGACTCTATGCCCGGCTCGCTGTACAGCGACTTGGCAAAGATCTACGAGAAAGCCGTACAGTTCCCCGAGGAAGCAGGCGGCGGCAGTATCACCATTATTGCCGTAACGACCCTTTCAGGCGGCGACATCACGCACGCCATCCCTGATAACACGGGTTACATCACCGAAGGTCAGTTGTACCTGCGTCGTGACTCTGACATCGGTAAGGTCATCGTCGATCCGTTCCGTTCGCTGAGCCGACTCAAACAATTAGTAGCCGGCAAACAGACGCGCGAAGACCATCCGCAGGTGATGAACGCAGCCGTTCGCCTCTACGCCGATGCCGCCAACGCCAAGACCAAATTGGAAAACGGTTTCGACCTCACGGACTACGACAAACGCTGTCTTGATTTCGCCAAGGACTATTCGGACAAGATTCTCGCCATCGATGTGAACATCAACACCACCGAGATGTTGGACATCGCTTGGGAACTTTTCGCCAAACACTTCAAAGCAGAAGAGGTGAACATCAAGCAAGCCCTCGTGGATAAGTACTGGAAAAAGTAAATCGCTGTAAATATAGAACGACCTATATACTATGGCTATACAATATCAATTTAATAAAACCAGCCTTCAGAGTTTGGAGAAGAACCTGAAGATGCGGCAACGCACCTTGCCTACGTTGCAGAGCAAAGAGTCTGCCCTGCGTATGGAGGTGAAGCGCGCCAAGGACGAAATCAAAGCCTTGGACGAAGAGGTGAACCGCCGTATCAAGGACTACGACCAGATGCTGGCTCTATGGGGCGAATTTGACACGTCGCTCATTCACGTGGACGATGTACGTATGTCGGTCAAGAAGATAGCAGGCGTGCGCGTTCCCGTATTGGACGAAGTCATCTATTCGACCAAGCAGTTCAGTCTGTTCTCTACTCCGAAGTGGTTTGCCGATGGTTTTGAGCAAGTCAAAGCCATTGCTGATGTGGGCATTCGCCAGGAGTTTGTGCGCCGCAAGGTGGACTTGCTCGAATATGCGCGAAAGAAAACGACACAGAAGGTGAACCTTTTTGAAAAAGTGCAAATCCCCGGGTATCAAGATGCCATCCGCAAAATCAAACGGTTTATGGAAGACGAGGAGAACTTGAGCAAGTCAAGCCAGAAGATTGTGAAAGGCAAACGCGAACGCGAGGCGATGCTCGAAGAAGAAAGAAGAAAGGAGGCAGCCGTATGATAGTTCCGATGAAGAAATATACGTTCCTTATTCTCGCATCGCGGTATGAAGCGTTTTTAGGTCAGTTGCGCGAAGCGGGAGTGGTACACGTAACGCTCAAAGCAGAAGGATTAGCCGATAATCCGGCTCTGCAAGAGTCGCTCAATGAGGCGGAAGACCTCCGCAAACTCTTGGCACAAGGTGCGCCGGACCAACTGCTGCAAGACAAAGCCAACGTCCAAAGCAAGATTGAAGCCACCCACAAGGAGATCGCACGTATGGAGCCTTGGGGCGAGTTCGACAGCCACCGCATAGAACAGTTGCGCGAAGCAGGCTATCCCATTCGCTTCTTCACTTGCTCAAAGAAAGACTATAAAGAGCAAGGAATAGCGGTGCAGGTTATTGGCGACACCGTATATGGAGTCATTGTAGGCAATGAGCCGATGGACGAAACGCTCAATGAGGTAACACTCAACGAACACTCAGTCAATGAACTGCGCGCTGACCTGGACGCTCTGAACGGACTTCTTGCCGCCGCCGATGCACGCATTGAAGGTTGGCAAAAAGCCCATCTTGAAGAGACCAAGCAGCAACTCGCCGAAGTCGAGCAACGTATTGACTGGCAAAAAGTGGAACTGTCAGGCGATACAGCCGCTGAAGGTTCATTGCGCTTGCTGGAAGGCTTCTGCCCGGAAGACAAGACGGAAGGGCTGAACCAAGTTTTGGCTAAAGCCGATGTGTATTACGAAGCAGAGACACCGACGGAAGAAGACAAAACGCCGATTGAGTTGCGCAATAACCGCTTTGCCAAACTCTTTGAAGTGTTCACGGGTATGTACGGTTGGCCCACGTATGGCGAGTTCGACCCCACACCTATTCTTGCGCCTTTCTACCTGCTCTTCTTCTCATTATGTATGGGCGATGCCGGATACGGCATTCTGCTGATGCTCTTCGGATGGATGGTAATGAAGAAGAAAGTGAATATCGAGATGTTTGAAGGCCTCGGTCCAATTATCACCACGCTCGGCGTAGGTACACTCGTAGTCGGCTTCTTCAGCGGAACGGCATTCGGTATGGATTTGTCGGCACTATTCCCGTCAATTGATTACCTCTTCCTCAACGGCAAGGTGGTAACGGAAGGCGGCGTGCGCTACGTATCCAAAGCCGCTTATGCAGCCCAAGGACTGGAAGGCGGATACGATGCTATGATGGTCTTGGCACTGCTCATCGGTGTGTTCCATATCTGTTTGGCAATGGTGGTTAAGAGCATCTGCTACACCAAGCGATTCGGATTCCGCACGCAACTCGGTACGTGGGGATGGACGTTGCTCATTGTAGGCTGCCTGATCGCATTCATCATTTGTATGATAGCCGGTGCATCGCAACAGACAACAAAGGTCGTACTCATCACTATTGCGGTGATTTCGGCTCTCGGTATCTACGTGTTCAATACACCCGGGCGCAATCCGCTTATTAACATCGGTGCCGGTCTGTGGGATACATACAATATGGCTACCGGTGTGTTGGGTGATACCCTGTCGTACATCCGTCTGTATGCCCTTGGTTTGGCAGGCGGTATGTTAGGCGGCGCATTCAACAACCTCGGTCTGATGGTTATGGGCGGAAGTGTAGAAGGTGCTACGTGGCAATGGATCCCGTTCGTCATCATCTTGATTATCGGACACTTGCTGAACCTCGCTATGTCGGCTCTCGGAGCGTTTGTACACCCCTTGCGTCTGACCTTTGTGGAGTACTTCAAGAACTCCGGCTACGAAGGTAAGGGTACTATGTATCAACCGTTTGCCAATAACGTTGTGGCGAAATGATGATAGGACGATTTATGATTAAAAGATAAATCGAGTATCGAAAATTTAGAAGAACAAAAACACTTAAATAAAACAAAAACACTATGGAATTTTTAGGTTTTCTCGGTTGGGGCTTGATGTTAGGTCTCGCCGGTGTAGGCTCCGCCTACGGAACGACAATCGCCGGTAACGCGGCAGAGGGTGCTCTGAAGAAGAACCCTGCAAAATCGAGTTCGTATATGATCTTGTCGGCTCTTCCTGCCACTCAAGGTCTGTACGGTTTCGTTGCCTTCTTGATGTGGGACAAGGATGCTATTGCCGCTAATCCTGCGTTGTACTTCGGTATCGGTTTGGCAGTAGGTTTGGTTTGCTTGCTTTCTGCTATCCGTCAAGGTATGGTTTGCGCTAACGGTATCGCAGGTATCGCTGCCGGTCACGATGTACAAACCAACACGATGATTTACGCCGCTCTTCCTGAATTCTACGCCATCTTGGCTTTGGTTGCAGCGTTGATGATTTAATCACAGCAAAACAAAAGGGAGATAATTCGATTATCTCCCTTGCGGTCTCATAGTTCAATGGATAGAATACGGGTTTCCTAAACCTTAGATTCGGGTTCGATTCCCGGTGAGACTACTGCAAAAGAACAGCCTGCTGACAATCAGTAGGCTGTTCTTGTAGTATAGCGCGATGGCTACAAGCAATATAGAGGGAAGGTACTGCTATTGAGATAGTTTAGATTAAATCGCTTATAGTTAGCGATGCATAGTTTATCAAATCTTGCGGCGCGAGATGGAGTTGCATACCACGCTGACCGGCAGAAATATAAATCTTATTATGCAGCAGGCAGGTCTCGTCAATAAACGAAGGGAGTGTTTTTTTCATTCCTATCGGGCTGCAACCGCCACGGACGTAACCTGTAAGCGGCAGCAGTTCTTTTTGTGGAATAGGTTTGCAGGATTTGTTGCCACCGGCACGTGCTGCTTTCTTCAAATCCACTTCGCAGGCTCCGGGAACGATGCACACAAAATATTTGGTCTTGTCGCCCTCTAACACAATCGTTTTGAAAACAGTATCCACATCTTCGCCCAACAGTGTGGCAACGTGTGTTGCACTTAAATCGGATTCATCAACTTCGTACTCAATCAGTTCGTATGCTATTCCTGCAGCATCTAACAGACGACAGACATTCGTTTTCTGTATCTTTTGTGCCATATCTTCGTTGGATCATACCTTTATTCGTTCACAGCATCATGTTCTAATAGTACGGCGAGTCTGTCGGCTTCGGACAAAAGACCGTTCGTTGCGAGAGCAACCACAATGCCTTGCAACTGCTCTTCTGTTACGTCCATATTGCGCGCTCCGGCGATGTGGGCTTTCAGTTGCGGTTCCACGCCCTGCAAGCCGCTGAGCGCAGAGACGGTGACCAGTTCACGGTCGGCGTAGGTCAGGTTATCGCGGGCAAAAATATCTCCGAAAAGGTGCGCCTTGAGGTAGTAATCTGTCGCCGGTGCAAAGTCGTAATTGAAGGGTTTGCCTGTCAGTTGGGTCTGTACGCGCGTACCTTCTTTTAGCGCATCGTAGTTATCGCTGAGCGGACTTGCGTCCTCACCCATCAGCACTTTGGTACCTTTCGCTTGACGGTTTCATATCTTTGTTTTCCTGCGTTTGCTTGGGGCAGCAGCCTAAAAATAGCACTGCCGCCGCCAAGCATATGAATGGGATCGTCTTCATTATGACTGATTATTTCAGGTACTTGATGAAGAACGCGGCTAACTTGTCCCACGGGATGAGGTTCTTACTCTCGCCGGTGCCGGCCGGACCGGTGAATCCGCCATCGTATAGGTCGCAGTGGGTTGCTTCGGGAATGATGAGCAGCTCTTTGTTCTCCGGACAGGGATTAGGAGCCACGATGCTCTTGTAGCCCTCCGCCTTGCCGTCCACCATGTAATGGTACGCAGCCTCGCCGAAATAACGGCTGTGAGCTTTCTCGCCGTGCATGACGAGTACCGCCGAACGAATCTCATTGATATAATAGAGGAATCGGCTGTTGGCATACGCCTGTGTGCCGATGACGCGCCATCCATCGTTGGAGTTACCGCTGCGGGCATGATAACCTCGGACGGTCTTGTAGTAATCGTGGTAGTCCTTGACGAACTGCGGCGCATCGTCCGGTAGCGGGTCAACCACACCGCCTGCCATCGCTGCAGGGTCTTTGAGACGCTGCTCGGCGAGTGCCACACGCGCTTCGTGACGCGCCTCTTCGGAGTCGGCGGAATCGAAATAACCGTTACCGGCGACACGGGTCATATCGTACATCGTGGAAGCCACCATCGCCTTGATACGCGGGTCGGCAGCTGCTGCGTTGAGGGCAATGCCACCCCAACCGCAGATACCGATGATACCGATACGCTCGGCATCCTCTTCGGGCAACTTGCTCAGGTAGTCCACCGCCGCCATAAAATCCTCGGTGTTGATGTCCGGCGAGGCCGTTCTGCGCGGGCGGAGAGCCTCCGCAGGTGAACTGCCATTCGGATCGTAGAAAGGACCACTCTCACCCGTGAAGGAAGGATCAAATGCCAGAGCGATAAATCCGCGCTCCGCCATCTTCATGGCGTAGAGACCGGACGACTGCTCTTTGGTCGCGCCGAAAGGACCGGAGACGGCGATAGCAGCATATTTGCCTTCAACTTTTGACTCTTGACTTTCAACTTCTTTGGGCATGTATAAATCACCTACAAGGGGTATGCCGTACTGGTTTTGGAAACTCACTTTTTTGTGAGAGACCTTCTCGCTTAACGGGAACACTTTGTCCCACGAATCATTTTCGCATTTAGTCATTTTATCATTTGTATTTGCACAAGCGGCAAAGAGTACTGCCGCAAGTGCAAGGGTTAGGAATTTTCTCATAGTTTGGCAACCAACTCAACAATCTTCAGCTTGGTGGCATCGGTCTTCTGCTCGTCAATCTTGGCGGTTACGATGCCCATATTCTCTGCGTGCCAGTAGTTGCAGATGTCACGGAACTCAGCCGAAGCACCGTCATACACGCCCGGCGAATAGGACGAAACAAGAAGTGCCATCTTCTTTACTTTAGCAGGAGCATTGACGCAATACATACGCTGGATAGGTGCCTGAATCTGTGCGCATAGGGTGAAATAATAGATTGGCGCAGCGAGAACCAACACTTCCGCCTCCGCCATAAGCGGATAGAGTTCTTGCATATCATCTTTCTGAATGCACGCACCGTTGCCTTTTCCGTGGCAGTATTCGCATGCCAAACAGCCGGCTATGTGCTTTTTGGCTACATTGACGATAGTTACGTTGTGACATGCAGCCTCTGCTGCGTTCTTGTACTCTTCTGCCATCCAAGCGGTGTTACCTTTGGCTCTCGGCGAGCCTTGAAGAATTAAGATATTCATAATGTTTGTGTTAAAAAGTTTTGTTTAGTATCCACGTCTTATTATGGATTGCAAAATTACTGCAATTTTCATATATGTGTATGTCCAAATTGCAGAAATTAACGTATGATGACAACGGCTTGGGTTGTGCCGGTGCGAACCTGTAGCCACGATTGCAGGCGTTCTATGTCGTCTGATTTCAGATCTTTCTTTTTCGGAACGCTTACGAGGGCAACCACCTGCTTGTCGTCTTCTGTCAAGGCGATGACCACATCGGTCAGTTGCGGATATTGCGCCCGCATCTCCGCTTCAATGGCAGCAAAAGGCATTGGCTTCGTTTGCGCGCTGATACACTTACTCAAACTATCTACCTGTTGACGAAGTCGAGCAATCTCTTGGTCACGTTCCTGCAGTTGTTGTTCGTGCGTGCGGAAAATGTCGCGAACGAGTTGGTTCTCGTCCAAAGCCGCCTGTGTCTGATAGGCTGCATCCAAGTGGAAACGAAGTTGGTCGGGACGAAGTCCGTATTGCGCCGCAGAGATATACAATCCGTTGTATGCCATCGAGTCCGGCTCCTCACCGGCTATATACACATCCACGGCTGCGGGGGTAGCATCATTGGCTATCCGATAGTCATAGATATAACTGCGGGCAAAATTCTTGTTCTCGCGAACAAAAGCATCCACCGAACGGGTAAAGTTATTCTCGCGCACCACACTGATGGCGGAAATGACGCTGGGTACAATAATAGCGATAAGCAGCAGACCGAACAACCATTTGTGTCTTACCCGGACTTGTTCGTCCTTGTTCTCCACCATCTTATAGCCTAAGTACTTGGTGCCGATAAAAGCTGCCAATGCAATGAACGTGAAGTTGATAAAGAACAGGTACAACGCTCCGAACAGGAACGTGGTGTTAAGGGTAGCCAATCCGTAGCCTGCCGTGCAGAGTGGGGGCATGAGAGCCGTAGCAATCGCCACGCCCGACATCACTGTGCCTTTCTCCTTGCGCGAAATCTCAAGTATTCCTGCCAAACCGCCGAATAGGGCAATCAGCACATCGTAGATGGTCGGATTGGTACGCGCCAACAACTCGGTAGGGTGTACCATATCCAACGGCGATACAAGGAAATACAGCGTTGCGGACAGCACGGAAATACCCACCATTATGCCCAAGTGCTTGAGCGAATGTTTGAGCAAGTCCACATCGTTTGTGCCGAGTGCCAGACCAAAGCCTATGATAGGCGACATCAAGGGCGAGATTAACATCGCGCCGATGATGACTGGAATGGAATTGACATTCAGTCCCACCGAAGCCGTTACGACTGCGCAGAAAAGGATGACGATATTCGGTCCGCGAAAAGCAATGTTGTCGCGTATATTGATGGCGGCAGCATCTACGTCAATATAATCGCGCAAGTCCACCAAGTGGATGAACTTGCGCCATAATCTTGTTATTGGAGACATTTTTCGTACAATGGTTTTGCATCAACAGCGTGACGTATCATATCGTGCAACTCGTCTATGCTTACGCGGTCTTGCTGCATCGTGTCGCGGTAACGGACGGTAACGCAGTTGTCGGTGAGCGTATCGTGGTCCACCGTAACGCAGAACGGCGTGCCGATAGCGTCTTGACGGCGGTAGCGTTTGCCGATAGAGTCTTTCTCATCGTAAGTAGTGCGGAAATCGAGTTGCAGCATACGCATAATCTCGCGCGCCTTCTCTGGCAGTCCGTCTTTCTTGACGAGCGGCATCACGCAACACTTGACGGGAGCCAATACGGGCGGTAACGACAGTACGACACGCGTATCGCCGCCTTCCAATTGCTCCTCCTTATAGGCAGAGCAAAGCACGCTGAGGAACATACGATCCACTCCGATACTGGTCTCAATCACGTAAGGCGTATAACTCTCGTTCAGTTCGGGGTCGAAGTACTCGATTTTCTTTCCTGAATACTTAGCGTGTTGCGAGAGGTCGAAATTGGTGCGGCTGTGAATACCTTCCACTTCCTTGAAGCCGAACGGCATCTGGAACTCGATGTCGGTGGCGGCATTGGCGTAGTGCGCTAATTTCTCGTGGTCGTGGAAGCGGTACTTCTCGTCGCCCAATCCGAGAGCCTTGTGCCAGCGGATGCGTTGGTCTTTCCAGTAGTTGAACCACTGCATCTCCTCGCCCGGGCGAACAAAGAACTGCATCTCCATCTGCTCAAACTCGCGCATACGGAAGATGAACTGACGGGCGACTATCTCGTTGCGGAAAGCCTTGCCAATCTGTGCGATACCGAACGGCACTTTCATACGTCCCGTCTTCTGCACGTTGAGGAAATTGACGAATATACCCTGTGCCGTCTCGGGGCGTAGATAGACTTTCATCGCGCCGTCGGCGGTCGAACCCATCTCGGTGGCGAACATCAGGTTGAACTGCCTTACGTCTGTCCAGTTGCGCGTGCCGCTGATGGGGCAGACTATTTCCTCATCCAAGATGATTTGCTTCAACTCTTCGAGGTTCATCTCGTTCATTGCCTTGCTGTAGCGCTCGTGAAGGGCGTTCCATTGGGCTTGGTGTTCTTGTACGCGCGGATTGGTCTGGCGGAACATTGCTTCGTCGAATGAGTCACCAAAACGTTTGCGGGCTTTCTCTACCTCTTTGGTGATTTTCTCCTCAATCTTGCCCAATTGGTCTTCAATGAGGACATCGGCACGGTACCGTTTCTTCGAGTCGCGGTTGTCAATCAGCGGGTCGTTGAACGCGTCCACGTGTCCCGATGCTTTCCACGTAGTGGGGTGCATAAAGATAGCGGCATCGATACCCACGATGTTCTCATGCATACGCGTCATTGCGTTCCACCAGTACTGCTTGATGTTGTTCTTCATCTCTACGCCGTTCTGACCGTAGTCATAGACGGCTCCTAACCCATCATAAATCTCGCTGCTCGGAAAAACAAAACCGTATTCCTTGCAGTGGGCTACTATTTTCTTGAATGTTTCTTCTTGTGTAGCTGCCATATTATTGTTGTTTAGTTATTTTAGTTGATTTTATTTCATTTTTGTGCTCCGTATCCGTTCTTGGCACCGAAGAAGCGGAGTGCTTTGTCGAAGTTGTATCGGTTGCCGTACATTGATACGCGAATCGTTTCCGACCCTTGCATATTCATACCGTGTGCCTGACGATAGAGATTGGCTGCCGAATTGGCATCAAAACTCTGGCTGCTGACCACTTTGAGTGTAGCAAAGGCTTTCAGGTACTCTTGGTCAATCACTTTGACGAACGGGTCATCGCCGGTCAGTTCCTTGTTGCCTTCGTACTTGGGCAGGATGGCTTCGTCCACTTCCTCGAAGCGTGCTACGGGTACGTTGGTCCATTTGCCGCCGCCCGAAGGAGGCAGTTGCAGGTCTGCAGCGTTCATAAAGAACAGGTTGTCATAGACGTTGGTCTTGCGGTTCTTCTCAAGGTTGGCGTAGTCGGTATGGGTGCGGGCGATAGCGGCATAGTTGTTGCAAAGGAAGATATTGTGGTGCAAGTCGCCGTTGGCGCCGGTCATAAACTCATATCCGTAGCCCATATCTTCCATCGACTTGTCACGACACCACGAGAATGCCACTGTGTTGTGGTGGAAATTGACGTGGGTCTTGTATTGCGTGTCAGACGCTTTGCTTGAACCGCCGATACGAACGGCACCATAGCGGTTGCTGATGAATACGCAGTTGCTGATCTCTATTTCGCCGAGGCGCGATATGAACTGAATACCGAAGTACGGACTGTTGGCAAACAAGCAGTTGCGGATGATCACGTTGCCTGCTACCGAGCCGTCGGCTTTGATAATCTGGTGGTTCAGTTGGGGTGGGGTAGCGTCTTCCATACGTCCTGTCTCAAACTCCTTGCTCGGGCAGCCGTTGCGCGGGTCGGACGGGTCGTTGGGCTTGTAGGAGTTCTCCAATCCGTAGTTGAACATAATGCCGTCAATGGTCAGTGTGCCTTTGGGTTGGGTTGCCATCACATCGTCTAATTTGCTCAGCGTAATGAGACCTTTTATGCCGTTTGTTCCGCGTTGCGCTTCGGTGGGTTCCATCTTGGTGATGTATTTGTGCGGGTCGCGTTGCGTAAAGTCGTTGTTCCAGCCTCCTTCGAGCGTAATCCACTTGTTTATCTCTACGTAGCCTGCATCCAACTTGCCTAAATAGTTGCCCTCTGCAATGCGAATAATCGCGCCGTCCGTGGCGTTGTCAATGGCTTTTTGCAGGTCTTTCATTGCCTTGTCGGGAGCCGAACCGTCTGCGCGAGCCGAACCATTGGTGCTTACATAGAGTACAGTGCCTTGCGCCAAGCACATTCCTGCTGTTGCCAATGCAAGAGCGAGAGAGAGGAAAAGTTTTTTCATTATTGTAGAATTTTAGGTTGTTTTGTCTGTATGTTGAACCGTATGGGTTATCAGAACTCCACTTTGGGAGCCGTTTCTGCGCCGCTTTGCGACTCAAAGTAAGGCTTGCGCTCAAAGCCGAACATCGATGCTATCAAGTTGTTTGGGAATTTGCGGATAAGCGTGTTGTAGGTCTGTGCACATTCGTTGAATGTCTGCCTGGCCACTGCTATGCGGTTCTCCGTGCCTTCTAATTGAGCTTGTAAGTTCATAAAGTGTTTATCGAACTTAATGTCCGGATATTTCTCTATGGTCAGCAGCAAACGGCTCAATGCGCTGCTCAACGTTCCTTGTGCTTGTTCAAAGGCCTGTAATTGGTCAGGCGAAATGTTCGTCGGGTCAATCGTAACTTGTGTGGCTTTGGCGCGAGCCTCAATCACGGCTGTCAGCGTTGCCTGCTCTCTATCTGCCATCCCTTTGGTGGTGGCTACAAGGTTAGGAATGAGATCCATTCGGCGTTGGTATTGGGTCTCGACTTGTCCCCATGCCTGTTCCACATTCTCTTGTTCGGTTACCATTCGGTTGTACCCGCGTACCATCCACAAGGCTACAAGGGCAATGACGGCAACCACTAAAATAGTTACTAAACCATTCTTCTTCATAGTTGTATAATTTTTGAATCTTTGAATTTTGAATTTCAGAACTTTCTTCCTGCGCCGCCGCCACCGCTTCTACCGCCGCCCCAACTGCCGCTGCTGCCGCTGCTGCGACTGCTTCCACTGCTATAACTGCTGCGTCGTGCGGTTTCTCGGAGTTGTTCGCGGATGCGCTGTTGTTCGCGCTCGTAAAGAGATGGAATAGAGTAGGGAACAAACGTTTTATGCCCGCACACCGCACACACGTATATTTTGTTTCCTTCGCCGCGCTCGTGATAGGTAGGCTGTTTCTTTACATTTGCTTCCACATACTTCAATGCATGTTCGCCGCAGTTCTTGCAGTCTTGATACCGGTCGTAGGTCTTGTCGCGGAAGCGGGCGGTATGCACCTCACCGCAGGAAGGACACTTCCAGAAGTCAAAACGGAAGATATGCAGTTTGTTCTCAATTTTGTCCGTTTCGCTGCCAATCTGCTCTACTGTATCAGCAGGCATACGTTTCATTTCATTTCCGCAGGACGGACAGGTATATGGCAAATCAGAAAGCGACTGACGTTGCTTGCGGTACTTCATAAAGAGGAACGGTAAGGTCAAAGGAAACAGCAGACTCAAGCAACCTAATCCGTTTTGCAAATTCTCCGAACCGGTAATCAGGTCGGGACGCTTATCAAACGATGCCTTGCTGATTTTGTCACACTTGCGAAGAACGACTACTGTCATCACTATCAGCATGATAAGCGACAAATAGAGGTATATGTAAATCAAGTCGTCTTCTGAATTATACCGCTTCGGTGTCCAGCCTAACAGCAACTCTTCTTTTGCCTCTTTAGTAAGCAGTTGGTCGGCTATTTCGCACGCTATGCCCCATATACCGGCATTGTAATCGCCCGCCGACAGAGATTCTATGTTGTCATCAATAATCATATCGCACACGGCATCGGGCAGCAGACCTTCCATCCCGTAGCCCGTATGGATACGTATATCGCGCGTGCCGAGCGAGAAGAATAGCAGCACACCCGTATTGCGCTCCGCGCCACCGATTCCCCAACCGTTAAACAACTCTTGGCAGAAATCAACAGCCCACCAATTATCCTCATCGAAGCCGCCTATTAGTACCACTGCCATCTCCACTTCGACCGTGCGGTAGAGACTATGGCAAACGCGGTTCAGACTGTCAATCAGCGTCGGACGAAGAATCCCGTCCGGGTCGGACACATAATACTCTTGACCATAGACTTTAGGGGATGGCACGGAAGCCGGGGTGTAAAGCCGTAGTCGCGGCTCTTCCGATTGCGCATTATCGTTGTCCTGCGCCGCTATATGAAACGGCACCAAACAGCAGAATAGGATTAAACACAGGTATCTATTCATTTATCTGGAATTTTTAGGACTATTATGATAGTCGGTGTCCAAATTCATTTGGGGTGCAGACGAAATGCCACTCGCGCAGACGATGGTAGTAGTAAACAACTGGATATCCGATTTCGGAGAAATATATTGCGTTTTCATGGTGTTATAGATTTAGAATGGTTGTTTATAGGGTATTTTTCTGTACTTCTCAGTATCATAGTTTTTGCCCTTGGGCGTTGTATTCGTTGCCGTTGGCGCGGATGATGAGTTGTCCGTTCTGGATGACTTTTTCGCTCGTAGCGCGGATGCCTTGTTGTGTCTCAACCGCATCGGTCGGGGTTTGCTTTTCCACAACTACGCGTGCGGGCATACCTTTGCGGATGGGGGAAGACTGACTTGCCGTAATTTGGAAATAGGCGCGGAAGCCTTTCATATAGTCATTCACATCTGCCCAGAAGAGTCGGTCTTCTTCGCCTACCATCAGTTGGTTGGTGTTGTAAGCCGTCATATCTTGTGGTTGGAGTATGCCGTTGAAAGTTACCTCACCCAAACCGGCAGTTTGTCCGATGGTTTCTGTGATGACTACGTTGGTGAATGTCGGATTCACAATGTCCGGGTCTTCTGCGGGGAAGCGAACAAGATAAGGTACACCTGCCGTTATGCTGTTGCTCCTGCCGAGTGTAATCTGCAATTCACCTGCTGCGGCTTGTGCTTCGGTGAAGGTAAAGAGTTCGGTATTCGGCAGATAGGTCTGCACTTCGCTTGCCGTCAAAGAGAAAGGCAGACAAAGTGTGTTCAGATACCCGTCCGCCCATAAGGTGCGGCGGAGCGTGATGTTCGTTTCGCCACGTGAGGAAAGCCAAGAGAGCAACGGCTGTTGGTTGGCTTCGTCTGACAGACTGACCGTTTCTATTTGGTCGCGCACACTATACCACGGCATATCTTCTTCGGCAGCATACGTTTCCATATTGCCCTCACCCGTGATGGTGAGCGTGCGTTTGGCGTATTCCCATTCGAGGTTTGTGCCGTCATTCTCTTCGCAGTAACCGCAATGCGAGCGGTATTGAGCAAACGGCATTTCGGTTGCCTCGTATGCCGGAATGCTACCGCAAGGCACATAGGCTATAGCTTCGGCAGAGATATTCTGGAAACAGTTGCCACCTAATGCCGGAGGAGTCGTCTGATTGAATGTAACTTTTGCCAATGCTGTGCAGCCGAAGAACGGTTGCGCTCCGATGGACGTGATGGTAGAGGGAATGGTGATGGAAGTCAGGTTGCTGCAATAAGCAAAAGCAAATGCGCTGATACTCGTCATACCTTCGGGAAGATTAACAACTTGTATGTCAGAGGCATAATCGTACCACGGCGTTTTTCTGCCGGGAGTGGAAAGGTAATCGTACTCCCACATCGTACCCGTACCCGTGATGGTGAGCGTATGGGTGTCGGTGTTGTATGTATAAAACAGATTATCGCCGCACATCCCGTCCGTACCGGCAGGACGAACGGTGAAGTAGAGTACATAGGTAGTGGTACAGCCTGTCTCAGAATTGGTTACAACATCTTCATACACACCGCTTTCAGTTATGTTTCGCTCACGCCATACATAGGGGAGATTATCTTCCGTTTCGCTGACAGTGGTATTCTCTTTCGTATTGATGCAAGTCGTATTGGGTCGCAAGCCATAGGTGGCATACATACGCGTGGTGAAGTACAGGTCATTATGCTTCGGATAGCCGGGGCGAATGGCAGTCAGCGGGGTGTAGCAGTTTGAGGCACCCGTCCAGCCCCAGTTGATGTGGAAGTAGTTATCCCTGTCACGTCCGTCACATACAAAGGCGTGACCGCCGCCGGTGGAACCGCCGCTCATCAGAATGGGACGACCGTTCTCCAAATCGTCGTTGAAAAATTCCTTGTAAGCCTCTGCATACGTGGTCGTACCTTGATAGATGTCGTTGTTGTTGATACTGCTGTTGCTATTACCTAATCCTCTTTCGTATTGATACCCGAAATAGGAAACCATAGCCGGAGCCATATTGTCGGTAACGGCTCCGCTGCCTGCAGTCGAATTGCCGCCATAGTTCATATTCACTGCCACACCGCAAGCGTACATCAAGGTGGCTACGGCATTGGCTTGCGAGGATGTGTAATCGCCTTGATAGGAAGGCAGCATATTGTCCCAGTCAAACGTGATTGTGGAAAAATTCTGCGAAAGTAATTTTTGTACCTTATTGATTTGGTTTTTCCAATAATATGAGTGCGATCCGGTACCACTCACAGGCCATTTCCAGTAGCGCATTATCTGTGCAGCGGCTGTAGCCACACAACCCGTTACGCAACGTGTATTGTCGTATGTGTCAATCGGACATTTGTTGTTGAAGGGGGTGCTTTGTCCCCAAATAATACCGCCCAATAAGGGTTCGATGGCAGTGACGGTTTGCGGAGCGCGATGGATAGGAGCGCGGTCGTCCTCGCCCGCAATAATCATTTCGTTGTCTGTCAGACTGCTAATCTCTTCTACAAAACGCTCCATCAGCCACATAAAGCCCGGTGCAAGGTTGTCATCAGTCAGCGTTCCCGTCAGTGAATAAGCCAGTACATCTGTGGCGCGCGTGTCTGCCGATACCACTACAAACCCCTCTGTATCGTTGTTGAACATATACAATGCCGGTTCCGTCTCATCGTTGTCAATGTGTGTCTTGCGTGCAGGAGCCGCATTAGGGGTGAGTTGGCTCTCGTCCCAATCAAGGTCGGTCTTGTACAAGGTGCGTAAGAGCATCATCTCTTGCCCGGCAGCGGGAGCACGGTGCGAACCGTTAGAAACGGCTTGCAGGTAGCCCGATGCAATCGTTGCCGCCTGCTCCGGCGTGCGGATGTCAGCTAAAAGAGCAGACACCGCTGCGGAAAAAAAGAGTAGGAAAAAGAAACGTTTTCTCATTGTGTAATTGGGGGTATAACTTATGTATTGTTTTGATTTATATCAATTTTGCGTGTATCTTTCGCTCACTTCTGAACTAACCAACTCCTAATCGTTGCAGCAGCAACTCAAGACTTTCCATATCCTGAATGAGTACATCGCGCCCTTTCGGTCCCTTGTTCGGACCGACTACGCCTGCCGCCTCTAACTGGTCGCTCAGCTTGCCGGCACGGTTATAGCCAATCTCGAAAGCACGTTGCAGACGAGAGGTCGAACCTTCCTGCTTATTGACCACATAACGAGCCACATCGGCAAACATCGGATCGAGGCGTTTCATATCCACCTCACCGGCTTTACTCGGTTCGTCATCGCCACCGCCTTCGGGTACATATTCGGGCAGTTGGTATGGCTCGGTATAGCCCTGCTGGTCGTGGATATAGTTCACAATCGCTTCCACTTCCGGCGTATCCACAAAGGCGCATTGGATACGTGACAGGTTACCGCCGCCGCTGTAGAGCAAGTCACCTTTGCCCACTAAGTGTTCCGCACCTTTCGTGTCCAGTACCGTGCGGCTATCCACTACGGACTGCGTGCGGAACGCAATACGGGTCGGCACGTTCGCCTTGATAATACCTGTAACTACCTTTACGTCAGGACGCTGCGTGGCAAGAATCATGTGCATACCTACGGCACGGGCTTTCTGTGTCAGACGCTGGATGGGACGCTCCACCTCCTTACCCGACTGCATAATGAAGTCGCCGTACTCATCGATGATGATGACGATATAAGGCATATAGCGGTGGTGCAAAATCTTATGAGTCACCAAGTTCTCCACGTCTTTTTCGGGATTCAAGCGGCGATGAATAAACTTGTCGTTGTAGTCTTCCAAATTGCGCACACCCGCGTCGGCAAGCAGCGAGTAGCGGTCTTCCATCTCTATGACCAACGAGTTGAGCGAGTTAATCACTTTCTGACTATCCGTAATGATGATGTCTCTGTCTTCTTGGTCGGGCATCGCTGCCATAAAGTGCTTCAGCAGCGGTTTATAGACGGAGAACTCCACCATCTTCGGATCTACCAAGACGAACTTCAACTCCGACGGGTGTTTCTTGTACAAAAGCGAGGTGATGATGGCGTTCAGACCAACGGACTTACCTTGTCCGGTAGCACCGGCTACAATCAAGTGCGGTGTTTTGGCAAGGTCGAAGCAGAACACCTCGTTGGTAATCGTGCGTCCTAATGCCACGGGAAGGCGCATCTTCTGCTCTTCTTGGAATCGCTTGGAGGCTATCACCGAGTGCATGGACACCACTTGCGGTTTCTCGTTCGGCACTTCTATACCCACCGTTCCCTTACCCGGCATCGGGGCAATGATACGGATACCAATGGCTGAAAGTGAAAGCATTATGTCGTTTTCGAGCGACTGAATCTTGGCGATACGGATACCTGCTTGCGGCACGACCTCATACAGCGTCACCGTCGGACCGACCGTAGCGTGAATGCGCACAATCTCAATGCCGTAGTTGCGCAGGGTATTGACGATGCGGTCGGCATTCGCCTGTTGTTCAGCCGGATCCACGATGGGAGCCGTCTCGTTGTCGTAGGTCTTGAGCAAATCGAGGGTGGGGTACTTGTAGGTGGATAAGTCCAAATGCGGGTCGTAATCAGGCAGTTGTTCGACTATCTCCACGTTCTCCGAATGGATATCCAAAATATCTTTTCCTTCCTCTTCGCCGGTTGTTTCTGCATTCTCTTCGTCTGTCGTAATCGGCTTTTCGTCTTCGGTAATCGTTTCGTTTTCCTGATCAATAATAGGCGTAATTTCCACATTCAGCCTCCCGTCTTTGTTCTCTGTATCAGTCGTTGAGTTATCGTTCCCTGATGGAGTTAGCGTAATGACGATGCTACCGTCTTCTGTGGTCTCTTGCTCGTTGATATCGGATGTGTGTGTCTGCTTGTCGTCCAATCGGATGTCTTGATTATCATCGGCTTCTTTCTCTCGTTTTGTTGTCAAGCGTTCCCACAAGCGTTGTACAGCAGGTACAAAATTTTTATTGCTCAACACGAGGAACACAATCAGCAATCCGATAAGTACTAATCCCGTACCGAGCCCGTAAATATAGGATAAAGAGGCTGCTGCAATCCGTTTTCCGAAAGCACCGCCGAGTCGGAAATACAAATCTACCCCTACCATCTGCTGAAGGTATGCTAAGGTGACGGCTCCCCAAGTCAGCCAAAATAGAGTACAAAGAAGCATTCTCGTTGTGCTTGTACGAGTTGGGATTTGCATTAGACGTAGCGCAAAATACACCATCAAAACGATGATACCTATGCTTGGCAGTCCAAATAGGTCATCTATCAGCCAATCGGACAGCATCGCCCCGGGAAGACCCAAAATATTCTGTATCTGCTCCCTTGATTGTAGGCGAGCATCGCGCGGCTGGTCAATAAGCGACTGGTCGTTGGCTCCCGTAAAGAAGAAACTGATACAGGCTATCGCTGCAAACAGCGACAATAAGGCAAGCACGATTCCGCATACTTGTCGCGTTCGCTCGTTGAGCAGGAAGTTCTTGATTTGTTGGAGAAAAGTAGTTCCGTCTAAAGAAGTTAGTCGGACATCCGGCTTTTTTCTGTTTTGCTCTGATTCAGAGACGTTTTGTTCGGCTCGATTGGTTTTCCTCGGCATAATGTTTTCAAACGAAATTTACAATGAGGGCTGATTCTGTCTTATAGCGCGCAAAAGTAGCGCATTTTAGTCTAAAATACAAAAAAATATAAAAGTTATCTGCTTTTTTTCGCGACAATTCGATTACTATCCGTACCTTTGCAGCCGAATATCGGATAAAATAGATGCGAATTATGAAAAAACATTTTCTTTTATGCGCTGTGGTAGCGTTGTTTTGTGCGGGCTGTAAAGTTGCCAACCGGCATGAAATGAGTGAAAAGATGACCTACCCGCAAGCAGAGTGGGGGAAAGCCGACAAAATTCTGATGCATACCCCGGGGCAAGAACTTTTTAACGGCGTGATTCATCCATCGGCGGGACTGTTCGAAAACTATTTTGATGTTGATCAAGCTGCGGCAGAACACCGCGAGTATATCCGCCTTTTGCAGCAAAACGGCATACGTGTGCATACCATAGACGAGGTGTTGGCACAAACAGGAACGGATACACTGCGTGCGTTGGCATCCAAAGTGTTGAAATATGATATTTCCGCTATACCCGATGAGGATACACTGGCATCTGAATCATACCGTCAACAGGTGCTTTCGGAGATGAGCAGAGGTGATTTGATTCGTTGTATCTTGCTGCAGCCGATAGTGAAACTCTCTCGTACCGACAATAACACCGGCTATGAAGCAATTTATATCCAAAACCCGCTTATGAACCTTTATTTTACGCGCGACCAAAGCATTACCACTCCTCGCGGACACGTGATTTGTCGGATGAACTCCAATCAGCGCGCGCCGGAAACGGATATAATAGAGGTGTGCTACCGGCATTTAGGTCTTGATCCCATATTACGTATTGAAGGCGAAGGACGCATGGAAGGCGGCGACTATTTTCCCGCCGGCACAATATCGCTTATCGGATGCGGAATGCGAACCAATCGGGAAGGTATTCGCCAAGTGATGCAAGCCGATGCGTTCGGACACGACACCGTAGTGGTGGTGCGCGACCATAAGTTCTGGCAGATGCAGATGCACCTTGATACCTATTTCAATATCATTGACAGCGATTTATGCACGATGGTTCGCAGCCGTTTAGAGGCTACGCCCGAACAACCTGAATATGTTACCTGCGACATTTACGCTCGTGCCCAAGGAGAAAAAGAGTATCAACTGATTGTGGAAGACACGCCGTTTGTCTCTTTCTTGCAGCAGCGGGGTATGCAGATTATCCCCATTGATCCGGAGGACGAGATGCACTATGCCAACAACTACCTCACGATTGCTCCTCGGCACATAATGGCTGTAGGAGGGCAGAGTGAAGCTTTGCAGCAACGGCTTAAAGATGCCGGTGTGACGGTTGAGTGGGTGCCGCTCGAAAGCCTGATAGACGGATATGGTGCAGCCCATTGTATGACGCAAGTGTTGCAACGTCTCCCGTAAGGTCCAATCACGAGCAATGACTCCCGAAGAAGTTCTTCATATCTATTTTAAGTATCCGGCGTTTCGTCCTCTGCAAGAGCAGATTATCCGCTCCGTGTTAGAGGGCAACGATACGTTGGCTCTTTTGCCTACGGGCGGAGGAAAAAGCATCTGTTTTCAGGTGCCGACCTTGGTGAAGAACGATATATTGTGCTTGGTTGTAACGCCGCTTATAGCCTTGATGAAAGACCAAGTAGAGCATCTGCTGCGCCGAGGTATCAGATCAGCCGCCATCTATACGGGTATGTCCCGTGAGGCGCAGCAGATAGCCCTTGATAACTGTCAGTATGGCCCGTACCGTTTTCTCTATGTCTCCCCCGAACGATTGGAGAGCGAGGCTTTTCGCCGCCGTCTAACGTACCTGCCCATAGGGCTTATCGCTGTGGACGAGGCACACTGTATCAGCCAGTGGGGATATGATTTTCGTCCTTCTTATCTACGTATCGGTGAGTTGCGCGACGAGTTGGAACAGACCTTCGGACATATACCTGTCTTGGCACTTACCGCCACAGCCACGCCCGAAGTGGCGAAAGACATTCAGAAGCAACTCCACTTCGCCCGACCGAACGTAATGCAGCAGTCGCTCTCAAGAGAGAACCTGCGTTATGTAGTGCGTTATTGCCGCCCTGACAGACCGACCGCTAAAGATGACGGCTCATTGATGACGAAGAACGAACAGTTGCAGTATATCTTGGAGCGCATCAAAGGTTCTGCTATCGTTTATGTCCGCAATCGCAAGAAAGCCGTTGAGATAGCCCAACTGCTCGGTGCCGACTTCTATCACGCCGGATTGGACACCTACGAACGAGAACGCAGGCAGAAACGCTGGCAGCAAAGTCAGTCGGTGATGGTCTGCACCAACGCTTTCGGAATGGGTATTGACAAACCCGATGTGCGTGTGGTCATCCACTATGACCTGCCCGACAGCTTGGAAGCCTATTCACAAGAAGCGGGTAGGGCAGGGCGCGACGGCAAAACAGCCTACGCTGTTCTTCTCTATTCGCGGGACGACCGCACCAAAATGAAGAAACGGCAGTACGATAATTTCCCTGCCAAAGAGTTTGTCGAAGAAGTCTATAATAAGGTATGTGATTATTTGGTAGTAGGTTTGGAGAGCGGCGAAGGACACGCTTTTGCTTTGCACTTGGACGATGTGTGCAGAATAATGCATTTGCCTCTTCTCCCTACTTATTCGGCTCTGCATCTGTTGGATATGGCAGGCTATATAATCTTTCAAGAGGAGCAGGAAACGCAACCGCGTATCAAGTTGTTGGTCCCTGCGTCTGAACTGGGTGCTTATACGCTTTCGCCGGAACAGCGGACGCTGATTACCAAACTGATGCGCACTTATCCGGGCGTGTTCACCGACCTTCAGTACCTCCACGAAGAAATAACCGAAAACATGCACGCCCTCTTGGTAGAGTTGGCTAAACGGCATATTATGACGTATATCCCTCGTACTCGGGCTTGTATGTTTGCCTTTCGGCAAGACAGGCAAAGAGACGTTTATATCCCGAAAGCTTTTTATGAAGAGCGGTTGGACCGATACGTGCACCGGCTTCGCACGATGTTGGCATACGCTGAGCAGCAAACGATGTGTCGGCAGCAATTTCTGCTTCAGTATTTCGGAGAAAAAAATACATCGCAACCTTGTGGAAGGTGCGATGTATGTCATCGGAAACAACAAAATTACAATCAATTTGTTCCTTAATGGTTCGACTTGTTCAGCTGACTATTCTGTAATGTTTTCACTGACGCGCCCGTTGTTGAACAGCAGTTTGCGTCCCAGGTAGAGTTCCGGCCACGAACGGTTGTGGGTGGACATAATGATGGTCATTCCCGCTTGACGGATACCGTAGAGCAGATCCATTATCTCTTTACCCGTATCGAAATCGAGGTTGCCGGTCGGCTCGTCTGCCAGGATGACTTCCGGCGAGTTAAGCAATGCGCGGGCAATCACCACACGCTGCTGATCGCCGCCGGAGAGTTGGTAGGGCATCTTGTATGCCTTGTCGCCCATACCTACCTGACTGAGCGTGTCTTGTACGTGCGAACGCATTACCTGTTTGTCTTTCCAGCCGGTGGCACGCAGTACAAACAGCAGATTCTCTTCTACCGAACGGTCGGACAATAATTGAAAATCCTGAAATACAATGCCGATTTTACGGCGCAGCATAGGTATATCGCGTTGTCGAATGGCATTCATGTCGTACCCCACGAACCTGCCTTTGCCGCTATGCAAGGGGACTTCGGCATACAGAGACTTCAAAAAAGTCGATTTGCCCGAACCGACGCGCCCCAACAGATACACCATTTCGCCCGATTCGATAGTTATATTGACTCGGTCAAGTACAATCTGTTCGTGCCGACGGAGTTCTACGTCCTTGTAGTTGAGAATCTCCATAGATTATTCAGCCGTTTCCGTTTTTTCCGCCTGTTCTGCCTTTTCTGCAGGTTCTGCTTCGGCATTGTCAATAGCGTAAATCTTTGCCTCAATCTCTTTGAGTTGCTGCTTTTGCAGGTCAATCTTCTTCTGCATATCTTCTACGATGCGGTTGCCGCTCTTCGACTTGCCGGTGAAGAAGAGGATATTATTCTCCGCTGTTTTGATTTCTTGTTGGAGGTTCTCGTAGAGTCGCATCAGCTTGCTTCTGTCGCCGGATTGCATCGTCTTGTCGGTGCGGGCTTTCTCACGTTCGGTGCGGGCTGTTTTGTCCACGCCGCGTTTCTTCTCAAAGAACTGGTCGCAAATAGAGGTGAATTGTTGCCATAACTCATCCGAGAGTTTATGCAGTACCGGTCCGACGGTCTTCCATTCCCGTTGCAGGTTACGCATCTCATCCACTTTCTCCTGCCAGTCTTCGCTGTTGAGAATTTCCGTAGCGCGGTCAATGAGCGAGCGTTTGGCTTTCAGGTTCTCGTTCAGTTCGTCGCGGCGATCCTTGAAGTAGGCGGTGCGAGCCTTGTAGAAAGCGTTGCATAGGTTGCGGTATTCCTCATAGATGGCTTGGTTCTGCTTGCGGGGAGCGAAACCGATTTTGCGCCATTCGTCTTGAATGGATTGGATGGTCTGTTGGGCTTCGTTCCACTGTTTGGCTGTCGTGATTTGCGTCAGGTCAACGCCTTTGAGTTGCTCAATAAGTGCCTTTTTCTTCTCAAGATTAGCTTGTTCTTGTTCGTGGAGCGAGTCGAAATAAGCTTGGTGACGCTTGTTGATGACGGTGCTGGCTGCCTTAAAGCGGTTCCAAAGGTCTTCGCGCAGTTCGCGTGCCACCGGACCAATCTCTGCCCACTCATTATGCAGTTGTTGCAAGGCGCGTCCCGCTTCCACGATGTTCTCGTTCTCTTGCAGTTTCTCGGCGGCTTCGCACAACAAGGTCTTTGCCTCAAGGTTCTTCTTGAAATCAAGGTCGCGCAACTCAATGTTAATCTTTACCAAGTCGTAGAACTGCTCTTGGTAGAGTTGGTATTGTTTCCAGATTTCTTGGGATTTTTGTGGGGGAACACTACCGATGGTCTTCCATTCGGCTTGGAGGTCGCGCATCTTCTGAAGGTTGCTCATTACGTCAGCCGACTCGGCTTGTGCCATCTCTTTCATCTGATTGAGGATGTTCTCTTTACGCAAGAGGTTCTGCGCCATCTCCTCTTCGGCTTTCTTTGCCATTTCTTGGCGTTTTTGCTTGTATTGATTGAGCAGTTCGCGCAACTGTTGCTCTGCCTCATCTACGGGAGGAACCCATTCGGTGAGCGTCTCGCCCGCTTTCTCGGCAGCCTCTTCGGCGGCTTTCTTGGCTTCTTCCAATTCTTGGTGGTACACGCGGTAGAAACGGCTCTTTACCTGCTCTACTTGTTCTTTTACCTCACTCACATTCTGCTCCAGCAGACCTTTCAGTTCCTCTACGAGGGATTGCTTTTCGTTTTCCATAATCGGATTATGTTCAAAAATTTTCGCACAAAAGTACGGCAAAAATGCTATACAGACAAATAAAAAACTTTTTTCTCGCTATAAATCAAAATTATTTGATTTATCTACATCCGTTCGGGCATCTCGATACCTAATAAATAGGTGGCTTGACGAAGCACTTTCGATACCGTTTCGCTCAATGTCAGTCGGAACATACGAACCTTTTCGTCCTTCTCGTTCAGAATACTGTAGTCGTGGTAGAACGAGTTGAAATCCTGCGCCAAGGCGTAAGCGTAGTTGGCTATCAAGGCGGGTGAGAACTCGTCGCCCGCTTGACGAACCACGGCGGGGAAGTCCATCAACCGCTGTATTAGACCCTGTTCTTTGTCGTTGAGGTCAATGGCAGTAATCGAAGGCGATTGCGTACCTGCTTGCTCTGCTTTACGCAATACGCTACGGATGCGCGCGTAGGTGTATTGGATAAAAGGTCCTGTATTGCCGTTGAAGTCAATACTCTCTTCAGGATTGAAGAGCATATTCTTGCGCGGATCGACTTTGAGAATAAAGTATTTGAGTGCGCCAAGTCCCACTTTACGCGCTATCTCGTTTGTTTCCTCCTCGGTGATGTCGGGCAGGGTGTTCACTTTGTCTTTGCTAAGTTCTTTTGCTTCGTCTATCATACCTGCCATCAGTTCATCGGCATCCACCACCGTACCCTCGCGGCTCTTCATCTTGCCGTTGGGCAGTTCGACCATGCCGTAGGAGAAATGTACGAGTTCCTTGCCAAAGGGGAAGCCGAGTTTGTCTAACAGCAGGGACAGCACCTTGAAGTGGTATTCCTGCTCATTGCCTACCACATAGACCATCTTGTCAATGGGATAGTCCTCGAAGCGCAGTTTGGCGGTGCCGATGTCTTGGGTCATATAGACGCTGGTGCCGTCACTTCGCAGCAACAGTTTCTCGTCCAATCCGTCACCCGTGAGGTCTGCCCAAACAGAACCGTCTTCGCGGCGGTAGAAAATGCCCTCTTGTAAGCCGCGCTCCACCTCTTTCTTACCAACAAGGTAAGTGTTGCTCTCGTAGTATATCTTGTCGAACGAAACGCCCATCTGCTTGTAGGTCTCGTCAAAACCGGCATAGACCCAACTGTTCATTTTCGCCCAGAGGTCGCGTACCTCTTTGTCGCCCTGTTCCCATTTGCGCAACATCTCTTGCGCCTCTTTCATCAGCGGAGCCTCTTTCTTGGCGGTCTCTTCGTCCATACCCGTGGCTTTCAGTTCGTCAATCTGTTTCTTGTATTCCTTGTCGAAGCGCACGTAGTAGTCGCCGATGAGGTGGTCACCTTTCTTACCAGTGCTTTCGGGTGTCTCACCATTGCCGTATCGCAGCCATGCGAGCATGGATTTGCAGATATGTATGCCTCGGTCGTTGACGATGTTGGTTTTGACCACTTGCCATCCGTTGGCTTCCTGTATGCGGGCGATGGATGCACCGAGCAGGTTATTGCGCACGTGTCCCAAGTGGAGCGGTTTGTTGGTGTTGGGGGAGGAGTACTCCACCATCATCAGTCGGTGGCGGTCAGGTTGCTGTCCGTAGTGTTCATCGGCTGCTATGTTTTGCAGGGCTTCGAGCCAATAGGATTGACCGATGGTGAGGTTAAGGAACCCCTGCACGGCGTTGTATCGTTCAATGAGTTGCGGGCAGTGGGCTGTCAGATAGTCGCCTAATTCGGTTGCCACTTGTGCCGGTGCCTTGCGGGCGGCTTTGACGAAGGGGAAGACCACGAGTGTCAGGTTGCCCTCAAACTCAGGGCGGGTCTTCTGCAGTTGTACTTGCTGTTCTTGTGCATCAATGCCGTACAGTTCTTTCGCGGCTTGCAGCACAACGGGGATAAGTTGTTGTTCTATCATAGTTATTTGATTATTGCACGATTTCAAGAGATTTTTCGGGCGCAAAGGTAGCAGTTTTTTATCTTTCAGGCAAATAAATCACATTTTTGTGAGGAAAGATTCGATATCCCGGTATATAAAAAGAGGGTGTGCCGGTTGTGACACATCCTCTGTCGTTTTTTATATGCCGGTATTTCGGGCGTATGTTCAGCCGTTTTTATTTCAATATATTAACCATTTCTTGCAGTCTTTCAATCAGATAATTAGCAATCAGTATTATCATCGCCTGAGCAGAACTGGTGCGTGCATCTTTTGGCTGTTCGGCATCACCGGGTATCATATACAAATTACCATTGCGTATCACTCCTGCAATGCGTCCTTCGTTGCATAGTACCCGTACACGCCGTGGACTGATTCCCCACTTTTGCGCCACTTCACTTACTTTCAAGTACTCGTTGTTGTTCATATTATTCTTAATTTTTCTATTTTTACGCCGCAAAGACAATGCTTTTATTTCGATTTTGCAAATTTTAGGAATAATATGAGTGTTTTTCTCCAGTTTTATTCAAATTCATAATTAGCAAATGAAGGTGCATTTATATCACTTTTGGCAGCACGCTCGTAACCGATTAACAAAGGGCGCAAGCCTGTTTTGTGAACAGCAATGAACAGGAACTGAAATACAACTGAACAAGAACGCGGATCTCTAACCGCTTGCTTACAGTACTAATTCGTAGTGGGTACTTCTGCCTGCTTCGTCCGTTTTGCGCAGGATGCCCTTTTTTACCACGTCCTGTATGTCGCGCAGTGCCGTAGCCTGTGATATATGGTACATCTTCGCCCACTTGCCGGTGGAGAGTTTGCCTTCAAACCCGTCCCATAACCGGTTGATAACTTTTATCTGCCGCTCGTTGAGCACGATGTCTTTCTGTCGCTGCCAGAACAGCGACTTTTGCACTATCCTGTCGGTTTTGTCAAGAGCCGTCAGCACAGCCTCGTCCAAGGTCTGCAAGAACCACACTATCCACTGCGTAATATCTAACCCGTGCTTGCCGGTATATTCCAACATATCGTAGTAGGCATTTTGGTTCTTCAGTATAGCTGCTGACATACTGTAGTATCGTTGTTGCAAACCGTCAGCCCGTGCCAGCAGCATATCCGTTATGGTGCGCGTGAGCCTGCCGTTGCCGTCATCAAACGGGTGTATGTTCACAAACCACAAATGCGCAATGGCGGCTTTTAATAACGGGTCAACCGACTGATTTTCATTGAACCAAAGAAAGAAGCTCTCCATATCCTCTTTTATGCTATCAGAAGGAGGTGCCTGGTAATGCACTTGCTCCTTGCCTAATGCGCCGCTCACCACCTGCATCGGTTCCGTTCCCGTCCGGTAGGCTCCTACTGTGATGGGCACCATACCGCTTCTGCCCGTGGGGAACATGGCGGCATGCCAGTTGAAAAGCCGCTCTTCGGTAAGCGGTTCGTTGCAATGTTTCACCGCATCCATCAGCACCTGTACCACTCCCTCTGTGTAATGGTCAGGTTGGGGCAGTCCTGCCGTTTCTATTCCCAAGTGCCTTGCTACCGACGAACGCACGTTGGCGGCATTGAGTATCAGCCCCTCTATCTCGGCATTACGTAGCACATCTTCGGTCATTGTCTCTAACGACGAAGCGGCTTGCGTCTCCAATCCCATAACGCTCATCTTGCCCAATAGTCTGCCTTGCCGCTCATGTACTTGAGATAGCAGGTTTATCAAACTGTCGTTGTTCCAGCAGAAATGCGGCCACTGCTGATACTGCCATATCCAAACAGGATTTTCCATAATAAATACGCTATAAAATGATGTGAATAAATCCAATTTTCGCCGCAAAATTACGATATTTATTTTATACAAGCAAACTTTGAAGCGAAAAACCGTATTATTCGTGTCATTTTATGACGCAATAGCACCTATACTATCCCATCTGCTTCTGTTCCGCTACAGATATTCTAACACCATAATGCGGATTATCAAAATTTTAGAAACCGTGGAAAAAGTGTGCAAACTTTTGCATAGTTCACGTCAAAGCAGTATTTTTGCAACAAATTTATTCACCCTAAAGGACCAATGCCTATTTTTGAAAAAGGCGTTTGAAAATTTCAACTATGAATACCGACCGAATCCTCCCCGTCAACCGTGAATACTTGCTGCTAATGCAGGTATTGGTATGGTTAGCCCCCGGCATCGCGATTGCGCGCAAAGGCATTTTGGCTTTGCTGCAAGTGAACGCTATTCACCCCGAGCGGGTGTGGTGGCTGACCGTCATTGCTCTTGCCGTAGTGGTAACTTTCTCGCTGATGTTCAACAACTTCATCAAACGTTATACGGCACGCATCCTTTCCTTTCCCGAGCGTAAGAAGTCGCTCTTCGCCTTTCTGAACCTGCGAGGTTATATCCTCATTACGTTTATGATGTGCTTGGGTATTGTGCTCAAGTATATCCCGGGTATGCCGGAGGAGTTCTTCGCAGGTTTCTATCCCGGTTTGGGTACAGCCCTTTCCATTGCAGGCATACGGTATTTAGTATATTGGGGCAAGGCTGTGGCGAAGTCAAACAAGTGAAACATAATATTCAACACCCCTATGATACACACCAATGAAGAAGCGGCACGCTGTCTGTTATGTGCCGACGCTCCCTGCGGAGCAAAAACAGCTCGCGCTATTCGCGCCCTGCGTTTTGTCAACCCGTGGACTGCCTCCGAACTGTTTGCCGAACTGACCGAAGCAGAGATAGCAGCGGCAGAAAAAGCCTGTATCCACTACGACAGACCTATACGAATAAGCCTGTTGCAGACGGCGGTGCTCAAAGACCGACAGACGGATTGTAGTACCGCTTGCACTCAAAGACCGGCTACGACTGAATCACTGCCGAGTTTGGAAATCAACTTCTGTGATATGGTGTGTGAGAACCCCTTCTTCCTCGCTTCCTCGGCTATCTGCACGAACTACGATATGGTGGCACGGGCATTGGAAGCAGGTTGGGCAGGTGTGTTCTACAAGACCATCACCAAAGGCGAGATACGAGAAGTGTCTCCCCGCTTTGATGCCGTGTGCAAAGAAGGTACGCCCTTTGTCGGCTTCCGCAATATGGAGCAACTGAGCGAAAACCCCTATACTACGGACTTTGACATCCTCCGCCGACTCAAACAGAACTATCCGACCAAGCGCATCATTGCCTCTATTATGGGACAGACCGAAGAAGAGTGGATTGAACTCGCTAAAATGGCGGAAGAGGCAGGCTGCGATGCGGTGGAACTCAATTTTTCCTGCCCGCAGATGAAACTGACCGGCTTGGGAAGCGATATCGGTCAGAACGATGAATTGATACTCTTCTACACACACTTTGTCAGCGAAGCGGTCAATATACCTGTCATTCCAAAGATGACTCCGAATGTGAAAAGTATGAGTACTCCCGCCTTGGCAAGTTTCTACGGCGGTGCCAAAGGCATCAGTGCCATCAATACCATCAAGTCCATTACGATGAGCCACGATGCCGAGGTAAGCGGCAAAATAACCGTCAGCGGTTATTCTGGCAAGGCCGTCAAACCCATTGCCTTGCGTATGATTTACGAGATGACCGGCAATGCCATTCTCCACAAGGCAGGAATAGAAAAACACATTGATATCAGCGGTATAGGCGGAATTGAGACTTGGCGCGATGCGTTGGACTTTATCCAACTTGGCTGCCGCAATGTGCAGGTTTGTACGGCAGTTATGCAGTACGGCTACCGTATCATTGACGACCTCCGGCTCGGCTTGCAGCACTATATGCAGGAACGCGGCATCACCGAACTCAAGAAATTAGTCGGAGAAAAACTGCCGAGTATCGAATTGCCTTCTGACCTTGACCGCGACACGATTGTTTATCCGAAGATTGACCGCGACAAATGCATCGGCTGCGGACGGTGCTATATCTCTTGTGCGGACGGTGGACACCAAGCCATTGCGTTCGACGAGGACCGCAAGCCGCGTATTATCGGCACAAAATGCGTCGGGTGTCATCTATGCCGTCTCGTCTGCCCCACGGGTGCTATCTCCGCTGCGAAACGGATTCCTAAACCGCATCTTCAAAAATGGTAGTGTAGGCTGATGCCGAATTGGCGGGGACGTGCTTTTTGGAAGAAAGCGTTGGACATCGAAACGAAATAGAAAGTGCGATAATCGGTGTCGGTGAGGTTGCGTGTCCACAGCGTGAGAGCGAGGTGCTGCCAAGCGAGTTTGACGTTACCGTTGAGAACGGCGTAGAAAGGTTCATACTGCGTGTTGGCTTCGTTCCAATAGGTGCGTCCTTGTCCCGTAAGAGCAAGCGTGAGTGCTACCGAACGCGGGCAGAGCGTGGCAGTACTCTTGAAGCGATATTGCAGCGTGGCGCGTGCCGAAAGGGTATGGCGCGGAGCGTAAGGAATGTAGCGACCGGCATAATCCTCTATGCCGTTGAAGAAACGAACGAAACGAGCATCGGTGAATCCGTATGCGATATGGAGATTAGTATACCATCGGTTACCTGTCCACCTATAGCGTAATGTCGCTTCTGCACCTGCCGATCGTGCTTGCGCTGCATTAGCCATCATTCTACCCGTAGTCTTGCCTTCCGGAAATACGGTAACTTGCAGGTCGGTGATGTCCGAACAGAATACGTCTGCATCAAGGTTAATAGTATGGTTATTATCCCGTTGCAGGTGTTCGTAGAGAAGAGCGTGAAGACCTATCTCGCCGGTCCATGCCGACTCGGGGCGGTACTCGGTGATGTCGGGACGGGTGTAGCGCGGGTCGGTTGTGTTATCCATGTGTACACCCATATCCGCCATCAGGTCGGTCATCATGCGGTTTTGTAGAATAGTGGAAAATATCTGGGGATTATACCCGCCTGCTTTTGTTCCTCGTGCGCCGTATGCATAGATTGTTACATTGTCCCAATCGTAGCGAATGTCCAATCGCGGCAGGACTTGGAAATAGGTATGGTCAATATGTCCTTTCATCCCGATTTCAAAGGCTCGCATACGGGTCATCATAGCGGTCATACGGTAGTGCAGCAGCGAGGAAGCATCGTAGTCCATATCGGTATGCTCAAGGTCAAGGCGCAGACCGGCGGTGATATGAAGTCGGGGAATGGGTATAAACTCGCTTTGGTGGTAGATGGCACCGGATGCATTGAGGAGCAGGAAGTTACTATTCATAGGGATAGTGCTTTCGGCTATTTCGAGCGAGTCGGCGGGAAATATGTTTCGGATGCCGTTGTTGGCGTTTTTAAGAATGAGTGAGTCTATTCCGTCCTGCATAAAGTGGACAGGTGCGTTCATCGTGTTGTGTTTGAGGAAAGCGGCAGTCCCTAACGAGAAGCGATACCAATCTGCTTGCGGTCGTTCCGTCCAAACGGCATCTGCCATAGCCGCTTGTTGCAATTGGCGTTGTTCAAGAGTGAAGTAGGATAGGGGGGTGTAATCCTGATCCATCCGCATTCGGTCGTTCAGCAGTTGGTACGTAGCCATCATCTCCACTTGTCGGCGGTCCTCTTTCCATACGGCTCGCAGGCTTTCCTGTAGGTTGAATCGCCGATAGGAGGCAGGACTGTTGAAAGCAATCTCACCGGTTCGCTCGTCGGCGTAGGGAAATGCACCTTGCGAGGTGTAGTTGGCGGCTGTAGTATGGTAGAGTATCCACTTATTGTCAGGTCGGTATTGCAGTTGCAGACGGATAGTGCCGTTTTGTCCTCTGTCCACGCGGTCGCCTGTGTAGCGATTGGTATAGAAACCGTCCGTTCGGTCGTAACTGCCTGTCAGCGACCAACCGAATCGGTTGTCAATGTTTTGATAGATAGCGGCTTGTGCGCGAATGGAGTTGGCAGATCCGTAGGTAAGGCTGACTGAACCGGCTTTACCCTCTACGTCCAAAGGCTGTCGTGTTTGCAGAGCTAATAGTCCGCCCATCGTGTTACGCCCATAGAGCGTACCTTGCGGACCGGCAAAGAATGCTGCATTCGTCAGGTTGAGCAGCGATTGGTCGTAAGTGTTCTTGTCGAGCAGAGGAATGCCGTCAAGGGTGATTCCGATGACAGGCTGATCCAATCGCGCACCCATTCCGCGGACATAGACGGAAGAAGTCATCGCGCTGCCATAGTCCGGCATAACGAGGTTAGGAATCTGTGCGGCAAAGTCTTTGGGCGCAATAACTTGCAGGGCGTTAAGGTCGGCAGGGGTGAGAATGGTCACCTGCCGTGCCTGCTGACGGGGAGAGTCAGAGTCCGTGCCTTTATGCTGTAAGACGACCACCTCGCTCAATTGCAAGGCGGTCGTATCAATCGGAATAAGAAATAGTATGAAGTGAAGTAGAAATATCATTTGATGAACTTGCCCACAAAACGTGCCGGCATATCGCCCATTTTCTTGTGCGCAAACGTGCAGTTAAAGCGCATCTCCTCGCTCGCTATATCTAACGTGTCGCGGAAATCCGCCAACGGACAATCAAGATATGGCGCGTGCTCAGGTCCCCACGTCAGTACTACGGTATCTTGTTCAACTAAAAGTGTGTTATTGTTGTCCAGATAAGGAAGATTGTCAGCAAATACATCCAATGCCACGGGCATCTTGTCGGAGAATTTCACTTGGAGCATCGCCACAGAGAGAACTTGCTGCTTTTCGTCCACGGTAACTAACATCGTGTCGGGATTAGCAAAACTGTTTGGACCCATTTGGATGGCGAGTGTGCCTGCCACTCGGTACTCGGTGGTCTTGGGTTGTTCTTTTACTTCTTCTTTCTTTTCGCAGGCTGCGAATACCAGACAGATTGTCAGGAAAAAGATAATTCGTTTCATTGTAAATGATTGGTAATTAGATTTATAAATTGTTTGATTATTTCAACGTTTTTCCTTTTTATGTACTCCGAAAAACAAAAACAGCGCAAAAGTAGGGCAAAAAAGAGAATGTGTACCTTAAGAAAGTCTTAAATTTTTATTTTTTCATCGGTACGGACAGGCTAAAGGTTGTTCGCCCGCGTTCGTTCTCTGTTCGGAAAGCCATACCAAGCAGTGCGGCGAAGCGTTGGGCTGCAAGGAGTGACTGCTGTGCTGCAGGCGCGCTGAACGGGTTCGGTTCAGACGATACGGGTTGTGTTTTTCGGACGGCATCCACGCGTATAACGAACTCGTGTAGCGTAAGGTTGGTGGTGAAAGTGAGTGTAGCACCCTGTGTATGAAGTAACGGAAGTACGGCATCAAAGATGGCACGCAAAGTCGGCGGGTCAGTAACGATATCATTCACGAACGGAGTCAGATGCCACTGTACTTGCATATCATTTTCTTGCCAATCGGATTGGTAATCGTTATGAAGATGTTGAAAGAAATCCGGCAAGTTGCAGGCTTGCAGCCGATTGGGCATAAACGAGGCAAAGAGACGTGTCCAGTACATTTCCTGCTCAAAGACGGGAGTTGAATTGCGCAGCATATAGCCCACACCGCGCAGTGTCTGCAAGGTGTCTGTACTTTGAAGTTTACGACGCAGACTGTGAATATGGACATCTAATGTGCCTGTATCGTAGGCGGGCGACAGCCCCCATACCGACTGCCACAACTCTTCGCGCGTGCAAACCGTGTTGCTGTGAGCGTAAAGGTAAGCTAATAAATCCCATTCGGTGGCAGTCAGTTTGACCGGCTCGTCATTAACAAACAATTGTCGGGCAGATGTATCAAGACGGATGGTGGCAGACATAGCAGCGACCGTATTAAAAATCGTGGCAAAAGTACGGCAAAATGCGAGAACTGACAAATACAATTAGGAAGAATACCTACAAGTAGGGGTACGAAGGTAATTTTTCGGAGAAATTTTCGGCACTATTGTAGTAATGGCGGGAAAGACGTACTTTTGTGCGCTTTTTAAGACAAACAAAATGAAAGACACTTTTTCAGTACCTGTCCTTCTCTTGACAGGTTATTTGGGGAGCGGCAAGACAACGCTGCTCAACCGCGTTCTTACAAACCAAAAGGGTATCCGCTTTGCGGTCATAGTAAACGATTTAGGGGAAGTCAATATCGATGCCGACCTCATCCAGAAGGGCGGTGTCGTATCATCGCAAAACGATGACTTGGTAGCCCTCCAGAACGGCTGTATCTGCTGCACGCTCAAGATGGACTTGGTGCAACAACTGCACGACCTCTGTGCTGCCCGTCAGTTTGACTATATCGTCATCGAAGCCAGCGGTATCTGCGAGCCGGCTCCCATCGCCCAAACTATCTGCAACTATACTCGTTTAGTACCCTTTACAGAAGACCCGTATCCCCGTTTGGACTGCATTGTTACCGTAGTGGACGCTTTGCGTCTGCGCGATGAGTTCGCCTCCGGCGATGACCTGCAGCGCAAGGATTTGGACGAGGAGGATTTGGCATCATTAGTGATTCAGCAGATTGAGTTCTGCAATCTGATACTTCTTAATAAAGCATCCGAAATCAGCGAAGGGGAGCGCGCGCACGTTCGCGCCGTCATTCGCGCTATCCAACCGCAGGCAGAAATTATTGATTGCGACTACTGCGATGTGCCGATGGAGCGATTGGTGAACACCGGTTTGTTCAATTTCGACGATGTAGCAGGCAGCGCGGCTTGGTTGCAGGGCGTGGAAGGTGCCGTTGAGGAAGATCACAATGATGACGATGATGACGACCACGATGAGCATCATCACGAACACCACGAAGAACACGAACACGATGACCACGAACACCACCACCATCATCACCATCATCACGAGGACGAAGGTGAAGCCGAAGAGTATGGGGTAGGGACATTTGTTTATTACCGCCGCCGTCCGTTCAGCCTCAATCGCTTCGATGACTTTGTGGCACGGCTGTGGGACAAGCATATCATCCGCTGCAAAGGAATGTGCTACTTCTCCAACGAACCCGATATGTGCTACCTCTTTGAGCAGGCAGGTCGTCAGTTCAACCTCAAGCAGGCAGGCGAGTTCTACGCCACGATGCCGAAGGAAGAACTGATGCAGATGATGGCGCAAGACCCCATTCTGCGCCGTGATTGGGACGAGAAGTACGGCGACCGTATGCAGAAGCTCGTTTTCATCGGGCAGCACCTCGACCGAGAAACCATTGAGCACAACCTCGATAATTGCCTCGATTAAAAGGAAAAATCAGAATTTCCGAATTTTCCGAATACTCTGAATACTCCGAAAAATACGAACAAAAAAAATAATACCACAATGAAAGTCAACTATCTGAACAAGAGACACATTGGTCTCAGCGAAGAAGAGAAGAAACAGATGCTTGCCGAGGTAGGCGTTGAGTCGATGGAACAACTCATTGAGCAGACTATGCCCAAGGACATTCTCCTCAAAGAGCCTTTAGACTTGGATGAGCCGCTGACCGAGCAGGAACACTTGGACAGCATCGCTGATATGGCAGCGGAGAACCTGCCGTACAAAAGCCTGATTGGTCGCGGTTGGTACGGCACTATCACCCCTGCCGTTATCGCCCGTAACGTCTTGGAGAACCCCGTATGGTACACCTCCTACACGCCCTATCAGGCAGAAGTGAGCCAAGGTCGCTTGGAGGCTTTGTTTACTTTCCAAACAATGGTAAGCGACCTGACGGGACTACCTCTCGCCAACTGCTCGCTCTTGGATGAAGCCACGTCAGCAGCCGAAGCCGTAACGATGATGCGCAATCTCCGCACCCGCGAACAAGTCAAGAATAACGTGTGCAAAGTCTTCGTGGATGAAAAAGTGTTCGAGAACACAATGAGCGTGCTGCGCACCCGTGCCAAAGGACAAGGTATCGAAATAGTAGTAGGCAAGTACGCTTCTTTTGAGCCTTCGGATGAATATTTCGGCGCACTCGTTCAACTGCCCAATGCCGACGGTAGCATCGAGGACTACGCCGCTTTCATTGACGACTGCCACAAGGCAGGTATGAAAGTGACCGTGGTAGCCGACCTGATGGCTATGGCTTTGCTTCGTCCCTTAGACGCTGATATTATGTGCGGTACGGCACAGCGTTTTGGTCTTCCGATGGGCTTTGGCGGTCCCACTGCCGGCTATATGGCTACCCGTGATGAGTTCAAACGCGATATGCCCGGACGCATCATCGGTCTGAGCAAAGATACGTATGACCATCCCGCTTACCGTCTGGCTTTGCAGACTCGCGAACAGCATATCAAACGCGAGAAAGCCACTTCCAATATCTGTACCGCTGAGGCTCTCTGCGCAATGATGGCAGGCTTCTACGGCGTATATCACGGTGCGGAAGGCATTCGCGAGATAGCCGAAGGTATTCACGGACGCGCTGTTTATCTCAATGAACTGATGCAGGCTTACGGCATACAGCAGGATAACGTTGAGTTCTTCGATACCCTCCGTTTCCACGTCAAAGACGTTCACGCTCTCCAGGAGAAAGCCCTCGACCGAGGCATCAACCTCTATTACGGCAAAGACTTCGTGGGCATCAGCCTTGACGAGACCGTTACCCTCGATGATATGAACAACCTCATCGACCTCTTCGCCGAACTGACAGGCAATCAGCCGCAATATGAGCAGTCCGAGGAAGCCTTCCAAGGGCTGTGGGCTATTGATGAGAGCCGCGTTCGCGACATCGACTACATGCAGGCGGATGTCTTCAAGAAGTACCATACCGAGACGGAGATGATGCGCTATATCAAACGCCTTGACCGCAAGGACATCAGCCTCACCCATACGATGATTCCGCTTGGCAGTTGCACAATGAAACTCAATCCCGCTGCGGCTATGATGCCCATCACGATGCCCGGCTGGATGGCTGTTCATCCGCTCGCCCCGCAAGACCAAACGGAAGGCTTCAACGAGATGTTAGACGAACTTCAGAACCAACTCGCATCCATCACCGGCTTTGCGGCTTGCAATCTCCAACCCACCAGCGGTGCCGCAGGCGAATACACCGGTTTGGTGACTATCCGTGAGTACCTCCACCGCCAGGGACAGGACAATCGCAAAGTGCTGCTCATCCCCGCTTCGGCGCACGGCACCAACCCCGCTTCCTGCGTACAGGCAGGCTTCACCCCCGTGGTCATCAAGTGCGATGAGAACGGCAACACTGACCTCAACGACTGGCGCGAGAAAGCCGAAGCCAACAAAGACGTGCTGGCAGGCTGTATGATTACCTATCCTTCCACCCACGGTATTTTCGAGATGGCTATCCGCGAGATGTGCGACATCATCCACAAGAACGGCGGTCAGGTCTATATGGACGGCGCCAATATGAACGCCCAAATCGGCTATACCAACCCCGGATTTATCGGGGCTGACGTTTGCCACCTCAACTTGCATAAGTCGTTCGCATCGCCTCACGGTGGTGGCGGTCCCGGCGTGGGAGCCATTTGCTGCGCCGAACACCTTGTCGAGTGTATGCCTACCGAGGACAACAACCGCGTTTCGTCTGCCCTCTACGGTAACGCCAATATGGCTCTTATCTCCTACGGCTATATCCGTATGATGGGTTACGAAGGACTGCGCGAGGCGACTGCCACCGCTATCCTCTCTGCCAACTATATGGCGAAGAAACTCAAAGACGCTTACGGCATCGTCTATACCGGTGTAACGGGTCGCGTAGGTCACGAACTCATTCTTGACTGCCGCCAGTTCCACGCCATCGGAATCACCGAAACGGACATCGCCAAACGTCTGATGGACTTCGGCTATCACGCTCCAACCTTGTCCTTCCCCGTTCACGGCACGCTGATGATTGAGCCCACCGAGAGCGAAAGCAAACACGAGATGGATCAGTTCATTGATGCCCTGCTTACTATCCGCGAAGAGATTCGCGAAGTGGAAACAGGCAAAGCCGATGCCAAAGACAATGTCCTGCTCAACGCACCGCACCCCGAGTACGAAATCGTGGCGGACGAGTGGCACCACGCATACAGCCGTCAGAAAGCCGCTTATCCTACCAAGTGGGTGGCAGAGAACAAGTTCTGGATTCCCGTAAGCCGCGTGGATAACGGATTCGGTGATCGCAATCTTATTGCACGTTTTGAGAAATGACCAAAAAGCAGATTTTCATAGAAATTAGGGAGTTGTTTCTCATCGCCGTCTGCGTGGCACCCTATGCCCTCGTGGTCAATCAGGTTCTCGTCCCTCACGCCATTGTAGGAGGAGGACTGACGGGTCTGTGCGAAATCATCTACTTTGCCAGTGGGGAGGTTATCCCCATCTGGCTGAGTACGTTGGTTATTAACACGATCCTGCTCATTACGGGGATTATCCTCTTAGGTTGGAAATCGTGCGTCAGAGCCTTATGGGGCATCGTGTGGCTCACCATCTGGTTGCGCACCTTCTCCGTGGCAGAAACACCACTTATCTCCGACCCCTTTATGGCGATTATCCTCTGCGGATTAGTCAATGGTGCATCGCTTGGACTTATCTATTCCAACAACGGCAATACCGGCGGAACGGATATCGTGGCGATGATTGTCAATAAGTACCGTCACGTGTCAATGGGACGCGCGCTCTTTATGGTCGATGTGCTGGTTATCAGTAGTGCGTGGTTCCTGCCGCAAGTAACCAAGTTCGAGCAACTCCTCTTCGGTTTCTGCTTCGTCTTTATTGAATCGCAAGCCGTCGATTGGGTGATGAGCCGAGGCAGACAGAGCATCCAGTTCTTCATTTTCTCCAAAGAATATGACAGGATTGCCGACACCATAATGAAGCAAGTGGGTAGGGGAGTTACCTTCCTTGATGCACAAGGTGCTTATAGCAAGCAGGATACCAAACTCATTATGCTCATCGTGCGTAAGTCGGAAGCCATCCGAATCTTCCGCATCGTGCACGAGATAGACCCAACCGCTTTCATTAGCGAAACACCCACGCGAGGTGTCTTCGGACAAGGTTTTGAAAACCTCCAAAATGAAGCCAGATAACATCTTATAAGTTTCGGAATTATGGTTAAATACGATGAACTGATGAAGTCCCTCAGGCAGGGTAAGTACGATGCCACGGCATATCTCTTGTGTGGGGAAGAGTCCTATTATATTGACCTGGTATGTCAGTTTATCGAGCAGAACGTATTAGACGAGGCAGCGCGCGAAATGGACCAGATAGTGGTTTATGGCAAAGACCTTTCGGGCGATGACATTTCGCCCGTCATTGGTCACGCGCGTGGCTTCGCTATGATGGGCGGCAAGAAAGTGGTCATCGTCAAAGAGGCGCAAACCATCAAGAAGTGGGAAGCACTCGGCTTCTATATGGAGCACCCGCAACCCAATACGGTCTTGGTAATCTGCTACAAGTTCGGGCAGCCGGATAAACGTCTTGGTGTCTGGAAGAACTTCGAGAAGAACGGCGGCGTATGGATGCAGTCTGACAAGTTACGCGACTATCAGATGGCGGCTTGGATTCAGACCTATCTTCAATCCGCTATTAGCGAAAGAAAACTCCATATCACCTTCGATAGAAGTGTCCCACAACTCCTATCCGACTATATCGGCACGGATATGGCGGGTGTCGTCAAGGCGGTGGACAAACTCATTCTCGGTATGCCCGAAGGGCAGAACCATATCGATGCAGCCCTCATCGAACGTAACCTCGGTATATCCAAGGACTTCAACGTCTTTGAGTTGCAGAACGCGCTCATTGCAGGCGATGTACTCAAAGCCAATCGCATCACGCAGTACTTTGCTTCCTCCAAGTCCCACCCGATGATTAAGGAGTTGGGTGTTCTTTACAATTTCTTTGCCAACCTGATGATCTACCATTACCTGTCCGACAAGTCGGAGCGCGTTGCCGGACCTGCATTAGGTGTTCCGCCTTTCTTTGTCAAAGACTATGCGCAGGCAGCGCGTCGTTTCTCTGCAGGCAAGACGTTCCGTATCATCGGCTTTTTCCGCGAAACGGATGCCCGTCTCAAAGGCATAGACAATCCTTCCGCCACCGACGAGGATCTCTGGAAGGAACTCATCTACAAGATTCTCCACTAATCTCTATGTTATCAGAACTTCTTGAAGATAAGGAGCATAGATTCAGGTGCTAACGGGTTGGTGTCCACCAGTTTGAGCGACTTGACCATGTGGAGCGTGCCTTGTTTGTATTCGAGGAAATGCGACGTTTGGAGGTGCGACTGGTACGCCTCTTGGTCGCGGTAGATCTCCACAATGCGGATGGTGTTCGGCTGCTCCTTCACCTGCATCGGGAAAATACAGATCACGCCCGGCTCGGTCTCTACGGACTTTGTGCCGACATTATGCGCGGCGGCGAGATATTGCTCCAGATAACCCTCATTCACCTCTATCTCCGCGATGCGAACCAGCAAAGCATTTTCACATCTACTCATTTCCTCATTTTCACATTTATTCATCTTCTCATTGGGTTTATTGCAAGCCGCAAAGGTCACTGCCGCAAGCATAAGGATAAATAGTTTCTTCATATTATCAGTACCGTCTTTTCATATTTTCGCATTATGTGAGTCGTAACGAACCTTAACATAAGCGAGAGCAAAATTACTGCTGTTTTCTCAAATAGACAAACATAAATCCCCTCAATATCTACCAATTTTGCAGAATCGTGCGTCAATATACACTTTTCTCTTACATAAATCCCCTCAAATAGTTGTGCTATATTTGTACTTTTGCAGCGATCTTCTTGCTAAAAGCCTTAGGATATTCTTTAGTTATTCTTAGGTTATTCTTATGTTATAGATAGGCTTTCCATAAGTTAGTCAACGCCCAACAGTGGAACCTAAGACTACCATACCTTAACGAATCAGCATTCTGCTGCTTACGAACGCCCTCTTCTTCGACTCCTCTTACGAATCCTTTTTCGCATCTTCCTTGCTTGCCGGCTACGCCCGTTACGTCTCCGCCCGCTACCTCGACCGTCCCTCCATCCTCACCCAACTCGCCTCCGACAACATCTTTACTACCCTAAAAATCCACTTTCCTGCAAGATTTTAGCAAATATATTTGCATATCTCCCCAAAAAGTAGTACTTTTGCAATCGAATTTTGTACATGCCATGACGTTTGAATTATTAGCCCAAAATATCGAATCCATCCAAACCGCTTTGCAACAACAAGCGGCTCACGCGGTCAATCTGTCTTTGACCGCCCGTAACTGGTTGGTTGGCTGGTATATAGTAGAGTATGAGCAGAACGGAGAAGACAGAGCACAATATGGTGAGGCACTCTTGAAAAATTTGGCGAAACGTATTCACATGCGTGGACTTGGAGAAAGGCGCTTGTATGAATTCCGTTTGATGTACAATGCGTACCCGAAATTAGGCGAACAAGTGTTGCCTTTTGTGCTGAAATTCAGCAAGAAAGACATTTTGCGGTTGCCGACCGCAATTTCTGATAAGACAGGCGACACTACGATTTTGCGGTCAGCAACCGCAATTTCTTCGCCAACCACAATAGAACCGTGGCAAACACCAGCCGACAAACTGTTTAACAGCCTGTCAGCCACGCATTTGGTTTACCTTGCGAATATCAAGGAACCACTCAAGCGTGCTTTTTATGAGCATGAAGCCATCACTGGTTGCTGGACAATCAAGGAGTTGGACAGACAAGTCTCATCGCTCTATTATGAACGGATGGGTTTGTCAAAAGACAAGCAACTCCTTCATAAGACTGCCACAAAAGGGCCTGCAATCCGTCCGCAAGATATCATCCGCGATCCGGTCGCTTTGGAGTTCTTGGACTTACCGGAACAAGCCGCCTATACAGAGACCAAACTCGAAACAGCAATCCTGAACCACTTGCAGCAGTTCTTATTGGAATTAGGGAATGGTTTCTGTTTTGAAGCACGCCAGAAAAGGATACTGATTGACAATGACTACTTCAAGGCAGATTTAATTTTCTACCACCGTATTCTCAAGTGCCATTTGATTGTCGAACTAAAGACCGATCGTTTTCGCCATGAGTATGCTTCACAACTGAATATGTATCTCAATTACTATCGTCACGAAGTAATGCAACCGGATGACAATCCGCCAATTGGCTTGTTGCTTTGTTCTGACTATGGAAAGACCACGGTACAATACGCAACAGAAGGCTTGGCAGATAGTGTCTTTGTTAGCAAATACCGTCTCCAACTACCCACAGAACAAGATATAGAAAACTATTTGGAGCAAAATAAATAAATCGTCCCTCTCCGAGAAGTAAATATATAAATAATGTATCGGCCAATCTTGACCGATAAAAAAATTAAAACAAGTCTGCCTATGGCATAAAACAACAGACAAACAACATACATAAATAAAGCGTAATAAGCCGAAACTTGGTATCCTTGAAACCCTAGACAAGTTACAAGAACCATTAATCATTCAAGCCACGGTTTATGCACGCTCACGTATCAGCGTGAGTTTTCCGTGCATAGATTTGAATGATTAAGGTAAGTCTAGGACCTCAAGGAACCAAATCGAAGCGAACGAAAGCGCACGCTTTTATTGTGCTAAAAAATAAATACATACACGAATATGAAACAAAAAATTGTTCTAATGGCACTCGTTGCCTTATTAGCAGGAACATTTTCCTCCTGCAACAAAGATGGAGCCTTGGGAAATTATCCCATCCTTTACGTAGTAAACGGAACGGATTATTCCGCGAATGTATATTGTGACAACCGTTTGGTTGCAACGGCAGGTGCACATAATAATAGCGGGAAAGTAGTATTGTCTAATACATCCGTCAATCTACCTGTTTACGTAGAAGCGGAATTCTATGATAAAAAAGGCAATAGAGTTGGTGGCTACAACTGGAATAACTATTATTTTAAATGGAATAGATCTTATAAGATGACGCTAACTGGCTCATCTTCAACAAGTATGATAACTGAATTATAACAATTAAATTTCGATGAATATGAAAAACAAAATCTTATTTACAGCACTTCTTGTTGTGCTGTTTGCTGGGTGTAAGAAAGAAGAACCGGAAGCAGAACCCGTAGCAAAATTCTCTTATTCGGTCAATGATAAAACGGTGACATTTACGAATCAATCTCTAAACGCAAAAAGTTTCTATTGGACATTTGGAGATGGATCTGCTACATCGGAAATGAGTCCAGTAAAGAAATATTCAAGTGCAGGAACGTATACGGTGACACTTAAAGCCACAAATATAACTAAATCAAGTACGTATGAGGTAACTATTAGCCTGTCAGATCCAACCCCGCAAGCTAAATTTTCATATTCTACTAATGGTTTGGAAGTTACGTTCAAGAATCAATCAACAAATGCTCAATCATATTCTTGGAATTTTGGTAATGGAAAGACATCTACTCAAAAAGATCCAACCATTACATATACTTCAGCTGGAACATATTCTGTCAGTTTGGTTGCAAGTAATGGAGAAAAAACGGATACATATAAACAAAATGTATCTGTCTCATACAAACAACCGACAGCAAGTTTTTCATTCAAAACAGAAGCTCCTTTGAAAATTGTTTTGACAAATACTTCTACTAATGCGACTTCCTATGAATGGGATTTTGGAGATGGGAAAACTTCAACAGAAAAAAATCCCACTCATAGATATAGTGCTGTCGGTTCATATATTATTACCTTAGTAGCGAAAAATCCATCGGGCAGTCAGCAATATAGACAAACTGTGCAAATTACGGCTCCTAAGGTATTTGTCAAAGGTCTAAGGTACGAGAGCGTTGGAAAAAAAGGCAAATACTACAAATCAGTATGTAAAGATGATGATTTTTTTTCTGGAACATGGTGGAATACGAATTATACTCCTATGCTTACTGACAATAATTTACCTTATGAATATATATTCTCTTCCCCTATAGAGATGACGGGGCTAAGTGGAGATAATTATTATACAGTGTATGTTTATTGGAATAATACATCTAGCGGAGATGGAACCCAAATATTGAAACAGAAGTTATATACAGAAAGTATAAAATTATATTTGGATGAATTAGTGTTACAAAATGATAATTGGGACACTACGGTTTCTATCTTGTTTGAATACAAGTAGAATAACAAAAATTCTATGTAAGCGTTGTGCAGTTAAACTGCATGACGCTTTCTCTTTTAGCCTTTCGCTCTATCAATTCCCCGATAACTCGATTTCTCGGAACTCCAGCCTGCTTGACTACCAAGCAGGCCGGCTTTTTCTTTCTTCTTTTATCCCCGATACTATCGGGCTTTCCGCGAGCGAGATAGATACTTCTCACTTATTCGGCATTCACTTTTACCCCTTGGACATTATACGTTGCTCCGTTGTACCTTATATAGAGTTGTCCGTTACGGAGCACCTTTACTCCCTCTCTTGAGGAGAGGGTTGGGGTGAGGTTTTCAGTAGTAGTGCCGAATTCAAAACGGACGGAGACGTTACCGGAACCGAGAGCGGCGGCAAGGTCGGAAGGATCGTCAATCGTTCCGAGGCGGGTATAGGAATAGGAGGTGTTGAAAGTCTCGTAGAAGAGGACGACACAGTTGTTGCCATAGAGCATCAGATCGCCGGCATGGATTATGCCGGGCTGGTATGCAGCGGTGGGAAGAGAGGTGGACAGGTAATGGTATTTCTCATTGCCGTTCAGTTCGTTCATCGTGACGGAAAGGGGTAATAAGGCAGCAAAAGCTTCGCCTGTTTCGGAGTCTGCAAGCGTAGCAGTAAAGGTCTTTGAACCGATGACTACATTGATTTGTCGGGCGGCGTCGGCTGTTTGGTTCAAGCCGCAGGTCTCTACCCAATTGGCAATGAGCGTGGAGAGGTTGGAGCGGTTGGAGTTATTGATCCAGAGGTTCTCCGGCAGGTAATCGGCATCGGGCACAAGACGATGGCAATCAGCCACAACGCCGCTGATGCCGCTTGAAGCAGAGGAGACGATGAGTCCCACTTTCTTGTTGGCTAATTGTGCGCCGACTTGGAAGAGGTAACTCTGCATGATTGCAGCCATCTGGCTCCACCACAGCGGCGTAACGATGATGACGGTAGAGTAATCCGCCACGGACACACTTACAGGATCAATCGCAGGATAGGAAGCGGCATTGTTAGGGTTCGCTTTGATGGCATTGAGCAGTTGAGTGCCCAGCGCGTAGTTGTTGGCTTCGTAGCGAAGGCCTTTTTCTGCCGGTTCTATCTCCAAGACATCGGCAGAGATCTGGTTCGTCAGTTCAGTAACGATACTCTCGCAGTTGCCGGTGTAGCTGTAATAAACCACCAGCGTTTTGGCGGAAGACGTGCTGAGAATCAAGCTCATAGCAGCAAAAAGGGTAAAAAAGCGTTTCATAGGGTTTATTTGTTGGGAAGATGTTGTTTGATACGTTCGATGTTGGCTTTAATAACTTTGGGCGCGACATATGGATAGTCAGTTCCGTAGAGGAGACGGTCACGCGTGGTGAGGGTCAGCAGCGCGCGGATGGTCTCTTCCGAAGGCGAACCGGCCAAGTCAAATTAGAGGCTGTTGAGGTTGGCTTCGAAGTCAATCTCTCCCACTAAGCCGTTCTGGCGCATCACCGGATAGAGTGACCGCATTCGCGGGATAGCGATCGGCAGATAGGCTCCACCATGCGGCACTACGACACGCATTCCGGGGTAGCGAGCGAGCACATTGCGGCTAATCATATTGCAGACCGTGCGCGTGGTCTCGGAGAGGTATTCCTGCATC
>JAFUVS010000010.1 GCA_017471175.1 Paludibacteraceae bacterium | reverse complement strand
CGCCGTGAGGAAGGCTTGCTCGCTGATTGTATTTGTTGCTGCAAACTCATACGCCGCAATCATATCATCTATCTCCTGCACGTCGCGGCTGATGATTTGGGCTTCTTTGAGTTTCAAATAATCGTCTTCGGTCATCGAAGAACCCTCAATAAGGCTGGAGTTACAGGACGAACTGAGCAAATAGAACCGGAAGTTCTGGGGCGTGAGTGGCTTGGAAGCAAGTCGTTTGACACGCTTCTCAATAGTTATCGGCTGCTGCGCTTGGTAGTCAGCGAAAAACTCACTATGTATAATCTGTAAGGACTCCATTTCTATCGTCTTTGCAACTTCCGGCTGCAAAGGTACACAAAAAAAACGATATACGCAAGAACGTACATCATTTTATGTATTTTTCTTCTCTCGCTCTTCTCTCGGTCATCTCTCGGTCTGGAGGCGGAGAAATGGGATGTACATGGCGGAGCGTAACAATACAAAAAAAACGTCCTAAAGGACGCTTTTATGAAATTGGTTCTTGGTACTTAGTTCCTTTGTACTTGTCTTTAGGCTTTGCCTTCCCAACCGCCGCGAATGGTTTCTACTGTTTCTACTGGCCGACTTCCAAACCGATGTCGGTCAGGATTCGCGCTATTGTTTGTGTGTCATCTTGGGTATCAATATACTGACGCAGCCAATTTATTTCTTTGGGATAGATTATTTTGATAAGGCTATTTGATACGCCTTTTGGTAATAGGTAAGGAAATGCTTCCACGTGGACTTTTTGGATAGACTTGCAGCGGCTTTTCTTATCTCCGCTACCTCTTTCTCGTTAAGTGACAAGAAGGTGCGAATGGTCTGAACAATCCGCCTAACCACCTCTTCGCTATTACTGTCCGTTCTGTGAATGACGGTGACGGGCGGGAAAGTTGGTTCGCTTGACTTGTTTTTAGCCAACGCTTGTTCTGCCCAAACACCGTACCCTGCTAACGTGGTAGTGATGGTGGGGACGTGAAAAGCGATGGACTCCATCGGCGTATAGCCCCATGGTTCGTAGTAGCTTGGGAAAACCGTCAAATCCATACCTACAAGCAGGTCATAATACGGGACTCCCTTTAGCAGCTCTTGGCAGAAATAGTCTGCACATTGTTCGACATCGCCGTAGTTCTCTTTCCCTGTCAGCGGGAGGTAGAAAGGCAGGAAGATGACAGTTATGTTCCCTTTGGTGTACGTGGCTTGTTTAAGGTAAGGAATCATCACGAACGCCACTATGGGGCGGTCGCTCGCTTCTTCTGATAGCCGGTCCATCGCTTGAAGGAACACATCTATGCCTTTGTTTTTCCACTCCTGTCTGCCGGAGATGGCGATATACAGCGGTTCTATTCTTGCTTTCGAGATTCTTCTCGCCTCGGCTATATTGATCTTGGAGAGACAACGGATGAAAAGAACATAAAGCATCAGTCTTGCTGCTCTGCGTTTGTGGTCGAACTCCGCTTTCGGAGGCATAAAATCAAGGTCAAAGCCGTTGGGCGTAACGATGTCGGGCTTTTTATCAAGTAGTTGCTCACATTCGCGTGCTGTCAGGTCGCTCACCGTGGTGAAACAATGCGCATAGTGGGCAGCCTTTTTCTCAACGGAGTGTTTGCTGACCATATTCAACTCTTGCGCCATTTGGTCGCCGTTATACCCGTCAAAATAGTCGTAAAGAGGCTTCCCGTTGCCTGCAATAGAGCGTCCTATACCCGTTGCGTGGGTGGTAAACAATGTGCGTATAGCAGGGCAGAAAGCACGAAGATAGAAGATGGTAAAGCCTGTTTGCCACTCGTTGGAATGGGCAGCAAAAGTGTTTTGGTTGCTATTCCCTTTCAGCGTCAAAAGAAAATCATAAAGCGACTGCATTGTTTGTCCCACTGCATAGCCGAACAGGCATGAGTCATCGTAGTCACCATAGGCGGCGTGACTCTGTACACCGAATTGTTCCCAAGCCCAAGCGTAGATGGCATCTTTCCGGCTCCAAAGGTGGCTATAATCGACCAGAATAGCTATCGGACTACCAAATACATCCCATCTGCCGATTCGTATGCGGGGCATATCTTGTTGTTTGCCAATTTGTTCATGCCAACTGCGAAGCATACGGCGGTCTTCCTTGAATTCGAGGTCGGAATGTTCTTTCAAATCCGGTCCAAAGAAAAAAACGTGGTCTTTTCCGATGGATTGCATACGTGCAGCGCGTGAAGAAAGCACCGTATGGATGCCGCCTATGTGGTTGCACACTTCCCAGGAGGTTTCAAATATATAATCAGGCATAATTAAAAAAGTTATTCTTTGGTTGTCATTGCTATAATGCTCGTCAAGTCGTTGATTTTGATAGGCGTTTCCTTGCTTTGGTTATTGGACGAATAGATGAGCGGCAGGGCATAAACGCCTTTCGCTGTGGTGTAGAAAATACGTTGGTGCGTTGCGTCAAGCAATATCGTCCCAATGGAATCGGTACAGATTTGCACCTCATTATCGCCGTTCAGATGGCTGACATACAATCCGTTGTCGGTGGCGGTATAGCGTTTGTTCTCCATCGGGTCAATAGCTTGTTTGACGAGGGTCATACCGTTTAAGGCAGCGCGTCCTTCCTCTTCGGTATAACGGCGCGAACCTTCCTGTCTGTTGAGACTGTAAACTTCGTCATAGTAAGGCATATAGACGAGCTGGTAGTAGTAGTCATCGGAGGTGCGGTAGAGCAGCGACCAAGTAGGCCGGTCTAATATGGTGATGGTTCGCTCGATGTGATGCTGTTCATCGTCCATTGTTACATCCAATCCAACGTAAACGGTAGTGGGGCAGTCATCGCTGATATTGCGGAAATGCTTGAACAGTACCACGATACTATCACTCTCCAAACTGCCGTAAACCAGTTCGGTATTCTTGTCCAATTGCCATTCATACGACACTTCGTGCGAGAAAGGATTCCAGACTTGGGCTTTGAGTGTGACGCTGTCGTAGCGGTGGATAGAGATGGTATCTATTCCTATCGAAGCCACGCTGTCAGTCACCGTTACGGCGTGGGTGCACGTCTTTTTGCTGCGTTTTTCGCTGAGTGTAACGATATACGTTCCCGCCTTGCGGTATGTGTGGGAGGAACTTTTGGTGTTTGCTGTTTGATTGTCTCCGAATTGCCACGTGTAGTCCTCGCCGTTTTGAGAGAGGTTGGTAAAGGTTACTTTCTCGCCGGTTTTCGGGGTGGCGGGAGCGTAGGAAAAATCAACGCTCACTTTATGGCAACTTGTGATAATCAGAGTGAATAGGAGTACATATAAATAGTTGTATTTCATTGCTGTTAAATATGTTATTGTTCATTATTGTCGTGTCAGTCGGCTGAATACCAGTTGCTTGTGCTGTTTCTGTACCAAGTCATTTGGCGTTTGGCATAGTTGCGGGTATGTTGTTTGATTTTGTCGATGGCTTCCTGTTTGGTGCATCGTCCTTCGATGTAGTCAATCATTTCGTTGTACCCTACGGTGCGTAGGCTGTTGGGGACAGGCAGACCTTGCTGTTTGAAAGGCAGGTAGGCTTGTCGTGTTTCCTCTTCCAAGCCGTTGGCTATCATTTGTTCCACACGCCGGTTGATGCGGTTGTACAACTCTTCACGGGGTCTGACTAACGAGGTGATATGTACGTTCCACGGGCGGTGAATAGCCGTTTGTGTTCGTAGGGCAGAGTAGGGGATGTCAGCCGTTCGTGTTATTTCGATGCAGTGTAGCAACCGTTGCGGATTCTGACGGTCCACTTCGTTCCAATAGGCGGGATCGATGCGTTGCACTTCTTCTTGCAGCCACTGTAAGCCGTTCGTCCTGTATTCGTTCTGTACTGCTTGTCGTATGGCGGGCGGTACGGAAGGCAGATTGTCCAATCCTTTGAGTACGGCGTTCATATAGAGCATACTGCCGCCGGTCAGGATGGCGAAGGGAGTATTGCCGGAATGGTTGTGCATCAATTCGCAGAGCAGGCTGACAGCATCGCGTTCATATTGACCGGCATTGTAGTCTTCGCTAAGCGAATGAGTTCCCACGAAATAGTGCCTGACTTTCGCCTGCTCTTCTGCCGTAGGGGCTGCCGTGCCGATAGGGAGTTCCCGATAGATCTGCCGTGAGTCGCAATTAACGATAGGACACCCCCATTCTTGGGCGCGACGGAGGGCGTAGTCGGTCTTCCCAACGCCGGTCGGACCTATGATAACGGATAAAAAATCAGAACATTGACCCATCGTCAAAACTCAGGTCTTGGAATCCCTCTGCGTCTATATCGCCGGCTTCATATTCGGAGTCTCCGTAGAAATCTTCGTCCAAGCCCAAGTCCGTATTGCTCTTCTTGAACTGAGCGTCAAAATCCTGCTCCGTCTGAAGTTGTTTGGGGGCTTTGCCTTGTTTCTGCTTGAGCGTAACGCCGTCTTGGTGACCGGCTTTCATATCGGTCAGACGACCGAAGAAATACCGCTCAAACATCGGGTCGAAAATGTAGATGAGCCGGTCGCCCTTCTCGTGCAGCAGGTCTTCCAAGCGGGTGTCTTCCATCGTCATATTGTCGTACTCGAAGTTCTTGTCCATTTCGATGAGCGTTACTTCCTGCTCTTTCTCCCAGCGGTCGTTGCACATAAAGAACGAGGTCATCTGGTCATCGCTGTACTTGGCGGCTGCTAAAATGGCTTTATGCAAGTCCAAAAAACTGCTGCTGCTGTCCGCAGCAAAAACGAGGCGGAAATTCTCAACTTCCTCGCTCGAAAACGTGAGTGTGTAAATCATTTGTTTGTATTCGATTGTAACGCTCGCAAAAATACGGCAACTATTTGACACTGACAAACATTTTTCGCCGCCAACTGCTATTTTCGCAATTTAATGGTAAAAAGTGTACCTTTATGCTTGATAATCAAAAAATCGGCGTACCTTTGTCAGCGTAAAACCGAAAGAATATTCTATGAATCTGATTGTGATTGCCGAAGAAGGCGAAAGAAAACTGATTGAGAAGTACATTCCTGACTGCACGTGGGAAGTGTGCGTAACCGGTGTAGGAGCCGTTAATATCATTCGCTCGTTGCGTGATTTACCGCGCGATACACGCATCTTGAACATCGGCTATGCCGGCAGTGCTAATTTTGAAATCGGAACGTTGGTCGAAGTCAGTGAGGTTCGTCTCAATCACCCTAATTGCAAGTATGACGAACCTGTCCTACCTATTTCGCCTTGCGATATGAGCGAAGGTGAACACGCACAAAGTTTCGCATCCCTCTTCCCTATTGCCGACCGCCGCGCCGTATGTTATACCAACAGCGACTTTGTCTTGCAGTCTGACTACAAGGACTGTGTCTTTGATATGGAACTTGCTTATATTGCTGCCCTTGGTTTTGAGCGTGTATCGGCTCTCAAAGTAGTCAGCGATAACCTTTCCTTGCATACTTACCACCAACTCACACAAGGAGTGGAATAAATGCCTATCATTAAAGCAATGATACGCCGACTGAATTATCTGCTCCATAGCGGCAAGAACTCCAAGTTGGCTTATTATCTGCGCGGCTATGCTTCGCTGCTTGTGCCGAATGGCTTTTGGCGTAGTCTGCGCGAGCGACTTCTTTCGCAAATCGAAAGACGCGAAGACAAAGAATATATTCGTCAGCGTATTGACTATTACTGCCAACTTGAGCAATCGGTTTCCCTTTCGGCAAGCAGTCCTACTATTGGCGAACAAAAGATTCCTAAAAAGCAGAAAGTCTATTTTTTCGACAGCAGGGAAATCGTTCGCTATTTCGACCCGCATCTCCGTTGGGAATTGCTGCCGGGCGATATTGTTCACGTTCCCGATTTGCCGTCTATAGTCAAGAGTCGTCCGCTTGCTGGTGCTGTCAGAAATAGTACGCTACTCAAAATGGATAAGGTGCGTCATTTCATCTTTGTCAAGGACGATTTGTCGTGGGAAGATAAAAAGCCGATGGCTATCTTCCGGGGGAAAGTGGCAGGAAAGCAGTCGCGGATGGATTTTATGCATCGTTATTTTGGTTCGTCCGTCTGCGATTGCGGGGATGTGAGCCGTCAGGGAACAGTCCCCGCAGAATGGCAAACCGGCAAGAAAACCATTCGCGACCATCTGCAATACCGCTATATTATGGCTTTGGAAGGTAACGATGTGGCTTCCAACCTCAAGTGGGTGATGTCAAGTAATTCGATAGCCGTTATGCCGCGCCCGACGTGTGAAACGTGGTTTATGGAGGGAACGCTTATTCCGGATTACCATTATATCGAAATCAAACCCGATTTCAGCGATTTGGAGCAGCGGCTCACATTCTACAACAACCATCCCGAACAAGCCCGGCAAATTATAGACCACGCACATACCTACGTAGAGCAATTCAAAGATAAACGCCGTGAACAACTGATTGCTCTCGGTGTGATGGATAAGTATCTTAGAAAAGTAAATCCGTCAAGTTTTGCGCCACCCGTTCATCGGTAAATTTTTCTGCCTGCTCGTAGCCTTTTGCAACCATTTTAGCGCGTAAAACATTGTCTGTCAATACGCGCTTTAGTTGCTTACCGATTTCTTGCGGGCTATCCGGATTGGCATAGAGAGCGGCTTCGCCACCTGTTTCGGCAAAGCAACTGCCTGTTGAGGTCAAGACAGGCGTACCCACGCACATCGCTTCCAAGATAGGAATACCAAAGCCCTCAAAGATACTCGGATAGCACATCACCTCTGCTCCTTTATAGAGGGCGGGAAAATCGTTGAAATCCACATTGTGCCGCAACAATATCCGTACACCCGATCGTTCCGCTTCTTGTCGGCATTGTTCGGCGTAGGCTGACTTGCCGCCGATGGCTACTAATGGTAACTTGATTTCTTCTGAAGCCATTCCGCGAATGAGGTTCATTAGGTTCTTCCTCGGTTCAATGGCACCCACATCCAGCAAGTAGCGTTCGGGCAGGTCATACCGGCTCTTGGCTTGATGGATTTGGGCTTCGGTAATCGGTTCGCGAAAACGATTGTTACAGCCTTGATACACCACGCGTATCTTCTTCTCATCGGCGTGGAAGAAAGCAATCAGATCTTGTTTGGTCTGCTCGGAGATGGCTATGATAAGGTCTGCTACGCGGCAGGCATACTGCACTTTGCGGGCAAACAAGGCGCGGTAAGTGGGACTGTATAGGTTCGGATAGCGCATAAAAATACAATCGTGCATCGTAACGACTACCTTGCAGCCGGTTTTTCTGATACCGTATGGCACTTCGCCGGATAGTCCCCAATAAATGGATTGGGCAGTGATCGGATTGTTGCTGTCTCCATTCTGTTGATTAAGTTGCCTTATCGCTTCGGTGCAGCCATACGTTCGCCACAGCGAAGGACATAAACGCCATAATCCTTTCGGCTGTAGGACATTGCATCTGCTTTTCGGCAAAGCGGTGTTTATCCACGCACAATCATTCGGAAATAAGTCTGCGTTTCCGTTGTATCGCGGTGTAAGCAGGCAGTATTGGTTCTGAGGCGCATAGGTGGTCAGCAGTCGAATGACATCACGGCTGTAATTGCCCAATCCCCGCCGATTGAGAAAAGCGCGTTTTGCGTCGATATAGATAGTAGTCATAGTGTCGTTTTGTTATTCATTTTCTGCAAGTTCACGCGCTGCATACAGGTGCCGAAGCGGCGCATATCGTCAGCTTGTTCGGGGTAGTGGTCTTTTACATCCTCATCGCTTCCTATACGATAGAGATGCTCCTGATGGCTGTTCAAACCGTAGCACCAGAACCATTCGCCATCGCTCACGCCCAGATGTTCGTTGCTGACAAAGAATGCATATCGCCGTTCATTGCGCTGTAAGTCAATGCCTAAAGTGGGATTGTCGTATGGGATGCCCAACAAACCGAGCGTAGTAGTCCATATATCTATCTGCGAGGCAGGTTGCGTCATCCTCTGTGGCTGCAATCCGGCTCCGACAAAATAGACAGGAATCGTGTTGAGCGGAAGGGTCATCTCGTATGGCGAAGCAAACGGCGCACCGTGGTCGGCACAGAGAATAAACAACGTGTTCTGTCCCCATTCGGTTTGGCAGGCAACTGCCATAAACTGCCTGATGGCATCGTCGGCGTATGCAATGATACGTTCTTCATCGTTCTTGCCACGTGAGCGATAAGTCTCCGGCACGATGTATGGCGGATGATTACTCACCGTCAGGAAGGTGGCAAAGAAAGGCTCTGCTTGCGAACCCAGTTTGTCAATACCGAAGCGGAACATATAGTCGTCCGGCACACCGAAATTATTGACCGCCGCCTTCTCTTCGTAGTCGTAAAGCGAATAGATAAGCGGGATATGGTTCTCCCGCCAAAAACTATTCATATTGTCGTACTGCGGATTGCCTGTAACAAAAGCAAGGTTATGATAACCTGATTGTTTAAGGTAGTAGGGAAGACCTGTATAGTGGTTGGCGTTCACATCCATCATCGCGCGCGCAAAATTAGGTACATAGCCATATTGTGAAGCCACAATGCCGTTGTTGGTATGGATACCCGCCGAAAAGGCATTGCTCCAATACCAGCTACTGTCGCGCAGCGAACGAAGATAAGGCGTGAGATACTGCCCGTTATATTGTCGCTCTAAGTTGGCACTTGTCATCGACTCCATCAAAATGAGTACCACATTCGGACGCGATGTCAGAACAACGGGAGCAACCACCGAATCCGTCAGCGGACGCTGTAACTCACTTTGCACATACTTTTCGGCTTCTTGCACGCTGACAGCCGATAAGAAATCGGGCAACTTGTTTTTCCCGTTCTCGGCTGTCTTTACGATATTGAATACGGGATTGATACCTAATTTATTGTAGAAAGGTTTGTCGCAGAAATAGGCGAAACTGACTTTAAGCGGATAGCGTTGCAGGCTGCCGCGTATGCCGATAAAGACCAATGCGTAGAGCAACACGCAGATCATACCGCTTTGTATGTATGTGCGGACAGGGATAGGGCTGCTCACTAATAACGATGGTTGTTGAGCTATTGAGCGTCGTGTTAGGCGTACAAGTACCCGTTCATAGGCAGTTATCACGATTACGGCAATCAGCAAGAACCACAGATTGGTCGTGTCTTGCAGCACCATACCGGCTGTGTCACCGGCAAAACCAAACCATTCTGTCACTTCATAGTTCAAATGGTTGTCGAAAAAATGAAAATACCGCGCATTGGCAACCTCAATGAACAGAACAAGAGCAAACAAAATACCTTCCCACCATGCAATATCTCGCTTGCAACCTGCCACTATCCGTTGTTTGTTTCGGTTTTTCAGTGTGAGAAGTGTAATAAGCGTCAGCACCACCACCGGCAGGGCTTGCACGTAACAGGCTATCAGATTGTCAAACTTAATGCCGATGAGCAATGCCCTAAAAAGCAATGCGTAGTCAATCTCTTCCGCCGGCATATTGCTCCATAGCAAGATCAGGCGGCACAGCGTCATTGTACAGAGTGCCAAAATATGCAGACCGAACAGATAACCAATACTATGCCATAAAGGCTGAAGATAACGAGGTGTCATAGTTTGTCAATCGTTTCCATTATTCGTTGTATAAGCGCTTTAGCAGTACGAAAGGTTTCTTCGTTTGCCGCCAAAGCATCCTCTGCTGATGTTCCCGATACCAATACCTTATCCGCCTTGGCATCAATGACTACCGTATCCTGTTCGGTCAGGAGTCCGAAGCCGTCGTTAAAGGCAAAGAAAGCAAACGGCGTGTGTGTCGCATCGAATATGTTTTTGGCAAAAACATAATCCTCTGTCTGTAAGTCCATTTGCTTGAGCAAGGTCGGCACAATATCCGCTTGCGAGCAGAGCGTCGTTACTTCTTGCGGAGCAGTTACCGCGCCTCCTGCCCATAGAGACAAGATACGAAAACGCTCCGGCACATGGATGGGCAAACCATTGGGGTACGGAAAACCGTGGTCGGCTACGAACATAATCAGCGTATTATCCCATTCGCTTGATAGACGCATCGAATCGACAAACGACCCGAGGCAACTGTCTGTATAGCAAATCGAGTTGAGGTACGGATGTTCCCACCGCTGCATAGGCACTTCAAACGGTTCGTGGCTGCTGAGTGTGAGAATGACATCCAAGTGCGATAGGGTATCTTGCTCATAGCGTTCGGCTATCTCTCTTTGCGCAAAGGACAAGAGAATATGGTCGGGTACGCCCCATTTGCTAAGGCGGTCGCTCATCGGGAAGTCGCGGTCGCTTACGCGCCGGTCAAAACCGCCCGATATGAGGTAGGAACGCATATTGGTAAAGTCCTCATCGCCACCGTAATAGAAGTGCAAGTCATAGCCCGCAGCCTTAAGTGTCTTGCCGATATTAGGCAACCGCTCTGACTTATACGGTACGGTCATCAGCGAACTGGTAGGTTGTCCGGGGAAAGCACTCATCACCTCCACCACGCCCCGGTCCGTGCGGTAACTGCCAGCATAGGTGTGGCTGAACCATATACCCTCCTTGCTCAACGCCTGCAAGCAGGGCATCGCCTCCCACGCATTGAGCGAGAAACTCTCCAAGATGAACAGCACGATATGGGGGCGTTGGGTGCGCAAAATGCGTTTTGACGGCGTATGTAATGAAAGAGAATCTGCATCCGTCTCACGCGAGCGCAGCAATGCGTTCACCCTTTCTTCAGCCTCTTCAGAGGACATATACGTATATTTCTGCACATCAAATGTATTCTCGCCTAACGACTCCACGATATTGAAGACAGGATTGATGGCAGCGATGTTAAGCATTTGGTTATCGGAGAAATAGACCCGCCCCGTGTTCATTGTGCTGACCGTTACGCTCCCGCGAATGGGCAAGATGAGCAGCCCCGTCAGCACCGAATAGCATAGCGTCCCAATCACACGACTGCGTATTGATTTATGTTCATACGTTGCCTTCGTGCCGTCTTTTGGGAATACGTACCGCCGGTAGAGCCACCACCATCCGGCAAAGAGCAACGCAAAAGCCAATGCCCCCAGCAGCCACATCCACCACGGCGCACTTGCCATAGCGTCTTTAGGTGTAGCGAGAAAAACAAACACCGTCTTATCCCAATGATACCCCCACGAAGGGAAGCAACCGTTATCGCCTATCATAACGAACAATCCGACAACCAGCACGATAGCAGTCAACGCGTCCGTTGCAATACGTATGGCACGCTGCGGTATCCAGCAACCGGCAATCAGTATCAGCCCCATAACGAGCATCACATAACTCGCTACACTCAAATCCAACGGGAAAGCGTGAACTATGACGCGAAAATAGTCGCCCAACGTGATGTCGCCCATCAGACGGTGCTGCCATAACATAAAAATTGGTTTCTGCACCACAAAGAAAAGCAGCCAATACAGATAGTAGCGTATAAATAGTATGATTCTCTCTCCTGACATATTCCGTTATAATCCAATTGTTAATGTAGTCAATAACCCCACGGGAATATCCATTATCATCGTTGCGCGCTTGGCGTAGGGGATGTCTTGTACAAAACCCATTTCAGCCAAGTCGTGGCAGAAGTCCCACAGGTTGTAGCACTCCACATTCAACTTCATAGGCACTGTGCCTGCCATCCACTGCCCCTGTATATGCCAGTCAATATTGTACTTGGCGCAGTGGCGTTTGCCGAAATGTCCGTCCGTTGGATTCGTGCCGCGCGAGTCAAGAGGCAGCACTGCCACTTGTCCGTCCTTCTCATAGTACTGCCAGTCGGTGAAGGGCTTGCCGTCCGTCCATTTGAGCGTGATGCCCGTCTGCACCCATTGACATATATTATACCCCAAATAGATTCGGCACACATAGCCTTTGTCCAAATCCTGTCTGCCGATGGCGCGGTACTGTCCCTTCTTATTAAGCACCACGTTCTGCGTATTGGGATTGGCGGTCGTTTCACTCAAAACGCCTACCGTGTTGCTGGTCGGTCCGTTTCCCAACGCGCTGTAACCGCCAGCCTGCATCGACTGCCACGAGAGGCTGAACAGTACTTTTTCGCCATAGTACGAGTAGCGGGTCAGTTGCGAGAAATAGTACGGTGCGTTCATAAGCCAATTCTTACCGAAGCCGTCTGTATAACCCACCTCGTATTGTTTTTCGCTCCACGAAGGATAAAAAACGTTGATACCGTCTTGCTCAACAAAAGTTCCATTGGCATCCGCACCGTCCCGGTAGCGCGTGAACCATACATTGAAATAGCGGCGGTAACTCTGTTGCAGCACAATCTCGTGTCTGCCGAAACGGAAATGCAGCGGCAAGTCCAACTGTGCAAACGAGGTCTGCTGCAAGCCTTTCTGATAGTGGTGGTATTTGCCGCCTGTGGTCATCACCGATGCAGTATTGTCTATCTGCTCTATCGTCCCGTTGAGGTAATCGTCCGAGAAAAAACGAAGATAATCCATCGTATAGGGCAACCGCTCGTGACTAAGGCGCACCGACATATCAAACCATTTGCACGGATGTATATCAAACTCCACCCCCGCCTGCCAGTTGGCACTGACCTTATGTTTGTTACGAATCAACATCCCGTCTACTGTAAGATCCAAGTGAGCCGACAAATCTGCTTTTTCGCCAAAAGCATAGTGGGCATCTAAACCAATGGTGTTCTCCAACAGCCCGCCGGTGAAAGCCTGCGACTGCCATTGGTAGCGGTACAGATTCACCGCCGCAGGAACAAAGCCGTTGTTGGCAGCATAGTCAATAGGCCGCTGAAAATAGATGGTATTGGAAAAAGCCTCCGCTTCGGGCGAAAAGTGTACCAACGAATTATAAGCGTCTATATGCACATTGAGCCACGGCAGTACAGGCTGCTTGTAATTAACCGCCCAACTCAAGTTATGTGTCTTTCCGTCCGGCACAAACGGGAAGAAACTCTCGCCGTCTTGGTCAAGGATGTTTTTGCTGAAAGCGCGATTGGCATGATGCACCACATCGGTGGACCAGTTCAGACCGGTAGTCAGATACCGACTCTTGTAGTAGAGCATACTTGAATAGTTCTTGTGGTCATAGACTTCATCGAAGTTGTATAGGTATTCGCTGCCGCCGTCCTCGCGTCCTGAAAAATTGAGACGATACCCCAAGCGCACATCATGAACGGGAAACGTGCCATCGGCTTGTACCTTATAGTAATCAGCGCGATAGAAAGGGTTGTCTGTAATCAGTCCCGACACATCTTCGCGGGTCAATAGTCGCTGACCGTAAGAAGCATAGATATGTTGCGGGTATGTGTTGCCTTGCTTGTCACGGAACGAATAGGCAGCCTCCACTTGCCCTGCTCCTCGCAAATGACGGCGGGCGGAAATGTGTTTGTAGGTGTCGGCACTCTCCATCGGACTGCGATGGGTGATATTGAAGATAGCTGCCGTGCCCGCCATCGGCTCGCCGTTGCCCAACTGACCGAAGTTGTAGGTCGCCTGTACATAGTTGGCTGTAGGATTGGAAGCGGCTGAAGAGAAGAAGATTTGCCCGGTCGTGGTGTTCATCCGAAGGTCATAGTGCTGCATATCAGGCATATAGAGCGAACTACCCGATTCAAAAAGGTTGTCCGTTCGCATACCGTCTATATAGTACCGATTGGCAGTAAAAGGCAGTCCTTCTATTCCTATTGTAAGCCTTTCGGGCAACCACCACTGACCATAGGAAGTCGTCTGAACAATCGTATGGTCATTATAGGCTTCCAAATAGTAAATCAAATCACTACGATGATACCAATCCCTGAAAAAAGTGGCATCCACCGAATCGCCCGAAGCACGCCACGGAATAGTATCCGCCATAACTGACAAAGCGGAAAAATAAAACAGGAAAAGCAAAACTTTCTTCATTTTTCGGAATGTATGTGCAGAATGTCAAAATGGTAGGCTAACCCTATGCGCAGTTGGTGAAACGGATAATCCCGTATGCCCCATTGGTAGCGGACAAACGGCTCAAAGCCGCGTATATGACCTGTCAGTTCGGTCTTGAGCGTCATCGGTCGGTCGCCGTGATCTTCCCAGCCGATATAGCCGCCGTAGGTCGTTCTAAGCGACAGAGCGGCATCGGCGGTTAAGCAACGTTTAACAAAAAGTTGCACGCCATACATCACGGCATCGTTCTGCCGCGCACTATTTGTTTGCCAGCATAGGAATCCGCCCGACACAGCCAAGCGCAGTTCCCACGGCTTATCTTCCTGCATAGAAGACTGCCCTAAAAAGAATGATTTGCCGATAGCCGCGTCAAACCAGTACCCGGGATCATCGAAATGACGTGCCAGTCCGAACTGACCACCGCTTGCCGTCTTGACCCCTACGCGAAGGGCTATATCTGGGCTATATTTGCGAGCACGAAGCACCTGAATGTCAGTCGATATATACACATCGCCCGCACCATGACCGGCTATAGCCACCGTGTCTTGCAGACGGCAGGTTTTCTGTCGCTCCAAGCTCATTTGATACCATTCCATAACCGGCATCCAAACGTTCAGATTGACCCTGTCTGTGAAGAGCGGTATCTGCAAACGCGCAAACACATCGGCGGTCTTGTCGCCCTCCTTGCCCCAGTAGCCATCTCCTGCCACTTCCAAGCGAAGCGTACCCGATGCCCTGCCGTCCGACATATCCGGCACAGGCAACGCGTTTGGACCAAAATACAAGGGAGCAATCCCCGTAGGATTTCCCCCTAACTTAGGCTCCTCTATAGGAACCTCACCACGTACTGTCAAAACACCTGTCAAGAACACCAAAATGCTCAATAGCACTTTGCTCTGACAGTATATATAATGTTGAAAAATTGCCACTTATCCGAAGATGTTCTTAAAGAAATTCTTTTTATCAGCGTTCCCCGGCACAATATTCGGACTCTTCTGTAACTTCTCAATCAACTCTTTCTCGCTCTTATTCAGATTCTCCGGAATATATACACCTACATTTATCAGCAGGTCGCCGGTGCCGTATTGGCGGGCATACTCGTCTATTATAGGCAGACCTTTGCCGCGCATACGCAATACTTTTCCGGGCTGCGTACCCGGCGTGATGGTGATTTTTACTTCGCCTTGCAAAGTCGGTATCTTCACTTGTCCGCCTAACACCGCTGTCGGCATATCAAGCAGCAAGTTATAAACAAGGTCATTCCCCTCGCGCTGCAAGTCTTTGTGTTCCTCCTCTTCTACGAGTACGAGCAGGTCACCCGGCACACCGCCATGAGGAGCAGCATTGCCCTTGCCTTGAACGGGTATCTGCATTCCGCCCGTTACGCCCGCAGGGATATGAATGGTGATAATCTCTTCATCCCGTACCACGCCTTCGCCGCCGCAGTATGTACATTTATTGCGTATCACTTTGCCCTCACCGTGACACGTCGGACACGCCTCCTGTACTTGCATCATACCGAAGATGCCGCGTTGGGTGCGAACCACACGCCCCGAACCTTTGCAAGTCGAACAAGTCTCGCCGTCCTTTCCATCGGCACTTCCCGAACCGTTGCAATGCGAACAAGGTACTAACTTGCGCACTTTAATCTTCTTATCCACGCCCGTGGCAATCTCCTCTAACGTCAGTTTGACTTTGACACGCAGGTCACTTCCGCGTTGTACTCGGCGACCGCCTCGGTTTCCGCCGAAGAACGATGAGAAATGACCGCCGTTGCCCATATCAAACTCAAATCCCGCATCCGCAAACAGGTCGCCGAAACGAGAGAAAATATCTTGCATACTGAATCCGCCGGATGAGAAACCGCCTTGTCCGCCCATTCCGGCAAAACCGAATTGGTCATACCGCTGACGTTTCTGCGGGTCACTCAATACTTCGTAGGCTTCTGCTGCTTCCTTAAATTTCTCTTCCGCCTCTTTATCGCCCGGGTTCTTGTCAGGGTGATACTGGATGGCTTTCTTGCGGTAAGCCTTTTTTATATCATCCGGTGAAGCGTTCTTATCAACGCCTAACACCTCGTAGTAGTCTCTTTTTTCTGCCATAATCGTGTCTCCTTTCTCTTTTATATGTTAGGGTATCTGTCTGTTATGCACCGACGACAACCTTGGCATAGCGTATCACTTTATCGCCCAACTTATAGCCTTTTTGCGTGCAATCGATGATTTTTCCCTGTTTCTCTTTCCCCATATCGAGGGTCGTTATCGCCTCGTGCTCATCCGTTGAAAACTCTTTGTCCTCTGTCTCTATGGTTGTTACATCGTGTTGCTGAAGAAAAGCAAGGAACTTTTGATAAATCAGCTCTACACCTTCTGCCAATGAATCGTTTTGATTAGCTTCACTTGGCTCATTTTTAGCATTTTTCATCGCAGCAATAGCACGCTCGAAATCGTCCATCAAAGGCAACATATCTACGAAAATTCGCTCGCCCGCCGATTCCATCAATTCAATTTTCTCTTTTTGCGTCCTGCGGCGGAAGTTCTCAAACTCTGCCATCAAGCGAAGTTTAGTATCTTCCAAGGCTTCTACTTTTTCCGTCAACTCCTTCACCTTCTCGCTGCATTCGCATTGTTGTCCTTCTTTGCAACCGCACTCACACTGTTCTTCATTTTGACAACCGCACTCGCATGGCTGTTCATCAACCTTGCATCCGCATCCGCAACTTTTCACGTCTTTCTCCGGCATATTTGTTTGCACGTTCTCTTCTTCGTGCTCGTGTTTATTATGCTTACTCATTTTTATAGTGTTTTATAGTTTTCGTTACTTTATTTATAATTTGCACGTTTTGTGCCAAATCAGTTATTCCTGCCATTTTGGCAGATTTTGAGAAGCCGTTTGACGGCATCTTCGGCAGGGATATTTTGCTCTATGCACTCTTTCCCTCTGTACAAACTTACTTTTCCACGCCCAGCACCGACATATCCGTAATCGGCATCCGCCATTTCGCCCGGACCGTTCACAATGCAGCCCATTACAGCTATCTTGAGTGGGGACGACGAGAAGGATGCATCATGAAATGCCTGTTTGATTTCGCCCACCGTTCGCTGAAGGTCAAACAGCGTCCTTCCACAGCCCGGACAAGATACAAACTCCGTCTTGTAGCGAATTACGCCCGCTGCTTGCAGGATGTCTTTCTCCAATTGCTGTAGTCTTTCTTCGCAGAAATGGACGTTGTTGAGTCGTAATAACTTGCTCAAGTCCTTCTCGCTTTCTTTCGGACAATCAGTTTCCCATAACAGCCTGCCACATTCCGCAGCGGCGTGTAGAACGAACATCTCCCAATCGCTTTCATTAGAGGTGTACACTACCGTTTCCGATGAAGACTGACTGTTTTCGCAAATCAGTTGTACATCGCCCTTGTAGCGGATACTGTCTTTCGCGTAGAAGTAATCCACCAATGCCTTTGCCACAGGCAGTTCTTTTTCCGGCTCTTCGCTCAAACTAACGCGCACCGTATCGCCTATCCCTTCTGCCAACAGCGCACCGATACCTACGGCTGATCGGATACGCCCGTCTTCACCTTCACCGGCCTCTGTTACGCCCAAGTGAATAGGAAAAGCCATCTCCTCTTTGTCCATTTGACGAACCAATTTCCGAACCGTTTCTACCATCACGCGCGTGTTGCTCGATTTCACCGAAAGCACTATGTCCCTAAAATCTTGCTCTTTGGCAACCCGCAAGAACTCCATACAACTCTCCACCATCCCTTCGGCCGTATCGCCGTAGCGGGACATAATGCGGTCGCTCAAACTGCCGTGATTAACGCCCAAACGCAAAGCCGTATGGTGCGTGCGGCAGATAGTCAGTAGTTGCTCAAAGCGATTTCGTAGCCGCTCTAATTCAGCCCGATAAGTATCTTCTGTATAGTCCAAATGAACGAATTTTCTTGCAGGGTCGATATAGTTGCCCGGATTGATGCGCACTTTCTCCACAACCGTTGCGGCTTTGTCGGCTACATCCGACCGAAAATGTACATCCGCCACCAAGGGCATCTTGCAGCCTAAACAGCGTAGCCGCTCGCGTATCTGTCCTACATTCGACACCTCGCGCTCACCTTGTGTCGTAAAGCGGAATAATTCGGCACCCTCAACTGCACAGCGCATGGCTTGCCCCACAGCAGCCTCTATATCATTGCTCGATACATTCGCCATCGTCTGAATACGAATAGGATAATCGCTCCCGATCATCACCTCTCCTACGCGTACATTTACGGTCTTTCGCCTCTCGGGTACAGACATTTTTATCTCTTTCGTCATAATTCTTTTCAAAAAAATGAAAAAAAGTTTTGTCACATTAAAAAATCGCAGTACTTTTGTCGCCGCTTTCGTGAAAAGCATCGAATCAGTAGCTCAGCAGGTAGAGCACATCCCTTTTAAGGATGGGGTCCTGGGTTCGAGCCCCAGCTGGTTCACCGAAGTAGCAGAAATTTTCTGCTACTTTTTTATTGTTTGTCGTAGACGGTAACAAGTACAAATTCCCCATTTGCGTATGTTGCTATTCCTTTTGAGAACTGATACCATACGAATAATGTGTCAATTCCGGGATTGAGTGCGCGAATGCGTGCCTTTTCCATATAGGTGCTGTATTCAAATACAGGGTTTGTTTCATTTCGTGTAGAGCTATATGAGTAATCAATTCTTCTTGCTTCTTTAACTTCTATTTCAGCTACATCTCCGACTATCATATATAGTCTAGAATTTCGTATAATCATTTCGGGTTCGTCATTCTTACAGGAAGCAAGAAAGACGCATACGAATAAAACTATTAGCAATATATTTTTTTTCATAGTTTTAAGCAGAAAGTCCTTCTTATACCACCACATTCACAATCTTTCCCGGTACCACTATCACGCGTTTAGGAGCATTACCATTAAGATACTTGGTTGTATCGGCGTGTGCGAGAACCATTTTCTCCACCTCATCTTTTGGGGTGTCTTTGGCGCACTCTATTGTGAAGCGCACTTTGCCGTTGAACTGAACGGGATATTTTACGCCGCTCTCTTCCAAGTATTGTTCATTCCATTTCGGCCACTCGGCATCTATCACCAGGTCGTCGTGTCCGCAGCGATGCCACATCTCTTCGGCTATATGGGGAGCGTATGGGGCTAATAAGGCAGCCACTTGTTCCAATACGGCGCGCTTGGTGCATTTCAGACCAGCTAACTCGCTCTGCGCAATCATAAAGGCTGGTATGGACGTGTTGAAAGAGTAATTTTCTATGTCCCACGTAATCTTCTTGATGAGTTTGTGCAGACTGCGAAGTTCATCGGCTGTCGGCTCTTCGTTAGTCAGCGTTTCATACATATTCCATAGTTTGCGAAGGAATCTGTGCACCCCGTCTATGCCGTTCGTATCCCACGGCTTGGACATCTCTAACGGACCTAAAAACATCTCGTACAATCGCAACGTGTCTGCCCCGTAGCGTTCCACTATATCGTCCGGATTGACCACGTTGTACATTGACTTCGACATCTTTTCCACAGCCCAACCGCAGATATATTGCTTGTCGGTGGCGTTGCCCATATACGGATTATCCACATCGCTTGAGCCGTCCGAATAGACAAACTGTGCATCTTTGTAGTCCGGCATCCATTGACGGAACGCTGCCACATCCAATATGTCGTTCTTCACGATATTCACATCCACGTGAATCGGCTGGACGTGTCCTTTGTAGGGTGGGGTATCAATCAGGTTGTAACTTACATACAGATTGCCCGTAGCTCCTTCGCCCGTGTAGCGGTAAACGAAGTTGCTTCGTCCCTGTATCATTCCTTGGTTAATCAGTTTCTTGAACGGTTCGTCCTCGCATACCACGCCCAAATCATATAGGAACTTATTCCAGAAACGCGAGTAAATAAGGTGTCCTGTAGCGTGTTCCGTGCCGCCGATATAGAGATTAACCTGTCGCCAGTACGTATTGGCTTCGCGGCTCACTAACTCGTTGTCGTTTTTGTTATCCATATAGCGGAGGTAGTAGGCTGACGACCCCGCAAATCCCGGCATCGTGCACAATTCGAGCGGGAATACAGTCTTGTTATCAATCAGTTTCTTATCTACTACCTGCTCATTCTTTTCATCCCAAGCCCATTTCTCGGCGTGTCCTAAAGGCGGCTGACCGTCTTCCGTAGGCTTAAAATCTTTGACTTCAGGCAGACGAAGCGGCAGACACTTCTCGGGAATCAGATAAGGCATATCGTCCTTGTAATAGACAGGGAACGGTTCGCCCCAGTAGCGTTGGCGCGAGAAGATGGCATCGCGCAAGCGGTAATTCACTTTCACCCTGCCGATTCCTTTCTCCGTGATATAAGCTTTCATCTTCGCGATGGCTTCTTTTACTTCCAATCCGTTGAGTATGCCCGAGTTAATCATCCGTCCCTCTTTGGCATCAAAACTCTGTTCGCTCACATCGGCACCCTCAATCAGCGGTATAATCGGTAGTCCGAAGTGGCATGCAAAGGCGTAGTCGCGGCTGTCGTGGGCAGGAACCGCCATAATAGCCCCGGTGCCGTAACCGGCTAATACATAGTCGCTCACGTAGATAGGTATCTCTTTCTCTGTCAGCGGATTGATGGCATAACTGCCTGTGAACACGCCTGTTACGTGGCGGTCGGCTATACGTTCGCGCTCCGTGCGCCGTTTCACCCATTGCAGGTACTCCTCCACTTCCTGCCTTTTTTCCTCGGTTACAACCCGTTGTACGTATTCGCTTTCAGGTGCCAATACCATGAACGTCACTCCATAAACGGTGTCTGCACGGGTGGTAAAAATGGTGAACGGTTCGTCTTGTCCTTTGATGGCAAACCGCATCTCCGCGCCTTCCGACCGTCCGATCCAGTTCCTTTGCGTATCTTTGAGGCTGTCCGTCCAGTCTATCTTGTCTAATCCTTCCAATAGCCTTTGGGCGTAAGCACTCACCCGCAAGCACCACTGCCGCATCACCCGTTGCTCCACGGGATAGCCGCCTCTGACGCTCAACCCTTCGCTTACCTCATCGTTGGCAAGCACAGTACCCAACTTAGGACACCAGTTCACCTTCGTATCTGCCAAGTAAGCAATCCTGTATTGCATCAGGTACTCCTGCCGTTCCCGTTCGCTCATCGTAGCCCAATGGCTGTCCTCTTTCTCTAACCGCGCCACCAACTCGCTGATAGGACGTGCCTGCTGTTTGTCGGTATCATAGTACGAGTTGAACATCCGGCAGAATGCCCATTGCGTCCAGCGGTAGAAATCAGGGTCGCAAGTCCGTACCGAACGCCCCCAATCGTAGCAGAAACCGATTTTGCTCAGCTGCTCCACGTATCGGGCAATGTTCTTCTCTGTGGTTATCTCAGGGTGCTGCCCCGTCTGAATAGCGTATTGCTCGGCGGGCAGTCCGTAGGCATCAAAGCCCATCGGGTGCAGCACGTTATAACCTTGCTGCCGCTTGTAGCGAGCCACGATGTCCGATGCAATATACCCCAACGGATGTCCCACGTGCAGACCCGCACCGCTCGGGTAGGGGAACATATCCAATACATAGTAAGGCTCTTTCTGTTTGTCTGAACCCGTAGGGTTCTTCACTTCGTAAGCCTTACGTTGATTCCATTCTTGTTGCCATTTCTTCTCAATGGCTTGAAAATCATAGTCCATTATAGTGTAGTTTTTATAGGTTTCTTTTCTGTTTACCACCAGTTCACTCTGCGGTTCGTATTGTCGCTCGAACTCTTGTCGTACTTCAAGTCTTTGAGCATCGATGCGTTCACACCGATATGGAATGTGTAGCTCTTGTACGGACCGAACGGCACGAAACTGGCCGACATATTCCAGCAGTGCAGGTCGCGGCTCACCGTGAAGTTGGTGTACGAAATCTTCTTGGCGGCAAGGTCTATATTCGTCGTTGCCGTGGCTTTCCAGCCTTTCCCGAGTCCTATTGTTCCCGATATACCCATTGTCTGCACGATGCCCATCTTTGGGTACATGTGTTTATAGTCGAACCCGCCAACCTGCGTGTAGTGAATGCCGTAGTTGATAGACAGCGACCACGGTATCTCTGTTTTTACGTACCCGTCTTCCACCTCGCTCTGCTTGGGCGAAGCGTTCTTGCCGTGGTTGATACTCCCGTCCTCGTTGGTCGTTACGGGGTCTATCCCCTCCTCCTCTTTCGAGTCGTCCCGTTTGTCTTTGGGCGTGAACCATTTGCGTATCTTCTCACCCGTAAACGTGTAACTGAAGTTCAGATTCGTGCCTAAAAAGTGCGGAAACCGTCCGTTGCTCCAGTATTGTTTGTTCGTCCTTACGGGCTGACCGGCTGCGTTCAGTTGGTACATATACGGGTCGAACTGACCGCTCAAGTTGATGGTATAGTCCACCACAGGTATCTTCAGCCTCAGTTGCACCCCGAAGTTCTCCCAGTTCATCGAGTCGGCGGCGAAGTTATATCCGCCCGTTATGCCGATGTTGTCAATCACGCTATAAACCTTATACGGGTCTTTTGAGGTCGTATCTTTGTCGTTGCGGATTTTGACTTCTATGTTGTTTTGCAGCGAGAAATGCAGGTTTGCTTGCATACCCTGCGATGCATTCCCGTACATCCCGTTCGCGTAGCGTGAGTACGTCTGTGTCAAGTACATAGGCTGCCCCATATCGTCCACGCGAGGTACGTACAACCCCGTCACCGCATCCACCGAATCTGTGTACAGCGTCTGGTTATACGACCCGTAGTACCCCCAGAACTTCGTCCCGAAGTCGGGACGGTAATTCACGCTCACCGTCGGAGTAAAAACGTGACGGAACCGGTCCACCTTATCCCCGAACAGTTTGCGGATAGGCATATAGAAACCGTATAGTTTGGTCGAGAAACTGAGCGATGCATTGAAGTCGAACACGTTGTAGAACCCTGTGGTCGTATCCCGTTGCAGCGACTGCGTCTCTTCGTTCCAACTCTGATTCACCCGCGAGAAGTACATCCTATCTGTCAGGTTGATTTGCGGCGTGATACTCAGGTACTTCCATAGTGTCCACGATGCGCTGATCGGCACCGAGTGGCGTATCCCCGTCTGCCAGTCGCGAAGGAAATCCGACTTGAAGAACCGGTTCTCTTTGATATGCGACACCGCTATCTTCGTATTCGCCGAGTACGACAGTTTGATTTTCTCGTACCATCGCTCTTTGCCGACCCTGTTCTTGCGCTTGAACGGATATACTGAACTCATCGTCACGCTCACATCGGGTAGGGTGGCGGTCAGCGTTGAGTCCTTCGTTTGTTGGCTCAGCAGTGCGCTCAGTGATATAGTCCACGGACTCTCGGGGAAACGTTGCGTATAGTTCACGCTGCTCGATTTCACATTCTCCGAATTCAACGCACCGTTGTAGTACGTGTTGATATTGCTGCGGTTATACCCGCTCGTCGAGAAGTTCACGCTCGCCGAGAAGTTGTTATACGGATTGGCTTTCGCGTCCTGTTGGTGCGTCCAAGCCAAACGCATATTCGTGCTTTCCGCATAGTCCGGCATTCCTTTTTCGCTCGTCTTGTCCGAGCGGTAATTGAATTGTATATCGCCTCGGAACCGGTAGCGTTTCACGTAGTGCGATGCCGCATACACAGCCCAAGTCCCCTTCGTGTAAATATCCCCCGTTACCTCAAAGTCCAAGTAGTCGTTGATGGCAAAGTAGTATCCCAATCCCCTGAGGTACAGACCCCGCGAGTAGTCGTCGCCGAACGTAGGCATTATCAATCCGCTCGAATAACTGTTCGTGAACGGAAAATACCCGAACGGTATCGCCAACGGCACAGGCACATCGCCCACCACCATATACGCCGGACCCGTCGCTATGTAGTCGCCCGGCTTCACTTTGGCTTTGGTCATCTTCAGGTAGAAGTGAGGCTGCTCGTGCTGGTTGCACGTTGTGTATTTGCCGCCCGCCATCATCATCGTCTCTTTGTCGGCACGCTTTGTCTTGTCGGCTACTACATACCCCTCGCCTTGTTGAGTTACTACATTGCGTATAAAGCCCTTGCCTGTCTTGATGTTGTACGTTATTTCGTTGCTCTCGTAACTGTCTTTCCCATCCTTGAAAACGGGTTTGCCCACCACCTCGTTCTCTGCCGTGTCCATCACGCCCGCTGCATACACCAGGTTGCTGTCCATTACCATTCGGATATAAGCCGATGTCAGCTCCATCTGCTCATAGTTCACTTTCCCGTTTCCGTGCAGAACGGCTATACCGTTGCCCGTCAGCACAATCGAATCGTTCGCCGTATAATGTATCGGCGCATCTATCTTCCCCTTCGGCTTCCGCAACGTATCCCTTCTATACGCTTCACCCCTCATCACCTCTGCTCGCTGTAGCGTATCTACAATAGTTTCCTCTCTCAGTATTGTATCGGCAGCAGTGTTCTCGTCTCGTATAATATCAGATACGCCCCGACCGTGCACGGCAAACGCCGCACACAGCATCAGCAAAAGGCATATCCACCTCCACACACGCATCTCTTCACTACAATGTTATTGCCGTTCGTAATATACAATCATACTCTATCTGAAAAACAACTTCCCCCCGTCTATATCCACAACTTCTTCCCCATCCGAATCCACAACTTCTTCCCATTTGTATCCACTGCTTCTTCCTCTCAGAATCCACTGTTTCTCCTCTCTCCGAAATCAGACCCGATAAAAAGCGCGCAAAGATACAACAATCCGAACAGAATAGCAAAAAAACATACAATTTAGGTATTATTTCCGTCACTTTTACCTCCCCTTATCCCCGTCTTTTCTCACGCCTCTCCTGCATATCCCCCGAACATATCCTGCTTTTCCCCTATATTTTCCGTGTCTAAAACGATATATACACGATAGATATACGTTACATACACGATAGATAAACGTAATATTTAGCATTGTAACATACGGACTCCATACAAAAGAGCCAAGCCATCGCATTCCGGCAATGGCTTGGCTCTTTATACGTACTGCTAATAGCAGTTCCAATCCTTTGTATTACAACTCTTTCAGTACAACCAACAGATAGTCGTAGAACTTCTGTACCGTCTTGATATTCACGCGCTCATCCGGCGAGTGCGGATGCTCAATCGTCGGACCGAACGAAATCATATCCATTCCCGGATAGTTCCTGCCGATGATGCCGCATTCCAAGCCCGCGTGAATCGTTATCACTTTCGGCTCCTGATTGTACCTCTTCTCATAAATCTCTTTCATTACGTGCAAGATATGGCTCTTCACATTCGGCTTCCATCCCGGGTACGAACCCGAGAACTCAACGGTAGCTCCCGCCAGACTGAAGGTCGATTCAATCATCTGCTTCAACTCCTCCTTGCGCGAATCAACCGATGAGCGGGTCAAGCACAGCACTTTCACGCTATTACCTTCCATCGTGATGGTACTCAGGTTGTTACTCGTCTCCACTACGTCCGGCATTTCGGGTATCATACGGAATACACCGTGCGGGCAAATCGTGATGGCGTGAATCAGGAAGTCCTGTACATCCTCAGGCATCTCCTCCTTCGGACATTCTACCTCCGTAGCCGTAAACTGCAAGTTATCTTCCACCCCGTTGTATTCGCGGATAAACAGGTCTTCGTAGTCGCTTACCAACTGCATCACCTCCTCCTTCGAGTCGGCAGGAATGGTTATCACGGCTTCTGCTTCGCGCGGGATGGCGTTACGCAGCGAACCACCTTCTACACAAGCTAAGCGAGCCTCGTAGTTGGCAACCGCATCTTTCAGGAAACGGAACAGCAGTTTGTTGGCATTCGCGCGCTGCAGATGAATATCGCAGCCCGAATGTCCGCCTTTCAGTCCCTTGATGACTACTTTGAGTGCTATATCGCCTTCCTCCGTGGCTACCGGCTCAAAGTCAAAGCGCGCCGTCGTGTCCACACCGCCGGCGCAACCGATATACAGTTCGCCTTCCGTCTCCGAGTCCAAGTTGAGCAATGTGCTGCCCTTCAGTACACCGCCCTGCAAAGCCTGCGCACCATACATACCCGTCTCTTCGTCCACCGTGAAGAAAGCCTCCAACGCAGGATGTTGCAGCGTCTTGTCTGCTAATATGGTCATCGCAGCCGCCACGCCGATACCGTTATCCGCACCTAATGTCGTACCGTCTGCCGTTACCCATTCCTTATTCTCCTCTACATAGGCACAAATAGCATCTTTCTCAAAGTCGAACACCTTGTCGCCGTTCTTCTGAGGCACCATATCCATATGCCCTTGCAGAATTACGCCCGGATGGTTCTCATAACCCGGACTGGCTGGCTTGCGAATTATCACGTTACCAATCTCGTCCACTACTGTCTCCAATCCTAATTTCCTGCCGTAGTCGGCGAGGAATTGACCGATGGCTTCTTTCTTGCCCGAGGGGCGGGGAATCTGTGTGAGACTGTAGAAGTTCTCCCACAACGCTTTAGGTTCTTGTGTTCTCATACGTCTTTAAGGTTTAGGTTATTGGTTTACCAAATCTTTTTATTTCTATTTCTTTGTTTTACCAAATCTACCGACATCTCGCCTGCTAACGACTCTTGCATCATTTCTTTTACTTTCCCGGTGTCCTTTCCGTATTCGCCGAAGAGTACCATCATCTTCGTCAGCAAAGCCTCGGTTGTTATGTCGTAGCCGGACAGCACACCTGCTTTCATAAGGTTGATGCTCGCGTCGTAACGCCCCATCTCCACGCTGCCCGTGCTGCACTGTGTCTTATTGACCACTATCACTCCGCGCGAAGTGGCTGCTACTAATTCGTTATACAACCATTCGGCAGAAGGTGCGTTGCCCGAACCGTATGTCTCCAAAACCACGCCCCGAAGCGATGGAGTGGACAAGATGGCGTGTACCACATCCTGACGAATGCTCGGGAACAGCCGCAGTACCACCACGCGGTCGTCGCAATCCGTTACGACCTGTAATTTGGCATCTGACGGTTCATAGTGTATTAAAGGTGTGCGGTAGAATATATGTACGCCCGCCTTGGCAAGCGAAGGATAATTGCTGCTCTCAAAGGCGGAGAAATGTTCGGCGTTCTTCTTGGTCGTCCTATTGGCGCGAAGCAATGCCGATCCGAAATAGATGCACACTTCCGGCGCGCGGCATCGCCCCTGTTCGTCTTTCTCCGAGGCTATCTCCACCGCCGTCATCAAATTCTCTTTCGCATCCGAACGAAGCACACCTATCGGCAACTGACTGCCCGTGAATATCACAGGCTTATTCAGATTGCGAAGCATAAACGACAGCGCACTCGCCGTATAAGCCATCGTGTCCGTACCGTGAAGCACCACAAAACCATCGTACTTTTCGTAGTTCGCTTCAATCGTGCGCGCGATCTTTGCCCATAACTCAATACATACGTCCGATGAGTCTATCAGCGGCTCAAACGGCAGCATATCAATCTGAATAGGAGAGGTAAATAACTCGGGTACAAATGCCCTGAATGTGTCCGTGTCGGCAGGATGTAATGCCCCTGTCGCCTCGTTGCGAACCATCGTAATAGTTCCGCCGGTTAGAATGACAAGAATTTTCATACGGCCTTGTTTGCAAAAAAAACGCTGCAAAAGTACGGCTTTTTTCTGTATTTGCAAACCATACATAGCAAAACAATGCGTTTTTTATGCTCGAAAAACGAATTGTTTGCCTAAAAACGCCAAGCCAAGTAGTAATTCAGTCCCCATGTCAGGTCTTTCCTTTCCCCGTAGCCCGGTATATATATAGGTGCTACCTCCGCACTCGCTCCCCTATGCGTGAACAGCATCTTCAGCCGGAACGTCCATCCCATATAGAAACCGCTCACAATCTGCACCTGACACCCCGCTGCCACTTCGCCCCAAGCATCACACACTTGTTGTAACGAGCCGCCTACGCGAAGCCCGATAAGCAGTGCGTGTGGCAGACGAACGCTCTTTTTCAAGGGATTGAAGTCCAATCCGGCACGCAGGAAACCCCCGTTCACTTGTTGTGTTATGCTGTCCTGTACAGCTTTGCCGAACGCATAACCGCCTTCCACGGTAGGGTAGAGTTTGTTGATAAGACGCACATTGACGGCAGCCTCATAACTCTGCAGCGCACCTCTCGACCGTGCCGCTTCATACACAGGTGTAAACGCATCAATCTTCAGCATCGTACCTTGATACACGGCCGTATCGCTATAGGGACGCAGCGGATTGTCCACCGCCGAAGCACTGCTCTTTGTCTGCGCAGCAAGACCCGCCACACAAAAACAGATTATTCCTACTATTAGAACCCTACGCTCTTTCACAACTTTCAACTATCAACGATCAACTATCAACTACACTCAACTCTTAACACTCAACACTAAACACTCAACTCTCAACACTCAACTCCTCACCACATCTCCCTCACTTCCCCTTTCAACGCCTCCATCGCTATCTGATGCGGTGTCGTACCGTTCAGCCGATAGGCACTCATCAGTACCTTGGCATAGTCCAACGTTGTACTCTCGGCAGGCATCTGAAGTGCCATCGTATGAATGAACGAGGCTATTTCATCGCGCGCCTGCATCACCTTCGCCCATACATCATCCCCCACGTAAATCTGCTGACTCATATTGTGTTCCCACTCGCGCCGAACGGTCAGCAGCAATCGTTGCTCTAATTCCGCTTTCGTCATCTGCGTCAAGTCCATATCTGCCAGCAGGTGCTCCGGCTCCGTGCGGTCCAACAGCAATGCCAAACGCTCGTAAGCACGCAAACGAATCGGTGTCACCTCTTTCTCCGTGTTCTTCTTCATCTCCCACAGCCGTCTTTCCTGCTCACCTTTCAGCAGGTAACGCATCACTACCCATACGCACAACAACACCACCAACGAAGGTATCGTAAATTTCAGTATCTCTATCATAGTTTCCTGTTTTTTACGGTTGCCTGCTATCTTCAAGGCAACCCGTTCACGCCGCAAAAGTACATATATAATTTGAAAAAAGTACTTTCTGCACGAAAAATGTGTGTTTCATACGAAAAAAAACGTGCCGATGACGCAAAACTGACAAAATAGTTGTACCTTTGCCCGCAACTATTCTAAAAACCTCACTTTCGAGATGATTTGCAGTATGACCGGCTACGGCAGAGCCGAATACAACTTTGCCGACCATAAGACACTCCTTGAGATTCGCAGTCTCAATTCCAAACAATTAGACCTCACCCTCAAACTTACCCCCTTCTTCCGCCTGCGCGAGCAAGACATTCGTTCGCTGCTCGCCGCCGCCCTCTTTCGCGGCAAAGTGGATGTCTCGCTCACTACCATACCCTTGGATAGCCAAACACCGCAGGACCGCCCCGCCGCTTCCTTCGCTGCTATCAATAAGGACGCTTTCCGATTTTATTACAATCAGTTGCGCGATCTCCAAACCCAACTCGGCGCACCCCAAGAATCTCTCTTTGCAGCCGTCCTGCGCCTCCCCGACGTGATGCAGACCGCAGCCGAAGCCTCCATAAACGATGACGAATGGCATCTGCTACAAGACGCTCTCGGGCAAGCCATCCAAGCCTTCAACGCCTTTCGTACCCAAGAGGGCAGAGCCTTGCAGACAATGTTCACCGACAAGTTAGACGACATCGAACATCTCTTAAGCCAAGTCGAACCCCTCGAAAAAGAACGTATCGACAAAATACGCCAACGACTCATCGGTCAATTAGACCAACTCGTCGAACAAACCCGACAATCCGTTGACCAAAACCGACTCGAAGCCGAACTCATCTACTACCTCGAAAAACTCGACATCACCGAAGAAAAAGTCCGACTCCGTAACCACATCCGCTATTTCCGCGAAACAATGGATACCGCACAAAGCGACGGCGTAGGTAAGAAACTCGGCTTCATCGCACAAGAAATGGGACGCGAAATCAATACCCTCGGCTCCAAAGCCAACCATAGCGAAATGCAAATCATCGTGGTCAAAATGAAAGACTTCCTCGAACAAATCAAAGAACAAGTACTCAACGTCCTATGATCCTCATCTTTTCAGCACCGTCCGGCAGCGGCAAGTCCACACTCGTCCATTACCTCCTCTCGCAACGCAGCGACCTCGAGTTCTCCGTCTCTTGCACCACGCGCGCACCACGAGGCAAAGAACAAAACGGCATTGACTACTACTTTATCTCCGACACCGAGTTTGAGCAACTCATCCGCGAAGATGCCTTCATCGAATACGAAAACGTCTATGCCGGCACTTACTACGGCACACTCAAACGAGAAATAGAACGCATCGAAAGCAAAGGCTGCCACGCCGTCTTCGATGTGGACGTGAAGGGCGGTATGAACCTCAAACGCATCTTCGGCGACCGCGCACTGTCTGTCTTTGTAGCACCACCAAGCATCTCGGAACTCGAAAAAAGACTTATCCTCCGCGCCACGGACGCACCCGAAAAAATTCGCGAACGAGTCCTCAAAGCCGAAGAAGAACTCAAAGAGCAAACTAATTTCGACCTCGTTATCGTCAACGACGACCTCCATAAAGCACAAACGGAACTCCTGCACAAAGTAAATGCTTTCCTGTCCTCACCAAAAGCCAACTGATTTGTCCCCAAATAGCCAAGTAATCCTGTCTGATGACCATCTATCATCCCCATAAAAGTAGGGTAGGGCTTTTCACCCGAATCTCGCTGCTCCTTATCCTATGCCTTCTCCCGACTGCCTTGTTGGGCAAAACGCCGCGTCTCTACCGAAAAGCCGATCCCAAAACACGTACCGCCACCTCCTACCAGTTGCGCTACCGTATGGCAGGTGCTGTCGGCTTCCTCAACCGCGACGACAAAGTGCGCGACTTCCGCTTTGACCGACCCGTCATCACAGGCGGTACGGTGGCTGTCGAGTTCCTACCCACAGGCAGATGGAAATGCATGCAGCAGTGGAACAACGCCTCCATAGGTCTCGCTTTCTCCGTCTTCGACCTCGGACAGCAACGCTACCTCGGACAAGTCTTCACGCCACACGCCTACTTGAATGTCCCCCTCGTCCGGCAGTCACGCGTCACCTTCGGACTCCGACCCGGACTCGGCGTAGCCTTCGTCAATCGCACCTATGCCAATACCGTTCCCGCCGAATACAAATGGCAAGCCTACCAGATAGAAGGCAAACCCATTGCCAACCGATCCATCGGTAGTATAGCCAACGTCTTTCTTTCCGGCGGGCTTTACCTTGATGTCAATCTGGTCGAAGGCTGGGACTTCACTTTCTCCGGCGGCTGGCAACATCTTAGCAACGGCAGTATCATGACCCCCAACGGAGGCTACAATATGTTCAACGTCGAAGCCGGTATCGCCTATACGCCCGACCGCAAAACCAACGGTTTCCACTACTACCGTCCTGACCCCGATGTCCCCTCCAAACTCCACGATGGCGTTACCAAGAAATGGGGCATCGACTTCACTCTCGGAGCAGGCGCACGAAGCGTCTATTACCGCGACCGCGACTGGTTCCCCACCGCCTCCTTCAGCCTCGCCGCCTACTGGCAGCCCTATAGCATCTTCCGCATCGGCCTCGGTGCCGATCTCTACTACGACGGAGCATACGCCGCTATCTACAAGGACTTTGCCTCCGAGCAAACGAAACACATTACCTACTATGGCAAGACGTATCTCAACGCAAGTAAGGTAACTAACTGCCTTCGCGCAGGCATCAGCCTCCAACCCGAATTCGTCTTCGGCAACCTCACCTTCGGATACCATATCGGTTTCTATCTCTACGACCCCGTCAAAAACCTCGAACCCTTTGCCGATGTCAAAAACAATGGAGGAAAACCCCTCAACCGAGGTATCTTCTACGCCTACAACCCCGCCAAATCAAGCAACTACCAAGACGGCTGGTGCTATCAGAAACTCATCCTGCGCTACTACTGCTCCCGTCATTTCTTCCTACACGTCGGACTTAAACTCCATATCTTCAAAGCCGAATTTATCGATGCCGGCTTAGGATTCCGTATTTAGTTTCCCACTTTCAACTTTCAACTCTCAACTAAACTATGTCGCTTCCCGCTATCCTCATCTGCCACCACGACCCGAGTTACCTCGCCTTGTTGAGCGACTATATCCGCGAACGAGACTTTGCGGTCTCCGGCACGATGGAACCTACCCAAGTGCTTTTGATGCTTAATACCCGTTCCTTTCAACTCTGTCTCTTTGACGCACATCTAACTGCCAATCAGGCTTTTGAACTGACCGCTTCCCTGCGCGTCCACTATCCCCATCTGCCTGTCCTGATGCTCACTGCTGCACCGTCACGCGAAGAACAAGTGGCAGCTTTCCGAGCAGGCGTAGCGGACTATATACCCGTTCCTACGGATATGGAACTGCTCCTGGCGCGTATGAAAGCCCTCATTCGCTTGCTCGAACCCGACAAGGAAGACTCTATGCCTACCGTCTTTAAGTTAGGAGCAACGCGCTTTGACGGTACCAAACACCTTTTAGGCAACCAAACACTCTCCGTTCGCGAAAGCGACCTGCTACTACTCCTCTGCCGATACAAAAACAAAACTGTTCTCCGCTCCCATATCCTGCGCTCCATCTGGGCGAAAGATGATGTCTTCGCCTCGCGCTCACTCAGCGTCTATATCAACCGACTACGCCACCACCTCAGCAATACATCTACCGTCCAAATCCTGCCCGTCAGAGGAAAAGGATATATGCTCATCGATAAATCATAATTTGCCTTATGCCCAATATAGTCAATCGTCGCGCCTCGTTCGACTACTTTCTTATCAATCGCCTTACCGCCGGTATCGTTCTCTACGGCACCGAAATCAAATCCATCCGCGAAGGCAAAGCATCCCTCACCGATGCTTTCTGCCAATTCGAAGCAGGCGAACTGTGGGTCAAACAAATGCGTATTGCCCCCTATAAATTCGGCTCCTACGCCAACCACGACGAAATGCGCAACCGCAAACTCCTACTCAACCGACAAGAACTTAGACGTTTGGAACGACAAGTAGCCGACAGCGGCAAAACCATCATACCGCTCAAAATCTTCTTCAACGACAAAGGACTTGCCAAAATGGAGATAGCCCTCGCACAAGGCAAACATAACTACGATAAACGACAATCCATCCGCGAAAAAGACCTCGACCGCGACACGGCAAGATATATCAAAAGGTAATTCAAAGATTTATGGATTATCAGGCAGACGATTTGAAGAACGCACTCACCATCCTCCAACAAGGAGGTGTTATCCTGTACCCCACCGACACCATCTGGGGATTAGGCTGCGATGCCACCAACGAAGAAGCGGTCAGACGTATCTTCCAAATCAAGCAACGTAGCGACTCCAAAGCCCTCATTCTGCTCATAGACAGCCTCGCAACCCTTCGCCGCTACGTACCCATTGACAACTATCCCGCAGATATAATGACTGCCTTAATACCATATCTCCAACCCCTATCACCCAATCAAAAAGACCAATCTACAATTCAGTCTGACCATTCTACCAACCATCAGATAAAACCCACCACCATCATCTACCCCCAAGTAACCCACCTCCCCGATTTCCTGAAAGCATCCGACAGCTCAGTAGCCATCCGTATTACTCGCGAAGCCTTTTCACGCGACCTCTGCGCCGCCCTCGGTCATCCCCTCGTTTCCACTTCCGCCAATATCAGCGGACAGCCTTCGCCCCAATTCTTCGGACAAATCAGCCCGCACATCCGCTCCGCCGCTGACTATATATGTACTTACAGACAAGACGACCTCAACCCCGCACAGCCCAGCACCATCCTCCAACTCAGTCAGACTCCCGACCGCCAATTTTCTTTCCACGTCATTCGTCCCTAATAACCACTTTTCGTCCTAACAGACCCGAATATGCGAAAAGTATAAAAAAATAAGCACAATGCTGTGTAATACCGCTTTTTATACTACTTTTGCCGCGTTATATTTAATATCATCATATCTATGAAACATTTTTTACTGCTTTTTTCCCTTATTTTTTGTACAACTTCCCTCTTCGCTGATGAACGTACTATAATGGTTATCAGTGATATGCACGTGCTTGATGACTCCCTTTGGGATCACGACAACCCCGCCGTTTTCTACTCCGACCCCAAGATGCCCGAACACTCCGTCGAACTCTTCGACTCGGCGGTAGTGCGTATCCTCGCACGCCGTCCCGATATCCTCCTCATCCCGGGCGACCTCACCTACAACGGCGAGCGCAAAAGCCACGAATATGTTGCCGCTCAGTTAGCACGTATCCAAGCCAATGGCACACAGGTCTTCGTCATCCCGGGCAATCACGACATATCCGACCCGGGAGCAAAGGATTTCTCAAGCGGTAATGCCGTCAAAGCAGACAACCTCTCTGCCGAAGACTTTGCGCAACTCTATGCCGATTTCGGCTACGGAGACGCTGTTCTTCGTTTAGATACCGAGTCCGATTCTCTGTCCTATATGGTCTATCCTGCCGATGATATGGCAATCATTGGTATCAATACCAATCTCTCCAATCTCGGCGGTCATAAGTCCGCAGGCGGTATAACGCAAGGCGTTCTCGATTTTATTCGCCAATCCACCGCCAAGGCTCTCGCCGACCATCATACCAATATCATACTTATGGCACATCACCCCATTATGCAGCATATCGACAACCAAGCAATGATCGATATCAGCCATATTGCCAATCTCTCGGAAGGTATGATCCCTCTAAACGAGATTCAAGAACATCTCACAGCCGCTCACGTCCACGCCGTCTTCACCGGTCACGGACACCTCCATACTATCAGCCGTGTTCCTACCGCCAACGGCGACCTCTACGACATCTCCACCGGTGCTCTCTGCGCCTTCCCAAGCCCCATCCGATACGGCATACTCAATACCGAAACAGGTAACCTCGCTATCACCTCCGAAATGATCACACGTTACCAACAAGAAGGCTACGACCGCGATACCGTCCTTGCTAAAGCCGCTGTCAACTCCGTCATTGAGCGCGTTTATCCCAAGTTGGACGAACTCAAAACAATGATCGACTCCGACCCGATGCTCAAACTGATGTTCAGCGGAGGTGCTTTCTCCAATATCGACAAGGATGGTCTCAAACTCCTTACGTGGCTCTATATGGGTCCTGCCATCCATCACGGCTTCACCGCCCTCTCGCGTGGTGATGAGGATGCCAATATCTATTTCAATACCGACAGTGCCTACCAAGCCGGCGTTGATGCTTTCTACAAGATGGCTACCGACATCGTAGGTATGGATATGTCCAAAGCACTTCCCATCCTCCAACCCGCTCTCGCCAAGAAAGGTATCAATATCGACTCCTCTATGATGCCCGAAGCACTCTTGGGTAGCCTCTACTACAACTATGTTACCATCAACGGCGAACAAATCACTACACCCGATGCATCTTGCACCACGCTCCGTGCCATCAATGTGCGCGAAGGATCAAGAAGTGCCATCGGCGACACCTATTCAGATACAGTGCGCCCTGTCAAACGCCTCGAAAACGGACAAATATTCATACTCCGTTGCAATAAAAAATACAACCTCTTCGGACAAATACAATAAACCAAATACAATTTTAGTACTATGAAAAAAACACTCCTCTTTCTTTTGCTCGCGGCTACTACGATGATGTATGCCGACGAAAAGAACTTTATGGTTATGAGCGACATGCACGTAATGGTCAATTCGCTCTGGGATCAAAATCACCCCGAAGTCTTTTACTCCGACCCCAAAATGGTCGAACACTCCCACGAACTCTTTGACCTTGCCGTACAGCGCGTTATTGACAACGCTCCCGACTTCCTGCTCGTTCCGGGCGACCTTACCTACAACGGCGAAAAGAAAAACCACGAATACGTGGCTAAGAAATTCGCCGAAATAGAAGAAGCAGGTATCGAAGTCTTTGTCGTTCCCGGTAACCACGACATTTCCGACCCGGGTGCAAGAGACTACTCTTCCGGTAAAGCTGTCAAAGCAGCCAATGTGACCGCAGCAGAATTTGCTAAACTCTATGCCGACTTCGGCTACGGCGATGCCGTTATGAGCCTAAATAAAGGCGAAGACTCGCTCGCATATATGACCTATTTCGCGGACGACATCGCCATCATCGGTCTTAATACCAACCTCTCCAATATTGGCGGACATAAATCTGCCGGCGGATTCACCGAAGGGATGATGGCTTTCCTCGCACAATGCACAGAAAAAGCCCTCGCCGAAGGACGTAAGAACATCCTCGTCATGGCGCACCATCCCGTTATGGAACATATCAACGGACAAGCCTTTATCGACATCAACCACATCGCCAATATGACGGAAGGTATGATTCCGCTCGCCACTATTCAAGAACAACTCACCGCCGCACACGTACACGTTGTCTTCACCGGACACGCCCACATCCATACCGCATCCCATATCACCACCGCCAACGGCGACCTATACGACATCTCTACCGGCTCGGTCAGCTCCTATCCCAGTCCCATCCGTATCGGTTCACTCGACACCGACAAAGGACTCATTATGCTTATGGGCGACGAGATAACCAAGTACCAGGCAGAAGGCTACGACCGCGACACCGTTCTTGCCAATAGTGCCATCAATACCCTCGCCGCTAAACTCTATGCGAACATAGGACTCATCAAAGAGAAAGTGGACAAACACCCCAAAATCAAAGACATTATTGATGTTTCCGCTCTCGATAAGTACGATGCAGCCGGTATGCGCCAAGTGGCACGTAAGTACTTAGGCAAAGACCTGCACAAAGCTCTGTGCGCGCTCTCGCGCGGAGACGAAGATGTCTTCTACTATGACGATGAAGCGCAAGCCGGTATCGATGCTTTCAATGCGATGTTGGAAGAACTGGTCGGCGTGGACTACGAAACCCTCGTATTTGCTATGAACCTCGCCGGTATGAACGCCGACTTCGGAGTAGATCCCATACTTATGTTCAATAGCATCTACAACAACACCGTCACCGTAGGCGAAACCGAATACTACACCGCTGACGCTTCCGGCAATACCGAAGTAGAAGATGCCGAAGGTGCCTACCTCGAAGACGTTTCCGTTCGCGACCCGAAGAAACCCGTTACCGACCTCTCCGATGCCCTCAAAGCAACTTTCAAACCCGTCAAACGGTTAGAGAAAGGACAAATGGTAATCCAAATCCAAGACAAAAAAATCAACGCCGTAGGACAAGAACTCTGATAATTATTTGTATAGCAACGCAAAGTGGGCGGGTATGTCTCCGGTACGTACCGTCCACTTTTTTTTGCCCTCCTTATCCAAGCACCACAACGCCCCGGGCGATACGTAGTTCTTTGCATCCGTCAGATACACATCCTTTGTCACAGGGTGAACCATTATGCCGTAGGGAATAGTAATCTGCACCTCTTCGTCCGTGATAAGCGCACGGCTCACCACCTCGTGCGTCCGTACATTGACGATGCTGTATTGCACGCTGCTGTTCATATCCACATAACTCCACTCCGTACCATAGACATACAGGCTGTCGCCGTCCAACCATAAGTCGCTCACCGCTACATCCACCGAGTCCGTCACTTCCTCAGTCTTCGTGTCTATGCAGTAGAGTTTGGACGGCTGATTATAGTAATCCCCGCGAGACGTTACCCACAACTGACCGTACTTGTCCGCACGTAGATGGTGCAGGTTATTGACGACCTCCACACGCTTCACCTCCTTGAACGTATTGAGGTCTATCACGCTCACTGTGTTCTCGTAATTGGGTACCATATACCCGCCCGAATTGGCTACGTACAGCCGATTACCCACGATCTCCGGCTCATCCGGCTGAAAACCTACGTGGCACGTATCGACAATCTGCAATGTAGCCGTATCGAACTTCGCCACAAACCCTTTCTGCTTGTAGTCTTGGTCTATCAGAACGGGACCCGCATAAGAAGTCAAGTACCCATACCCGTCCTTGAAGCGCAAGTAGCGGCAGTTAGGACACTCAATCGTGCCGATATGCTTCGCCGAGTCGGCTGTCATCACCTCTACGATATTCGAGCAGTTAATCACGGCATACAGGCGGTTGCCGTAGATCTTCAAGTCGTTGCCCACATCCCCCAATGATTGCACGCGGTCGGGGTTGCGCTCGCTGTAAATATTGCGGTGATACACACCGGTAGCATAGTCATAGTAGTCCAACGTAGCTTTGTTCGAACCCATATTGCCCTCATTCAGCAAGTAGAATCCTACCACCTCACTCGCGATCGTATCGCCCTTCTTCTCCTCCTCTGTCTGCCATAGCACATCTTCTTTGCGGCAGGAGCAGACACTCAAAATCCCCATAAGGATAATCACTGCTTTTTTCATATCGTTGTTATTATCGAATTAACCACTTCTTGGTGTCTCTTGTGCCGTCCGAGGCTTGGAAGCGCAGGATATACGCTCCATCCGCTGTGGCAGGACTGAACACAATCATCGGACTGCCGTACAGTTCGCCAAAGTAGCCCGTCATCACTTGCTTGCCCGTTACGTCATAGACGCTGTACTCGCCCGACAATTCGGTTTCAATCGTTATATGACGCGCGTCCGTTTGCTGCTTGAGCCGTATCTTCTCTATGTCGGGCATATAGTAAGGCGAAGCCAAATTCGGCACGAAGTCGCAGGTGCGCAGCGTCTTGCCGTCGTCTGTTCTTGTTACCAATGCGTAATAGGTAGCCATCTCCAATATGGGCGACATCTGTACATACGAGTTGTGCGCTCCCTTGCCCTGAATCTCTATGCCGTTCTTGTACCAACGGATGGACGAGAAGTCATACCCTCCGTTGTAATTCTTGTTGTAGATAGCCATCACATCGCGCCATCGTTGCTGAATGAGCCACGAGGGATAGAGGATGCGAAACAATAGCGGATAGTCGGTTTTTCTCTCGCACTGGTCATAGACGGTGAGCGTGAGCGTATAGTCATCGGGACGTACGTAGCGTGTCGAGTCCTCGTTGTGGGGTAGGGGAACGGCTATGATACCATCGCTCGCTATTGCCTGATGGCTTACGTTCTCCAATCCTTGTGCGGCAGCCTTTTCGTCAAACACGATGTCGTATGCGGCAGGCGTACCTGAAGTGGTATTGAGTATAATCTGTACCGCTTCATCGTTGGCGCAGGTCTCAAGGGTGATAGCCGGTTGTGCCGTTACATAGTCGCGGTCCACCGTGAAGTTCATCGTATAGTAAACACTATCGCACCCGAGGCTGCTCTTGAGCGTGTAGTTATACGTTCCCGATTCCGTCAAGGCTTGCGTGTAACTGCCCGTTGGATTCCACTGATACGGCAACTCATTGTCGCACGTCGTCTGTTCTAATGTTTCGGAAGTCGCCGTTTGTACGGTCAGCGTAAAAGTAACCACGGAGTCGCAACCGTTCACGGTCTGCAGTCGTATGGTTTGCGTTGCCTGCTTGTAATGACTGTCAATTGCCGTATAAGCACTGCTTTCCGTAAACGTCATGCCGTTCACCGTATAAGGCAATTCAGACGGACAAATCGTATCCCCGTCCTCCACATTGTCATACGCAGGATAGATAGTCAGATGGAGCGTAATAGTACTGTCGCAGCCGGCAGCGTTCGTCAGATGATGTTCGTAGTCGTCCGATTCATAGTAAGTCTGTCCGAACCAAGTGTAAGATGCGCATTGAGCAACTGTTGTTTCTGACGAAGTAGGCTCGTTGACCGTCAGATGGAGGTGTGCGATGGAGTCAACACCAACGAAACTTATGCTGACTGTTTTGTAGTCGTAGACACCCGATTCGGTGTATTCTTTTCCGTTCCATACGAACGGATATTCGTCCGAATCATAGCGGCAGATGGTTTTATAGACATTATCTTCAAGTTGGGTTAGAACGGTCAAGTTAAACGTCACCACCGAGTCGCAACCCATATACGTTCGTCCCGTAGCAGTATGATCGCCATCCGTATCAAAGTGCTGCTCGTATTCCGTACCTTCAAAGACGGTAAATACATTGCCGATACCTATTATTATTTCGCCCAAATCAACGGGAGCGGGCGTATGAGCAATGGTCAGGTGCAGCACCTCCTTGTCCACGCAGCCGTGTTCGTTTTCAGGTAATTCATATTCATAATCGCCCGATTGCGTGTAGGTCTGCCCGTGCCATTCGTACGCTTCGCAAGCAGTTTGAGTCTCTTCGGATACCACTTGCGGATGATAGATGGTCAAATGGAGCGGTACAATAGAATCGCACCCTGATACACTCTTCAAGGGTTGGGTATAGTCACCCGATTCGGTGTAGGTGATTCCGTACCAAGTGAACTGCTGACAAGCAGTGGCTGTCGTATCAATGCCAGTCTTCGGATAATCGATGGTCAAGTGCAGCACCACGATACTATCCGATTTGTCGTCTGTCGAGCGCAGGAAAATCGTGTCATTCCCCGATTCGGTATAGGTCTTGCCGTTCTCGTCCCACGTGTACTCCATACAAGCCAGTTCATACACTTCCGTCTTGAGTGTATCTTTGTAGTCGGGAATGAGTTTGGTGTATAGAGGGCATCCGTCTTTCTGCGGGGTCTTGATGTAGAGTGTATCCTCTTTGGAGTTGAAAGTCTGTCCTTTGTAAGTATATGGGAACGAATGGATTTCCACGATTTCTTCTACCGTGTCGTTGGGTGTCGGGGTCAAGTCAAGGATATACGTCCAGTCGCAGCCCTCTTCGGTGGTTTCAAAGTGCATCTCGCCGTTCTGCGACATATCGGTTATGGGCAAGCCGAAGAAACTGATTTCGCCGTTCGCCAAAGCCTCCTCCATTCGGTCGGCGCAGATACCGGGATTCCAGTATTCAAGCGGTGCGATATTGATACGCAGCGTTAGTTTGGTTATTGAGTCGCAGCCCAACGCATTCGGAACCGTATCATAGAAAACAGTATCGCCCGTGAAGCCGACCAAGTAGGTCTCATATTTGTCTAACACCACTAAACCGGCTACACCCTCGTCCGAGAATTCGTCCGAGCAATGGTCTTCTATGCCGAGGTCTTCAAAGGTCTTGTATATACGTAGATCTAATTGGTAAATACCCTCTATTTCTGTTTCACTACCTTCCTTATAGACCGTTACTTTCAGTCCGTCTTGCTCTTCCGATGTGATTTCTTGTCCGCGCCACGTAGTAGGCAGATCCTTGTCGCATACCTCCAATGTTTCGATGATAGTATTCGTGAATACGGCGGTCAGTGTGCAGTTCTGTTCGGGCATCGTAAATGTGTAGGTGCCATCCCTGTTATCTTGTAGTTGCCCCGTGCAGCCGCCTTTCCATGAGTCGAAGAACCAGTCGCTATTAGGATTCGGCGTGAGGATAATCTCCGTCCCTGCCTCGTATTCGCTCTGATTCGGATTCTTGGTTACTGCCCCTTGTCCTTCTATCTGTATATTCAGTTGGTAGGTCTGCACTTCCTCTTTGCAGTTGGCGGTCAGCGAGCAGTCCTGATTACCCATCGTAAAGGTATAACTGCCATCGCCATTATCGCGAATCTGATCCACGCAGTCGCCGCTCCAGCCCACAAACTCATATCCCTCCTCGCAAGTAGGCGTTATCACTATCTCCTCGCCTTCTATGTAATTACATTCGTTGGTCGGGAACTCGACTCTTCCGTTGCCGTTTGTATAGACATTGAGTTGGTACGTTTCCACGCCCGCGTGCTTCGGCTCGTTGATGGTTACCGCCAAAACAGGTGTAGAACCGCCATTAGGCGTAACCCATATCTCTATGTAGATATGTCCGCCCTTGCCTTCCTTGACCACCACGGTCGCCATATTCATATTCGTTACCGTGTTGTAATTCGGATCAAAGTATTGCGACCAACCTCTTGCCAAATACGAAGAGTAGGGACATACACCCCAGTACGAATCGCGCGTCAGACCCAACAGACACTTATTGTAGTATTGCTCGTTTACGTACCAAGCATAATAGGTTGTAGAACCGTAGGTATAAATAGACTGCATTTGCGGGGCTTGAAAATGGTACGTACCGGGTTTGACGCACTTATTACCGTCCTTGTAGGTGTAAAGTTCGTTGTCCGTGTCCACCCAGAAATAGAGTTGTATATAATTGTATTCCTGTGTATTGGATTGCGCCTTGATAACCCAGAATTTGTTCAGATTCTTCGAGTCATAATTAACGCCATCGTAATACCAATTGTCCAAGTCGGGATTCGTGCTGAATCGTGCTGTCCCGATCTGAATCACATCATCGTTAAATATGCTGAACGTAGCCATCGAACCGCCCTTGAATTCTTCCGGCTTCGGGCAATGGGAGTAATTGGAAATCACCGAATACACCGTTCCGTCCTCGCCTGTCAAGGTGGCTATCATCTGATAACTGCCCGGAGATGTTTCCGTTATCGTACCGCTTATTGCCGTACACACTATATCTTCGCCGTTGTGGCGGAAATAGGATTGCGAGAAGTCTATATCCGATTGGCTGAATGTGCCGGTAGTATGATTCCAATTCAGCCGTAATTGGATGTCATAATCCTTTCCGTTGCTGCCCTGCCCCGTGCCTGTCAAACGCATATACGGATTGTTTCCGGCACTCGTATTGTCTTCAAAATCAGCATCACTATTCAGATTGATAAACACCGAATTGTCAACGTATGGCTTGCCGATTGTTGCCACCAACTGCGATGGCGAACCAATCTCTATGTAGATATTGCCGCCCTCGCCTACCGCTACTTTGACGCTGTAGTCCGTAAAGGAAGTAATATCGCTTTTATCCCAATCCCCTTCATACGTGTCCGTTGTATTCCTCGCGCTTGCGCCATACGACGAATAGGCACAGACAAAATCCAAATTCGGGTCGTAGCCGATGACGCATTTGTTCAGCTGGTCGTATATATTCCCCTCCTTTTCAAAACCCAACCGCCAGTACGGATTGCCGTAACCATCGTAGAATACGTATGGCTTATTCATCTGCCAGTTACCCTCTTTCGGACCGATACCGTCTGTGTATTCGGTAGTAAATTGATCCCAATCCTCTATCCAAAAGAAGAGCTGAATATAGTTGTTCGTCGTCCGATTCGTGTTCCAAGCGCGGATACGCAGAAAAGTCCGCGCCGCCGTGTAATACCACGGATCCACTTCATCCGTGGCGACATACTTATCCATCACGATATGGTCGCCGTTATTCCCCTCCCAAAAAGCACCCCACGAGGGCGTTTGGGCAGAAAGATTCGTTACAAAGCAGGAAAGAAAAAGAAGAAATACTATCGGACAAAGCCGAGCGAAGGAGATTTTTTTCATAGGCTCGCAATTACGCTTTTGCAGTCTGTCGAAAACAGATTTTAGCAATAACGCCGCAAAAATAAAGCAAATTCGGCAATAAATGAAACATTATTGCCGAATTTATGAAAAATTGTTACGATATGGAATGTTTCTCTATCGAATCAACCACTTCTTGGTGTCTCTTGTGCCGTCCGTGGCTTGGAAGCGCAGGATATACGCTCCGTCCGCTGTGGCGGGACTGAACACAATCATCGGACTGCCGTACATCTCGCCGAAATAGCCGGTCATCACTTGCTTGCCCGTTACGTCATAGACTTGGTACTCGCCCGACAGTTCGGTTTCAATCGTTATATGACGCGAGTCCGTTTGCTGCTTGAGCCGTATCTTCTCTATGTCGGGCATATAGTAAGGCGAAGCCAAATTCGGTACGAAGTCGCAGGTGCGTAACGCCTTGCCGTCGTCCGTTCGTGTTACCAATGCGTAATAGGTAGCCATCTCCAATACGGGCGACATCTGTACGTAGGAGTTGTGCACTCCCTTGCCCTGAATCTCTATGCCGTTCTTGTACCAACGGATGGACGAGAAGTCATACCCTCCGTTGTAATTCTTATTGTAGATAGCCATCACATCGCGCCAGCGTTGCTGAATGAGCCACGAGGGATAGAGGATACGGAACAAGAGCGGATAGTCGGTTTTTCTATCGCACTGGTCATAGACGGTGAGCGTAAGCGTATAGTCATCGGGTCGCACGTAGCGTGTCGAGTCCTCGTTGTGGGGTAGGGGAACGGCTATGATACCATCGCTCGCTATCGTCTGGTGGCTCACGTTCTCCAATCCTTGTGCGGCAGCCTTTTCGTCAAACACGATGTCGTAGGCGGCAGGCATCCCCGCCGTGCTGTTCAGCGTAATCATCACCGCCTCATCGTTGGCGCACGTCTCCAAGGTGATAGCAGGTTGCGCCGTTACATAGTCGCGATCCACCGTGAAGTTCATCGTATAGTAAACACTATCGCACCCGAGGCTGCTCTTAAGCGTGTAGTTATACGTCCCCGATTCCGTCAAGGCTTGCGTGTAACTGCCCGTCGGATTCCACTGGTAGGGCAACTCGTTGTCGCACACTTTCTCTGTCTGCGTGTCCGAAGTCGGCGTTTGTACGTTGAGAACCATCATTACCGTTGAGTCGCAGCCGTTTACGGACTGATACCTCTTAGTTTGTGACCCTGCCGCCGTGAAGGTAACGTCGCCCCACGTATAGGGCAGTGCGTCTTGGCATACGGTTCTTTCTACCGTTTCGTTATAAGTCGGATTGACATTCAGCGTCAGCGTAACGGTCGAGTCGCAACCCAACGACGAAGTGAACGTCTGCGTTTGTGTACCCGCTTCCGTAAAGGTGACGCTGCCCCAACGGTACGGTAACTCGTTCTCGCAGACGGTTATGTCAGGTGCCGTAAGATGATAGGAGGGTATAACGTTCAACGTATAGGTTACGGTCGAGTCGCAGCCGTAAACGGATGTATAATGTTTGGTTCTTGTTCCTGCTTCGGTAAATACCTCGCCGTCCCATGTATAGGGCAACTCGCTCTCGCATATCTGTCTCTCAAGCGGGGTCGTTTCTTGGTCGGCTACCCGCAAGGTCATCGTCACGATGGAATCGCAGCCGTGAACCGTCTTGAGTGATAAAGTCTTACTGCCGCCTTCCGTGAATGTCTCGCCTTCCCACATGTAGGGCAACTCGCTGCTGCAAATGATCTTTTCCACGGGCGTGTTGAAGGTTCTATAAACGGTCAAGCGGAACGTTACAATCGAGTCGCAGCCGGCTTTGGTTTGGACGTTCTTTGTAACTTCGCGGTAACGCGTCTGCTCGTCAAGATCAGTATAGTCATCGTTCGCGGTGAACGTCTCGCCTTCCCACGTGAAAGGCAATTCGCTGTCGCATATGGCTTTGCCATCGGTCAGTTGGTCATATTTAGGATTCACCGTCAGGTGCAGATAAGCAATCGAGTCTAATCCCGTATAGATGGTCGTGGTCTTATATTCATATACATCTGTTTGCGTGCATTCTATTCCGTTCCATACATAGGGTTCGCCTTCGCATATAGCGTCATAGATATTCTCTATCTCGGTGTCGCGCACTTCGAGGGTGAAGGTTACCACTGAATCGCAACCTACGGCAGACAATCCTTTGCCTACTACTTCGTATTCGCCGTTCGTGTCGAACGATTGCTCGTAGGCTGTGCCTTCAAATACGGTAAAGCTATTGCCCGTTTTGATATAGACTGTGCCGAGACCTCTGCGGGCAGTCGGAAGAATAGTCAGGTTAAGATGAACGGTGCTGTCGCAGCCGAGAACGGACGGCAGCGTTACCGACCGATTGACGGCATCCGAAGCCGTGTTAATCACTATCTCTTCTTCGCCTGCTTTCCACGTGAAGGGTAGTTCGCTTTCGCAGATGGTATAACTATCGTTAATATGTTCCGGAATGACGGTGAGGGTAAACTGCACGGTTGAATCGCAAACCAAAGACGAAGGCAGCACTTTCGGTCCGATGGTCAGTGTCTTCACGCCCGTTGTCTCGTTCACTACGAAGCGCGCATCGTCAGCCGCTATCGTCTCGTCCTCCCACGTATAGGGTGTGCTTAATTGGCTCTCGCATACGGTATCTCCGTCCTGTATCAGGTCGGGAACGACTACAATGGTGTAGGTTACGATCGAGTCGCAAGCGTTTTCCCGTTCAAAGGTCTTGGTTTGTGTGCCCGCTTCGGTGAAGACCACCTCGCCCCATGTGTAAGGCAGTTGCTCGGGACAGATAGTGCGTGTTTCTACGATTTCCGGCGAGGGCAGCACATTCAAGTTCAGCGTCACAATCGAGTCGCAGCCGCCAAACATGGTGTGGAACGTATGCTCTTTGCTTCCCGCCTCTTCAAAGGTCAGGTCGGCTTCCTCCCAGTAGAATGGCAGCGCACTGGCGCAAATAGTCGAATCGATGCTCGTTTCTATAGCAGGTGCCTCTTCGGGAACGAGGAAGAAGTACTGGCGGCAGTCGCCTTTCTCTTTTCCAGGTGCAATCACGGGGTCTTTTTCCGTATCTTCCTTGCTGTTGTACGTCTTGCCGCGCCACGTGATGGGGTACGAGCAGACGGACATCGGCTCATAAATCGTGTCGTTGGGCAGGGGAGTAAGATCCAACACAATCACCGAGTCGCAGCCGTGAATCGATCCTTCCGTATAGTATTCCATCCCGTTTTGCGACATATCTGTTATCGGACCTAAATCGTAAAAAGGTATGCCTTCTGCCAAAGCCTCTTCCATCTTGTCGGCACAGATACCCGGATTCCACGTCTCGCGATAGGCGGGATAAATACGTATAGTGTCTATCGTAATCGAGTCAAAACCAAGACAATAAGTGGATTCGGTAGTGTCTCTGATAATGGAGTCGCCCGCAAAATTGCCCCAGAACGAGCCTTCCAACACAAGGCGCGGCTCTATCTCCAAATTGATATAGTTGTTGTCGCCCAGATTGAGGTCGCTTTGGCAGAACTCAAACAGTCGTTGCACTTTTTCAGGGATAATAATCACTTCGTGAACGGTTATTGAATCGCAGCCGTGTATGTCCGGATCCATCGTCTTGTAAGTCGTGCCGATAGCGTTGGGGATATCCAATTCGATTTCTCCCTGTTCGTAGTCATCTACGACTAAGTTAACCCAGTTCCCCTCACCTAAATCGTAGTCGCATTGCCAGAGTGTATCTGTTACTTCTACAGGTGTTTTTTGCGGTTCGTGCAGGATGAGCAGCAGCGTCACGATAGAGTCTTGAATGGTAGTGCTACCTTTCTGATAAACAATGTCTTTTGTTCCGTTCTGCGCGTAGGAAGTGATTTCTATACCGCCGTTATTCCACGGCCGCCATACGAAAGGCAGTGCTGCAGAGCAGGTATCAATAATGTCCGTCACTTCTTTTACGCAATCGCCGAATACGGCGGTAAGGTTCATATCCTCGCTTTGCATCGTTACGCTGTACGTCCCATCCCCGTTGTCGGTCACATACTCCGCGTGTGTGCCTGTCCATTCTTTGAAGCAGACGGAAGAATTAGCAGGAGTAGGAGTAAGAATAATCTTATCACCTTCTATGTGGTTCTCGCAGTTAGGTTTGGTAGTAACTGTCCCGTTTCCCTCCGTTGAAACGGACAAGGCGTGGACGTTGCTATTGGTCTTACGCCCTATGGTAACTACCGGATTGCTATCACAATCCTGCCCGCCGACTTGAATGTAGATATTTCCGTCATCGCCTACGTCCACAGTTACTTGGTAGGAGTTCATTGTTGTAATGTGTCCCGTAGTGGATTGTCCCATTACGTATTGGGTATTGTTGTTGGATAAATCGCCTGCATTGGACGCATACGAAGAAAACGGACATACCCATACCTGTCCTGTGTATTGGTTATAATATGAGTGAACTCGGTATCCTAATAACGTGGCTTGCGTAGATGGTAAAGTAGTATGTGTCCAATAGTAAATTTGAGGAGTACCATTTATATACGGTCCCCAAGCCCCCATCATCGGATCGGTAAAATTATACGTCCCTGCTTTAGGACCAATACCATTAGCATAAGTCTGTGTAAGGGAAGAATTGTTGCCATCGCCTACCCACCAATAGAATTGAATATAATTATGCGGGTTTTCTGCACGGTCTGACCAAGCACGCACACGAATGAATTTATTGTAATTCCAATTTTGTGGTTCTTTTTGGTCTCCCACATACCGCAGCCAATCTTCGTTTGTATCAGTATAAAGGTCAATTTCAATCTTGTCATATTCATAGAGATATTGGTTAACCTTCCCGACCTTTTCTTTGACGGGACAGCAATCTTGAGCGTAAGCAAGCAAACTGAAACAAGAGAGTAGGAGAAGAGTAAGAACTCTAACAGAAGAACGTGTCATAATGACATAGATTTGATTAACGCGCAAAAATATAGATAATTCCTATAAATACCAACGTTTTTAGGAATTATCTTGTTTTTTTAGCACAAAATGCGATTTTTTCGCCGAAAACCTCTTTCTTTTGGCACAAATTACAGGCTTTTAGACGCAAATGTTCCGACATCGCTCGTTGAAAGGAAGATTTCACAAAAAAAGAACGGCAGCCGCAAGGCTACCATTCTTTCGACTTTTGACTTTCGACTATCAGCCGATTTCAATTTGCCGTGTCGTCTTGCCTTCTACTTTCTGAACTTTGGGCAGTTCGATGGTAAGGATGCCGTTTTCTACTTTGGCGTTAATCTGCTCTTCGTTCACGTCTTCGGGCAGGGTGTAACGTTGCTCGTAGTTGGTGTAACTGAATTCGCGGCGCAGGTAGTGCGAATGCTTGTCTTCCTCTTTGTGCTCGAACTTGTTCTCGATGGCAACGCACAGGTTGTGGTCTTCATCGATATGAACACGGCAGTACTCTTTCTTTACGCCCGGAGCAGCCAACTCCACGATATAGGCTTTTTCTGTCTCTTTTACATTGACTGCGGGAGCAGTAGTGCTTGCGCTGTTCATCAAATCCGAGTCAAAGAACTCATCAAATACGGTCGGGAACCAACTGTTTCTACGATACATTGCAGGTGTCATAATCTTATCCTCCTATTTTTTTGCGGCTCCGTTTCCGAAGCCTTTGTTAAACTTTTCTTGGCGTTCCGAACTCCTTTGCTTTTTTCAATCCGTTCGTAACGTTTTCACCCTCAATGTTGCAACCTCCGTGCCAACCCCGTTTTTTCGGTTTTTGCCTGCCATTTTGTCCGATTTAGGGTGCCAAATTGTCCGATTTTGTGCCATTTTGTCTGCTTTTTGCTACAAATCGATGAAAATTATGCAAAAATCATATTTGAATATCAGTAAGATAGAAAGTTTTTTCGGGAAAAATTAGTCCGTCATTTGGTCAGTCCTGCAAAAGCCTGTACTTTTGCGCCGTTTTTTGTAAGAATTATGAACGCACAAATGGCAAATTTTTGTTGGTGGCGCACGCTCTTTGAAAAAGGAGGGTCACCTTGTCGTTTGTCGTAATCTGTAAGTTTTTTTTTCTCATAATAATAAAAGACAACGTCAGTCGTAGGAACCCTCCTACGGCTGATTTTGTTTTTTTGAAAGATTACGGATTCAAAGATAGCAACCCGTCTAAACGCATTTAAACCAATAAACCAATAAACAAATAAACCCAAAAACCAACAACTATGGAAAAACAACCTGTTCCCTACAAGATTTATCTTGAAGAAAAAGAAATGCCTACGCATTACTACAACGTCCGCTCGGACATGAAGCAAAAACCCGCTCCCCTGCTCAATCCCGGTACTCGCGAGCCGATGACCGCTGCCGAGTTGGAGCACGTTTTCTGCACCGAACTCGTACAGCAGGAATTAGACAACGATACGCCTTATATCGCCATTCCCGATGAGATTCGCTCTTTCTACAAGATGTATCGCCCCTCGCCTCTCGTGCGCGCGTACGAATTAGAACGTAAGTTGCAGACCCCCGCACATATCTACTACAAGTTCGAGGGTAACAACACCAGCGGCAGCCACAAACTCAACTCCGCCATCGCCCAAGCCTATTATGCCAAGAAGCAGGGACTCAAAGGTCTGACCACCGAAACGGGTGCCGGTCAATGGGGGACGGCTCTCTCGATGGCGTGCGCCTACCTTGATATGGACCTCAAGGTCTATATGGTAAAAGGCTCGTACCACCAGAAGCCTTTCCGCCGCGAAGTGATGCGTACCTATGGCGCATCGGTTACGCCATCGCCCTCTGACACCACCGAAGTGGGTCGCCGTATCCTTGCCGCCCATCCCGACACCACCGGCAGTCTCGGCTGTGCCATCTCCGAAGCGGTCGAGTACGCCGTCACCCACGAAGGCTATCGCTACGTCTTAGGCAGCGTCCTCAACCAAGTCCTGCTCCACCAGAGTGTTATCGGATTGGAAACCAAAACGGCTATGGACAAGTACGGCATCCGTCCCGATATCATCATCGGCAGTGCCGGCGGCGGCTCCAACCTCGGCGGACTCATCGCTCCCTTTATGGGGCAGAAACTGCGCGGCGAAGCCGACTATCGCATCATTGCCGTAGAACCCGCTTCTTGTCCTTCCCTGACGCGCGGTAAGTATGCTTACGACTTTTGCGACACGGGTATGATTTGCCCCTTGGCGAAGATGTACACCCTCGGCTCCGACTTCATCCCTTCGCCCAACCACGCAGGCGGTCTGCGCTACCACGGTATGAGTCCTATCCTCTCCGAACTCTATGATCAGGGCTTGATGGAAGCGCGCAGCGTAGAGCAGACTTCTGTCTTTGAGGCTGCCGAGTATTTTGCCCGCATCGAAGGTATCCTGCCCGCGCCCGAAAGCAGCCACGCCATCCGCGTTGCGCTCGATGAGGCTATCCGTTGCAAAGAAACGGGAGAAGAGAAAACTATCCTCTTCGGTCTGACAGGCACTGGCTACTTCGACCTCAAAGCCTACGAGGAGTACAACGATGGCACGATGACCGACTATATCCCCACCGACGAGGAGTTGGCACGCTCCCTCGCCAAACTGCCTAAAATGGATTAAACGGTAGAAAACAAAAACTTTACGTACAGGCTCTCACGAGGCGAAGTATTTCCAAAGCGGCGCAGCGTGAAGAGCCTGTATGATTTCGCCCGCTTCCAATAGTTCGCGCACATCCTTCTTGTCCATCACGTGTACGCGGATGTCCTCCGTTTCCTCTTCGTGCTGCTCGCTCTGCCGCTCCACGCCGCGAGCCAAGAACGTGTAACTCAGATTGCTTTGGCTGCTTGTATTCGGACAGAGCACCATAAACTGCTCCCATTCGCCGCCGCCGAAACCTGTCTCTTCCATGAGTTCGCGTTGAGCCGCTTCAAGGGGTGTTTCGCCTTTATCTATCACCCCTGCCACCAATTCGTATTTGGTCACGCCCAAGCCGTGGCGGTACTGGTCAATCATCACAAGCCGTCCGTTCTTCGTCTCGGCTATCACGTTAATCCAGTTCGGGTAGTCCAAAATGAACCATGTCGGTATCTGCTTGCCGTTGGGCAACTCAACGGTCTGTTGGCGCACATTGAGCCACGGACCGATATTAAGAATGTTCTCGCTCTTGATGACTTTCCACGGGCGATGTTCGGGTTGAGGTATCATAGACGTTTCTCCATTTGAAGGTTAAGTATATCGAGCGGGCAATCAAGTGCGTCAGGTACGCCAAGTAGAGCGCATTGATGTCCCAAAACCTGAATAAAGCAGCATAGACAGCCACAAATCCCACGGCGGCTGCAATCATAGCATTGCGTATGGCGCGGCTCGCCATCGCGCCCACATAGATACCGTCCCACATAAAAGCGGGCGTGGAAGCCAACGGCATCAGAATGAGCCAGATACTGTATCGTTGTGCCAATTCAAGCACGTCCTTGTCGTTGGTCAGCAGCCTCAGGCACGCATCATCGGCTACCCAAAAGACGGCGGTGAAGAGCAGCCCCACACCCATCGACCACAGCCACAGCAGGCGAACCACCTGACGCACATTCTCCCTCTCTCTTGCACCGATAAACCTGCCTACCAATGCTTCCCCGGCGTGGGCAAAGCCGTCCACGAAGAAGGAGAAGAACATCATCAGTTTCATCAGTATGCTTGCCACCGCCAATTCCTCATCGCCGTAACGCGAAGCCAACGAAGTGAACCCCACATAAACGACCATAAAACACAGCGAACGGATAAAGAGGTCTAAGTTCTGCCTGAGGGTAGAGACCCTTGTCTTTGTCTTCGGACGAAGGAATCTACGGTACTTAACGAGCAGTATCCCCACACAGAGCAGCAGCCCCGTGTATTGGGCAATCAGCGTGCCGTATGCCACGCCCATCAAGCCGACCGGCGTATGGACTGCCAGCAGATAGGAACCCGCTATATTGACCACATTCACCGTGATGTCGGTCATCATCGTGCTCACCGTGTCCTGCATACCGATGAACCAGCCTTTGAGTGCCATCAGCGACAAGGTGGCAGGTGCCGCCCATACACGAATGAAGAAGTACTGTTTGGCGAAAGCCGCCACCTCTGCCGAGCAGGGCACCACCATCAGCACCCCCGTCACGAACACCCATTGAATGAGCCATATAGCCAATGCCGCTTTGATTGCTATGCCCGTATAGTGCCTCAGGTAAGCGGCGCAACTGTCCCAGTCCTGCCGTCCGTAAGCCTGCGCCGTCTGACCCGACGAACCGACACGCAGGAAACCGAAGTTCCAGTAGAGCAGGTCGAAGAGCATCGTGCCGATAGCGATACCGCCGATGGCGGTGGCATCCGACAGATGACCCACTATCGCCGTGTCCACCAAGCCCACCAGCGGAATAGTGATATTCGCCAAGATGGACGGCAATGTCAAACGCAGAATCTGCCTATTCAATGAAACCTCCCCCGACCACGCGGTCGTCTTGGTAGATAACTGCCGACTGTCCGGGCGTAACTGCCCATACCGGCTCATCGAAGGTCAGTACCCCGTCCTTGTAGCAGGCTCGGGTAGGGTGGCTACGGTAGCGGATGCGCGCCATTACCGGCTGCTGTTCATCGCCTCGGAAGAAACCGCCCCGTAGTCGTACCTCGCGGGTATAGAGACTGTCGTGCGTGCCTATCTGAACGCGGTTCAGTTCGGCATCAATCTTCGTAACAAAAGCCGGATAACCCAACGCGATGCCCAAGCCCTTGCGCTGCCCGATGGTGTAGTTGGCGTAGCCGCTGTGCCTGCCTACTATCTTTCCTTCGGCATCCACGTACTCGCCCGCCGTGAAAGCCTTGTCAGCCTCGTCGCCTGCCTGCTCGTGCAGGAACGTGCGGTAGTCGCCGTTCGGTATGAAGCAGATGTCTTGCGATTCTTTCTTCTCGCTCAACTTGGTAAAACCCCGCTCGGCTGCCATTTGGCGCGTCTCAGGTTTGGTGTAGTCGCCCAACGGGAAGAGCGTGCGGCTCAGGTTCTCCTCCGTCAGCATCCATAGGAAATAAGTCTGGTCCTTCACCGTGTCGGCGGCGGTGCGCAGGAAATAATGCCCGTCTTTTTGTGTGATGCGGGCATAATGACCGGTGGCTATCTTCTCGCAACCGAGGCTGTCGGCATAGTCCATCAGTACGCCCCACTTGATGTAAGAGTTGCACAGCACGCACGGATTAGGCGTCCTTCCGTGCAGGTACTCCTGCGTGAAATTGCCGATGATATGTTCGCGGAACGTGTCGCGGAAGTCAATGATACGATGCTCAAAGCCGAGACGCTCCGCCATCTGTTTGGCTTCCATAATCGACTCCACCGAGCAGCAGCCTTTCTCGCGCGCCAAACAAGACTCTTTGATGGAGTCAAACGTGCGGAACGTGCAGCCCACCAATTCATATCCCTGTTCCCGAAGCAGCATAGCACTCACCGTAGAGTCTATCCCCCCCGACATTGCCATTAGTACCCGTGTTGCCATTGATTTATAGATGTTAGAGTAGTGTACCGATGTCGCCTTTGAACAACTGCTCCACCGGCATTGCGTCGCCGCCCACCATCAGCGTGTGTTGCGGACGATACAGCTCGCGGAACTTGCCCACGCCGCTGTTCATCTGCCGTCTGCCGCTCTTGACCTCAATGGCAAGCAGTCTGTCCCCGCGCCGAATCACGAAATCCACTTCTTCGTTGTTCTCACGCCAATAATAGACCGTGTATTCCAACTCGTCCGCCTTATCCAACAGGTAGCAGCCCACAGCCGACTCCACCCATCGTCCCCATCGCTTCGGGTCGGTTACCACTTTCTCATACGTAGCCCCCTCCGACAGAGCAGTCAGCAGACCGTTATTGAAAACCTGCAATTTAGGTATGGTGCGGTATTTGCGGGACGCATCCATTACGTACTTGGGCAGCCCCGTCAGCAGTTTGCTCTCGCCCAATACTTCCATGTAATTGACCAACGTGGTGGCATTGCCCGCGTCTTGCAGCATACCCAGCATCTTGTTGTACGACAGCAGCTCGCCCGAATAGGCACAGCCCAAGCGGAAGAGTTGGTGCATCAGTGCCGGCTTATAGATATAGGTGGTTTGCAGCACGTCCTTTTCGATGGCAGGCGAGATGATCGCTTCGCGCATATAACGCCGCCAACGTGCTTCGTTCTTTATGTATGGCGCGCTGCCCGGATAACCGCCGAAGTAGATGTATTGGTTGATGTCCCAGCCGAAAGCCTCTTGCATCTCCGCGAACGACCAATGCCCCATCGGTATGATTTCAAACCGACCGGCTAACGACTCCGTCAGCCCTTTCTTCAGCAGCATTCGCGACGAACCTAACAGCACCACCTTGATGCCCAAGTCGTTAAACGTGTCCGCGTCCCATTCGCGCTTGACCTGCTCGCTCCAATTGTTGATCTTGTGAATCTCGTCAATGGCAAGCACCGCCTCGTTATAGCCGTTAAAGCGCATCCAAGCCCGCACTTCTTCCCATTGGGCGGCTATCCAAGCGTTGTCTTCCGCGTCCACACCGTCTGCATTGAGAAAGCGGAAGGGAATAGCCTGTTGCTGCAGTGCCTGCTTCACTGTGGTCGTCTTGCCCACTTGTCGCGGACCGGCAACCACCTGAATCGTTCGCCTCGGCTCTTGCAGCCGCGCAATGATGTCCTGTATTTGTACCCGCTCTATCATAACCGTATCGTATTTATCAGATTAAAAACGCCGCAAAAGTACAAAAATCTGCGATTCTGCCAAAACAAATTTGCGATTTCTCTCAAATAAATCTGCGATTCTTCGTGAAAAAATCTGCGATTTCAGTCCGGACACGATACCCGTCAAGACATCTCTAACATACGGCGAATGCTGCGAATGGCTTGTTCTGCTATATCAAGAGGCACTTCGACTGTGTTTGTTTCATCATGCAATGTGTCACGCAACTTCTCCAAGGTAATCATACGCATATACTCGCACTCGTTGCACGAGCAGCCCACACCTTCCGTTACTTCCGGCGGCACAGGAATGAAGCGTACATCGGGACACGACTTCTGCATCTCGTGGATAACGCCCCACTCGGTAACGATGATGTACTCGCTGTCCTTATGCTCGCGCACATAATTGAGCAGAGCCTGCGTCGAACCCACTACATCGCTTAGGTTGATAATCACCTGCTTGCACTCGGGGTGGGTCAACACTTTGGCGTTCGGGTGTTCCTGTTTGAGGCGCATCAACGCTTCAGCGGAAAAACGCGCATGCACGTGGCACGAGCCGTTCCACAGTTCCATCTGCCTGCCCGTCATCGAGTTGATGTAGTTGCCTAAGTTTTGATCCGGTCCGAACAGAATCTTTGCGTCCTTGGGCAACTGATTGACAATCTTCAGTGCATTGCTGCTTGTTACCACCACATCCGTCAGGGCTTTCACCTCGGCGGACGTGTTCACGTAACTGACCACCGTATAGTCGGGGTGCTGCTCCTTCCACTTCCTCAGGTCGGCTGCCTGACAACTGTCTGCCAAACTGCAACCCGCTTCGGGAGCGGGAATGAGCACTTTCTTGTCGGGACACAGACACTTGGCGGTCTCTGCCATAAAGTGCACGCCGCACATCACGATGATGTCTGCTTTGGTCTTCGCTGCCTGCTGCGCGAGGGCAAGGCTGTCGCCGATGAAATCAGCCACATCCTGCACCTCACCGCGCTGGTAGTAGTGCGCCATAATGACCGCGTTCTTTTGGCGGCATAGTTGGCGTATCTCTTCTTGTATAGTCATAGAAAGTGAGTTAGAAAAATTTGGATTCAGAAGTTTGTCGAAATCATAGAATCTCTTTCAGTATCTCGCTCACGGTCGGGTGGGGGAACACCACCTGTTCCATCTGCTCTACCGTGTAACCCATACGGACTGCAAACGAGGCGGCTGCCACAAACTCCGAACAGGGATTACCTAACATGTGTACGCCGATGACGTGTTTGTTCTTGTCAAGCAGCATCTTGCACAATCCCGTCTCGCCTTCGTTCTCGGCAACGAAGCGTCCCGAATAAGCCATCGGCAGCGAACGTACCTCATATTCGCCTTCCTGCAGGTCTTTTTCCATTCGCCCTACGCTCGCTATCTCCGGATTGGTATAAACAACCGACGGAATAGCGTTATAATCAATCGTTTGGTCGGTCTCGCCGAGCATATTGGCTACTGCCACTTCCGCCTGACGGCTTGCCACGTGTGCCAACATAATCTTGCCCGTCACATCGCCTGCCGCATAGACGTTCCTCAGGTTCGTTTGCATCTTCTCGTTCACCGTGATACCGCGATTGACGGCAAGGTCGGTCAGAGCCTCTAATCCGACAAGGTTTGAGCGGCGACCGACACTAATCAGAACGTGTTCGGCTTCCAAGGTCAGCTCTTCGCCCGTGGCTGATTGCGCGGTTACTTTGCCGCAGTCCAATGCCATCACTTTCGTTTCGGTCAGGATGCGGATACCGCTCTTCTCGTATTTGTCGCGCAGTATCTTAACTACATCGGGGTCAAGGTTGGGCAGGATCTGCGGCATCGCTTCCACCACCGTTACGGGTACGCCCAACTCGTGGTACAAGGTGGCAAACTCCATACCGATCACGCCGCCGCCCACGATAATCATCGACTGCGGCAATACGGTAGCAGCCAACGCGTCGGTCGAATCCCATACGGCAGCATTGTCCTTTACGCCTGCGATAGGAGGAACAAAATTGGTCGAACCCGTGCAGATAAGCAGGTTCTGCGCTTCATACTGCTCGCCGTTTGCCTCAATCACCACTTGCTCGTCCGTGCGGCTGACCACCTTCGCAGCCGCATTCACTACGGTGCAGAGGTCGCTCTTCAGACGTTGCTTGATACCTGCCACCAATTTGCGCACCACTTTCTGCCTGCGCTGTACCATCTTCGCATAGTCGAACTGTACGCCGTCGGCATGCACGCCGTACTTGTCTGCGTTCAGCGCATTATAGTACTGCTTCGCGCTGTAAAGCAGTGTCTTGGTTGGAATACACCCTACGTTCAGGCACGTGCCGCCCAACGACTCTTGCTCAAAAATAACCACTTCTTTACCGGCTTTCAAAGCCTTTTCTGCGGCGGTGTAACCGGCAGGTCCGCCACCGATAACTGCTAAAAAGTACTGCATAATCGTATATGTTTTATAGTTCTTTATGTCTTTTTTGGGGTTGATACCGGTATCCTTATTTTATAAAGGCAGTTCTTTGGGTTTGAGGTTGGCATCCAACCCGATAATCGGATGCTCCCCACGGCAGGAGTCGCTGCTCAAACTTTTTGTCGGCTCCCAATCCGCCATACGGATATGCCCCAAGTCAAGCAACGAGTGGAAAAGATGCATCGTGCTGAATACCTTGTCTTTGTTTTGCCGCATCGCCCGAACTTGTTTGGGATAGGCTTCCTGGTACTGCTGCGAAGTCCATACGAACAGCGGTACGTGGTATTCGTATTTGCTGCCGTAGTACGTTCCGTGCATCAGCATATTCTTCTCGTCGTCCAAGAGGTTCTCCCCGTGGTCGCCCACATAGACCAACACCGCAGGTCTGCCCGTCTGCTCCAACTGACGGATGACCGCATCGATAAAGTAGTCCGTATAGAGGATGGCATTGTCATAACTATTGACGAACAATTCCCTTATTTCGTTCAGCACCACTCGATCACGTATAAGCCTGCCGCTTTTTATGTCCATATCTTCTATCATAGCGCGTATGTCCCGTTCTTTCAAATCCGGTTCAAACACGCTAAACGACTTCGGATAGCGCGCCGAGTATTTGAAATGACAACCAAGAGAGTGAATCACAATCATCTCTTTTTGTCCTTTGGAGGCTTGCAACTCCTGAGCTAACGGTTCAAGCAGCACCGAGTCCATATACGACCTTTGCAACTTGCTGCCCGCCTCAAAGTAATATGAAGCATCGCAGGCGGAAGAGATTCGCAGCAACTGCTCGTTTGTAAAGCTCTGGTCGGCTATCCACGCCGTGCGATAACCCGCTTCCCCAAACGCTTCCGGCAGGCTCTTTTCTTGATACAGCCGCTCCTGTTCAGTAGGGGTAGCGCGCGAAAGCATCATTGGCACACTCACAGCGGTCAGGTTGCTCACGCTGTAACAACTGTCGAAACTCAAAATCTGCTCACCGCGTTCTATCAGACGAGGTGATGTGGCGCGCTCGTAGCCGTTCAACTGCCAGTGGTCGTAGCGCGAGGTTTCGCCCACAAGGAACACCACCAACTCTTCCCCCTCTGACTTATCCGTTTCCGAACCACCCATATAAGTCGCTCCGAAACGAAAATTCCGTAGCACATCATCGGCGTTCTTTATCGTGCGCTGCAAGCGGATTATTTCGGCGGTCTGAAGGTAGATATTCGTCGGATTGGAGCGGCGAACAGGCTCCATTCTGCCGCAACTGACGTAGAAAATCAGCCCCAAACCAACGATAAGGTAACGCCATACGGGATTCTTAATCGTATATTCGTTTTTGATATATCGCCGGTTGAGCACCAAATAGATAGTCCACAGCGTCATCGCCGTCCCCAGCACCCACCAATAGGTTGTGAATAGTTCCCACAACTCGCCCGGCTCGGCTATCGCGCACGTATAGAGAAAGAGTAGGGAGGTCGTGGCTCCGTTCAGAATCAGATGCACGATATCGATACCTGCAGGCACGAACGTGAGCATCGCAATATAGAAGAACGTCCGCCGCTTGAAAAAGGCTAACCCCATCCCATAGCACGCTATCCCCGCCGTGAAGTACAGCATATATGCCCATATATCCCCTGCCGTTGTATTCGCCATATAACGAAAATCAGCAGACGAGATGTTGTCTGCCATAATCAACCCCAATAACGTCGGCGACACCAAAAACAGCATCATCCCTAATGCCGAACGTCTCTCTCTCTTATCGGTTAGAATCATTTCTTTTCCTTCTTGTATCGTTTCAACCGTTGTTGCCACCTTTCGCGGGCATACGCCTGCATATCCGTTATCTCGTCGTTCTCGTCCACAATCTCCAACCCGAAGATGGTTTCGATAATGTCTTCCATCGTCAATATGCCTTGAAAGCAGCCGTATTCATCGATGATGGCGGCTATCTTGCTCCGCTCCTTAAGCAGCAGGTCAAAAATCTCGCCAATCGACATATCTTCGTTGTAGATGGGAATAGGTCGCTTGATTTCGCCTAATTTTTTGGTAAAGTTATCCTCCGCCAAGTCTTCCAAGGCATCGTCGCGCAGCACGTAACCTGTTATGTATTCCGGCGACTCGGCATAGACGGGTATGCGCGAGAAGTGGTCATATTGGTCATCATCGTAGTACTCTCTGAGCGTCATCTGCTCGCTTGCTATGGCTGCCACCACGCGCGGGGTCATCACATCGCTCGCCTTCACGTCGTCGATGTGTATGATATTATGGATGAACTTGTTCTCGTCCTCTTCTATCACGCCCTCCTCTTCGCCTACGCTTGCCATCGCCACTACCTCATCGCGGCTCACCGACGCTTCGTCCGTGTCCGGGAAGAGACGACCGATCCATCGGAACAGCATCACAAACGGATACATCAGCACAATCAGAATACGTATCATTTCCGCTGCAAAGCCCATCAAGTGCTTCCAGTGGGTAGTGCCGATTTTCTTGGGGATGATTTCCGCAAAAATCAGAATGAGCAGCGTCATCGTCGCGCTCACCACGCCGATAGGCAGCGACTGAAAGACAATCGTGGCTTGATGACCCACGGCGGTAGCACCCGCCGTATTGGCTATCGTGTTGAACGACAGTATGGCTGCTAACGGTTGGTCCGGCTCGGTCTTGTACTGTTTCATGCGTGTGGCAGGCTTATAGCCTTCCTGTTCACGCAGCGTAATGTAACTGAGCGTAGTGGACATCAAGGTCGATTCCAACAGCGAACAGAGGAACGACAACGCAATTGATAAAAGTAGAAATAGAAGTAATAAGGTCATACTATGCAGTGGCTATCCGCCGACTAATTTTTTGATTTCAGAGAGTTTATTTAGTGCTTCGATAGGGGTGATGGCATTGATGTTCAGTGCTTTCACCTCATCGCGTATTTGTTCTAACACGGGGTCGTCCAACTGGAAGAACGACAGTTGCAATCCCTCTCGTTGCGATGCGGACTGCAATGCGCCCGCCTTGTTGGTCTGTTTGCCTTCAAGGTCGGAGAGAATGATTTTCGCGCGCTCCACGATGGACTTGGGCATACCCGCCAATTGTGCCACGTGGATACCGAAACTGTGTTCCGACCCGCCCGGCACTAATTTGCGCAGGAAGATCACTTTCCCGCCTGCTTCTCGAACGGATACGTTGTAGTTGCGTATCCTGTCAAATGTGCGTTCCATCTCGTTCAGTTCGTGGTAGTGGGTGGCAAACAGCGTCTTGGCGTGGCAGCGGTTCTCATGCAGGTACTCCACGATGGCCCACGCTATGGATATGCCGTCGTAGGTCGAAGTGCCACGTCCTAATTCGTCAAAGAGCACTAACGACCGCTCACTCAGGTTGTTCAGTATGCCTGCCGCCTCGTTCATCTCCACCATAAAGGTCGATTCGCCCGACGTGATATTGTCGCTCGCGCCCACACGCGTAAACACCTTGTCCACCAATCCGATAGACGCGCTATCTGCCGGAACGAACGAACCCATTTGAGCCATCAGTGTGATCAGTGCCGTCTGACGAAGCAATGCCGACTTACCCGCCATATTCGGACCGGTCAGCATAATAATCTGCTGACTTTCATTGTCTAACAGCACATCGTTGGCTACGTAACTCTCGCCTGCGGGCATGTGCCGCTCAATGACAGGGTGTCGCCCCTGACGGATATCTATCTTCAGGCTTTTGTTCACCTCCGGGCATACATAGTGATACTCTTCCGCTACGAGCGCGAAACTCAACAGGCAGTCTATTTGTGCCAGTATATTGGCATCTGTCTGAAGGTCAGCCGCATACTTCCCGCCAAAGAGCATCAGGTCGGTGAAGATACGGTTCTCTATAATCTGTATCTTATCGTCGGCGGTCGAAATCTTCTCTTCGTACTCTTTCAGTTCGGGGGTTATGTAGCGTTCGGCATTGACCAGGGTTTGCTTGCGTAGCCACTCCGGTGGCACTTGGTCTTTATACGTATTGCGCACCTCCAAGTAGTAGCCGAACACGTTGTTGAAGCCTATCTTCAGGCTCTGTATGCCCGTCCGCTCTGCCTCATCGCGCTGTATCTTCATCACGTACTCTTTGCTGTGGCTTCTAATATCGCGCAGGTTGTCCAATTCTTCGTCCACGCCCTGCCCGATCATATCCGGTCGTCCTTGTACCGAGGGCGGATTGAGTGCCATCGTCTTCTTGATTCTCTCGCCCAGTTCCTTGCAGAGCGTCATCTGTTCGCCCAACGTATGCAGATAAGGGGTGTCCTCTGCCTGCATCAGAGCCTGCTTGATGGGCGCAATGGCTTGCAGTACAGTACCTAAATGCACCATCTCACGCGGACTGATTCGCCCTGTACTCAGACGGCTCACCAATCGCTCCACATCGCTCATCCCGTTGAGTTGTTGCGTCAGCAGCTCTCTTACATTAGGCTGCTTGAACAGATATTCCACCACCTGTTGCCTGTTCCGTATCGGGCGCAACTCTTTGAGCGGCATACCCGTCCAGCGGCGCATCAGACGACTGCCCATCGGCGTGAGCGTGCGGTTCAGTATGCCGAAGAGCGTATGCGGATCATCGGCTTGGGCACCGAAGATTTCTAAGTTGCGCACCGTGAACGGATCCAACCATACGTAGCGGTCGGCTTCGATACGGCTCAGATGTTGGATATGACCCGTCTGCAAGTGCTGCGTCATATCAAGGTAGTGGAGTATGCCGCCGGCAGCTATCACGGCATTGGGCAGCGAAGCAAAGCCGAAACCCTTCAGACTCTGCGTACCGAACTGCTTGTTCAGCCGCTCCGTACAAGCCTCCGTGGTCAGCATCCAGTCCTCCAAACAGTAGGTGAAATACTTGGTGCCGAACAACTCCTCAAACTGCTGTTTCTTATCGCGTATGAACAGCACCTCCTTGGGCGCAAACGATGACAGCAGCCGCTCCGCATAGTCCGCACTCCCCTCGGCGGCAAGAAACTCACCCGTTGATATATCCAAGAAAGCGATGCCGAAATGTTGCGGTTGCCCCTTTTGAGCCGGCGCAAAATGTACGCAACTAACGAAGTTGTTTTCCCTCGCAGGCGTGGCGGCATCCGAGTAGTTCAGCCCGGGCGTAACCAATTCCGTCACCCCCCGTTTCACTAATTTCTTGGTCAGTTTAGAGTCTTCCAACTGGTCGCATATCGCTACGCGCAGCCCCGAACGCACTAACTTAGGCAGGTACGTGTCCAAGGCGTGAAACGGAAAACCCGCCATCTCCGTCGTAGGTGTCGAATTGCCGTTATTGCGGTGCGTCAGCGTGATATTCAGTATCTTGGCAGCCTTTACGGCATCTTCCGAATAGGTCTCATAGAAGTCTCCACAGCGGAAGAGAAGCAACGCATCGGGGTATTGCTCTTTTATCTTGCGAAACTGCTCCATCATCGGGGTCTCTTTCATACGCGCTGAAAATGTTTTTTAGAAAAGTTTATTTGAGGTTGATAGCCAAGCGCAGGTTATACATCCTGCCCGTCAGGTAGTTCGGGCTTGCCCATTGGTTGCCGTTGGCGGCAGAGATCCAGTAGTACGAATTGACATTCTTCCAGCCCACTATATTGAACACCTCAAAGTAGATGCTCCACGATTCGATATGTTTCGCTCCGTCCTTGCGCATAAACTTATCGGTCTGTGCCGAAAAAGTGCGGCTCGCCCCTACGTCCAATCGCTTGTACGAGGACAGGTGTCCCAAGTAACGCATATCCTCGCGGTGCGGATAGCCGAAAGGCAGACCCTCCGAGTAGATAAACTTCAGGTGCAGACGGTATTGCGGGAACTTCGGGATATAGTCTTGGAAGAAGAACGTTACCGCCCAGCGTTGCTCCTGCGGGGTGGGGAACCAGCCGAGGTGATGTACATCATTTTCCATGTGCATACGGCTGCGCATCGCGCTAAAACTAATCCACGAGTCCACTCCGGGCACCAACTCGCCGTATAGTTTCAGATCCGCTCCCAATGTATAGGCACGGCTGTCGTTCTTGCCCGAGTACCTTACGCGCACGTTCTCAACCGTATAGGACACCATTCGGTCGGTGTATTTGGCGTACAGTTCGGTCGTGAACTTGAACGGTCTGCCCCATGCGCGGAAATAATAGTCCAACCCCGCCACCGTATGTACCGACCGTTGCGCTTTCAGTCTGTCGTTCAGCACGATACGTGTCACCCCGTTGGTCGTCATCGTGTCGCGCAACTCCTTGTAGAAGGGGGCTTGGTAGTACAGTCCCGTCCCGAAGCGAAGAGCCAAGTCTCGCTGCTTGCCCGTGAACCATACCACATTGGCACGAGGCGATACCAACACCTCGTTCGTGAAGTTCCACCAGTTGAGCCTTACGCCCCCTGTCAATATCACGTTCCCAGCCTCCGTGTTCCATTTGTACGCATCCTGTATGTAGGCTTCCATCCGCGCGCTGCGCATCCTGTTCTCGCCTTTCATCGTGTAGAACAGTTGCATTGTCCTATTGTCGTTCGGCATAGAGTACCCTGCCGAGTCGCGCCATTCCCATTCGCTGATGCGGTCGCTAATCAGTTCTGCCTGACCTTTCACTCCCCACGATAAAGTGTTTTGTGCCGCCTGCCACTTACCGCTGTGCGACAACGCTATCACGCCCGCTTGCAGTTGGTTGCGCGCATGCTCGTGGTTCATACCCTCAGCTATTACGTTCCTGTCGCTTAGGCTGTCCCGCATAATCTCGCCCTGTTGCTCGGCGGTGGCTTTAGTCCCGCCTAACGATTGCTCCGAGAGTATATAGTCGCCTAATATGTCGTATGTCTCCTGTTCGCGTGTGTAGAACCCGTTGAGCGTGAAACCTATATCCAATAGCGATTTCGTTCCCTTCCCGCGTGCCAGGTCATACTGCCTCGATGCGCTCAACGCGCCGAACGTCGTCAGGAAGCGGTCTTTCTCTTTGCCCTCGTAATAGATCGTTCGGTTCATCGCCTGCGTATAGGAGCCGAAGCCCTCGCTCTCCGAGTCCGGCAGGAACGTATAGTTATTCAGCGAGAAGTTGCCCAAGAAAGCCAACTGCCACTGCTGCGGCAGCCGCCAAGTCATCTGCGTCTGGTAGTCGAAGTAGTTCGGCTGGTAGTTGCCCGAGGTCGGCAGCGCGCCTAACATATATTTGCTCGTCTTGTAGCGCACGCCGTGCATCTGGCTTTGTACGCTGTCGCCCCAACCGAAGTACGCATTCGCGCCCAACAGACTCAGGCTCATCGCCGACTCAAAGCGGGTAGGGCGTTTGTAGCGGATATCCAATACGCTCGACATCTTGTCTCCGTACTCTGCCGTGAAGCCGCCTGCCGAGAAACTCACCGACTCCACCATATCCGGATTGACGAAACTCAGCCCCTCCTGTTGCCCGCTCCGTAGCAGCAACGGACGGTGAATCTCCATCCCGTTCACATACACCGAGTTCTCGTCAAAACTGCCCCCGCGCACATTGTATTGCGTACTCAGTTCGTTGTTCTGGTTCACCCCCGCAAACGTGATGAGCAGGCTCTCTATCGAACCGCCCGTAGCGTCCGGCATCAGGTGGATGACCTCGGTCGATGTCCTGTCCATCATCCCTTCCTGCTTCTGTATCCCTTTTACCTCCACTTCGCCCAATGCCGTCGTCTCCTCCTGCATCACAACGTTCACATTCAGAACGTCTTGCTCCGTGTAGATATACTGTTTGAGAGTCGTATAGCCAAGGAAAGAATAGGTCAGACACACCGTGTCCCGCATCGGAATAGCGAGGGTGTAGTAGCCGTTCTTATTGGTCGTCGTACCCGTTACGCCATCGTCCAAATACACGTTCACCAACTCGATACCCACGTTTTGCCTATCCAATACATAGCCATACACACGCGTCGTCCGCTCTGCTGCTGCCGGTAGAGTCAAGAGTAAACAAAAAAACAGTATGATGAACTTTCTCCAATGCATAATCTTATTTTTCCATTGCCAATGGCTATTGTTTTGAGCCTGTTTTTCTTTATGCTGGGAATCTTTTATGGTTCTGATATCCTTTATCCTGTGTGTATTAGTAGCCTGATTTTTTTATTATCGGGCAGTTGTGTAGTCCCTTGCCCCGAAGATAGACGACCCGATGCGAACCATCGTCGAACCCTCTTCAACGGCTATCGGATAATCCTCCGACATACCCATCGAAATCACCATCGGATCTCCTGTACTGTCCCCAAGAGCCTCTCCCAATCGTTTCCCCGCTGCGGCTATCTCACGGAAACACCGCCGCCACTCCGCCACATCGTCCGTATTCGTCGCCATTCCCATCACTCCGCGTACCCGAATATGCGGATAGGCGTTCTCGTCCGATTGCAGCACTCGAATCAGCGCGTCCAATTCCTCCGGCGTAAAGCCCGTCTTGCTCTCTTCACGTGCCACATGCAACTCAAGCAGCACATCCACAGTCCGTCCTATTTTCTCCGCCTCGCGGTCAATACAGCGCAGCAGATGCTCGCTGTCCACGCTGTGAATCAGATGCACAAACGGCACAATCTGCTTCACCTTGTTGGTCTGCAAGTGACCGATAAAGTGCCAACGGATATCCTTCGGCAGTGCCTCCTGTTTGATGAGCAGTTCTTGTACTCGGCTCTCGCCAAAATCTCTCTCGCCGGCTTCGCATGCCGCACGAATGGCTTCCACGGGCTGGAACTTGCTGACGCACAGCAACCCCACGCCCTGAGGCAGGGTAGCCCGTATTTTCGCAATATGTTCTTCGATAGTATGCAAGGTGTAGAGTATGTAATTAGCGGGTGATTAGTATGTGATTAGTAGGTGATTTGCGGGAGATTATGCGACCCTAATGCTCTTCCGTCAAGATAGACGTCCTGTTCATTGAGCGTTCCGCAAACAGATGTTTCAGATAGTGAATATAGGCTCCGATATAACGTGTCCATTTGTCCTCCTTGATGTCGTCCACCGTCACCATTATGCCCGTCTCGTAGGCATCCGACAGCTCATCATTCACTGTGTTGCCGAAGAAGTGCAACGTGTTGGTTACGTTCAGGTAAGCGGAGAACATAGGCGGTATGGTCGTACCTCTTGCGCGCAGCGCACGCTGTAGCAATTGGTAGTTCAGCGTCGGGTCATCGCCCACAAAGATATTGTCTGCCAACTCCTGACCCTCGGCGGATATGTCTATCGGCTTGTAGGGGTAGAACAAGCCCTTCGGGTCGTTATGGAACCGGCGCAGATAGGCATACACAAGGTTGCGCGACAGCGCATCGTACTGCGGATACATCGTTACCTTGCCAATCAGGTAGCGCACATCGTTCCGATGGTTGTACAGCACCGCCCCGATGCCGTCCCATATATTGTCCAACGCATACAGCGACTTGTTCCCCATCTCCCTCTTCTGGTACATCGGCTGTACAAAAGCGCGACCCAACTCGATGGTGTAGGGGAGGTAGTTGCGAATAAAATAGTCCGTGTAATAGTATAGATGTGAGGAAGTTAGACGCGGCTGACCCTTTTCGTCGAACTGGCAGTTGCGGCATAGCAGGTAGCGGTAACCGCCTACGATTTCGTCGTTCACCGGATCCCATACGATCAACTGGTGATACGGATGCGGCTGCATCGTGTCCATATCGTCCATATCCATCTCCTCGCCGGTCGAACCGCCTGCCGTGCGGAAACTCAGTTCGCGCAAACGGGCGACTTCACGCATCAGATTAGGCGCATCAGATGCCACAAAATCGTATATCTCGTTGTCAGCCTTATTCGTAGGACGAAGAAAATTCTTCTTCGTCAATTCTTTCTTCAGCAATTCGCGACTAACGCGCGGTATAACATCTTTCATCAGAATGTCATTTTAACGCCGCAAAGATACGCAGATTTTACCATTCATACAACCCCGATCATTTTTTTAATGCATACACCTTCTCCTTGACCCAAGCCGCCCACTCATCAGGCGTGCGGCTCTTATCAAAAGTAGTGTAAGGAATAGGCTGCCCCACACGCACACGAAAATGCTTGTTCTTTGCCCCGTACATCTCGTCCACCAAGTACAGCATCTCTATATTCACCTTGATATGCAGTAGTTTGCGCAAAAAAGCCAACCGATAGAAGAAGTTCGAGTTCTTCCCCTCAAAGTAGATCGGTACCACATCCCTTTCGGTCTTCACCGCATGCCGGATAAACGAACTCTTCCATTCCAAGTCTTTGATTACAAACCCTTCGCCTTTTATCCGTTGCAGCCGACTGCAAGCTCCGGCGGGAAACGTCAGCACATCCATATCCGACTCCCACAGCTCCTGCTGCTTCTTCGCATATTCTCTGCTCTGTTTGCCCACCTTGTTCACCGGCACGAACAACCCTGCCAACGGACGGATAAACAGCAGAAAATCATTCACTATCAGCCTCAGATGGTAGTTCCTGTGCTCACCGATTAGCAGACTGAGTATAATCCCGTCCAAGCCGCCCAACGGATGGTTGCTCACAAATACTAACGGTTTCCGCTCCTGCGGGATATTCTCCGCGCCCTCTACCGTTGCCGAGCAGTGCAAACCCTCGTCCAAATAGACACGCGCAAAATCAAAGTCATATATCCCCTGATGAGTGTCGTAAAAGGCATTCATCTCGTCCACATGCACAATCCGCCTGAGCCACTCTTTTATAAATCGCGGCAGGTGCGGCGCACGCGAGCGAACCACTGCATCAAAATCAATCAGCGGCTTACTTGTTTCGCCCGTATCATTCTCTGTCTTACTCATACCGCCCGAAGAACATCCAATATCGGCGAACGCGCAATGCTTACCACTTCGCAATCCACACCGTTCAGTTGCTTTTGCAGCGATTTCATCGCCTCATCTATCGTGCTCGATTCCACCAAGATAGACACGCCTTTGCGCTTCTCCTTGCCGCTGTCCTCTATCGTAATCATCTCCACGCGAGCCTTAAACCAGCGGTCGCCCTCTGTTGATGGCAGTATGTCGTAGAACTGCGCTTTTTTGCAACTCGGCACTTCCGTATCGCCGAACATATACGGACGCAACTCCTCCATCAGTCGGTTCTCCACGTCCGCTATCGTCAATCCCTCTACAAGGTACGTCTCCTTCACCGACGAAGGCGTACTCTCCCCCGTCTGACGCTGATAAGTAATCTTTACTTCGTAAAATAACATCTTAGTAAGTATATATTTAGTAAGTTTATTTTATCGGTTTTCTGTGTAAGCGATTTTATGAGCTTACCCTACCGTAGCAGCAGATGCACCAAATCCACCCCCGCCATCGGCATCGGCAGACTCACCGCCTCATCATACCGCAACCAATACAGCGGCGCATCCGGCTGACTGTCCATCACGTGATCCACTTCCTTATCTTCGTCTCCCGCCATACGCCAACCGGGCAGCAGACTAACCACCACATCCCCTATATAAGCCTTCGCCAACCCCGTGGTAACAGCCGGCACTAACAAAGCATCATCACGAGGATAAGCCGCCTGCACACCGTCAAAATCCATCAGAAAATCAGCCACCTGACGACTGATCTTATGTACGTCCAATCCTTTCTCTTCAATCAGTTTCCGGTTCAGAAAAACCGACTCGCCGTAACTCCCTTCCAACCACTGCTCGTAGCCGTACAACGCCATCAGATACACCGATGTCAGTGCCGTCGCGCGACCCAAATTGAACGTATGCGTCGCAATACCGATTCGCTCCAACTGCTCCGCCGACTGACCGTGACGCGGAATACCCGCTACCACGAATTGCACCTTGTCCCTGCCGACCCTTTTTTGCAGTTGTTCAATCAAGAAACCGAGGTATTGATTCAGCCCCTGATGGATATCCTCGTCTTTCTTTCCCTGTATGCGATCGGTCGCCAAGGACGACACCACACTCATCTGTAGCAACAGCAGGTCGGGCGTATCGTCCATTCCCATCTGCTCCTGCTCTTGCAGACGAAGTGCCATATCTACCACCATTGAGTTGATTTTAGGTGCATTACGGTTGTCCGACTTCTGTTCGCTTATATTCTCCGCATCGGCGGCGGCAGGCAGTCCGGCACCGCAGTACGTACTCGTTACCCATTTCCTTGTTTTCTTGTCTAACCAGCAGAAACCGTTCGCATTATGTCCCGCCAACAGCAACGTCGGACCCGCTTGCAACCCCACCGCATAGATCTTCGTGTACTTGTCGTAGCGTAGGCGGTAGCGGTCGCTCAATGTCGCCACAGGCATACGCCGAAGCGACACCTGCTCCTTTGTCCCTATCCCTTGCTCGCTCTTGTCCTCAAAGAACGAACGCACCTGCTTTTCCTTGCGGTCAAAGTACTGATTATGACTTAGTCCGTGTTCCGACGGTTGCACGCCTGTCAGCAACGTTGCTAATGTCTCATTGTCCCCCTGTACGTTGAAATCATATTTCACCTGCGTCTCCACGGCATCGTCTTGCAGCGTGCGCAAACCGCCCGGCAACCACAGATTGCGCATATACTCCATATTATCCGAGCGCAACCCGTCCACCGCTATCACTACCGTCAGACGGGGCGTACCGTACATACACACCGCCGCTGTCAGTAACAACACAGCAATATATAATTTTCGTATTGTCTGCATCTTGCCTTTATTCAAACGTTGTTCATTGTCGGCGAATACGATTCGCCGTTCCTACTTCTAAATGTAAACAATCTGTAACTCCCCCATCGAAACACCAACCACAAGGCAGGAAAAACTAACAGCCGCCAGTTCCAACCCACCATCGGGTGAATCGAAAAATAAACCAAAAATATAACCAATCCGATTACTAACAAATACACACTCCCCATCACAATGTCCGCCGCTTTGCTCATCCTGCCTCTCCGGGCATCCCGATAACTCAATCCCGTCAGCAGCAATGCCGCTAATACCAAGTATGTGCCGATATGTTCCCACCACCGCGTAGGACGTATTGCGAAGACACCTGTATTCTCTTCCCGAACAAGCCGTTCGCCGTTTGCCAATCTCACTTTGCTCATATAATTCATCAACTCCTCCGGCAGGAACAGTCTTTGCTCTCCTCGCATCGGTTGGTCCGCCCGTTTGCCGAACAGCATATTGATCATAAAGTCCGTCACCGTGTTCTTGCGCGTGTAGTGGCGGATAAACTCCCGATAGGTTTTTCCCTCCCAACCCTGGTAGGTGGAATGCAACTCCTCGCCCAACACATCTTTTATGAGGTAATACGGACGGGTAGCGCAGTTATCATATACGAAGTTGTACAAGTACGACCTGTTTTCTCTTCGGCAGTTCTTCAGCAGCGCATCGCGCATCGCCCGTGCCTGCTCATCCGTCAAGTTCAGCCGCTGCTCATACACAGCACGATGCTCCTCCGCATAGTCCGATAGAAACTCCTCCGTTGTCTCCACGCTCAACTGATAGTACGTCTCCCCGCGAACAAACTTCCCATAAAAATTGCTCTCCTCAAACGAGAACGTCCCGTAGTTAAAGCACCAGTCCACCTTCGCCTCCGTGTCTTGCAAACGGATAGCCGTATGCCCGTAATGAGCATATAACTCCTCGCCCGGACTGCACGTCAGCAACGATATGTAGATGACCAACAACTTAAACATTCGGCAGAGCAGTTAAAGTAAATAGATACGTCGGCAGCAGCGTACAAAGCAGCCCGACTGACCAGCCCGCCGTCACTTGCATCACGGTGTGCCGGTGGAGGCACAGACGCGCACACATCACCGCGATAGCTATCGCGGATACGGTAAGAAAAACAACCCAACTGAACGAACCCGTACCCAAACCATACGCCAACACACTCCCCACCATACCGCCGACACCCGTCGCGTGGGCAGAAATCTTCCAACGCAGATTGACCGCCGCCACCATCATCAACGCCAACGTACCCCCCATCGCTATCAGCAGCCACTCAATCGGTACTTGCGCTTTGTACAGTTGCACGTTCCACACAATATAGCATAATGAACATGCCAAATAGGGTCCATTGCGCTCGCTCCGATCCTCCATCTCAAGCGAAGAAAACTGACGGAAAATCCTCAACAACAGAATGATACCCACCGGAATAGCAAAGCCCCAAAGCATAGTCAGCTTCAGTGCCGGGCTCAAAGCATAACTCATCAGGTACCGCTCCGCATACCCCGACTCATAGACGGATAATGTAAGAGCAAAAATACCGTACATAGGCATCAGCAGCGGATGAAATAGTCCGCTCAGTGCCTGCGAAATATGTCTTTGGAAACGCCGCTCCATCAGATCTCCTTTCTTAAGCGGGCAACGGGGATGCCATACAGGTCGCGGTACTTGGCCACCGTGCGCCGCGCTATCGTATAGCCCCTTTTCTCCATCGCCACCACTACCTGCTGGTCGGTCATCGGATTCCTCTTATCCTCTTCTTCAATCAGTTGGCGCAAGTTATTCTTCACCTCCTCATTGCTGATCTCATCTCCTTCGGTGGTGGTCATTCGCTCTGTGAAAAAATACTTGACGGGATACACCCCGTAGTCCGTTTGCACATACTTCGAGTTGCTCACCCGCGATATGGTACTCACGTCATAACCCGTCTTGTCGGCTATCTCTTGCAGCACCATCGGACGCAACGACGACGGGTCGCCTTGCTCGAAGAAACTCTTCTGTGCCTGCACGATAGCACCCATCACCCGCATCAACGTCTCGTTTCGCTGACGAACGGCATCGATAAACCAATGCGCCGCATCAATCTTCTGCTTCACAAAACGTAACGTCTCTTTCTGCTTCGCCGTCTGACCACCTTTCGTATCCGCCAAATCCGCGTACATTCGGTCATACGAGGCGTTCACGCGCAGGTCGGGGATGTCCCCTTGATTGAGTTGAATCACCAATTCTCCCTGCTGATTCGTTACGATAAAGTCGGGTATCACCGTCGTCTGCTGACGCTCATACACCGTCCCCACCCAGGCACTTCCCGGCTTCGGATTGAGTTGCGACACCTCGTGCAGCACCGCCTTCATCTCCTCTTCGTCTATCTGCCAACGCTGACGGATACGATCCAATCGCCGATGCGAAAAATTGTCAAAGTCTTCGCTGATAATGGCTATTGCTTTCTCTATGATGGGGGTAGATGGCTTCTGACGAAGCTGAATGAGCAGACATTCTTGCAGGTTGTGGGCTCCCACACCGGGCGGATCAAATGCCTGTATCTCGCTTATTATCTGCTTCATCTGCTCTTCACTGACGGTCAGACCCTCGCGGAATGCCAAGTCGTCGCACAGCTCCTCCGCCGTCCTCGGCAAGTAGCCGTTGTCGTCTATGTTCCATACTACGAACTTGGCTATATGACGCTCCGGCTTCGTCATCTTCGTCAGATAGACCTGACTCTTCAAGTACTCGCCGAAACTCGTACCCGATGTAATCGGTATCTCGGCGGCTTCCGTCTGTTGTGCGGTCATTCCCGATGAGCGGTAATCCGTACTCTCGTCATCGCTCACATACTCATCGTAGTTGAAATCCTCGTTCTGAAGCGGATTATCGTATTCTCCGTCGTAACTCTCCTCCTCCGACGCTTCGCGCTCGTAGTCAGTCTGCACTTCCTCTTTCCCCTCTTCCAAGGCAGGGTTCTCCTGCAACTCCTCATCGATACGCTGACGCAACTCCACCGAAGGAATCTCCAACATCTTCACCACCTGTATCTGTGCAGGCGACAGTTTCTGCTGCTGCTTGAGGCTTTGGGAAAGACTTAACCCTTGCATAGTATAAAGTAAAAATCTAAATCCGCAATCTTTGAATCTTCAAATCTTTGAATCCTTAAATCTTCAAATCTTTGAATCTTTGAATCACATTACTCGTTATATACGCCAATTGCTCCTCGTCCAAGCAGGTGTGCATCGGCAAACTCAGTACGCACTTTGCCAAACGCTCCGCCACAGGAAAATCACCCGTCTTATAACGCGCATCCTGATAAGCCTTCTGCTCGTGGAGTGGTACGGGATAATAAACCATCGCCGGTATTTCTTTCTCCGCCAAGCGGTTACGAATCTCGTCGCGACGAGATGCCACGCGCTCACTCAAGCGCAAGGTATATTGGTGATAAACGTGCGTAGAGTGGGGAGATACAACGGGAATGAGTAAGTCCGCACACGAGCGGAAAGCCTCGTCATAGTACCTCGCAGCCTTTTGACGCGCTGAGATATACTCGTCCAAATGAGGCAACTTGGCATCCAACACTGCCGCCTGTATCGTATCCAAACGGCTGTTCACACCCACCATATCGTGGTGATACCTCACTACCATACCGTGATTGGCAATCGCTTGAATACGAGCCGCTAATGCGTCATCGTTCGTGAACAGCGCACCGCCGTCGCCGTAGCAACCTAAGTTCTTGCTCGGGAAGAAACTGGTGCAACCTATCACGCCCATCGTGCCCGCTTGCGCTTTTCTGCCATCGCTGAACGTATATTCGGCACCAATCGCCTGACAGGCATCTTCTACTATGTGCAGACCTTTCTCGCGGGCAAGCGAAAGCAGCGGCTCCATATCGGCGCACTGACCGAACAAGTGAACAGGCACGATCGCCTTCGTCCTCGGCGTGATGGCACGACGAACGGCTTCGATGTCCATATTCATCGTGTCCCAATCCACATCCACTACCACCGGCTTCAACCCCAACAAAGCCACTACCTCTGCCGTGGCAATAAACGTGAACGTAGGGGTAATCACCTCGTCGCCGCGCTCCAAACCCAACGCCATCAACGCTATCTGCAACGCATCCGTACCGTTCCCGACAGGGATGACATGTTTCGCACCCGTATAGGTTTGCAGGTGTTCGGCAAACTCACTTACTTTCTTCCCCTTCACAAACGCCGCCGAGTCAATCACCTCTTGTATGCCCTTGTCTATCTCTGACTTGATCTGCTGATACTGCGTCTGCAAATCAACCATCTGTATCTTGCGCATAGTATAAAATAGGTTATGTTTACTATATTAACTCCCCCGCCCTTAATTCTCTTCAATCAAGTACTCCACTTCCTCCGGCTCAATGCGGATGCTAAGCGACCGTGACTCATTTGCGTCCACGTGTAGAACCAACACATCGGTCTGCGAGGAAGGGTAGGTACACCACACCCGATAGTCCTCTTTCGACAACTCCTCGTAGTGGCTCATCCGCACACGGACATACACGTCTGCCTTGCTCGGAAACACACGCACACTCTTACCTTGCGGCACACCCACCACTTCAATGGGCAACTCAAACAGTTTCTCTGTTACCATCTGTTTGCTCTCGTCTGCTTGTGTCTGAGCGTTTTGTGCCGTAGCAACACCCTCGTGCTCCGCCGCTTGGTTATGCCAAGCGTTGGTCCACCAGATAAGAAACGCTATCGCTACAAATAGCAGGTAAGTCAGTATGTCCTTACTCCATTTCATCCTGCGTTATTTCTTCTCCTCTGTCTGAACCTCATCGGCGGAAGCATAGACGCTGCCCTTATCTATCTTGATAACCACGTCTTTGCTGATTTCAATAAGGAAAGTGGTCTCGTTCACCTCTTTGATGATGCCGTATATACCGCCGGCGGTTACTACCTTGTCGCCTTTCTTCATCGCCTCACGCTGCTTCTGAAGCTCTTTTTGCTTCTTGGTCTGCGGACGAATCATAAAGAAATAGAACACGACAAAGATGAGAATCATCATTATCCAAAAACTCCATCCTCCGGCTCCCTGACCGGCAGGCTGTGCGGCTTGCAGTAAAATAGTGCTTAACATATTGTTTATAGGTTTATTAGGTTATAGTCTTCTTGGAACGCGGTCGTCCTCGCCCGCATCTCCGGCAAATACATCACAATCATAGAATCTTCCCGTCCCCTTGTTCTTTCAGTATATTATCCAATATCCCGTTGATGAACAGGTGGCTTTTCTCCGAACTGTACTCTTTGGCAATCTCGATGTACTCGTTTAGCGAAATCTCCAACGCTATATTGGGGAAGCAGAGAATCTCCGTCAGAGCCGTCAGCATAATGATGCGGTCCATATACGCCACGCGGTCGGCTTCCCAGTTGCGCAAGTACTTGTCAATCATCTTGCTGTACGTATCGCGATTATCGATGGTCTTTTGCATTAGATCCAATCCGAATTGCAACTCCTCCTCGTTCTCAAACATCGGCAGCAGTTTCGGTTCATCGCCCTCCTGCTTGAACTGCTTCATCGTCTTTATGACGTAACTCAACACCACCTCAAAGTCCGTGGACCAGTGGTTGCGATCCAACGCAATCTCCATATCCTCAAGGGCTTGGTGCATCGACTCGTTGTTCGGCAGCAGGTCTTGGTAGATACGGCGGAACACGCGACGGTCATCCTCATAACTCGGCTGTTCCAACTTCATATAGTCAAGAAAGAAAGGTTGCGACTGCAGCATCTTGTACATACTTGCCACCGCATTCATACCCGCGTCCCAGTCCAAGTGATACTCCTCCGTCCAGCGGCGCAGTTCACGATGGTTGAATAAGTCGGCAGCAAACTTGTTGTTCAGAAACTTACGGTCAGGAATATAAGCCGTGTGCGTAGCCTTGGCGCGAGCGCGATTCTCCTCTATCTGCAACTCCGCATAACGCAACAGCTCGTTGGCAAACCCGAACAGATGAATATAAAGCGCGTAAATGTCTTCATAACTCTTCTGCAACGTCTTTCGGGCTGTAGAGGGAGTCGAATCTTCCCTCTGATAATAGGCAAACAGCGTCTGTACTACACGCGTTCGCACCATCGTTCGGTTAATCATAAAGTATATCTTCTTTTTATCTGTTTCTCTTGGAGCGCGGTAGGATTGCCGGTCCCCGCCCGCATCATCATCTCAGCCGGTCAGCAGCCCGAACCTTCGCCTCGTCTTTCAGTATCTGTCGCGCTGCCATCAGCGTCAGCACAAAGCAAATCAGCGGAATACACGAACCGAAAAGCATATCCCAATCGGCTGCTACTTCCCGCTTGCCGTACCAGATGAACACACCCAACACCGCATAGTATCCCAAGCAGAACATCGCAAGGAAGATGCTCAATCGCGCCTGCCAAATGCGACGACGATACATAAAAATAATAACAAAAGCTAAAATGGGAATAATCAGGTTCGCTACTGCCAACACGCCCGTGCCTGACAAACTGACAGGTTCTAACATCCGACCCGTAAAACTAATGTCGTCCGTAACCTCCTCCAAACCCCGTGCACCCAACTCGAACATACGTTGAACACCCGCATCGTAAGGGGTCGTAAACGCTACAACAGGCATAAAGTACAGAACCAAACCTAAAAGAACAACTATGAGCAGGTAAACGCTCTGAATACGTTGAATCATATTATTATCTTTCTTTCGCCGCAAAAGTACTACTTATTTACGGATAGGCAAAAATATGACAAAAAAAATTATGTCGGTATGTTCAGTAAATGCCAAACACTATTGGGATGGATCATCCCAATAGTGTTTGGTATTTCAGCGATAATCTTTCAACTACATCCCCTCCACTTTTTTTCCTTGGGCATCGTAAATCACGCCTTCGCGCTCGATGTAGAGTACGCCGTTTTCAATGAACTTACGGCTTGGAGCATCGCTTGGAGCGCGGACGTCCCCGTCCGCATCAATAATCAGTTCGCCTCGGTCTTCGCCGTCCACCACGATGCGCATCTTCTCCACGTTCAGCGTTTCCGTGCTGCGGAATATACCGCGGTAGGCATAGACGGTGCTGCCCTGTTCGATGTTCGGATAATAGATATGGTTCGACTTCAAGCCCATATACGTATTGCCCGTAGCCGTACCTTTCAATGTGCCGTTACGCAATGTGCCGACCAACTCGATGGTGCCTTGTGATTTGTAGCCCGGCAGGGCGTTGTAGGCTTCCTCCGAGTTCAGGGCATCGCCGTTGTCCTTCGACAGGTCAATGGTAACGCCGATGAACACGAACGAGGTCTTACCTGCCAAGGTCGCGTTAGCGTTCACGATATAACACTTGCCGGCTTCTATCTCTTTGGCAATGGCGAAGTACAGGTTCACGCCTTCGCCTACGTTCGCATTGCCTGTAGCGTACTTGAACTCATACACCCGTCCGTACATCCCGTTGCTGCGCATCATGCCGCCTGCTACGTTGAAGGGCAGGCACATCGTGGACCAGCGACCCTCTGTGAACTGACGGTTGTAGGTAACGTTAATCGTCTGACCGTCGTAAGCGGCTTTGAACGCATCATAGTAGTCATTATCGCCGTTCTCGGTGAGGGTAATTATGGCTTCATCGGGGATGGTGTAGTCCTCTGCCACTTTGTACGGATAGGTCGCATCGTCGTTCGGGAACACAAGGTAGTTCGCAGCGCAGTAAGTTGACAGATTGGTGTCGGAGTTATAATATCCGCCTTGGAGTTTCAGTGTTGCATTAGCAGCTGATTTGTAAGCGCAGGCAGCGGTTGTGCCGGTAACGAGGAACTTACCGCCATTGACGGTGACATTTCCTATATTGTTTCCGTCATCACTAACGCGTGCCTCTATACCATAACCGGTTCCGGAAGTCTCTACTTGCACAGCACCGCCATTGATGACAGCAACACCCCTTGAGACGATACCGCAAGCCGGTTGGCCGTCAGTGGTTACTACATGTATCTTGCCGCCGTTCATAGTGAATGTACTTGACGCCGGATCAATGCGGATACCTTCGTTGTAGGTATTGGCTTTTGAACGCAGGAATACCGTACCTGCATCCATTTGAAGATTACCTTTTGCCACATACACACACCATCTGTTGGCTGTGCTTGTGGATTCCAAGTGTAGAGTGCCAGATTTGCTTTCTGTGAGGTCAGTAATGGTAAAGGTGATACCTGCCTTATTGATATAAAGCAATGCCTGAGCCGTTGTACTGGATAGCGTATGTCCGTTGAGATTGAGCGTACAGTTCTTATTATTGCTGTTATTGTACTGCAAATAATCGGTAATAGATACGTCCTGCAACAGCGTAAGGGTAGATGCGGCGGTTGCTGTATTGACAGCAGTCCAAGCGGCGGCGAGAGTTGTATAATACCTAGTTGTGCTATTGATTGTCACGGATGCCACAACGGGGGTGGTCGTGTAAGTTGCCGTATAGGTAACATCGCCTGTAACGGCACTTACCGTCGGTGACCACGTATCAAATGTATAAGCATACTCGGCATCGGTCGCCTTTGTCGGGGTTGTGCCGTCATAAACGGGTAATGCACCGTATTTGACATTTGCATCCGTTTCCAATGTTGTGCCGTCAGCATTATTCCATGTAATGGTGAACTTATCACGATCATAGTAAATACTTACTGTTGTTGAACCGTCAGGTACTATTGTGCTCTGCGAGAAACTCTGAGCGGTGAAGCCTGTGTATGATTTGGCAACAGCCTCCGTGGCGGCATCTGTAGTGCCTGTCAGGTTTTCGGTTTCAAACAATGTATATTCGTCATCGGCAATATTCTCCTGATAGTGCTTAACGGTATAAGCCGTGTTGGTATTCGGTGTCCATGTAGCCGTATATTCGGTGTCTTCCGCTGGCATGGCAGCCGCAACGGCAGACGACCAACCGGCAAAGGTATAACCCGTCTTGGTCGGGGTGGCAGGCTCTACGATGGTTGTGCCAACTTTCGTGACACCCGAAGTATAGGTACCCGTCAGCGGATCGCCGTCGGTCGTCCATGTCAGGGTGTAACCCTCGGCTACTTCGTAGAGGTAAGGACTCTGATTATCCAAACCGAAGACATGGTACGGCGCAGTCGGGTTGAGTTGGCTGTTGGTCGTATAATAACCGCCGCGTATAACCACAGAGGCATTTGTTGATGTCTGATTTGTCGCATAAGCGTAGCCGGTGGCTGAGATATTGAACCTGCCGTCATTGACTGTTACCGTACCGCCGGTACGATTTATACCATAACCGTCTTTGGCTGCCACCACATGAACCGTACCGCCATTGATGACTGTGGTGCCGTTAGATGCAGTTACACCTATACCGTTGTTCGTATTGGTAGTTACTATATGTATCTTACCGCCATCCATGGTGAAGGAGGAATTTGCAGTAACAGCCCTTACACCTGCACATGTAGGCGCAATCATGCTTGCGTATATAGTGCCCGCTTCCAATTTGAGATGACCTTTGTTGACATACACGCCGTAGGCTTCACTTGTATGTGTTGCCGCAATCCTCATCTGTCCCGACTTGCTTTCTGACTTGTCGGTGATAGTAAAGGTACTGCCGGCTTTATTCATATTCAATATAAGTTGCGTTGAGGTACATGTCAGCGTATGACCGTTGAGGTCGAGCGTACAGTCGGTATTATTGCTGCTATATTGCAACGAAGCCGAATTTGCATCTTTCAAAAGTGTGATAGTTACAGCGAATGCCGCACCCCTGGCTTCCGTGAAGGCTGTGTTGAAATCCGTATAGTAAAGTGTATAGCCGCTCTCATTGACAGACACGGATGCCACGACAGGCGTGGTGGTGTAAGTTGCCGTATAGACGGCATCGCCTGTGACGCTACTTACTGCCGGTGACCAACCGTTAAAAGTATAAGCATACTCGGCATCGGTTGCCTTTTGAGGCGTGGCGCCGTTATATGCAGGCGTGGCACCATAGGGTACATTCTCGTCCGTCTCTAATGTCGTGCCGTCAGCATTCTTCCACGTCACGGTGTAAGTGTTTACCGTGCTGCTGAATTGCGCTGTATAAGTGGCATCGGCGGTGACGGCGGTTATTGCCGGACTCCAACCGTCAAAGGTGTAGGTGTATTGTGCTGTGGCGGCTTTGGTAGGTGTTGCACTTGAGTAAAGAGGAGTAGCACCTTTCTCCCACAAACCTGATTGCAATGTTTCATCTTCGTTCTTGAAGGTGACGGTATAACCTTCAGCCACCTTGTAGCGATACCCTTCGTCGAACTCAGTGCCGGAAGTGAGGTCAAAGACATGGTACGGCGCAGGTACACAGGTGCCCAAATTGCTATTTATATTATAATAACCACCTTGGATAACCGGATTGGCATTTGTGGATACAGATGCAGTAGAACCGGTGATGTTAAATTTACCATTATTCACGGTAATTGTTCCGGCATCTCGTTTCAAACCATAACCATCTCCAGCCGCTTCTACATGGATAGTACCGTCATGAACGGTTACGGAACCGGCGGAATAGATGCCACGTCCTTCTTTGCTGTTGGTGGTCACCACATGTATCGTACCCGCATTCATAGTGAAAGTACCATTACTATTGGCTGTTACACCACAGGTGGTAGCAGTGCTTGAGGTTACCTCAATCGTACCCGCATTCAGCAGGAGAGTACCATTGTCCACAAAAGCACCAAAGATAGCAGATGTACTCGTTGTATTCAATAACAACGTTCCGGATGCGTCGGAGTCGGTAATGGTAAAGGTAACACCGGTTTTGTTAATATACAGCGGATATCGTGAGTTCGTTGTACTTGTCAGCGTGTGTCCGTTGAGATCCAACGTACAGTTTTGGGTGTTCGTGTTATCGTATGTCAACTGTGTATTAACCGTTACATCCTGCAGCAGTTGAATGGTTGATGCAGACCCTGCACTATTGGCAGCAGACCAAGCATCGTCAAATGTCGTGTATAGTGTCGTTGCATCATTGACAGTGACGGAAGCCACCGCCGGAGTCCATGTCGCCGTATAAGAGCGGTCGCCGGTAGAACCTGCCGAAATAGTGACATTCATCGTCGCCACCGCCAAGTCCGTACCTGTCCATCCGGCAAAGACATAATTGGCTTTGGTCGGGTTGTTGAGCGTGATTGTACTGCTCTCTACCGTATAACTCGTTGGGTTAGCCGAAGTCACACTACCGTCATTCAATTCATAGTTGATGGAATAGTTTATCGCAGTCCACTTGGCGTACAAGGTCGTTGCAGCAGTTACAACATCCGATGCAAAGTTCCACGGGGTTTCGCATCCAGCCTCTTTGTACCAACCGCCAAAGGTGTAACCTGTAGCTGTCGGAGCGGTCGGAGTAGTCGCATGAGTGTTCTTTTCAATCAGTTGTGCATCCGGTGCTGAGCCATGACCATTGGCATTGAAGGTTACTGTATAGCCCTCTGCTACTTTGTAGCGATAACCTTCGTCGAACTCTGCGCCGGAGCTCAAATCAAAGATGTGGTATGGATTAGAAACATAAGTCCCTAAACGGGTGTTAATAGTATAATAACCGCCTTTTATGATTATTTTGGAATCAGCGTCTGCCTTATAATTCATGTATGATGCGGTAGAGCCGGAGATGTTAAACTTACCGTTATTAATGGTAATCGTACCACCGTCACGTCTGACTCCGCAGGCTGTTCCGGCAGCCTCTACATGAAACGTACCGCCATTGATAATAGTGGTGGAGTTGGCATATATGCCACGACCGTCTTGACCGTTGGTGGTCCTCACATGTATTGTACCGCCATTCATCGTAAAAGTACCATAATGGATTGTTACACCACAGGCGGTAGCTGTGCTTGAGGTTACCTCAATCGTACCCGCATTCAGCTGGAGAGTACCATATTTTACATACGCACCAAAGATGGCACCAGCTGAATAACTCGTCGTCAGCGACAATTTTCCTGACTTGTTTTCCGTTCCGTCAGTAATGGTAAAGGTGACATTTGTGTTGTTAATTTGCAGCGGACTTTGTTGAGAAGTATTGCTTGTGAGCGTATGCCCGTTGAGATCGAGCGTACAGTTCTTGTTATTGCTATTATTGTACGTCAACTCTGTGGTAACCGTTACATCCTGCAATAGCGTAAGGGTAGATGCTGCCGTTGCGCTATTCGCTGCCGTCCATGCGGGTAAGAAAGTGGTATATAAGGTGGTTGTGCCGCTGATCGTCACACTCGCTACCGCCCATTGTGCCGTATATTCCGTATCCGCCGAAGGCATCGCAGCGACTACGGCAGGTGTCCAACCATAGAAGGTATAACCTGCTTTTGTCGGGGTGTTTGGCGCTGCAATAGGCGTACCTACTTCCGTGAGACCTGAGGTGTAATCGCCGGTGAGCGCGTCGCCATCCGTAGTCCACGAAAGGGTATAGCCCTCAGCTACTTTGTACAGATAGGTGGCATCGTCATTCGGGAAAACATGATAGTTCGTTGCGCAGTTGTCTGCCAGGTTGGTGTTCAAACTATAATAACCGCCTTGCAGCGTAAGAGTCCCCGTCCTGTAAACACAAGCAGCAGATGTGCCGCCCTCGGCTGAGAATTTACCACCCGTAATGGTTGTAGTTCCGGCAGCATTCACAGCATAGCCTGTTGCTGCTGCACGCACATGAATCTCACCCCCTCCGATAGTAGCGGAACCCGTTGTGTTTACGAATACGCCATCGCCGTTTCTATTATTGGTGGTCTGAACATCTATTGTGCCGCTATTCATGGTGAAGGAAGCACCGTTCGCTACACGAACACCTTGCGATGTGGTCGTTCTCAAGTTTGCCTCTATCGTTCCCGCAGCCAATACGAAACGCCCCTTACTAACCAACACGCCATATGCAGTACTCCCTACGCTTGTCGAATTGACTGACACTTTACCGGATTGACCCTCCGAATTATCCGTAATGGTAAATGTTATATCTGCCGTGTTAAGGTTAAACATAGCGATATCGGTAGTCGAAATAGTATGACCATTCAGATTAAAAGTACAGTTTTTCTTGCTGCTATTATTATATGTCAAGAAACTGTTAACCGTTACATCCTGCAACAGCGTGAGGGTTGATACGGCGGTTGCACCGTTGACTGCCGTCCATGCATCGCTGAAATGAATATATTCCGTTGTGGTGCCGCTGATGGTGACGGAAGCCACAGGCGGAGCAGGAACATAAGTAGCCGTATAGATGGCGTCGCCTGTTACCGGAGCCAATTCCGGCGTCCAACCGCTGTGTATAAACTCTCCTCCGGTATCGCCGGGCTTGGCGGGGGCATCGCCGGTATATTCCGGCGTAGCGCCGCCCTCCCACAAACCGGATTGCAGCACCGTGCCGTCTGTATTTTTGAAGGTCACGGTATAACCTCCGGCTCCGACCTTGTACTTATACGGCAGTTCTGAACTTGGCAGGTTGAAGATATGACGGCCGGCACCGAGGTAGGTAGTGAGGTCGGTTGCGGTGTTATAATATCCGCCGTTCACTGTCAGCGAAGCACCGCCCTTGGCGAGAACGCAGGTAACCGTAGTTTTGCCGGCGGCATAGAACTTACCGTCGGCGACGGTTACGTTTCCATTGGCACCTTGGGCTTGCACGGCATACGCCGCTTTAGCCGATGACTCGACGCGGATGGTACCGCCATTGATGGTTCCCTTTCCTTGCGCAAAAATACCATAGCCGGTTCCGCTGTTGGCATCCACCTGTATTGTTCCGCCGGTCATGATGACCTCGCGATTTGCTCCGGCGTAAACACCAGCCATAACTCCTGTGCCTGTATTTTGCCCATAGACAGTACCCGCCTCCAAACGGAATACACCGGAAACGAGACTAACTACAAAAGCAGTCGACGCTCCCGAAATGCCGGCAAGTTTTCCCTCCTTCGTTTCGGTACGGTCGGTAACCGTAAAGGTGAAACCCTCATCATTAATCGTCAGCAAAGGCATACTTGTTCCTGAAACGGTATGTCCGTTGAGGTCGAGGGTACAATGGTTTTTAGCGGTATAAGTCAGCGCAGGCGTGTTCGGCGCATCTCTCCATACTTGGATGGTAGGCGTATAGTCAGAGGTGTTCGCCGCCGCGAAGGCATCTGCTATGGACGGATAATAGGTAACCACGCCGTTGGCGGTCACTGTTGCCGCTACTTCGGTGGCTGTGAAATGTGCATAATAGGTAGCATTGCCCGTAGCGGCAGGTGTCTGACCGATATTGTATTTTGTACCGCCGCCATTGGGCTGCGTGGTCCAGCCGTCGAAGGTATAGGTGAAGCCGTTGATATTATCATCAGCTTTCACGGGGGCGGCACCGTTATAGCGCGTCGTCTCGCCTTTTCCTACATTCTCGTCCGTTTCGTAGGTCTCAGTGCCGTCTTCGGATTTCCAGAGCACATCATAATACTCCGCACATGTCTTGGTGTAATCGGCGGTTAGTATGATTTCTTGCTGAGAGGTGTTTGTGATGGTGTTCCAGCCGTTGAAGACAAAGGAGCAGGTTCCTTCTGCGGCTCTGCCGGTTGCCGGTGCGTTGGAAGAGAGCCAAGCGGTATTGGGTTGCGCAGGCTGATACATGCGTTTGAGTTCCGTGCCGTCTTCCAGTCTCCAGATGATGCACCATCCCCAGTGGCCGTGGGCATAGGTCCATGTGGTGTTCGCCGCATTGCCTGCTGTAGCCTGATAGGTGCCGTCAGCATTATGCAGTTGGGCGGAAGTGATGGGAATAGTATAATAGTACGCATCATAATCTTCATGATCCACTTGGTAGGTCTTGTTTGCCGTACCGGCACCGGATACGAGTTTGACGGCTGCCCCGTCTGTGGTGCTGAAGATATCGGCACCGCCTTCGGTGGTGTATAGTTTGCCGCTCACATTGAGCGTTCCGTTCACTTGGAAATGCGCCGAACTCATGTTTTGCACTCTGCGGATTTCACGGTCAGAGAGTGCCGCCCATGACGGCGAATAGCTGGTGCGACGAACATAGGCTCCGGCGGCATATCTGCCGGGTCCTGCGGACGGGTATCCGCTCCGGTTAGTTGTATAAGTGTCGGCATTGGTGTATGCCTGTATATCATAGACATACACATTCTTGGCGATATTCACAGTTGCGCCTTGTTCTACCGTGACCGACGCATCCGGCATGATACATATATCTTCCGCAATCGATACCGTAGCACCCTGACGCACCGTGATGTCCATATTATTGGTAATCGGCAGCACAAAAGCAGAGGACGAAACAGTCATACTAAATGCTGTGAACGAGATAGCATTGATTGCCGCCGCGCCTTCCAACTCATAATGCTGCCGGTCGTAGAAGGGGTCATACCATTTGGTCAGTTTGGCACCGGTACCCGTTATGCGGAACAAACCGTTACTCTCACCTACCATGGTAATCGCCAAGGGGTTATCACTGCCGTTACCATAGACGCTGGAGTACACCGTCTCGGTAGCGCCTTTATGAATGGTGAGCGGCACCTCGATATTCTGAATATAATACTGGTTAAACGGGAAGACTTTATACGTGCTTCTGTTGTCATACATATCTAATGTATTATTTCCTCCCCGCCAGTCCATTATGTCAAAGCCTTCATACACCGTCGAGCCGGAAAGTGCCTCTATTGCGCCTTCGCCATAGATATATCCCCAGCCATAAAGTTTGGCACCGCTATTCAAAGTAATCTTACTCTTGGTATTTCCTCCCGATAGCATTTTTATTGCGCCGTATTTGCCGGATGTGGCACCGTTGGGGCCATACCCGGACCTGCTCGACAGTTTGGCACTGACGCTGATGGCTCCGTTAACCGTCAATGTAGCGCCCGGAGCCATGGTCAGCGTCCGATATACCTCCGGTGTGAGAAAGGCGTTGGTGGTCAATGCGGGAGTTGTGGTATAACAGGTAAAGCCCTCATCAAACGGGATAAGGAGAGTTACATTGGCAGGTATCGTATAGTTTCCTGCCGGAAGAGTGCCGTTGTTAATCAGCACAATGGTTTTGGTTGCCGAACCACAAGCGGTGATCGCCGCGCTCAGATCCGAATAATACAGATTGGTGCCTTTAATCCGGAATATAGGCGTACCAACAGGCACAAAGTCCACACCGATACTGATATTTCCTGGCAAGGCATAGGACGGGATAGTCGTAGAAGAATAGTCGAAATAGGTCTTGGTGCCGCCGCTTTTGGTGTACCAGCCGTATACGGTATAGCCTGCATCGGGTAGTGCCGTAAACGTGAAGTTCTGGTCGGTAATGACAGAGTGCTCGGACGTTACGGTCACTTCCGCCGACTCGCCGTATTGGTATTTGAAAGTACCGTTTTCAGATAGAAGGAAGGTACCGGTATACACCGGATTGGCTTCAAAGATAGCATAGATATTATTCGCGGTAGGACTGCCGGAACTTTCGCTCTCTGCCGAAGTGCTATAGGCATATTTGGTATCCGTTGATTTGGAGTCCGAACCGCTACTGTTGGACGACCATTTCACAAAATGGTTTCCTGAGGTCGGCTGCGCATGGACATAATAGATGCGGGTGTCATTTTCATCATCCACTCCGTCATCACAATTCCATGTGGCGGACATACTGTTCTGCCAATCCTCGCCCGTCGGCGCATAATCGCCGTCAGTGGTCATATATACCTTGCCCTGTCCTGTAGGCGTTGCTGTTACAGACACGCCGGCGTAGTGAGTACCATGCGCCCACGCGGGAACAACTCCCGAGACAACCGACAGTACTACAATCAGTACTCTGATAGCCCATAAACGTTCATTTACAATCTTCTTTTTCATATCAGTATGTGTGTATTTTTGATGATTTATTATATAAAAATCGACAAATCATATTAATATAAAAAACTACAAAGCGATACCCACGAACCGTGAGTACCGCCTGTTGAGTTGCTGATTATTCTTTTTCCCCTCTACGCCGCTCTTTGTATCTGAATGGTT
>JAFUVS010000001.1 GCA_017471175.1 Paludibacteraceae bacterium | reverse complement strand
TAGAATAACGGAGATAAGTCGGTATATCGGTATGTCGGAATGACGAGATACCGATATATCGAAATGCCGAAAAAACGATACTAACAAAACGAAAAAAACAGAAAGACTATGAAAGCATACATTCAACCTGAGACGACGGAAGTGCTGTTGTTATCGGAATTTGTGATGAAGGTGGCAGGTGATGCATCCTTGCCTGAAAACGTAGCTGCGGGCGGTCAGGATAGCGGTTCGTTGATGATGGACGCGCCGGGCAACAAGCGGCGCCAACTGTAAGCGAGATTTGCGCTCGCCGGGGAGGCGGTGCGCCCTGTGAGGGCGTGTCTTACGGCAGGCTTGGAGAATAAATCATTCGATGCTTCGAGGTTGAGTTTATAGACCTTGGAGTGTCGAATGGTTGTTTTGTGTGTTTTTTGCACTTTTGTATCTATCAGATTATCTGCGGCATATTGCGAGTACATAGCGGAATCACATAATAATCACATAATAATCACATAATATAGTAACGGGGCGAGGAGGGATGGGAATGTAATGTGTAAATAGCAGAAGATGGTATAATTCGTGGTTGGTGCGATTTTTTATTTGCGTATTTTAATATAAAGCCTTACTTTTGCGCGATTTTACTATCTTGTGCGGTATGGCAGGAGGGGTGAAAACGTTGGGAAAGGGCGATAGTGATTGTTAGTAGTATCGTATAAAATAGAGGCCATAAGGTAGAGAGTAGATATAGTAGGATAGAGAGTAGAATACCAAAGGATATAATATAACAATAGAAAATAAATAAAAAGAGATGATTATGAAACGTATGATTCGTTTTTCTGCGGTTCTTATAGGTTTGATTACCTGTGGTGTGCTGCAAATGAATGGTCAGAGCCTTCCATCCAGTATAACGGCTTTTGCAGAAGCAAAGGTTCAGACAGATGGGAATGGTGAGGTGGCTTTATCGGCTGAATTGACGGATCGCCCGGATTATCAGAGCGATGAAGTGACGGAAGTGTTTTCGGAAAAAGGTTCTACTTTGGATGCGTTATCGGGTGGCGGTTTGTATGTAAAAGTATATTTCTATGCTACTCCGAATGAGGGTTATTATTTTGACCACTGGCTTAAGGTGGAAACAGGCGAAACCTTCAAGGAGATGCCTCGTAAGGATTCTGTTTTCAGTGCAGCTACGACTTCCAATTTTGATGGGACGGGTACGCCCTATTTTTATCCGTTGGAGGAGACATTCAAGGACAGTTATCCTGCATTGAGTGCTTATAAGGCAGTGTTTAAGTCTATTCCCGTATATAGTTGCACGGAGGGTCAGTTGGCCTATGCAACGGCAAATGAGAACAAGGAGTGGCAAGTGATATTCTCGACGGGTTATGCCGTTTCGTTGGATGACTTTGAGGAGCCGGTTTTCGCTAATGCTACAGCGGGCGGTTCGTATGCGGTTGATTGGTCGGGAGCGGTGCTTGAAGACGATATGGTTATTGTGCCGGTGTCGTTTACGGCTGCTTCGGTAGGTACGTATACAGCTGATTTGACGCTTGCTTCCAAGGGTGGTTCATCGTTTAAGGCTACGATAAAAGTGGTGGTTGAGCCTGCTGCTGCCAATGACGTGATGGTGAAGAACGGAGCGAAGCAATTGACTTTGTCTTGGGCGGATGCGATGGCTCAAGCGATGGCCGGTGATACGGTGCAGTTGCTTCGTGATGTGAATATGGCTGCCACACAGGGTATAGCGAAGGCTATGACCTTGGACTTGAATGGTCGTCGTTTGTCCGGTTCGCTGGCGGTGAATAGCGATGTTGCGATTATAGACAGCAAGTTGATAGGCGTGTTGGAGTCGGACGGTGTGGCTGTGACGGTAGAGTCGGGTTCGTTGACGCTGAAACGCGGCGAGATTATCGGCGTGACGGCTGTATCGGTATCGGCAGGCGGTTCATTCTATTTTGTGGATGGAATATTGACAGCGACGACAGCCGGTATCAATAATGAAGGTACCGTTCAGATGTCGAGCGGTGAGATTAACGTATCTTCCACTTCCGCGGCGGCAGGTGTTCAAGTAATGGGCGGTTCGGTAAGTTTGGAAGGCGGCAAGATCACGGCATCGGTCAGCGGTGCGAGCGGTCGTGGCGTAGTTGTCAATGCCGGTACGTTGAATGCTCATAATGTAACGATACGTGCGACGGGTACGAGTCCTGTAGCGATGGATGTGATCGGCGGTACGGTCAGTCTGGGTCAGTATGCTGTCTTGTCGGCATCAACGGGCGGTTACGGCAGTGCTGTGGCGTTAAAAGCGGGCAGTGAAGTGACGATAGACGGAGCCCGTTTCAGTGCGAAGAATACGGACGGCAATATGTCGGAGGTTACCAACAGCGGCAACAAAGTGACGTTGGTATCGGGCTATTTTGTAGTGAACGATTTTGTGAACAGTTATACGTTGGCTGCCAACCAGACCATATATAACATAGGTGCGGGTCAGGCCTATACAGACGGTTACCGCTACTTTGTCGGTACGAGCGAGAATGCAAAGGATGATGCGGTGAGCGTATGTGCAATCGGCACAACGGCTTATGGTACGTTGGAGGAGGCTCTGCTGTACGCGCAGAATAATCCGAGCGAGGTGGTGACCATTCTGATGGTGAACAACTATACGCTTCCTGCCGGTTACTATACATTACCGGCAAATGCTACGTTGTTGGTGCCTGCATCGGATTCGCAGCGTGAGGGTGCCGGCAGCAAGGTGTTACGTACGTTGTCGTCTGTTCCGCATAGTGAGTATCTTCGTCTGACTCTTGCTTCCGGTGCACACTTAGATGTATATGGAAAAGTAGAAACGGGCGGTTATCAGTATTGCGGTCAAGTGACGCAGCCCGGTACAAGTGCTACATCGACAGGTGCATACGGTTTGATTGCGCTCAATGCGGGTAGTACGATGACGTTGGAAGACGGAGCGGTGATGTATGCTTGGGGTTATGTAACGGGTGAAGGTGAGATACATGCGCGCCGCGGATCTCAGGTTCGCGAGTTCTTCCAAGTGTATGACTGGCCCGGTGCGGGTAATGCTTTCAATATGTATCAGAAAGCGAACGACTACAAATTGTTTCCGCTCAATCAGTACTTTATTCAGAATGTAGAAGCCGCCACGGTTTATCATCCGGGTTCTCGTCTTTATACGTCATTTGCGGCGACGGGTGCGGGTATAACAGCAGCAGCAGACAATATACAGATAGTCGGTTTGTCGGGTGAAAATGCTATGTACTTGATGGATCCTGCCGCAGATGCCGAAAATACGTGGGTTCGTAAGTGGTATGATGTAACAAATGACAAACAGGTGTATGACGTGAATAGCGGTGCGCACCTTGGTTCGATGGTGATTGCATTACCGATGCTTCGTGCGTTGGGTATGGATAGTTTCGATTCGAAGAAATTTGTGCTTCCCTTGACGAGTAATATGAAGATTCACCTGCTGACGGGTGCTATGGATATTACGCAGAATACGGAGATGCTGCCCGGTACGGAGATAGAGGTGGATAAAGAAGCCACGGTAACCATCAATGCGGGTGTGTCGCTGTATATGTACGATACCGACCAATGGGATAAGTACGCGCGCAATGCATACGCCCAAGTAATCGGTTTCACGCCTTCTTGGGGCGGTAAGCCGACGGTTCGCGACGTGTCTTCGTTGGAAGCGATAGGGGATGCTAAGCTGAATGTACATGGTACGTTTGATATCAAAGGACGTTTGCTGACCACTACTTCGGGTGCCAATATCTTCTCAACGAATGCGGATGCCGGTACGGTTCGTTTCACGACAGCCGCTCCGGCTTCGGCAGATGACAAACTTTACCAGTTCAAAGTCGGGGCGAATGTGAACAATTTGACTCCGATAGCCACTATTCCGGCTCTGTTGCGCAATAATGCGGGTCAGGATCCGGCATTTGCTAATTCAGCGGAAACGCCTGCCGGTCAAGCGTACTGCTTTGTAGAAGACAGATGGCGTATGATGACGGATGCCGATCCGTTCGTATATGACAACTATGGTGCTTGGTATGTGAAGCCGGGTGCATACGTGTCTATAGCTACGCAGTCCAGTGAAACGGAGGTTATTGGCACGGAGCCACGTATCAATGCCGACCATACGTATAGCGATGCAGCAGGAGAAGGCAGGCTGTTCATCCTGGTGGAGAACCAATGGTGGGAGGTAACATTGGTTAATAACCTCTATCGCGGCACGAACGGTAAGTACTATGTTTATGACGACAACGATGGCGCATACGATGAGCCGCGCTGGCACGAACGTCAGTTTATGGTTCAGTTCGTTAATTGGGACGGATCGGATATAGCTAACAGCGAGGCTGATGCCACAATTTATGAGCTGTCGTACGGCACAATGCCTTTCTATAATGGTACGAACCCGACCCGCGCGGAGGATGTGGACTATACCTACACGTTCACCGGCTGGACTCCGGAATTTGTTGCTGTTACCGAGGATGCTACCTATACAGCCACTTACGAGGCTACGCAGCGCAAATATACTATCATCTTCCTTGATGAGACGGGTAAAGAGATAGAGCGTCATTTCTTAACGCGCGATGAGATGCCTGAGTGTGAAAACACTCCCGCCAAGACAGGTTACTTCCTTACATGGTCGCCCGGCATAGGTGCAGTTGTAGGTAATCAGACTTATCAGGCTGTGTTCACTCCCGAACCGCCCACTGAGTTCACTATCACCTTCAAGAACTATGACGGTTCAGTACTGCAAAGTTTTGACAACGTGCGCGAAGGAACGCTCTTGGCAGGTTTGTATAGCAACGTTCCGACTAAACCGGCAACTACCGAATATACTTATACGTTCACCGGTTGGCAACCGGCTATAACTGCAGTGACGGCAGCTACGAAAGATATGAGTTTCACGGCTCAATATTCGACAGCGCGTAAGTCGGCAGTTGTTACATTCGAGGACGAAAACGGAAACCAAATAGGTGATGCGCAAACCGTAGAAATCGGTCAAACTCCTGTTGCTCCCGTATATACAAAAGATGCAACGGCTGAATATACCTATACGGTAGCGTGGATACCTGCTGTGGCTGCAGTCATTTCGGATGATCCTGTTACTTATTCGGCAGATATCACGGCTGAGAAGAATAAATATACGGTGAAAGTTACGGCGGAGAATTGTACGGTAATCGGTGCGGGTACGTATGAATACGGCGCAAGCGTAACCCTGTCGGTAGTACCTGCCGAAGGCTATGTGGCGGTTAAGTGGAACGACAACACGACGGGTAACAAGACCTTCACTGTTACGGGTGATGTAACGCTGACTGCCACCGGAACGAAAGATGACGAACCCGATACACCCGATACGCCGGAAGAGCCCGAAAGCAAGGTGGTATCTATCAATGATGTGGTAACGATAGAGGAAACGACGACCTATGCAGACCTGACAATAGAGGCAAGTGCAACGGCTGCCGGTCAAATTATCGGTGCGGAGAACATACAGATAGCCGCCGGCGGTAATGTATATTATAAGTATGTATTCAACGCAGCCGCTGCCTTGTGGTACGACTTTGCCGTTCCGTTTGAGTGCGATGGTGCGACTGTGAAGGCAGGCAACAAGACGCTCACGTTGGGTAAAGACTATCATATCATCAGCTTCAACGGTGCCACCCGTGCCACCATTGCCGATGAAGATGCGGCTACCGACAATTCGGCTTGGGAGTTCCTCTCGAAGCAGAACGATAAGACACTCGTTCCGGGTCGTCTGTATATGATCTATTTCTATGCCGCACAAAACGATGTAACCTTTATGAAGAAAGCCGGTGCAGACCTTGTTTATAGCGGTTCGGTTACGGTTAATGAATATGACAACGGCGGTGCAGCCACCGAAAAGGCGAAGAACTGGAACGGCATAGCCAACTGGAAGCTCTATACCGCCCAACTGAATGCCGGAACGGTAGTATATGGACAGTTCTATCAACCCGAAAGCGATAGTTACGATGTAAGAGAACTCGCTAACGAGCATTTCTATGTGGGTAAACCTGTCTTTGTTCAGGTAGAGTCGAGTGCTACGGTATCTGCTCAACCGTTTGCTTCCGGTGCGCCCGTTCGCCGTATGTCGGAAGAGAACAGCGAGTGCGTAGTAACACTGTCAGACAATACAAAGATGACCGACCGCGTATATCTGCATACCAGTGAAGACGCACTTGATGAGTACGTTATAGGTCAAGACCTTGCTAAAGTGTCGGTAAGCGGCAAGGTGGCTCAGATGTGGGTTAATCGCTATAACAGCAAGTTGTGTGTCAATACGATAGCGACCGGCGAGAACGAGATATCCGAGTATCCTCTTGGCATCTTCGCTCCTCAGGCAGGTGCATATACGATAGCCGCTCCTCAGTGTGAAGCAGGTACGCAGGTTGTGCTTATGTACAACGGCGTTGAGGTTGCTGATTTGACTCGCGGCGATTATACGCTTGACCTTGCTCGCGGCACGACCACGGCATACGCTATCCGCGTGATTGGCAAACACGGTATGCCAACCGCTATCGATGAGGCAGCCACAGGAAATGAGAATGTACAGAAAGTCATTCGCAACGGCGTTCTCTATATTGTCCGCGAAGGCAAACTGTACGATGCGCAAGGACGCGAAATGAAGTAAATGAAAAAATTAATCTCTAAAGAATACGCAAACTATGAAAAAGTATATGCAACCTCAGACACAAGAGGTTAATCTGACAGTTCAGTCCGTACTGCAAACCACATCCTCCGGGGATTCGGGTCTTCCCTTTACGCCCTCGTATCCGGGTGCACCTGCGCGCGAGTCTTATTTCCCACGCCAGGAGCCGAGTAAGTAAGCTTGTGTGGATATGTAATGTCGAGTCGCCTGACTTCTTCTACGAAGTCGGGCGACTTTTTTGCTTGCTGAGAATGGTACGGCTGTTGCGCTGCTTCGGATTGTGTCGCCGAATCACCCGCTAATCACCCGCTAATGACGTGCTTTATATGCGGGAGTGAAAGGGGAAAAGGGGGAGAATGTCGGGGAATAGGGGAGAATGTATTGGAATCGGTTAGGAGGATGGAGGCGGCAAAATAGGGTAGGATTTGTGAAGAAAGAGTAAAAAAATGCAGTTTTAGTGATTTTTTTTTACAAAAAGTTTTGTCAGTATAAAAAAACGCCGTACTTTTGCAGCCGATTTCGACTAAAGGAATGCGAAAACGTGGTGTATGACCTCGGAAGCGTCAATCCTGAATGCAGGTCGTAACGCCTCTATAGCTCAGTTGGTAGAGCACTAGATTTGTAATCCAGCGGTCGTTGGTTCGAGTCCGACTAGAGGCTCATAAAAAGCTGTCAGAAGTCAGTGGTCAGTTGGCAAGAAGTAGAGTGCTGAAAGCTGAAAACTGAATGCTCTTTGAAAATACGGGTGTGTTCCAGAGTGGCCAAATGGGGCAGACTGTAAATCTGCTGTCTCTCGACTTCGGTGGTTCGAATCCATCCGCACCCACAGATTGCACAATTATAGAAATGCCAAGCGGAAGCCTTGTGCAAGCCGGCTAAAGCTTGCTTTAGCGATACGGCGTAGCCAAGCTCCCGCGAAATGTTGTGCGACACAGGATTTTGCGGAAATAGCTCAGTCGATAGAGCACTAGCCTTCCAAGCTGGGGGTCGCGGGTTTGAGTCCCGTTTTCCGCTCAAAGAGTGAAAGCTCTTGTGATGAAAGTATATTTTGCTGCTTTAGCTCAGTGGTAGAGCGCATCCTTGGTAAGGATGAGGTCCTGAGTTCAACTCTCAGAAGCAGCTCTCTGTTAAGCGTAATGAGGCTGCCTTGTCGGTTAGACGGTGGGTCTTATATGCATAATCAATAAGGAAAAGAAAAAAATAGTTATTAACGTTAATAAAACAAAATTCTAGAATTATGGCAAAAGAGAAATTTGACCGTTCGAAACCGCACGTTAACATCGGTACTATCGGTCACGTAGATCACGGCAAAACGACATTGACCGCCGCTATCACCCAAGTACTCGCCAAGAAAGGTTTGAGTGAAGTTCGTTCGTTCGATTCAATCGACAATGCTCCTGAAGAGAAAGAGCGTGGTATCACTATCAACACCGCCCACGTTGAGTACCAAACAGCAAACCGCCACTACGCGCACGTTGACTGCCCGGGGCACGCTGACTATGTAAAGAACATGGTTACGGGTGCTGCCCAGATGGACGGTGCTATCATCGTAGTAGCAGCTACCGATGGTCCTATGCCTCAAACCCGTGAGCACATCCTGCTCGCCCGCCAAGTGAACGTTCCTCGTCTTGTTGTATTTATGAACAAGTGCGATATGGTGGACGATCCCGAGATGCTTGACCTCGTTGAGATGGAAATGCGTGAGCTTTTGAGTTTCTATGAGTTCGATGGCGACAATACTCCTGTTATTCGCGGTTCTGCTCTTGGTGCATTGAACGGTGTACCTGAGTGGGAAGACAAGGTGATGGAGTTGATGGACGCTGTTGATACATGGATTCAACTGCCTCCTCGCGCTATCGACAAACCCTTCTTGATGCCTGTTGAGGACGTATTCTCAATCACGGGTCGTGGTACAGTGGCTACAGGTCGTATTGAGACCGGTGTCATCAAAGTAGGTGACGAAGTTCAATTGGAAGGTCTCGGTGCGGAAGGTAAGAAGAGCGTTGTAACCGGCGTTGAAATGTTCCGCAAACTGTTGGATCAAGGTGAAGCCGGCGATAACGTAGGTCTGTTGCTCCGTGGTATCGACAAGGACGAGGTTAAGCGCGGTATGGTTATTACCCATCCGGGTTGCGTTAAGCCTCACGAGGAGTTCAAGGCTTCCGTATATATCCTGAAGAAAGAGGAAGGCGGTCGTCACACTCCGTTCCACAACCACTATCGTCCTCAATTCTACATCCGTACGATGGACGTTACCGGTGAGATTACTCTTCCCGAAGGAACCGAGATGGTTATGCCCGGCGACAACCTCGAGATTCAAGTTAAACTCATCTATCCGGTAGCTTGCTCTGAAGGTCTGCGTTTCGCTATCCGTGAAGGCGGTCGTACCGTAGGTTCGGGTCAAATCACGAAGATTCTTGACTAAACCATTCATTCATAACATTCTGCTGAAGTATTGAGGTTCAGCAGAATGTTATGATAACTGAAAAGATAGTATTATTCCTTCGCATTCGTTGATACACAATCAGTGCAAGGAATATACGGAAGTCCTCCAATGGTAGGAGAGCGGTCTCCAAAACCGTTAATGTGGGTTCGATTCCTGCCTTCCGTGCTTGTTACAGACATAGCTTCCATTCGACGTCAAACCGCCGTATCGCCAGTGAGAGGAACAGAAATCAGTTCCGGGGTAAATCTCACATAAGAGAAGGTTGCGCGTTGATGCCGATATTGGGGTGTCTATATGTGTGTAAGTAACAAGGCGTTCTAGGGCGCGTGTAGCAGTGAACAAAAGACAAATCTATTTATATGAAACTGGTAGAAAGCGTAAAGGAATCGTACAACGAAATGGTCAACAAAGTCAGTTGGCCTACCCGCAAGGAGTTAGGACAAAGCTCGGTGTTAGTGTTAGTTGCTTCCATTATTTTAGCACTCATCGTGTGGCTGATGGACTGGTGTTTCGAGAATCTTATGACTCTCATTTACGGTCTGTTCTAAACAGAAGGAATAGTAAACGAGTGTTGAACATCATCTGAATGTTTAGATATGGCCGAAAATGATTTCAAGTGGTATGTACTCCGCGTTATCAGCGGTAAGGAAAACAAGGTGCGCGAATATATCGAAGGTGCCTTGCAGACTTCGTCGCTCTTCAAGGAGTATGTGTCCCAGGTACTGATTCCAACGGAAAAAGTAGTAGTACTGCGTCGTGGCAAACGCACCATCAAAGAGCGTAACAAACTGCCCGGTTATGTATTAGTAGAATGTAACCTGACGGACGAATGTTACCCTCTGTTGCGTAATATACCGAACGTATTGGGTTTCTTGAGCGATGGTCGCAAGGATATTAAGCCTGCTCCTGTTTCGCAATCGGAAATCAATAAGATGGTCGGTACGGTGGACGAGACTGAATTGAACTTGCAGCTTGACGAGACTTTCCTCGCGGGCGAGAAAGTAAAGGTTATAGAGGGTCCGTTCAACGGCTTCAGCGGTGTCATCCAAGAGGTGATGCAAGAGAAGCACAAGTTGCGCGTAGTGGTTACTATCTTTGACCGTCAAACGCCGCTTGAACTCAGTTTCTCACAAGTAGATAAAGAGTAGGAGACGCTGTTACGAGTCGCAAGTACTACTCGGGTAGTTTATTTATTAACAGCAAGAGACTTATATATTGTAGTTTCCATCGGCAAAATTCAATCAATATAAGATTATAGCAGCGTTAAAGTGACGTGCGTTGCTGATAGAAACCACAAGAGAGTCGTTAGAATTGCAAAAACTATTACAAAAAAATGGCAAAAGAAGTTTCAGGATTCATCAAACTCCAGATTAAAGGTGGAGCTGCCAATCCTGCACCTCCGGTAGGTCCGGCACTCGGATCGAAGGGTGTGAACATTATGGAGTTCTGCAAGCAGTTCAATGCCAGAACTCAAGACAAAGCAGGGAAAGTTCTTCCCGTTGTAATTACCGTTTATGCTGACAAGTCGTTTGACTTCATTGTTAAGACTCCTCCTGTAGCTGTTCAACTCATTGAGGCAGCCAAGCTGAAGGGCGGTTCGGCTGAGCCAAACCGTAAGAAAGTAGGTTCGATTACCGAAGAGCAATGCAAGCAAATCGCACAGGACAAGATGGCTGACCTTAACTGCTTCACGGTAGAGAGTGCCGAGAAGATGGTCAAGGGTACTGCTCGCAGTATGGGTATCACTGTTAAATAATCAAAATTCTCACAACTATGGCAAAATTGACAAAAAATCAAAAGCTGGCTGCTGAGAAGATTGAAGCAGGCAAGCTCTATTCTGTGGCAGAAGCTGCCGCATTGGTAAAAGAGATTACGCATACGAAGTTCGATGCGAGCGTGGATATCGATGTTCGTTTGGGCGTTGACCCTCGTAAGGCCAACCAGATGGTTCGTGGCGTTGTATCGCTGCCGAACGGAACGGGTAAGGTAACTCGCGTGTTGGCTCTCGTTGGTCCCGACCAGGAAGCTGCTGCCAAAGAGGCAGGTGCCGACTATATCGGTTTGGACGAATACGTAGAGAAAATCAAAGGCGGTTGGACAGATTTCGATGTAATGATTACGCAACCCCAGTATATGGGTAAGATTGGTGCGTTAGGTCGTATTCTCGGTCCTCGCGGCTTGATGCCTAACCCAAAGAGCGGTACGGTTACTCCCGATGTAGCGAAGGCCGTTAAGGAGGTTAAGCAAGGTAAGATTGACTTCAAGGTTGATAAATTCGGTATTGTACATACCTCTATCGGTAAGGTAAGTTTTACGCCCGATGCTATTGCACAAAATGCCAACGAGTTCATCCAAACCATCATCAAACTCAAACCGGCTGCCAGCAAGGGTACGTATATCAAGAGTATTTATCTTTCGAGTACCATGAGCAAAGGTATTAAGATTGATCCCAAAACCATCGAATAATTTAAGGAGTAACGACCATGAAAAAGGAAGATAAAGGTATAATCATTGAGCAACTGCAAACCGTTTTGGGTGAGTACTCTCATTTCTACCTCACGAACATCGAGGGTCTGAATGCAGAGCAAACGAGCAACCTGCGTCGTCAGTGCTTCAAGAATGATATCAAGCTTATTGTAGCCAAGAACACGCTTCTGAAGAAAGCCCTTGAAAAGAAAGGTATCGATGCACAGATGTTCGATGCGTTGAAGGGCAATACGGCTCTTATGTTGAGCAATACGGGTAATGCTCCCGCCAAGCTCATCAAAGAGATCCTGAAGAAGGAGAAAGGCAAACAGGACGTTAAGCCCCAGTTGAAAGCCGCATACGTAGAAGAGACGGTCTATATGGGTGCCGAGAACCTGGAGTTGCTGTCGGCTATCAAGTCCAAGAACGAACTTATTGCAGACGTTATTGCTCTGTTGCAATCGCCCGCTAAGAACGTTATCAGTGCACTTCAGTCAGGTGCAACTACCATCCACGGTGTTCTTACTACCCTGGGTGAAAGAGAAGAGGCATAATCCTCTACAAAACAATCAAATTAAAAAACAAATCTTAAAAAAATAAAGTTATGGCAGACGTAAAAGCTATTGCTGAACAATTGGTAAACCTTACCGTAAAAGAAGTTAACGAACTCGCTCAAGTACTGAAAGAGGAGTATGGTATTGAACCCGCAGCTGCAGCCGTTGCAGTAGCAGCTCCCGCAGCCGCTGAGGCAGCCGCCGTAGAAGAGAAGACATCGTTCGATGTAATCCTCAAAGAGGCAGGTGCACAGAAACTGCAAGTCGTTAAGGCAGTTAAAGAGCAAACCGGTCTGGGTCTGAAAGAGGCTAAGGACTTGGTAGATGCTGCTCCTTCGAAGATTAAAGAGGGTATGGACAAAGCAGGTGCTGAAGCCCTGAAGAAAGCCCTTGAAGAAGTAGGCGCAGTAGTAGAACTGCAATAATCCCGTTCGTAAGTAACGAAACAACGGTTTAGATCTCGTGCAAAAACGAGGTCTAAACCTTTTTCTCTCAAAAAGAGAAAAGTCTTAACCGGATTAAAAAATAGGTTAAAAGACACCATTTAAGTTTAAATAATATAAAATCAAATGGCAACCAATCACACCACACAAAGAGTCAATTTCTCGGCGATGCAGCAGCAATTCCCGTATCCTGACTTTTTGGATATTCAGATTAAATCGTTCCGTGAGTTTTTCCAGATTGACTCTACCCCTGAAGAGCGACGCAAAGAAGGTTTGTTCCAAGTGTTCAGTGAGAATTTTCCGATAGCTGACACACGCAACAATTTTATCCTCGAGTTCCTTGACTATTACATTGACCATCCCAACTACAGCATAGACGAGTGTATCAAGCGCGGTCTGACCTATGCAGTACCCTTGAAGGCCAAACTCAAGTTGTATTGCACCGACCCTGACCATGAGGACTTTGATACCGTCATTCAAGATGTGTTCTTGGGGACAATCCCGTATATGACCCCGAAGGGTACGTTCGTTATCAATGGTGCTGAACGTGTGATTGTGAGCCAGTTGCACCGTTCTCCGGGTGTATTCTTCGGCACTTCGATGCACTCGAACGGCACCAAGCTTTATTCTGCCCGTATCATACCGTTCCGCGGTTCGTGGATAGAGTTTGCCACCGACATCAACAATGTGATGTATGCCTATATCGACCGTAAGAAGAAATTGCCGGTAACGACCTTGTTGCGTGCTATCGGTTACGAGTCGGATAAGGATATTTTGGATTGTTTCGGTTTGGCAGAAGAGGTTAAGTGCACCCGTGAGAACCTTGAAGCTGCTATCGGCAGGACGCTTGCCGGTAATGTGCTTAATTCTTGGGCTGAAGACTTCGTGGATGAGGACACCGGTGAGGTTGTTTCCATTGAGCGTAACGAGATTATCATCGAGCGCGAAGAAGAACTGACTCCCGAATTGGTGGAACGTATATTGGAAACCAATACAAAAACCATCTTGCTGCACAAGCAGGAAACGGGTGAAGCCAAGTATTCGATTATCTTCAATACCTTGCAGAAAGACCCGACGCACTCTGAAAAAGAGGCTGTGCTGTACATCTATCGTCAGTTGCGTAATGCAGAGCCTGCCGATGAACCTACAGCGCGCGAAATGATACAGAACCTCTTCTTTTCCGAAAAACGATATGACCTCGGAGAGGTAGGACGTTATCGTATCAATCGCAAACTTGATATGAAAACGCCAATGAGTAAGCGCACGCTTACCAACGATGATATAATAAAGATTATCCAATACCTTGTTGAGTTGATTAACTCGAACGCCGATGTGGACGATATAGACCACTTGTCTAACCGTCGTGTCCGCACCGTCGGTGAGCAGCTCTACAATCAGTTCGGTGTAGGTTTGGCTCGTATGGGTCGTACCATCCGCGAGCGTATGAACGTCCGTGATAACGAGGTGTTCACTCCTACCGACTTGATTAACAATAAGGCTATTTCTTCGGTTATCAATTCCTATTTCGGTACGAACGCACTGAGCCAGTTTATGGATCAGCAGAACCCGTTGGCAGAGATTACGCACAAGCGTCGTATGTCGGCATTAGGTCCCGGCGGCTTGAGTCGTGACCGTGCCGGATTCGAGGTGCGTGACGTACACTATACGCACTATGGTCGTTTGTGTCCGATTGAGACACCGGAAGGTCCGAATATCGGTTTGATTTCGTCGCTTTGTATCTATGCGAAGGTCAATAATCTCGGTTTCATTGAGACTCCTTATCGTAAGGCGCAGAACGGTGTGGTTGACCTTGATAACGAACATATCATGTACCTCACGGCGGAGGACGAAGAGAATATGACCGTGGCGCAAGGTAATGCGCCTTTGGACGAGAACGGCAAGTTCTTGATGAATAAGGTAAAGGCTCGCTATGAAGCTGATTTCCCTGTTGTAGAGCCGGAGCAGATTGACGCGATGGACGTATCGCCCTCGCAAATTGCTTCTATTGCTGCAGCCTTGATTCCTTTCTTGGAGCATGATGATGCCAACCGTGCTTTGATGGGTTCGAACATGATGCGTCAGGGTGTACCCTTGTTGCGTCCGGAAGCACCTATTGTCGGAACAGGTATCGAGGGTCAATTGATTCGTGACTCGCGTACGCAAATAGAGGCGGAAGGCGAAGGCGAAGTAACGTTTGTGGATGCCGATACGATACGTATTCGTTATAACCGTACCGAAGAGGAAGAGTTTGTATCCTTCGAGTCGGCAGAGAAAGAATATATGTTGCCGAAATTCCAGAAGACCAACCAAAACACCACGATCGACCTTCATCCTATTGTTCGCAAAGGCGACAAGGTGGAGAAAGGTCAGATTCTGACGGAAGGTTTCGCTACGCAGAACGGTGAATTGGCACTCGGTAAGAACTTGAAGGTGGCGTACATTCCGTGGAAGGGTTACAACTACGAGGATGCTATTGTATTGAGCGAGCGTATTGTTCGTGAAGATATGTTCACCTCTGTTCACGTGGTAGAGAACCTGCTTGAAGTACGCGACACCAAGCGCGGTATGGAGGAGCTGACAGCCGATATACCTAATGTCAGTGAAGATGCCACTAAAGATTTGGACGAGAACGGTATCATCCGCATCGGTGCACACATCAAGCCCGGCGATATTATAGTAGGTAAGATTACTCCGAAGGGAGAGTCTGATCCGACGCCCGAAGAGAAACTGCTTAAAGCCATTTTCGGCGACAAGGCGGGTGATGTGAAAGACGCTTCACTCAAGGCAACACCATCGTTGGAAGGTGTGGTTATAGAGCGTCGTCTGTATGAGCGCAAGCAGAAAGACCGCAAAGAAAAAGCGGAGGAGAAAGACCAGTTGGCAGCAATGCGCCAGGAGCATGACAATAAGGTCGAGAACCTTCGTCAGATACTGATTGGCAAATTATCCACTTTGCTCAAAGGTCGCACCTCACAAGGTGTGGTTGACCTGCTCGGAACAGAGATCATTGCCAAGGGTCAGACCTTTACCAAAGAGCGTCTCGGTCAGATTGACTTTGAGACGGTTATGCAAGAGGGTTGGACTACGGACGCACATAAGAACGAATTGTGTTCACGTTGCGTGACCAACTACTTGGAACAGGTTAAGCGACTTGAAGCCGACCTCAAACGTCGTAATTTCAATCTTACCATCGGCGATGAACTGCCCAACGGTATTTTGAAGTTGGCGAAGGTATATTTGGCCAAGATGCGTAAGATTCGTGTCGGCGATAAGATGGCGGGTCGTCACGGAAACAAGGGTATTGTATCGAAGATTGTCCGTATTGAGGATATGCCTTTCTTGGCAGACGGAACGCCTGTTGATATTGTTCTTAACCCGTTGGGTGTGCCTTCGCGTATGAATATCGGTCAGATTTTTGAGGCGGTTCTCGGTTGGGCAGGCAAGGAGTTAGGTGTCAAATTCGCTACGCCTATCTTTGATGGTTGCACGCTCGATAATCTGAACGAATGGACGGATAAGGCAGGTCTGCCTCGTGCCGGTAAGACGCAACTCTATGATGGCGGCACCGGTGAGCCGTTTGACCAGATGGCTACTGTGGGCGTAACTTACTTTATGAAGTTAGGTCACATGGTGGACGACAAGATGCACGCCCGTTCGATTGGTCCGTACAGTCTGATAACTCAACAGCCGTTAGGCGGTAAGGCGCAATTCGGTGGACAACGTTTCGGTGAGATGGAGGTTTGGGCATTGGAGGCTCACGGAGCCGCTCACGTGCTACAAGAGATCTTGACCGTCAAGTCGGACGATGTAACCGGTCGTGCACGCACCTATGAAGCAATTGTTAAAGGTGAACCGATGCCTACTCCCGGGCTTCCCGAATCGTTGAATGTCTTACTGCACGAACTGCAAGGTTTGGCATTGTCCATTACGATGGAGTAAGCAAAATGAGCACTATATTGTCCAATCGTAAAGAATAAGAATATGGCTTACAATAATAAACAAGATAACATTAAGAAAAGCGGTTTCACCAAGATTTCTATTGGTTTGGCTTCGCCCGATGAGATAATGAACCTTTCTTCCGGCGAGATTCTGAAGCCCGAAACCATTAACTACCGTACCTATAAGCCCGAGCGCGATGGTTTGTTCTGCGAGCGCATTTTTGGTCCTACTCGCGACTATGAGTGCTATTGCGGTAAGTACAAACGTATTCGTTATAAAGGCATCGTGTGCGAACGCTGCGGCGTGGAAGTAACGGAGAAGAAAGTGCGCCGTGAGCGTATGGGACATATCCGTCTTGCCGTTCCCGTGGCTCATATTTGGTATCTTCGTTCGCTGCCTTCCAAGATGGCTGCCTTGTTAGGTATCCCTACCAAAAAATTGGAATCGGTCATTTACTATGAGAAGTTCGTGGTTATTCAAGCCGGTGTGATGGCAGGTCAGAAGACCAATGATGGTGTAGTGGAGGACAGAATGTTGCTTGAAGAGGAGGACTTGGAAGACTTGCTCACCCGTCTGCCTGAAGGCAATGACCAGTTGGAAGACACCGACCCGCAGAAGTTCATTGCCAAGATGGGTGCGGAAGCTATCTACGATATGCTCTGCCGTATTGACCTTGACGAACTCAGTTATTCGCTGCGCGACACGGCTGCCAAAGACGGCTCGCAACAGCGCAAACAGGAAGCCTTGAAACGTCTGCAAATCGTAGAGGCTTTCCGTGCATCGAAAAACAGAAATCGTCCGGAATGGATGATTCTGCAAGTGATTCCTGTTACGCCGCCTGAGTTGCGTCCTTTGATTCCGTTGGACGGTGGTCGTTTTGCCACGTCTGACTTGAACGATCTCTATCGTCGGGTTATCATCCGTAATAACCGTCTGAAACGTCTTATTGAGATTAAGGCTCCGGATGTGATTCTGCGCAACGAGAAACGTATGTTGCAGGAGGCTGTGGATAGTCTGTTCGACAACTCGCGTAAGACGACTGCCATCAAGTCGGATGCCAACCGTCCGCTCAAGTCGTTGAGCGATTCGCTGAAAGGTAAGCAAGGACGTTTCCGTCAGAACTTGTTGGGTAAGCGTGTGGACTATTCGGCACGTTCGGTTATCGTAGTAGGTCCCGAATTGAAGATGCACGAGTGCGGTCTGCCCAAAGATATGGCAGCAGAACTTTATAAACCGTTTATCATCCGCAAGCTCATTGAGCGCGGATTGGTAAAGACGGTTAAATCTGCCAAGAAAATTATTGACCGCAAAGACCCTGTTATTTGGGATATTTTAGAGTATGTGATGCAAGGTCACCCTGTTCTTTTGAACCGTGCCCCGACGCTTCACCGTCATGGTATATTGGCATTCCAGCCGCGAATGATTGAGGGTAAAGCTATTCAGTTGCACCCGTTAGCTTGTGCCGGATTCAACGCCGACTTCGATGGTGACCAGATGGCGGTACACTTGCCTTTGAGCATTGAGGCTATCCTGGAGGCGCAGTTGCTGATGCTCGGCTCGCACAATATCTTGGATCCTGCCAACGGTAATCCTATCACTGTTCCTTCGCAGGATATGATTTTGGGTCTGTACTATATCACCAAACCTCGCAAGAACGAGAAAGGTGAAGGCTTGATTTTCTATAGTCCCGAAGAGTGCTTTGTGGCTTTGAACGAGGGCAAAGTGGGTATCCACGCCAATATCAAGGTGCGTGTAAAGGGCGAGTTGATAGAAACTACTCCTGGACGTGTGATGGTCAATCAGTATGTGCCGGAAGAAGTAGGTTATCAGAATGTTACTTTGAAGAAGAGTGCCGTGAAGAACATCATATCGAAAGTGATTAAGATTTGTGGTGTGGCTCGCACGGCGAAGTTCTTGGATGACATCAAAGACCTCGGTTATAAGATGGCATTCAAGGGTGGTTTGAGTTTCAACTTGAACGATATTCTGATTCCTGAAGAAAAGGCCGACCTTGTAGCCAAAGGTAATGCGGAAGTAGAGCAAATCACGGAGATGTACAACTTCGGTGAAATGGCTGATGATGAGCGTTATAACAACGTGGTTGGCGCATGGAACAAGGTCGATGCGGCTGTTACGGACGTGCTGATGAAGCATATGGAGGAAGCTGACCAGGGTTTCAACTCCGTCTATATGATGATGGATTCGGGTGCCCGTGGTTCGAAGCAGCAAATCAAGCAGTTGGCAGGTATGCGTGGCTTGATGGCAAAACCGCAAAAAGCCGGCGCCGCTGAAGGTCGTCAGACGATTGAGAACCCGATCTTGTCGAACTTCAAGGAGGGCTTGAGCGTGTTGGAGTACTTCATCTCGACGCACGGTGCCCGTAAAGGTTTGGCGGATACGGCATTGAAGACGGCAGATGCCGGTTATCTGACTCGTCGTTTGGTGGATGTATCGCACGATGTCATCATTACCGAAGAGGACTGCGGTACGCTACGCGGCTTGACGGCTCACGCCATCAAACAGAATGATAATGTGGTGGCTACTTTGTCGCAACGTATCTTGGGTCGTGTGAGTGTACACGATATACAAGACCTTGACGGCAACATTATTGTAGCAGCCGGCGAGGAGATACGTGAAGCACAATGTGAGGCAATCGAAAAAGCAGGTATAGAGGAAGTGGAGATCCGTTCGGTATTGACTTGCGAAGCCAAGCATGGTGTATGTGCCAAGTGCTATGGACACAACCTTGCGACCCGTCAGATGGTACAGAAAGGTGAGGCTGTCGGTGTGATAGCCGCGCAGGCTATCGGTGAACCCGGTACGCAGTTGACGCTCCGTACGTTCCACTCGGGTGGTGTGGCAGGTAATGCCGCTACCGAGAATACGTATGCCATTCCGCGTGACGGTCGCATTGAGATAGATGAGTTGCGTACCATCACCACTGAGGCAGGCGACACGATTGTGGTTAGCCGTCTGAACGATATGCGACTGGTGGATCCGGCAACGGGCGTTATTCTGACCACATTCAACATCCCGTATGCTTCCAAACTGTTTGTTACTCCCGGTGAGGAATATCAAAAAGGTCAAGTGGTTTGCGAGTGGGATCCGTATAAAGCTGCTTTGGTTATTGAAACGGCGGGTACGCTTCACTATAGTGATGTCATAGAAGGTGTAACGGCCAAGACGGAAAGTGACGAACAGACAGGTAAGAAAGAAGTAGTTATTACCGATACCAAGGATAAGAGCAAGATGCCTATGGCACATATCTCGGACAAGGATGGTAACGTGCTTCGTTCGTATAACCTGCCGGTTAAGGCGATGCTGGTTCATCCTGATGGTGCAGAGGTCAAAGTGGGTGACAACTTGTTCACGCAAACTCGTGTGTTTGGTACAGCAGGCGATATTACGGGTGGTCTGCCTCGTGTTACGGAGCTCTTTGAGGCTCGCAACCCGTCCAATCCTGCTATTGTAGCTGAGATTGACGGTGAGGTAAGTTATGGTAAGATCAAGCGTGGTAATCGTGAGATTACGGTTACTTCCCGTCAAGGCGAGACCAAGTCGTATCTTATCCCGCTTTCCAAGCAGATTCTGGTGCAAGAGGGTGACTATGTACGTGCCGGTGTGGCATTGTCTGACGGTGCTATCACTCCCGATGATATACTGCGTATCCAAGGTCCGACCGCCGTGCAAGAGTACATCGTCAATGAGGCTCAGTCTGTTTATCGTCTGCAAGGTGTGGAGATTAACGATAAACATTTTGAGATTATCGTTCGTCAGATGATGCGCAAAGTGCAAATCAACGAGGCAGGCGATACTCGCTATTTGGAGAACCAGATTGTGGACAAGTTCGACTTCTTGGAGGAGAACGACCGTATATGGGGTAAGAAAGTTGTAACCGATGCCGGTGATTCGGAAGTGCTGAAAGCCGGTCAGATTGTTACCGCCCGTCGTCTGCACGATGAGAACTCGGCACTTCGTCGCCGTGACCGCAAATTGGTTGAAGCTCGTGATGCCGAATGTGCTACGGCTTCGCAGATTCTGCAAGGTATCACTAAGGCGGCATTGGGCACCAAGTCCTTTATGTCAGCAGCTTCCTTCCAAGAGACTACGAAGGTGCTGAACGAAGCGGCTATACAGGGTCGTGTGGACACGCTCGAAGGTATGAAAGAGAATGTGATTTGCGGTAATCTCATTCCTGCCGGTACCGGATTGCGCGAATTCCAACGTTTGGTAGTGCACAACAAAGCGGAGTATGCTGAACTGCAAGCCGCTCGTGCACAACAAGAAAACGCTAACGAAGAGTAGTATGACTCAACCATTCAATTTTGCCCTTATAGGCGCGGCAGGCTATATAGCCCCGCGCCATATAAAGGCGATAGCCGATACGGGGAATAACCTGTTGGTGGCATACGATAAGTTTGATTCCGTAGGACGATTAGACAGTTCGTTCCCGGATTGTTCGTTCTTTACGGAGAATGAGCAGTTCGACAGGTTCTGCTCCAAGCAGATGCGGACTTCCAATCCGTTACATTGGGTCAGTATTTGTACACCTAACTACACGCACGATGCGTTCATACGTTACGGTTTGCGTCTCGGAGCGAATGTGATTTGCGAAAAACCGCTGGTTCTCAATCCGTATAATATCGATAATCTGCTTGAATTGGAGCAGGAAACCGGTCAACAGGCTTATACGATACTCCAACTCCGTTTGCACGAGGCGATAGCCAGTCTGAAGAAGAAAGTGGAAATCGGTCCGAAGGATAAAGTGTACGATGTGGATTTGACGTATATTACCTCGCGCGGTAAGTGGTACTACTCGAGTTGGAAAGGCGATGTGCATAAATCGGGCGGAATAGCCACGAACATCGGTGTTCATTTTTACGATATGCTTCAGTGGGTGTTCGGTAAAGTGAAGCGAAATGTGGTGCACGTGATGTCGTTTGACCGAGTGGCTGGTTATTTGGAATTGGAGCAGGCGCGTGTCCGTTATTTTCTCAGTATCAATGCGGATTGTCTGCCTCAGAATGCCGTGCAGGGCGAGAAAAAGACGTATCGAACGCTGTCTATTGATGGTGAGGAGTTTGAGTTCTCGCAAGGTTTTACGGAATTGCATACCGAGTCGTACCGCCGCATATTATCAGGTCAGGGCTTTCGCATAGCAGAGGCTCGTCCGTGTATAGAGATAGTGAGTGAAATACGTCATACGCAACCTATTGGATTAGTGGGCGATTATCATCCTTTGGCACGTCTTCCGTTAGCACCTCACCCGTTCGGATGGGATGAAAAAAGATAAACTTTTCGGCACAATGCAAAGACTGCAATCCATATCTTTTTCGCGGTGGCTGTTGACGATAGCCGTGGTAGTGGCTTGTATGTTGTCTTCTTGTGTAACCAGCAAGAAGATCAATTTGATGCAAGAACCGACCAAGGACAACCGCATACCTTCCTATACTGATACGATTCCTTATGCCGACTATGAGTTGAGTACGGGGGATCGGCTTCATATCCGTGTTCACTCTGTGGATCAGCAAGTGCAGCGGTTATTCTCCGCTGCGATGGGATATGGCGCGGGGAGAGGGGATAATTTTGCCGTGAACAACCAAGCATTCACAGGCAATCTCAATCAAGGCTATGCCAATGAGTTATATACTTATCTCGTGCTGGAAGACGGCACGATTGATTTTCCGCTGATAGGCAAATTGTATGTACGCGGAATGAACACTCGTCAGATTAAGTATCGTTTAGAAGATGAGTTAGCAACGTACATCAAGGACTATGGCGACTACAAGATGGTGTCGGTGGACGTGAATGTGATTCAGCGTATGTATAGCGTAATAAGCGAGCGAGGTTCGGGCAACTATTCTATACGACGTGAGAAGATGACTATCTACGAAGCCATAGCGCAAGCCGGTGACTTGGGTGAGTGGTCGGATCGCTCGAAAGTGAAGATTGTGCGTGAAAAAGAAGGTGTTACCAAGGTCATCGAATTTGACATACGCTCCAAAGACATTATCAACTCCGAATACTATTATGTTGAGCCCAATGATGTGATTTATGTGCAGCAGTTGAAAGGTAAGGCTTTTGGTATCAACAGGCTGACAGCTGCTATAGCTGTTACGGCAACGACCATTTCGTTTGGCGGATTTGTGTATGGTATTGTTCAACGTATAATCAATGCAGCCAAATGAAAATGAAAAAGTATAGTGCATTTTGTCTTCTTGCTCTCTTGACTGTATTGTTTACGGGATGTTACGGGCATCGGCAGGTAGGATTATTGCAAGACCGCGATGACTTGCCGCATTACGATAGCGTGGGCTATCAACCGTATCGGATGCAGGTGAACGATGAAATAATCTATCGAATCATAACGCTTGACGAGACGTTAGGCAAAACGCTTGCGCAGAATTTGAGTAGCAGTACAGGTGCGGGGTATGGTAATGCCTATCCGTATCGAATTTATTCGGACGGAACGGTCAATCTTCCTTTTCTTGATCCGATTCGATTGGAGGGTTTGACCGAATTGGAAGCTCAGGACACAATCAAGCGGTATATGCGCGAATTGATACCCGATGCGGAGATTAAGTTGGCGTTGTACAATAAGTATTTTACCGTCTTGGGTGAAGTCGGTACGGGTGTAAGATACATCTACAAGGAGCGGATGACTATTTACCAAGCTTTGGCAATGTCCGGGCGTGTACTTAATTCGGGCGATAGGCAACATATCCGAATCATCCGTCCGCACGGCAATGCACAGCCGGAAGTTTTGGAGTTTGATATACGTACCAATACGCTGATAGATTCCAAGTACTATTATATCTATCCCAATGACTTGATTTATGTCAGTCGTGAGCCGGGGGCTTTCTTTAAGCAAGAAAGTTATACGGGCTTCATAGGACTTATTACCAGTTCTGTAGCCCTGTTAGTGTCTGTGCTTAATTATATTCCGATGAAATAAAATTAGCTAATATACTGCGATATGGCTAAAGATAATCCATACTATACTGATCCGTATAAGGATCCCGGTCAAAATCCGCTTATTGATCCTTATGCCGAGTTGCATAAGAATCCGTACGACCCGACCAATCCGTATGCTAATCCGTATGCGAACCCATACGTGAATCCGTATGCCAATCCGTACCAGAACCCCTATATGAATGTGCCCGGAGCACCGGGCGGGGCGCCGGAAGATGATGAACCGAAAAGTAGTTTCAATCTTGTAGAATGGCTTGTTCGGGTAGTCCATTATTGGTATCTGTTCGTTATAGCAGCGGCTTTGGCATACGGTGTGGCTGCTTTGCTGAACCGCAAGTGGATTGAAGAGTTTGAGTCGAGCGGTACGATTTTGATTAAGGAGTCGGGCAGTCAGTTGGCGAGTCAAAGGGGGTTATTTCAAGGCTTCGGTCTGGAACCTGTATATAACAATATCAACAACCAGTTGGTTATGCTCGGTTCGTATGACCTGTTAGCGCGCGTGGTGGATTCCATACCTTTCTTGCAGGTGGACTACTATACGCAAGGACGTTTCAAGACGCGCAATCTCTATCGCAATACGCCGGTTATCATTGAGCCTGAATATATCCAGGAGTCAGTGAAGGGTTTGCTCTTTCAAGTTACATTCAAGGGAGATGGTGTGATGCATATCCACTCCACGGATGAGAAGCGTCCGTATGAAGCCGATGTTCACTATGGTGAACGGGTTGAATCGCCCTATTTCTCTGCCACTTTTTGGCCCAGCGAGCATATCAGCCAGTCCGGGCAAATCTATTTTCGATTCCGTACAAGAGATGGTCTGATTAACGAGTTCCAAAGCCGTATGCGTCACGATTTCGTGATGGACGGCAGTTCGGTGCTGCGGCTCACGCTCCGAAGTCAGACACCGCAGCGCGACTGCGATTTTATCAATAAGTTGGCAGAAGTCTATTTGGCTCAAAATTTGGAGAAAAAGAACGAGGTTGCCAATAAGTCCATTGCTTTTATCAACGAGCAGTTGGATGCCCTGCAAGGTTCGTTGGAGCGGAGCGAAGATGCTTTGACACAATTCCGTAATGCCAATAATTTTGTGGATGTCAGTTCGCATGCTTCACGTTTAGTAGGTAAAATCAATACTTACGATGAGCAGCAGATGGGGTTACGTCTTAAGGAAACGTATCTCAACTACCTGACCAATTACCTGCAAGAGTCCATTGAGGAAGGGACGATAGCCTCGCCTTCTTCGCTCGGTTTGACGGAAGGTACGCTCAGTACGTTGGTGGCTCAATTGAATGCCTTGCAACTGCAACGTGGCGAATTGAGCGAGAAGAACGTCTATTACGCCAAACTGACCAACGACATCAACAATGTTAAGATAACGATTGAAGAGGTGGTTAAGTCTATGCGCGCCACCCTTGAGATTGAAAAGTCGGACCTGCAAAAGCGGTACGAGGAGGTGGAAGTGGATATGAAGAAACTGCCGGAGAAGGAGTTGGAGATGATCAGTATAGAGCGTAATTATCGGGTGGACGACAATTACTATACATTCTTCCTTCAGAAACGTGCAGAGGCGGAAATTCAGAAGGCAAGTAATACGCCCGACAACGAGATTATGGATAGGGCGCGCCCGATGTTTATCGTCAATGCGAACAGCAAGAAGAAAACCACTACGACTTGTCTTGTCATCGGTCTGCTGATTCCGTTAGGCTTAATCATTCTTACGGAGTTGACGAATGATAAAGTTCGTACGCCAAGTGAGGCGGAAAGTTTGAGTAATTTCCGTCTGATCGGGTCTGTGCGTCATGCCAAAACGCAGAATCCGACATTGGTCAAGACATCTCCTCGCTCGTCGTATGCGGAAATGCTACGCGCTATAAGAACGCGCGTAGAGTTCATTACTGCCAAGAAGACGGGAATCTCCATCTGTATCACTTCTACCGAGTCCGGTGATGGTAAGACGTTCTTGTGTACCAATTTCGCAGCCTTGTATGCGATGACCGGCAAGAAAACTATCTTGATAGACCTTGATATTCGTAAACCGAATATCCACACCAAGTTAGGTTTGATTGATTATACAACGGGTATGTCCAATTACCTGAATGGCGATTGTGAGATGGAGGATGTGATCCTGCATCATGCGCCGTTTGATTTTGACATTATTCCGGCGGGTACTACACCTCCTAACCCGGGTGAGTTGATTCACTCCGACAGGCTGACGTATATGTTGGACAAACTCAAGCAGACGTACGACTTCATTATAATAGATACTTCGCCTATCGGTCAGGTGCCGGATGCTTATTCGGTGATAGAGCAGACAGATACGACGCTCTTCGTCATCCGTTGTCTGCAAACGAGTAAGTCGTTCTGCAAGCAGACGCTTAAGCAGTTAGCTATTGACCACCGCAGCAAGATCAATCTGGTTCTCTCTGACGTGCCGACGGAAGGTTTCCATCGTGGTTATGGTTACGGATACGGTTATGGTTACGGTTATGGCTACGGTTCGTCTTACGGTTACGGTTATGGTAACGGTTCGGGCTACGGTTATGGCTATGGTTACGGCTATGGTTATGGCAGACGTAAGAACAGCTGGAGGTATAAGTACGGTCAGTACTACAACCGCATCTTCCGTAAGAAAGATAAGGAAGAGGTTCACTACTATATGGACGATGACGATACATAGGTCGTCAGTATAGACAAAGTGATTGATATGTTTATTATCCAAGACACATTAGTCAGTTTGGATGTTCTAGAAAAAGAATTTTCGTGTGACCTTGCCGCATGTTGCGGCAAGTGTTGCGTAGAGGGTGATGCCGGTGCGCCTGTGAGCGATGATGAGTTGGAGGAGATTAGAAAGGTGCTGCCCGTAGTGGAACCTCTAATGGCTCGTAAGGCGCGAAAAGTTCTGTCAGAGCAGGGACTGAGTTATCTTGACCCGTCCGGCGAACAGGTACTCTCTATCGTAGATGGAGCGGAGTGTATCTTTATGCAGCGCGATAGCCACCGATGGTGTTATTGCCTGCTTGAGCAAGCGCATGAGCAGGGGAAAACAAGTTGGCGTAAACCTATTTCTTGTGCGCTTTATCCTATCCGATTAACCAAAGTCGGCGAGAGAGTGGGCGTGGAGTATCATCGCTGGGATATATGTTATCCGGCACGTTTATTGGGAAAGAAAAAGAATATACCGTTGTATCAATTCCTAAAAGAACCGCTTATCAAACGGTTCGGGCAGGAGTGGTATGACGAACTTGAATTAACGGCAACAGAATGGAAAAAACAGTGCAAGCAGAGATTATCACCATAGGTGACGAGCTGTTGATAGGTCAAGTAGTGGACACCAATTCGGCTTGGATGGCGGAGCAACTCAATCACGCCGATATAGCCGTCTATCAAATCACCTCCGTTCATGATTCGGCAGAGCATATACGTCAAGTCCTGTCGGATGCGTTGAGTAGGGTGGATATTGTGTTGCTTACGGGCGGATTAGGACCTACCAAGGACGATATTACCAAGCGTGTTTTGTGCGACTTCTTCCAGACAAGATTAGTGGAGAGTGAAGTGGTGAAACGGCACGTGGAGCAGTTGTATGCTAATCGACCGAATGTACTTAACCGTCTGACAGCCACGCAGTGGCTCGTGCCCGAGTCGGCGATTATCTTGGAGAATCGCATCGGAAGTGCACCTATTATGGTATGGGAGCAGGGGGAGAAAATAGTGGCAAGTATGCCCGGTGTACCGAAAGAGATGCAAGTGGCAATGGACGAGCAGGTTCTGCCTTTCTTGCAGCAGCGTCTTCACGCACGCGGTATCAATACGCATATCTATCATCGTACCCTTACCGTGAAGGGTATTCCCGAATCAGCGTTGGCTATTGAGTTGGAGGCTTGGGAGAGTGCTTTGCCCGAAGGGTTGCATTTGGCTTATCTGCCGAAAGACGGAACGATTCGGTTGCGACTTAGCAGTTACGGCGAATGTACGAGCGAGGAAGTGGAAAGACAGTTTGCGCAGTTGCGGACTTTGGTGCAGGCTTATCTTATGTAGTCTTTCTTGTCAGCAGGGTCAGCCCGTCGCGAATGGGAATGATTACTTTGTTCCATTCTGTATCTCCGGCTACTTCATTGTTGAACGCCCGCAGTCCTTTGGTTTGTGCATCGCGATCGTAGGCGGGGTCAATGATATGCCCGTCCCAAAGCGTATTGTCCGCGATAATCCATCCATCCGCTGTCAGGAGGTCTTTTACTACATTCCAATAAGATAGGTACTCTCTTTTGTCGCCGTCTATGAAAATGAGGTCGAACGGTTGGTCTATGGGCAATGACGGAATGATTTGGAGGGCATCGCCTATCCGCAGGTCGATATGTTGTCCCAATTCGGAGAGTGACAAGTTATGACGAATCTGTTCCTCTATTTCATCGTTCCGCTCGATGGTAATCAAATGCCCCTTTTCGGCTAATCCTTCGGCGAGGCACAATGCCGAATAACCGGTATAGGTGCCTATCTCAAGGATGTGTTTCGGACGTATCATACGGCTCAACATTGCCAGCAGTCGTCCTTGTACGTGTCCGGAAAGCATGTGTGGATTGACTGCGTGTTGATAGGTGGTGCGCGCTATGGTCTGCAAATAAGCAGGTTCGGCGGACGAATGTTGCTCAATATACTCGGCTAACAAGAGGTCGGATGTGCGAAGCATAGAGGAAGTTATTTTAAGGGTTTTGGCAATACATTTTTCTACTTTTTATAAGAAAAAATAACAAAATGCGCACAAAAATACGATGAATTATTGAATTTCTAAAAAAGAGCCGTATCTTTGTGCCTGATTTTAAGAAAAAATAATAACAATTTGAAAATAATTTACAACTATGGAAGTAAATACGATTGAAAGAATTGATACGTTAGATCGTAAGATTTTGAAGATTATCACGTTGAATGCCCGTATCCCCTTCAAAGATGTTGCGGAGCAATGTGGAGTAAGCCGTGCCGCTATTCATCAGCGTGTACAGAAACTGTTTGATACGGGTGTCATTATCGGCAGCGGCTATCAAGTTAATCCCAAGATGCTGGGTTACAACCTTTGTGTATATGTGGGTATCACGCTGGAAAAGGGGTCTATGTATAACGATGTGGTTCGTGCTTTGGAGCAGATTCCCGAGGTGGTAGAGAGTCATTTTACGTTGGGTTCATTCTCAATGCTCATTAAGTTGTATGCCCGTGATGACCGCGATTTGATGGCACTGCTCAACTCGAAGATACAGATGATTCCCGGCGTGAGCAAGACGGAAACACTCACATCCCTTGAGCAACATATCGACCGCACACTTCCCATCGAATAAATCTATCTGTAAGGGGATAGTAATGAATAGAATATTGTTGTCATTATGGAAAAAGTAATCAGCGGCATACGTCCGACCGGCAACCTGCACTTGGGCAATTATTTCGGCGCGGTGAAGAGTTTTTTGCAGATGCAGAATGAGTATGACTGTATGTTCTTCATAGCCGATTGGCATTCGCTTACGACGCATCCTACGCCGGAGAATATACGTCAGTCGGTCCGCACTATTTTTTGCGAGTATCTTGCTTGCGGTATAGACCCCGAGAAAGCACCCATCTATGTGCAAAGCGATGTAAAGCCGGTATTGGAATTGTATCTCTATCTTAATATGAACGCCTATCTTGGTGAGTTGGAACGCGTTACAACGTTTAAGGAGAAAGCGCGTACGCAGCCTGACAATGTGAATGCCGGTCTGCTGACTTATCCGACGCTGATGGCAGCTGATGTGTTGGCGCACAAAGCCGATAAGGTGCCGGTGGGGAAGGATCAGGAGCAGAATATGGAGATGATGCGTCTCTTCGCGCGGCGGTTCAACCGGATTTACAATGTCGATTTCTTCAAGGAGCCTGAGTCGTACCATTTCTATAAGACGGCTGTCAAAGTCCCCGGATTAGACGGAACGGGCAAGATGGGCAAGTCCAACGGCAACTGCATTTACCTGTGCGATGACGAAGCCACTATCCGCAAGAAGGTAATGAAAGCCGTTACCGACTCGGGACCTACCCAACTCAATCAAGAGAAGCCGGAAGTCATTCAGAATCTGTTTACGCTGATGGAGTTGGTTTCCTCGAAGGATACCTACGACTATTTCAACGACCAATACAACCAAATGACCATCCGCTACGGCGATATGAAGAAGCAGTTGGCTGCTGATATTAACGCTTTCTGCGCGCCTATCCGTGAGCGTATTCTTGCCTTCCAAAGCGATGACGCGTACATACTGAAGGTGGCCCGTCAAGGGGCGGAAAGAGCTTCGGAAAGTGCTGCCAAGACGTTGAGTGAGGTACGCCAAATTATAGGTTTCAGAGCGTAAAAAGGCTGAAAAGAAACGTATAGCGTTCAACCAAAATCGAGAACAATATGAAGAAAACATTTCTTTTAGTGTCCGTCATATTAGGGTTAGCCTTATGTCCGTTGTCGGCAGATGACTATGTGGATGATGCCTATTATTGGGATGGTCCGATGCCGGTGGTGCGTTCTTCTGCCGAGTCTGCTTCTAAAGATGTAGTAACGACCACGGTAAAGAAAGTTCCTACTGTTTCCCAATCCGCTACTCGCCAAAAGACAGAGGATACCACAGAGAAGCAGAAGGCAGCGCGGCGACCCGTTACACCCAAGGTAGAGTTTATTCAAGTACAGGATACGGTGGTGAAAGCCGTTATTCATCGTAATAATCAGTAATTCTTTTTTATTATGCGTCCGAATTGCTTTTCTTTTGCACCAATGCGCAGGCTTTTCTACTGCGTTCTGACGGCTGTTATGTTGCCGTTGGTTGTTCGTGCGCAAGATGCCCAACTGCTTGACGCACGCGACTATATAGGTACGGCTCGTTATACGGCTATGGCAGGCGCAATGGCAGCTGTCGGGGCTGACCCGAGTGCCGTATTGGATAACCCTGCCGGTCTGGCTCTTTATCGGAGGTTAGGCGTTTCGCTTACGCTCCACGAGCAGTTGGACTATACGCGGCAACGCGGCGTGAAGGGCGACGAGTTCAAGTCCTCCTTTATGCTTCCGAATGCTAATTTTGTGTTGGCTTTTGAGAACCACCGCGAGGAGTCGGCAATGCGTTTCTGTAACTTTATGTTCTCTTTCAACCGCTTGCATACGTTCAATCGTACATCGCTCGGGCATGCCAACAATCAGCCTACCATAGCGCAGGTGATGTTGGATCAGGTTTATAATGACGATGGCACGGTGCGTTTGAGCGAAAGCGATGTGGCAAGCGACAATGCCTACAACGATGACAGAGTAGGTTGGCTCAGCCGGTTGGGATATCAGACCTATATGATAGACCCCTACGATATCAATCAGAACGGAGATACCGTTTGGGGCGTATGGACTTCCTATTATGGAACAGTTCCCGTTAATGCGGTTAAGATTTATGAGAAAGGCGGCTTAAACGAGTTTAATGTCCATTGGGCGGGTCTTTTTACGCATCATTGGGCACTGGGCTTAGGACTCAATATCCGTTCGCTTTCTTACAGCAAGACTACTGAGTATGAAGAGGCTTTTAGTGAAAACAATACATCCTATATGCACGCTAATACCTACCTCACAATGAGCGGGGTAGGGGTGAGCGGTACCATCGGTTTGCTGTATCAGCCCATTCAGTCTTTGCGTCTTGCCCTCTCTCTTCAGACACCGGTAGCCTTTAATCTTACTACGCGAACGGATGCTAATATGACGCTTAAAGATTCTCCAATCGATGCCTACGAAGAGACACTTATCTATCGCTATACCGACCGTTTGACGCAGCCTTTGCGCGCCACCGCCGGTATGACATTCATTGCGGGGAAACGCGGTTTGCTGTCGCTCCAATATGACTTCCGTCATTCGCGGCTGACGCAGGATATGCATACGATGAAAGTCGGCGGTGAGTTGGTAATCAGCAATAACCTCTTCTTAAATTGCGGTTATGCGTTCGAGTCGGCTTTCGTCAAGAACGAGCAGCCTACCCTGTTAGCCGATAATGATGTGCGTACCGATGCTGAGTATCGCACCGTGGGTTTGAGCCACATGGCAGGTTTGGGAATAGGCTTCCGCAATCAGAACTTCATTGCGCAAGTAGCGTATCGTTTCCGTTACCAAAACTACGAGATTTATCCCTTTGTTTCCAAAGTGGTTACGCCCGATGCGTATGATATGATTTCCATGACCCACAATATAGTGCTTACTTTGGGTTGGCACACAAGAGATTAGAAAACGACATTTTATAATACGAATATCAGAAACTATTTCTGCTGTATAGCACTGCAAAACCAAGAGACCGGAAAACTCAACAGAATTTTTTACACCGAGGTACATAATGAACTGATGGCGTGCCGATACGCTCTGCCGTGACCCGCTTTTCGGAGCGGTAGCAAAAGCGGTGGTCGGATTACAAAGGCGCATTACACCTCAAATCCTTTCATTAGGAGTTTTCTCGAGTAAAGTGTTTTGCGGTGCTTTTTTTGTGTCCTTCGGGTAATAGTGTATGGGTGGATTACCTTGTTTTGGCAAGCGCAAACACACTGATATGTGCACCGCGAAAAGCCGACATAGCCTCCATACAGGAGCGGATAGTACTTCCGGTCGTTATCACATCGTCCACCAGCAGAATATGCTTGCGGTACATCTCTTCGGGGTGGTTCACGGCAAAGATGTTTTCCACGTTTCGTTCTCGTTCTTTCCCTGTAGTCAGAGCTTGTTGCGGATTGTTTCTGACGCGTTCTATGTGCGTTGTGTCAATCGGGATATGCAGGATTTCGTTTAGTCCTCGGGCTATATAGTCCGACTGGTTGTATCCGCGTTGTTTGTAGCGGCGTGTATGAAGAGGAATGGGAATAATGACATCAATGTCCTCAAAGAAATCCGATTGCAGTCCGTCTAAGGCAGCCAAGCGTGCCAATTCGAGGTTGATTTCAGGATGCCTTCCGTATTTGGCTTTCTGTATCAGGCAGCTGACGAGGTCGTGCTTGTCGTAAAAGCAGAAAGTTGCCGCGCGCTCAAATTGTTTGTTCTGCGCGAATAAGTCTTCCGTTAGATTGTTGCGCAGGGCGAATTGTTCGGTTCGCTCCAAGCGTTCGATACATTCCGGGCAGATAGCAGGATTGGGTATAGCCAATGATTGTGTTTCGGTCGGTTGTCCGCAACCGGCACAATGTGCAGGAAAGAGAACGGAGGACAGATATTGGCGTATGATGTCCATCTTAAGATTTCAAATCTTTCATATTTAGGAAATGCCGCAGATGGATGTGTTTTATGCCTTCTACATCAGAAATAGTATTGAGAGGATTCATTGAAATAACTATCTTCGGGTGGTTGTTTTTGATGGCTTGCAGATTACCAAACTCGCGTTTTTCGGTCTCCTCATCTGCAATCATATAGGCTACCTGCACATAGATGGTCTGCTCATCCTTTTCTGCCACAAAATCAATCTCCGCATTCCGCAACTGCCCGACACGCACGGAATACCCCAACCTCAACAGATGCAGATACACCGCATTCTCAATCCGTTTCTCTATATCATTCGTTTGGCGTGTGCGCACAAGCTTATTGCGTATTCCCAAATCCTCAAAATAATACTTGTCGTTGCTCTCTAACAGCTGTTTGCCGTGAATGTCATACCGCTGAACCCGGTAAGTCAGATACGCGTTGCAAAGGTATTTGAGGTAATTCTGAATGATAACCGAAGAAAGGTTCTCGCCCTGCGAACGAAGGTATTTCATAATGGAATTAGGCGAAACCAACTTGCCGATACTGTCACTCACAAAACGGCTGAGGTTGATAAACGAAGTGACATTCCGTATCTGTTCCCGCTGCACAATGTCTTTCAATACAACGGTGTCATATACGCTTTGGATATAGTTCCTCATCTGCTCCGTATGTTCCAACCCTATTAACCGCAAGTACGGCAGACCGCCCCAAAGCAGATATTTCTCCAACGCCTCATCGCTGTCCTGCAACTGATGGAAATAGAGGAACTCCGTATAACTGAGTGCGTGAATGGGTATCTCAATGTACCGTGCAGCAAGAAGTGTGGATAACTCGCTACTGAGCATTTTAGCATTACTGCCGGTTACCACCACATCTGTTTCCGGTTGCTTGATCCAGCTCCGCAGAGAACGCTCGAAACCAGTAATGTCTTGTATCTCATCTATGAGAATATAGTTATGCTTTCCTTGCGCAATATGAGCTGAGAGGTACGCGTTCAACTCCTCATGCGTGGTGATGGTATCAAACGCAGCATCTTCCTTGTCAATATAGATGATATTTGCATTGGGGTCTGCCTGTTTCTCTTGTGCCAACAAACGCAGACACATACTCTTTCCCACGCGACGTTGCCCGGTAAGCACGATGATGATTTGCTTGCCCAACCATTGAGCGATGGCTTGCGAGTAAAACTCTCTGCGTAATAGTTCTTCCATAGTACGCATTTTCTAAATCCGCCACAAAATTATTACATTTTATTGATATATGCAAATTATTTTGCAAAAATATAAAGTATATTTAATATTTTTAATGTTTTTGTTGAAAATATAAAGTATAGTTGCTAATTGAAAATAGATGTAGGAATTTCCGATTATTAAGATTCGGGTGCATTGTTCGCCTCGCTAAATTGTAGCCGTCAATCAGCCACTCTCACGCCACTCTTATACAAGTCAAGGACGATTATTAAGGTTCACTCATTCACGGATTTATGCAGTCTTTTGTGCTCAACTAATAGAAAAAGCCATGCTATGAAAGGGAGAACCTAATGTGAAATTATTCCCAATGAATCTAAATCATTTGCGAGCTGGATAGAAAACAGCTCTGCTCCCTTTTTATTCATATGTGTCGCATTATAAAAGTATGTGGTATCCAGAGATAGCATCACATTTGAATAATCCAAGAATAGAATATTATATTGTTCTGCAAGTTGTTTGTACACATTATTAATATCATTTATATTAATCACAATTTCTGTTGCTCCAACATACACAGGAGCAGCAACCAATATTGGAACTATGCTATCACTTTGCAATTCTTTTATGTAATCAGAAAATAAATGTAATAATGTTGTGTCAATATTTGCAATATAAGGCTTAGTACTTTTTAGCTTGCTATCATCCCATGCGAGATCTTGACCCAAATATCCTTTGTTAATAATGTAGTCAAACTTAAAATAATCATCATAAACATTATTCATGTAATAGCGATACATCGGTATGTATAGTTCTCCAAAACTGAATAGTTCTTCTTGTTTAATTCTATTGCGATAATAAGGATACATCAAATATGGCATAAATTGTTCTCTCTCATAACCAACTGTATATCCGCTTAAGGTAAAGAATTCTACATTTTGTATGATATATTTAGGTTTTATCTTCTGGTAATGTCTATATATGTCATAGCGTGCTTTTTGCCGATTAAAAGCACTTCCTTCTAACCCAATGTTATATGAATTTGTGCCAAGAATCGAATCTAAGATTTGTGGCGAATATTGACACCAAGCTCTCGAATTCCCAATAATAAGCAGATCTGCATTTATGTTAGTATGCAGAATATCATTCCACACGGCATATTTTCGTGTCTCCTTTGAATGGTATTTACTTGTAACTACAATATCTTCAACTATGAGTATGCTGAGTAAAATGGTAGCAAACAATAAAATATGTAATAGGAACTTTTTCATTGTATCAATTAAAATTGGAAATAAATAAAAGGAGATGGTGTCGCAGGAGTAAAAAATATAATTAGCGTAATAATCACTAAATATATAAAGTATTTTATAGCGTGATTATTGATAGAAGATAAATCTAATGAATGAGTTTTATGTCGATTTATCCATTCTGTAAAAATTAGTAGAATTAAACATCCAAATAGGGGGATGTAAAAATAGCGGTTATGTAACCATGGGACAGTCAACAAACTTTTACTAAAAATACTACCTAAAATATCCCATGCTTGACCAATTGTTTCAGCCCTGAAAATGATCCAGCCTATCACTACAAGCACAAAAGTAAAAAGCATCTGCCCGCTCTCTTTCCATGTAGGCAATAACCGACCTTCGGCTACTTGATTCGTGTATTTGCGGTTCTTGCCAAGGAGGATGAGAGGAAGGAAGAGAAGTGCGTGATATGCGCCCCAAGCAATAAATGTCCAGTTGGCACCATGCCAGAAGCCCGACAAAAGGAAGATGACAAAGGTGTTGCGGATGATGATTAGTTTCTTGTAGCGGTCGGGATTTTGGATGTTTGCAGGGATTTCAGGACGAGAACCTCCCAACGGAATATACACGTAATCGCGAAACCAAGTGGTCAAAGAGATATGCCATCTTCTCCAGAACTCTGCAATGTCACGCGAGAAATACGGATTGTTGAAGTTGCGCATCAACTTTATACCAAAGAGTTTGGCAGTTCCGATGGCTATATCGCTATATCCGGAGAAATCGCCGTAAATCTGGAAGGTAAAGAGAATGGCTGCTAACAGGAGTGTAGAACCGGTCTGGGTGTCGTATGTTGCCCAGACTTGATCGACATAGGTCGCGCAGTTGTCGGCTACTACTATCTTCTTGAACAAGCCCCATAGAATTTGGCGCATTCCGTCTGTCGCTTGGTCATACGAGAACGTGCGTTGTTGCAGGAACTGCGGCAAGAGGTTGGTGGCTCGTTCAATAGGACCTGCCACCAGTTGCGGGAAGAAAGATATAAACGCAAAGAACGCAATAATATCTTTGGTCGGTTCTATCTTTTGGCGATAAACATCTATCGAGTAACTCAGGGCTTGGAAGGTATAAAACGAAATGCCGACAGGCAGAATGATTTTGAGCAAAAGGCTATCCGTGCTGATACCGAACAACTGCCCGAACTCCGAGACAAAGAAGTCATAGTATTTGAAAACGGCGAGGATGCCGAGATTGAGAATGATGTTTGCTATCATCCATGCTTTGGCTTTTTTATGACCGCCCACAGATTGACCGGATGAAACAGATTTGCCGATAAGCAGACCGCTACCCCATGAGCAGAAAGAGGTAAAAGCAATCAGCAGCAGAAATCTCCAGTCCCACCAGCCATAGAAGATGTAACTGGCGACAAGGACAAAGGCATTCTGGATGCGCAGTGCCGTTTGTTCGCTCACATGCCAATAATGAAAGAGCGAGTAGCGCGGTCCGTTTGTGCCGGAGGGCGTCAGAAACCAATAGAGCAGAAACACTATCGGCAGAAAGAATGCAAATTCCAGGCTATTAAATAGCATGATTGATAGTAATTACTTTGTTGGGCATACTATCAATCGTTGCGATAAGAAAAGTGCGAGTTTCTTATCGCGTTACCAAGGCAGTGTCAGAAAGGAGCCTTCGTCCATCCTAAGAAACTCACACTAAATGTGTAAGCATCTATTACGGATGAACAAGGTATACCTTTACAGCACAAATATTTTGTGCATTAGTATGCTGCCTATTTATTATTTCGACTGATTATTCCTTTTAAGCTTCTGACACTTTCGGTAAACGCGAAATAATAGTAATGCTTTGTTTTTATTTAATTAGCGCAACGCTTTGCGCTTGTCTTTATGTTTAATGTTTTTCTCCTTTCCCGGAGTGCTCGGAAGCACCGCTCGGAGGAGGATGGGATTTTATTCCGCTGAGCGGATACTTTGGGCAATAAACGCCTTGATTCCTTCTCCGGTGGGCAGCTGGATATGATATTTCTGTACAAACAAATTCGGCTTCAACCGCCCGGTTGCATACTTGACAACCGTCTCGCCGTTGTCTGCGCACAAAAGCAAACCGATGGGCGGATTGTCGTCCGAGGTCATCACTTCGTGCTTGCTGTCGCAATTCTGCGGTTGCCGTCCGCTTTTGGATTAGAACAGTTCAAACGTCATGGTGTAATGTGCATTTTCGCTTGCAAAGGTACAACAATTTTCTGACATACAAGAGAAAGTGGGTGAGTGGAATTCTTTTCCTTACGCATTT
>JAFUVS010000021.1 GCA_017471175.1 Paludibacteraceae bacterium | reverse complement strand
GATAAAATTGATATCGTTTAAATGATTCGATAAGTGCAGTCCGTTTGGGCTGCATTTTGTGTTCTTTATGTGTTCAGTCGGCGAATAACGCAACCCCAACCGCACCGCCTTCTATTCGCATACAAAAAACCATAAATTATCACTACTGTCCACTAAAAAATGGACGATTAAAAATTTAAGTCAAACAATAACGGTTCACTTGAATCAAGACGTTCTTTGTCATTTTGAAAATTAGTTTTGTTAAGTAAATCCGTAAGGTGCATTTTGCTCGTCAGTGATACACTCAAAACGTGTAAAAGTTCATAGGTTGTCAGCTCAATTTTCATATCGTGTTGCACAATCGCCACCAAACAAAATGTGATGATTGCCACAAAGATTTGTATCTTGACAGCAATGAGCGATGTACCATAAAAATGCTTTATCTTAAGGTGCTGCTTGAGCCATTTGAAAAACAACTCAATCTGCCACCTGTTGCGATATAGTTCCGCAACATCCAATGCGCTCAAATCAAAGTTATTGGTCAGGAAAATAAAGTCACGCTTATTCTCTTTGTCCCAATATATTATCAATCGCAGTGGCTCGGGATAATCTCGCTGTGGGTAGTAACCGGTAAATTGTATCGTACTATCTGACAATACGTTTGGTGGTAGTTTCCGCTTCCACGATATACGTTTGTATTGTACATTCCTTTTTGCTCTAACCACGAAATTAGCACCTAATTGTCGGATAAGATACAGGCGACCAAAGTCATTATATCCTCTGTCGAAGATATAGTAAGAACCTTTCTCGTATGGTATCTCATCCATTGCATTGATGTCATTTACTTTGGCTTCGGTTATGCTACTATACGTCTGAACTTATCCTCATTGATAAACTCTATAAAATCGTCGCGCACAAATTATCGCTGTAACAAACTAATTTTCAATACATCAAAGAACAATGTCTAAATTTTTAGTGGACACTAATGATGCGATATGCCAAAGAGGCAGACGAATTAATTCCCATAACGCCAAAACTTTTAGCATAATTCAGCCAAATCTTTTAATGAAAATGCGCCAAATCTTTTAATTTGTTGCTATAAAATTTGCACAATTCATTTGTTTTTTAATACCTTTGCAGCGATTTCGTAAACGGGGATAAATTATTATGAAAGTTTTAGGTTATCAAAATCGCGTCGCGGATGCCGAATTGCAGGAGCAATTAGAGGCCAGTGGAGCTGTACTGATTGAGGGTGCCAAATGGTGCGGCAAAACCACTACCGGCTTGTATGTGGCGCAAAGCGCAATCTTCATGCAGGATGAAGACAATGCTACTGACTATAAACGCATAGCTTCTACCAAACCGTCACTCCTTCTACAAGGGGATGTACCACGGTTGATTGACGAGTGGCAAGATTCGCCCGCTCTATGGAACAGCATACGTTATGAGGTGGATAAACGTCGTCAAATGGGGCAGTTTATTCTCACGGGTTCGGCTGTTCCTTCCGAAGATGAACACCGACATAGCGGCACAGGTCGGATTGCCAAACTGCGCATGAGACCTATGACGCTGTGGGAATCGCACGAATCAAATGGTTCGGTTAGCATATCCGGCCTTTTTAATTCCGCTCCTGATATTGCCGCCCAATCGGAACTTACTATTGAGCAACTCGCCTTTGCTCTTTGTCGCGGAGGGTGGCCGGTGTCTATCAATATGAGCGAGAAGGCGGCTCTGCGCGTGGCGCGTAACTATGTGGACGAAGTGGTGGAATTGGATGTGCATCGTGTCGATGGGGTGGAAAGGAATCCTCAACGAGTGCGCAAACTCTTACAGTCACTGGCTCGCAATATCAGCACGATGGCTTCTAACGAGACTATCATTAGAGATGTTACTTCTGACGACACTACGCTCTCTACCGTCACTTTTGCATCTTATATGAATGCACTTCGGCGCATCTTTGTAGTGGATGATGTGGAAGCGTGGCTGCCTACTCTGCGCAGCAAAACAGCTATACGAACTTCACCTAAGCGACACTTTGTTGATCCGAGTATTGCCGCAGTGCTACTTAGAACGAATCCCGAAGGATTATTGCGAGATTTCAAGACATTCGGATTCCTATTTGAAGACCTTTGCGCTCGTGACCTGCGTGTATATGCACAAGCTAATGACGGAGATGTATATCATTATCGCGATAAAAACGAATTGGAATGTGACCTGATTATTTCGTTATGCGATGGCAGGTGGGCAGGTGTTGAGATTAAGTTAGGAAGAAACGAAGAAGATGATGCCGCAAAAAATCTGCTCAAATTAGCAAGCAAAGTGGATGAACAGAAGATGAATATGCCATCGTTTTTGATGATTCTGACTGCCGGACAATTTGCTTATCGTCGTGATGATGGTGTATACGTGGTTCCTATCGGATGCCTGAAGCCTTAGTTTTGCATATCGTCTAATTCTACTTTCTTTTTATTTTATGAACTACTCCCGTTTAGCTCAAACCCGCATTGCTGATCTCGCGCCTGTGTATGGCGGGGCGAGGGGAAGAACGATGTCATCACGGCATCAATTATACGCGTGGCGGGCTTTGCAGGAGGCGGGCGTTAGAACAATCATTGACCTTCGTCTGACCGACCGTACCGACCGTTTGCCGGCTTTGTGCGAGGAATACGGGATGCAGTATTTCCATTATCCTGTTGATACTTCTGCTGAGGCTATCGTGCAGATGGTGGAACTCTTTCCGCAGTTCTGCCACCTCATAGATAACGGCGATTTTTATATCGCCTGTGCTATGGGTTTGCACAGAACAGACATTGCTCTTTGCGCTTATTGGGTCTTTTATGGTGCTGATAAAGGCATAGAGCCACCGATGATTCGAGGGTATAGAAAAGAGGACGGGCATACGTTAGACAAACTTATGCGCATCCTCAATGCTATGTACCAAGCATTCACGAACCGAGAGGGCATTGCTCCGATGACAGACTCAGAATTCCGACAACGCAAGACGTTTTTTGCCATTTAAGATAATTATTTTTTGGCAATAAATACAAATTTGTATCTTTACCGCGTTTTTTTAACTCTCTTTGTTCACAAGATGTCGATAGATTCTATATAATGGAACAGCAATATATCACCTACTTATCAGACGCTTATCTGCGCGGATACGCATTGCGCTATGGCAGTCGGTCTGATGCTCCTGAGATGAAACTGCACTATTTCAAGCTGAAAGAGGACTTACCCCGTGTGCAGCGGGTGCTGAGTTTTTTGCATGGAATCATTCCGGCAGGACAGTGCCGGTCATTGCTTGATGTAGGCAGCGGAAGGGGAGTGTTTCTTTTTCCGTTGCTGCGGGATTTCCCTAATTTGGAAGTAACCAGTTTGGATATCTTGCCACACCGTGTGGAACTGCTACAATGTTTGCACGATGGGGGGATTACCAATCTTCATCCGCTATGGGCGGATATATGCAATTGGGACGCGCAGGACAAGTCGTTTGACGTGGTGACGATGTTAGAGGTGATGGAGCATATTCCTGATACACAAGCAGTAGTGAGGAACGCCGTCCGATTGGCGCGCAACTATATTATAGTCTCTGTTCCTTCCAAGCCCGATGATAACCCCGAACATATTCATCTATTCTCGAATGAAGATTTGCAAACGCTCTTCTTATCCAACGGTTGCTCGGATGTGAAATTTATGTCAGTTACCAACCATCGTGTGATGGTTGCCAAACTATGACGGCTATTGCTATATAAAAAAATATGAATACTCTCATCAAATATCCGCGTACACCCCACTTGCAGGGTTCACGGTTGCAACCCGGAGATGAAGATTTGCGCCGGCGTGCTTTTTCCGAAATCGCCGGTCGGCATCTCATTTTAGAAGAGAAAATAGACGGTGCCAATTCGGCGGTCTCTTTTACGGAAGACGGGGAGTTGCGTCTGCAAAGTCGCGGACATTTCCTGACGGGCGGCTACCGCGAACGGCACTACGACCTGCTCAAGCAATGGGGAGCGGTACACAAGGATGCACTGTACGCAGTATTAGGCAGCCGTTATATTATGTACGGAGAGTGGATGTACGCCAAACATAGTATTTACTATGATTTGTTGCCGCATTATTTTATGGAGTTTGATGTGTTTGACCGCGCAACGGACATATTTCTGGATACTCCGTCACGGCACAAAATGCTCAAAGATTTGCCGGTTTGTTCCGTGCCTGTGTTAGCAAGCGGCATCTTCAAAAACACGGAAGATATTGTGCAGCATTTGGGCAACTCCACATATATTTCCGACAATCATATCAAGCACCTGCAGGAGGATGCCGCCGGATTAGGTTTGGACGTTGACCGCGTTTGCCGCGAGACGGATGCTTCGCGGACTATGGAGGGAATCTATATCAAAGTGGAAGAAAACGGACAAGTCGTTGATCGGATGAAATACGTTCGCGCTTCTTTTCTCCAGACAGTAGAGGAGTCGCAGACGCATTGGTTGGATCGACCTATTGTGCCGAATCGTATTATCAGACCCGTGTCGGAACTATTTGTATGACAGATTGGCAACACATAGCAACCACTATTCTGCTTCCGTTTGAGCAACAGATGCGTGCCACCCCGCAGTCTGCCGAATGGCACGCGGAGGGGGATGTCTATGTACATACACAAAAAGTAATCAATGTATTACACGGAATGTCAGAGTTCCAAGCCTTGTCATCTGAACAGCAGCATCTCTTACATATAGCGGCTCTGCTCCATGATATTGGAAAGATACAGACAACGCGATGGGAGGACAACGACTGGCATGCACCGCATCACGCCCCCGTTGGAAGCCGTATGACGCGCAAACTGCTATGGACACAATATGGTATGGCGGGTCCTACTGCCTTGATGCAGATTCGTGAAGCAGTATGTCTGCTCATTCGTTACCACTCTTTTCCGGTGCATGCGATAGACTTGCCCGATGGGCAGCAACGGCTTCTGCGTATTGCGGCGAACGGACAACAGACTCCGCTTTTCTCTGTCAGACTGCTATGCCTGTTAAGCAAGGCGGATATGCTCGGACGGGAATGTGCCGACCAACAGGAAGCGTTGGAAAAGATTGCCTTGTGCGAAGAAATGGCAAAGGAAGAAGGATGTTATGAAAAACCATTCCCCTTTCGTTCCGCGCATCTGCAACGAGCCTTTTTATCCGGACGCGATGTATGGAAAGAACAGGAACTATATGACGATACGTGGGGCGAAGTGATTCTTATGAGCGGGCTTCCGGGAACCGGCAAAGACACGTGGATCGCACGAAACGCCAACGATTTGCCGATGGTTTCTTTGGATGCTATAAGGCGAGAGAAGCGTATCTCTACTCGCGCCAACCAAGGGCTTGTGGCGAATATAGCGCGCGAGCAGGCAAAAACTTATCTGCGGGCGCATCAGCCGTTCGTATGGAACGCAACAAACATCACCCCGCAGATGCGTGAATCGCTGGTATCGCTCTTCGAATCATATCGTGCACATGTACACATCGTTTATTTAGAAACGGAATGGGATACGCTGATGGAGAGAAACCACAATCGAGACGAAGCCGTTCCTACGGCAGAGATAGAGAAAATGTTAGCCAAACTTACGCCTCCCGAACCCCGGGAAGCTAAAATAGTGGAATGGCTATATGTATAACAAACAGATAAAAAACAACCCGTTATGAAAAGAGAAGACATTGAAGTTACCACCATTCGGACTACTGATACATTTCAGTATGCCGGCAAAGTTTTTAACGGCTTAGAAGACCTGAAGAATGCGGCTTTTCACCATTACAGCGATGTATCTCGTAAGAAAGAAAGCCCATACGTGGTTATTGTTGATGAGCACTATCCGTGCTTCGATTCGGAGGATTATGCCAATGAGAACCGTTACTACCAAAATTATTATCTCACCACCGACCGAGCTAAAGCCGAACGGATTTGTAAAGAGACAGAAATGGAATACAAGTACGAATGTAGAGAACGAGGCGAAGAACCTCAATATCCTGTCTTGGAACCGATGTTCAGTATGAGCAAGATTGAGGAACACCATCTTCCGTATATCTACTATCATGGCGAAGGTGATTTTATGGAGATTGTGCAAAATCGGAATGCCTTACCTACTGACAGAATCGTTATCCTATCTGAGTCCCCATTCCATTTTAAACCTGATCCGGATCCAACTCCTTGCTTGTATGGTCCGCCACCAGAGTATCGCAGAGACGAAGATTTCTATCTCGATAAAGATGATGATTCGCAAGACAGCGGATGGTTTCTTTCACTTTTCCGCAAGTAACCGTTCCGTTCATATATGACAAGTTGTATCCTTTAGAGACAGTGGAAGGATACGGCGACCAAGAGAATGATGAGGGCTATACACGCTCTGCGGGTACACCTGCTTATTGGCGATACGATGTAGGCTACGGAAGCGGCGTGATGGACAGCAAAGGACAAGTAGTGAATAGTGCCGGATAATTCTTCTACCGCCGGCAGAGATAATCCGTAGCATTGTCGCATATTTGTGTCATTGATTCGGAATTAACACAATTCGTCCGTACGGTTGTATACGTTCAAGTTGGACGTGCAAAAGAGATAGAGGTATCCTCTCAAGCAGAAAGAATTTGCTTGGGAGGATGTTTCTTGTTGGGAGATATGTCTAAAAAAGTTGCATCTGAACAGCATTGACCTATTGGCGACTTATTGGCGACTTATGGGTGACCTTTGTGTGACCTATGGGCGACCTTTGGGTGACCTATGGGCGACCTATGGGGAAGATACGGTAGAAGAATGGGATATTGCGGGCATATACAGGAAAGTTGCGTATCGGATTTGCGTATATTGCGTATCGGATTTGCGTATATGGAAAGGAGTGACTACCTTTGCGCGCTGATAGTAATAGAGAATGAGTTAAAGGGAAAAGAAGGGTTATGAAAGAGAAAGAATAAGAAGAGAATAGAATAGTTAAGAAAGAATAAGAAGAAAGAAGAAAAAAGAAAAGAAAAAGAAGAGTCAAGAAGAAAAGAAAAGAAGAGTTAAGAAAAGATTATATATGCAATTATACTTTTTATTGGTACGGATAGCGGCGTTGTTCGGTCATGCGAAGGCGAAGAAGCTGGTAGCGGGTCAGGCCGCGAGTGTGGCGATGCTATCGGGTAAGGGTAGTGGTACAGCAAGTGAGCAAGGGGAGAATGAGATGGAGCGTTTGCGTGGGTGCGTATGGTTTCATGCGGCATCGGTGGGAGAGTTTGAGCAGGCGCGTCCGTTGATAGAGCGTCTGAAAAAAGAGCAACCCAGGCGCAAGATAGTACTTACTTTCTTTTCACCGTCCGGTTATGAGATGCGCAAGGATTATACGTATGCGGACAAAGTGATGTACTTGCCCTTTGCTACGAAGAAGAACGCCAAACTGATGATCGACACATTGCAGCCGTCGATGGCTGTGTTTGTAAAGTATGAGTTTTGGAAGCCGTACTTGAAAGCACTTCACGAGCGGCATATACCGACCTATCTGATAAGTGCCATTTTCCGTCCGAGTCAATTGTTTTTTAAGCCGTGGGGAACGGGTTATCGCAAGGTTCTGACCTACTTTGATCGGTTGTATGTACAGGACGCATCGTCAGAGGAGTTGCTGCGGCGATATGGGATAGAGAATGTGACGGTAGCGGGTGATACGCGTTTTGACCGCTGTTCGGCGATAGCCAAACAGACGAAGAAGATCGCTGAGATGGAGTGGTTTGTGACACCGAAGGCATTGGAAGAACCCAAGCCCGTGATTGTGGCAGGAAGTACGTGGCCGCCGGATGAGAAACTATTTGCGCGCTATATACGAGAAAGGGAAGATGTGAAACTTATTTTGGTGCCCCACGAGGTGACAGAGGAGCATTTGGAGCAGATTTTTCAGCTATTTGAGGGCAGGTATGTTCGTTGGTCGGAGGCGAGCAAACACAGTTTAGCTACATCGCGCATAGTCGTGGTGGACACGATGGGTCTGCTGTCGAAGTTATATAAATACGCTACGGTGGCATACGTAGGTGGCGGTTTCGGAGTGGGGATTCACAATACGGTGGAGGCAGCTGTGTATGGTGTGCCGGTGCTGTTTGGTCCGAATCACGAGAAGTTTCGTGAAGCGAAGGGTTTGATAGCCGCCGGTGCGAGCGAGAGCATAAAAGACTACCGCACATTCCGCGACGGTATGAACCGCGCCTTGGAAACAGCAGAGCAGATGGGTGCGGCAGCCAAAGCATACGTAAAATCGGAGTGCGGAGCGACCGAAAAAATCTACTCCGAACTATTCAACAAAGAGAACTAACCAATTGATACTATGAATAAACCTTCTATTCCAAAGGGTACGCGCGATTTCGGTCACGAGGAGACGGCGCGCCGCAACTATATTTTCGACACGATACAGAGTGTGTTCCGCCTATATGGTTTTCAGCAGATAGAGACTCCTGCGATGGAGCAGATGAGTACGCTGATGGGCAAATACGGCGAGGAGGGCGACAAGTTGCTGTTCCGCATCCAGAACAGCGGCGAGAAGGCGGGTGAGGCACCGGAGAAGGGTCTTCGCTATGACTTGACCGTACCTTTTGCGCGTTATATCGTGATGCACCGGCAAGAGATTACATTCCCCTATAAACGCTATCAGATTCAGCCGGTATGGCGTGCTGACCGTCCGCAGAAAGGGCGTTACAGAGAGTTCTATCAGTGCGATGTGGATATCATCGGCACGGAGTCGTTGGTGTCAGAGTTGGAACTGATAGAGATAGTCAAAGAGGTGTATCGGCGTTTGGGGCTGCGGGTGATATTGAAGATTAACAACCGCAAGATTTTGGCAGGGATAGCCGAATACATCGGTGCGCCCGACAAGATGATTGACATCACGGTTGCCATTGACAAATTGGACAAGATCGGGCAGGAGAAGGTGAATGAGGAGTTGGTAGAGCGCGGTTTGAGTGCAGAGGCTGTGGAACGCCTGCAACCCATTCTGACTTTGAGCGGCACAAACGAAGAGAAACTGCAAACAATAGCCGACCTACTGCAAACGAGTGAGATAGGGACGAAAGGCGTAGAAGAGATGCGCACGGTGCTGAACCTATATAATCGGACGACAGCAAAGTCTGAAGATGCGGAGGCTTTCTCGGTAGAGTTGGACTTGACATTGGCTCGCGGTCTGAACTACTACACGGGGGCTATCTTTGAGGTCAAGTCACGCGATGTGCAGATAGGCTCCATCACAGGCGGCGGTCGATACGACAATCTGACAGGTATATTCGGTCTGCCTGACGTGAGCGGCGTGGGCATCTCGTTCGGTGCGGATAGGATCTATGACTGCCTAACGGCATTAGACCTTTTCCCTGCCGAATCGGGTGTGCAGACAGAAATGCTGTTTGTGCCGATGGGCGAAGAAGAGCAGTTGCGCGCACTTTGTTGGGCAGGTACGCTCCGCAGTAAGGGCAAGCGCGTGGAAGTGTACCCGGAACTCGCGAAGATAAAAAAACAATTGGGTTACGCCGATGCCAATCGAATACCATTTGTAGCCATTATCGGTTCGGAAGAACTTGCCGAACAAACGGTTACGATGAAAAATATGCAGAGCGGAGAACAGTCGAAAAAGACGCTTGAAGAACTCATCTCATTCCTTGACCACTATGAACACGAACGCTGAATACGACCAAGTGATAGCCAAAGCACGGCATATCTTTGTGCTGAAGATGAAAGACTACGGTCCGTCGTGGCGCATAATGCGTCCGCAGACCGTGAATGACCAACTCTACATCAAAGCCAAACGGGTACGGGAAATCGAAATAACGGGTGAGAACCTTGTTGGTGAATCCGTTGAAGGCGAAATGTATGCCATCGTGAACTATGCCATCATCGGTATCATTCAACTGCGTCAGGGGTTTTCGGACGATGTGGATATGAATGCGGAAGAAGCGACCCGCCTATACGATTCATACGCTCAAGAAGCCAAGGAGCTGATGCAGCGCAAGAACCACGACTACGGCGAGGCTTGGAGAGAGATGTATCCGGCATCACTGACGGACATCATTCTGACAAAAATCAATCGGAATAAGTCTATTGCCGCGCATAACAATGTGACACTCATATCAGAAGGATGCGAGGGCAACTATTTTGATATGCTTAACTACGCCGTGTTCTATCTGATTAAGACCGGCGACACAAAAAAATAAGTACGTAGCAACGCAAAATAAACGGCGTAGCAAAAAAAATTTGTTATAACGAAAAAATAGTCATACTTTTGCGCGCTAATTCAGTCAATTGATTTCTATGGACGCGAATTTACAACAGTTGTTTGAACAGGCTCGGAACGCATCGCGAGGGTTGTTACGTCTTTCGGATGAGGATCGCAATCGAGTATTGTTGCGCGTGGCAGATGCTATTGAGCAGAACGAGCAGAACATATTGACTGCTAACGAGAAAGACCTCGCTCGGATGGACAAAGACAACCCGATGTATGACCGTCTGCAACTGACATCGGCACGTATTCGCGGTATCGCATCCGATATGCGTCACGTGGCGCAACTGCCTTCCCCTTTAGGTATAATTACCAAACAAACTACACTTGCGAACGGCATCCGTCTGCATCGTGTCAGTGTGCCTTACGGCGTAATCGGAGTCGTCTATGAGGCGCGTCCGAATGTAACCTACGATGTGTTCTCGCTTTGCTTCAAAAGCGGCAATGTATGCGTTCTAAAAGGAGGTAAAGATGCAACAGACAGCAATATGTATGCAGTAGAGATTATTCAATCCGTGCTTCGTGAAGAACATATTGACGAACACTGCATTACGCTGATGCCCACTTCACATGACGCTACTCAAGCCATCCTAACGGCTGTTGGCTACGTAGATTTATGCATACCTCGAGGAAGCCGCCGATTGATTGATTTTGTGCGCGATAATGCCCGTGTACCTGTGATAGAAACAGGTGCCGGCGTGGTGCATACGTATTTTGATAAAGACGGCGATTTAGAGAAAGGCAAACGCATCATCAACAATGCTAAAACACGCCGTGTGAGCGTATGCAATGCGTTAGACTGCCTGCTCGTGCATAAAGACCGCGAAAAAGACCTTGACCAACTGCTGCAACCAATGAAGGATCGCGTACAGTTCCACTATGATAACTATGGATTAGAATGGCAATCGTATGACTTGAGTATCAAGATTGTAGAGTCTTTGGATGAGGCTATTTCATTTATTCAGCAACATAGTAGCGGACATTCAGAAAGCATCATTACAGAGAATGAAACAGCGGCACGCCGTTTCCAGAAAGAGATTGATGCCGCTTGCGTATATTGGAACGTCCCGACATCGTTTACGGACGGCGCACAATTCGGTTTGGGAGCAGAAATAGGTATTTCTACCCAAAAACTCGGTCCTCGCGGTCCGATGGGATTGGAAGAAATAACTACCTACAAGTGGCTGATAGAAGGGGATGGTCAAATTAGAGAATAGAGTACTAATATATTGAATTACCATATTATGAAAATCTTTACCAAATCAATCCTTGTATGCCTGTTCATCCTTATAGCGGGTACGATGACGGCACAGACAGCCAAGCAAGCTAATCAACTGTTTGAGGCAGGTAAGTATGCAGAGGCATTGCCTATCTACGAGAAATTGCACAACGGCAATCCAAATAGTATGCTATATACCTATCGCGTTGCCCGCTGCTTGCAAGAAGCCGGACGTTATGCCGAAGCATTGCCGTTATTTGAGAAAACGGAAAAGAAATATACATTGAGTTATTTCTACGAGGGCGAATGTTTCCAAGCGATGTGGAAGCCCGATGATGCCATAGCAGCATATCGTATGTATATCATTGAATCGATGTCGAGCGACCGAACGGAGTACGTGCAGGAACAAATTGCTATTGCCGAGAAACGAAGCCGCTACATCCATCGCGTAACAGACGTGAAGATTATAGACTCAATTTATATCAGCAAATCGAATCTGCTTCGCGCTTACCCTTTAAGTAAAGAAGCCGGTACACTCACGCAAAGTGCCGATGGCAGCATTACCTATACGAACCAACGCGGCGACAAACGTTTCTTCACACAAGGAACGGCATTGCAGCAACAAAGCCGCCTCTTGAGCGAATGGGAAACGGCTGAAAATCTGCCCGCAAGCGTCAATCGCGGCAGCAAACAGGATTATCCCTTCTGCATGAGCGATGGCACAACACTGTATTTTGCTTCACAATCGGAAGATGGCATGGGCGGTTGGGATATCTATATGACACGTTTCAACCCTTCTACCAATACATACGCTGCTGCCGAAAATATCGGTTTTCCTTTTAACTCGGAAGGAAACGACTATCTCTATGTAATTGACGAACAGATGGGTGTTGGCTACTTCGCTACCGACCGCAACTGCACCGGCGACCAAGTGTGCGTATATACGTTCCTTGCCGAAGAAAAACCAAGCTATCTGCCTATGTCTATGTCCGGCGACCAGTTGGCTGCATTCGCACAACTCAAACAATATCACCGTGCGGAACGCCCTGTAGTAGAACTACCTGAGGAAGAAGAGGAAACACCACAGACAGTAGCAGCAACTGCTAAGGCGAAAAAGAAAGCAACCGAATCGTCTGTCTTCTTTATCGTGGACGACAAAACAGTCTATACCAAACTAAAAGACTTCCAAAACGCAGATGCAAAAAAACTCTACAAACAATATGCAGGCTGGCAAAAGGAATTAACCGATACCAACACCAAGTTAGTGGAGAGACGTAAAGCCTACTTTGAAGCATCTTCAAAGAAACGTTTGACGATGACCAAACCGATTCTTGAGTTAGAAAAGAAAAGGAGCGAACTGCAGGCTAACATTGATAAAGCCGCCAAGAAAATTCGCAAACTTGAAAAGTAATTAGGAATACATCATTCCCTCAATGCGATTCACAACGCGCTTGGGAAGGATACGGTCAAGAATGCAGAAAATCTTATACTGCCATCCGCCCACATTAAGCGGAGCAGGATAACGAGAAGTGGCAATTCGCCAAAGAGCGGTTGCCATTTTTTTTGCACTCATACCGTTTTGTTCGTCTTTTTCCATAGCAGCCACAGCTTGTTCGGCACGAGGATAAACATCCGCACCCGCTGTTTCTTTCAAGCGGGCAGCCGTAAAGCCGGTGGCCACATCGCCCGGCAATAGACACGACACCTCTATATGAAATGGGCGAACTTCATTTGACAAGGCTAAAGCCATTGCGTTGAGAGCGGCTTTGCTGGCACTATACAAGGCTTGATAAGGCACACTCAATATAGCCGCTACACTGCTGGTAAAGATTATTCGTCCATACTGCTGTTGACGAAGCGTAGGAAGAACTGCCTGCACAAGATAAAGTGCTCCAAAAAAATTAACATCAAATTGCTTTTTAGCATCTTCTGTTGATGCAAATTCAACCGGACCGCTGATTCCCATTCCCGCATTGCTGATGACCACATCAATATGGTCAGTCATTTGCAACACTTCGCTGACAGCTCGTTGAACCTGTTCAGGGGAGGTAACATCGCACGGGATGTGCACAATGCCCTCTGAACTTACTCCGCTACGGCTCAGCTCATATACCTGCCACCCGCGAGAGGCGAACAAATCAACTGTTGCTTTGCCTATGCCGCCTGAACCGCCGGTCAAAAGGAGTGTAGAAGAATCTTTTTTCAATGGAAATCCGTTTTATCTTTTAGAACCCGTGCGATGATATCAGTGGCTTCATCTATGACCGCTTCGGTATGTGTAGCCATCAACGTGGTACGAAGCAGACACTCTCCTTCTACGCATGCCGGTGCGATTACGGGATTGACATACACGCCTTCTTCAAACAGCCGCTTACCTAAATAGAGTGTTCGAAGTGTGTCATAGGTAAAGATTGGCACAATAGGAGTCGGTGCTTCTATGATAGGTATGCCTGCTTTGAGAAGTGCCTGCTGAAAATAGCGGGTGATGTGCATCAGCCGTTCAGGTCGTTCGGGGTCATTCTGTAAGCAACGAAGAGCCTCCAAAGCCGTAGCCGCGCTGGCCGGAGTCAGCGAGGCAGAGAAGATAAAAGGACGACTCGTATGACGCACATATTCTGCCACTCGTTTCGATGAAAGCATACAGCCGCCTATACTTGCCAACGACTTGGAGAAGGTGAGCATCGTTATGTCCACACGGTCGGTCAGCCCAAACATAGCTGCCGTACCCCTACCGCCTTCGCCCAACACGCCGAATCCGTGCGCATCGTCCACCATCACGCGGGCGTGGTACTTTTCTGCAAGCTCGCAGATTTCAGGCAACTTGCATATATCGCCGCGCATAGAGAATACGCCGTCTGTAACTATCAGTTTGCCTGCTTCTAACGGAATAGACTGCAACTTGCGCTCTAAATCAGCCATATCCGAGTGTTTATAACGCAGTTGTGTGGCGTAACTAAGGCGCGTACCATCATAGATAGATGCGTGGTTTTCGCGGTCATTCAGAATAAAGTCATCCTTCCCGCATAGCGTGGAAAGGATGGCTAAATTAGTTTGAAAACCGGTGGAACAAGTCATTGCGGCTTCATAACCGGTGAAATCAGCTATGGCTTGTTCTAATTGGATATGTAAATCGAGTGTGCCATTTAGAAACCGGCTACCGCTCACGCCCGAACCATATTTGTCAAGGGCTTTTTTGCCTGCGGCAATTACCCGTTCGTCTTCTGTCAGACCAAGGTAGTTATTGCTACCTAACATAATTCGTTTCTTACCCTCCATTTCCACGATTGGAGCCTGTCGCGACTCCAAACTGTGGAAATAGGGATAGATATTTTTGCGACGAACTTCGTCTAAAAGCTCAAAATGGCACTTCGCAAACAAATCCATTTACAATACGTTTAGGTCTTTAAGAACGGCTGTTGTTTTTCTTACGGCTGCTTCGCTGGCACGCAGTTGTTCCATTTCAGCTTGTGAAAGCTTGAGTTCCAATACTTTCTCCAAACCGTTTTTGCCAATGATACACGGAACGCCGATGGTAATGTCCTTCATTCCGTATTCGCCTTCAAGAGAAACGGAGCACGGAATCATCTTCTTTTGGTCTTTGATGATGCTTTCCGCTACGCTTGCTGCTGCTGCGCCCGGAGCCATCCAAGCACTTGTACCGAGCAGACCCGTCAGTGTTGCACCGCCTACCATAGTCTTTTTTACCACATCTTCTATCTCGTCATCCGACAGGAAGTTGCTTACGTGCACCCCTTTGTAGGTCATAAACGACTTCAACGGAATCATTGTGGTGTCGCCATGACCGCCGATAACGAAGCCGTCCACATCATTGGCATTGCATTTGAGAGCATGGCTCAGGTAGTAACGCAGACGGGCGCTATCCAACGCACCGCCCATACCAATCACACGGTTGCGAGGCAAACCCAATGAGTGCAACGTCAGATAAGCCATCGTATCCATCGGGTTCGACACAACGATAAGAATAGCATTCGGCGAATAGGTAAGAACCTGAGTAGCAACGCTCTTCACGATGCCGGCATTCACGCCAATCAACTCCTCACGTGTCATTCCGGGCTTGCGGGGAATACCGGAAGTAATAATCACTACATCCGAATCAGCTGTACGGCTATAGTCATTCGTTACGCCTTCCACAACCGTGTCAAAGCCCATCAACTGTGCCGTTTGCATAATATCCATGGCTTTGCCTTCTGCCAAACCCTCTTTGATATCAATCAGACATACTTGGTTGGCTACTTCATGAACTGCCAACACATTTGCGCAGGTTGCTCCAACATTACCTGCACCCACTACTGTTACTTTTGACATAATTTATTGTTTTAATTGTATCATAATTGGATAATTGCGCAAAATTACAGCATCTTACTCAATTAACGAAAAAGAAACTGCAAAAAGTGCCAAAATTATGCAACTTTGTATTCTTTATGTAGCACTTTTCATTTTATTTTTGGGCTTATTCGCCTTATACGTTACTTTTGTGTGCTTTTTGAAGCCTATTCTAATCATTTCATTTATATGTCTCTAAACAGTTTCTTTTCTTCCTTCCTCCCCAAAGAGGAAAAACTCTTACCCAAGTACAAAAAAATGGCAAGCCGAATCGTTGTTGGTGCCGACCTCTTCACCGAATTGGTTTCTACCACCGAACACGACCGGCAAATCGAACTCTATACCAAAATCAAAGCCATTGAAACAGAATGTGACAACATTATCGTGGACATCTTTGAAACCATCAATGACTCCTTTGTAACTCCCTTCGACAGAGAAGATATGCACCAACTCTGCGGCGATATGGACGATGTGATGGACTACATCAACGACAGTGCCAAACGCCTCATCCTCTACCATCCCCGCGAGATACCTAACAAGGCTATGCACATGGCGGAAATCATCCTCGAAGGTGCCAAAGCAATGGAAGTCGCTTGCGGCGAACTCAAAACAATGAACAAACAGCCTACCATCGCCCTCGAACAATGCGCCAAACTACACGACCTCGAACACGAAGGGGACGATGTCTATGACAACTTCGTCAAAGAACTCTTCGAAACCGAAAACGACCCAAAGGAACTCATTAAAATCAAGGAAATTATGCAATGTATGGAAGAGGCTACCGACCGCGCTAACCACGTCGGAAAAACACTCCGTACCATCATCGTCAAATACGCCTAAACTGTATGGAGTACCTCATTGCCATCATCGTTCTTGCACTTGCTTTCGACTTTATCAACGGCTTTCACGACTCCGCCAACTCCATAGCCACCGTCGTTTCTACCAAAGTTCTAAAACCCGTTGTGGCGGTCATCTGGGCGGCTTTCTTCAATTTCGTGGCTTTCTTTATCGCCGAATACCTGCTCGGCTTTAATATCGCCAACACCGTCCAAAAAGTGGTCGAAGCCGACATGGTCACCCTACCCATTATCATCGCCGGTCTATCCGCTGCCATCGTCTGGAGCCTCATCACGTGGTGGAAAGGCATACCCTCCTCCTCGTCCCACACCCTCATCGGAGGACTGATGGGAGCCGCCATCTGCTCAAAAGGATTTGAGGCTGTCCATTGGTCCACCATCGGCATCATCTGCCTCTTTATCATCGTCGCACCACTCATAGGCTTCATCGTTGGCAACCTCATCACACTCCTTATCTACTGGTGCTGCCGCAACGCCAAACCCCATAAAGCCGACGTCTGGTTCAAACGAGCACAACTCCTCTCCAGTGCCTGCCTCAGTATCGGTCACGGACTCAACGACAGCCAAAAAGAAATAGGCGTCATTGCCTGCGCACTGACCGCCTATGCTGCACAATACGGGTTAGACTCACTACCCCACTGGCTGCTGCCCGATACAGAAGTTCTTGATTCCGCCTCACACAACCTCACCGGAGCACCCGTCTGGATTCCCATCGCCTGTATCACCGCTATCGCCATCGGCACGATGTCCGGCGGATGGAAAATAATCAAAACAATGGGTAACAAAATAACGCGCATCACAGCCGTCGAAGGCTTCTGCTCACAAGCCGCAGGGGCCATCACACTCTTCGTTACACAAAACTTGGGTATCCCCGTTTCCACCACCCACGTCATCAGCGGAAGCATAATGGGAGTCGGTGCCGTCAAACGTCTCAGTGCCGTCCGCTGGGGAGTCAGCCTTGACCTCATCACGGCATGGGTCATCACCATCCCCGTTTCTGCCCTCATCGGTGCCTTAGTCTATGGCATCGTCATTGCCTGTGTGTAATTCCCTACCCCATCAACTCATTAACGATACTATATATCACTATCCCAGCCGCAACAGATACGTTCAGCGAGTGTTTCGTTCCGTATTGCGGTATCTCAATACACCCGTCCGACATATCCACCACACGCTGCGATACGCCGAACACCTCGTGCCCTAACACCACCGCCACCGGGTCTTCACCCATTCGCTCCTTACTCATCTCCGGCAAAGAGATACTATCGTGCACCTGCTCCACCGAATAAACACGATACCCTTCACGCTTCAACGCCGCTACAGCCTCCTCGGTTGAAGCATAATACGCCCAATCTACACTCTCTTCCGCGCCCAAAGCCGTCTTGTGTATCTCCTGATTGGGCGGACAAGCCGATATACCGCACAACACTACCTTCTGCACACAAAAAGCATCCGCCGTGCGAAACACGGCACCTATATTGTGCTGACTGCGCACATTATCCAATACCACCACCAATGGCACTTTCTTCGCCTTGCGGTACTCCTCCAACGTCATACGACCCATCTCTACTGCCGTCTTCTTCTGCTTCGGCTTTCGCTCATTTCTTCCTTCCATACCTAATCTGTGTTTTCTTAATCCGACTCCATCATTGTGCAGGGAGTAGAACGATAAATATACGATACATATACGTTAGATACACGATAGATAAACGTTAGATAAACCTCATATTTCAGTGCCTCGTAGCACAACCAGCTATGCCGCAACTACTCATTCATCGCACTGACTCCGAGAGCAATCTCTTTTCTATCCGTATCCAAACGAATAATCAAATCTTCATGAAGTGGAAACAATTTATCTTTATCTGTCTGACACAACGTATTAACCGTTGACTCATCCACTGACTCAATCCTACCCATATACGCCTCATTCGCATCATACAACTCATAACCCACCAAATCCTGCCAAACCAACACCGTCTCTTCGTCCGAAGAACCTACCGCCGAACAATCACTCCGCAATAAATACACGTCCGAACCGACTAAACGAAGTGCCTGCTGCTCCGTCTTTATTCCTTTCAAGGTAAACAACACCGTCTCGCTCCCCTTCTCACGCCATTCTTCAATACGGAAAGGCACAGGCAAACCCTCCAAACCAATCATAATAAACACCGGATCTGCACTGTATAGCAATTCATTACATAGCAAACACTGCAATTCACCCCTCTTCCCGTGAAGACGAGTCATACGTCCAATCAATACCAAATCGCTCTGCTCTATCATAACCGATCAACTGTTTTTCACCCGCAAAAGTAATAACTTTCACCCAACAAGCCAAAATCCTCCTACCGTGAACATTAATTACCCATTTCTGCCACCTTCAACTTGCAAAAACTTTTTTATATCTCTTATTACGCGCTATTTCAACATTTTGGCACTACTTTTGTCGCTTTCTTATTGACAATCTTTTTTAATTAAAAGCATAAATAAATTTTTCAACATGAAGACGATAGATCTTTCCAAGTACGGCATCACAGGTTCGACCGTGAAAGCCTACAACCCCTCCTATGAGGAACTCTACGAAGCAGAAATGAACCCCGCTCTCACCGGCTACGAGAAAGGACAACTGACCGAACTCGGCGCCGTCAACGTAATGACAGGTGAGTTTACAGGACGCTCACCCAAAGACAAATACATCGTGGACGACGTGCAAAGCCACAATAATGTCTGGTGGACTACCCCCGAATACAAAAACGACAACCACCCCATGTCCGAAGAAGTCTGGGCTAAAGTCAAAGACATTGCCATCAAAGAACTTTGCAATAAAGAACTCTATGTGGTGGACGCTTTCTGCGGTGCCAACAAGGCTACTCGCCTCGCCGTGCGTTTCATCGTCGAAGTAGCTTGGCAAGCTCACTTCATTAAGAATATGTTTATCCGCCCCACAGACGAAGAACTCGAATCATTCGAACCCAACTTCGTCATCTACAACGCCTCCAAAGCCAAAGTCGATAACTACCAGGAACTTGGACTTAACTCGGCTACCTGCGTCGCTTTCAACACCACTTCCCGCGAACAGGTCATCATCAATACGTGGTACGGCGGCGAGATGAAGAAAGGTATGTTCTCTATGCAGAACTACTATCTCCCCCTCAAAGGCATCGCTTCTATGCACTGCTCCGCCAACACCGATATGGACGGCAAGAACACCGCCATCTTCTTCGGATTGAGCGGTACGGGTAAGACCACCCTCTCTACCGACCCCAAACGACTCCTCATCGGCGATGACGAACACGGCTGGGACGATGAAGGTGTATTCAACCTCGAAGGCGGATGCTACGCCAAAGTCATCAACCTCGACAAAGAGTCCGAACCCGACATCTACAACGCTATCCGCCGCGATGCACTCCTCGAAAACGTTACCGTGGACAAAGACGGCAAGATTGATTTCGCAGACAAGTCCGTCACCGAGAACACCCGCGTTTCCTATCCTATCTACCATATAGAGAAGATTGTGCGCCCCGTTTCTGCCGGACCCGCTGCCAAGAACGTTATCTTCCTCTCTGCCGATGCTTTCGGCGTTCTGCCTCCTGTCAGCATACTCACCCCCGAACAGACCAAGTACTACTTCCTCTCCGGCTTCACCGCCAAACTTGCAGGTACGGAGCGCGGCGTAACCGAGCCTACCCCCACTTTCTCCGCTTGCTTCGGACAGGCCTTCCTTGAACTCCACCCCACCAAGTACGCTGAAGAACTCGTTAAGAAAATGGAAAAGAGCGGCGCAAAAGCCTATCTCGTCAATACCGGCTGGAACGGTTCAGGCAAACGTATCTCCATTCGTGATACACGCGGCATCATTGATGCTATCCTCGATGGCTCTATCCTCAAAGCCGAAACCAAGAAAATCCCTTACTTCGACTTTGAAGTACCCACCTCTCTGCCCGGAGTCGATCCGAAGATTCTTGACCCGCGCGACACCTACGCTGATGCAGCACAGTGGGACGAGAAAGCACGCGACCTCGCTCAACGTTTCATCAAGAACTTCGTCAAATACGAAGGAAACGAAGCAGGCAAAGCACTCGTTGCCGCCGGCCCGAAACTCTAACGCTTCAACCCAAAGGCTATATAACCCACAACAAGACTATATAATCCACGAAAACAAGAAGGGCAACTCCTCAATCGGAATTGCCCTTCTTGTTGTTCTACAATCAACACATCTGCTGCAACATTACTTATTCAGCTCGCTGACCCTGTGCGTCATAACGCACACCATTGCGCTCAATGTAGAGAATACCGTTCTCAATACGCTTGGTCGTCATATCCTCTATCTCACCATCTTCACCAATCTCTTTCGATGTCTCTACACCGTCCAAACTAATCACCACGCGACGAGCCGCTGCACCCAAATTAACCAAACGATGGAAATAAGCACGGAACGCACGGATAGTCGTACCCGTAGTGGGATTAGCGTAGCGAAGCATATTGCCCGATGCGATATAGAAATCTTCCATTGTCAGCGCATCGTTTGTCAGCGTACTCTTCCATGGCTGACTTACGAACTGAACATGATGTGATGATGCCTCAACTGGCGTTTGTGTCGGTTCGGCATCAATCGTAACACCGTCAAACTCAAGATCGCTGTCCGTTGTTACGCCTGCCACTACGAGGTAAGGTACATTGGCTTCTATCGCGTATGTGCGGCGGAAATCAAGGCTGATATACCCCTCGGTATTCGTACCCGACATCGTACCATTGACGAAACGATAGACCGAACCATACATCGGGTGTCCGGCAGGAATGGGGAAATCAAACGGTGCACAGAAAGTCATCCAACTGCCTTCTGTCAAACGTCTGCCCGTCATCGTAACCGTCAAAACCTTACCGGCATACTGCGCATCGTTGTATAGAGAGCTATAGTAAGCCTCATTCTCCGTATCTGCAAGAGCCATCGCTACATTGCTCTCAAAGGTCGGCGTATAAGTACGATCGCCTTGAAGCGTCCTAATATCAATAGAAGCGCCATCCACATCGTCTGTATCAACTACAGGATCACACGTCCAACTGATGAAACGGTTACGCGCATCCGGTACGGCCTGTATGGTAACATTCACATTTTCACCAAGCGTAACCGAACCGCCTGTTTTCCCGATTTCTTGCGATTCTCCTTGCGAGGTAATTACCACTTTACCGTTACCCTCGAAACTATTAACCGTAATAGTATAAGTTATCGGTTCAAAGTTGGCTGTATAGGTAGCATCACCCGTTATGATAAACGTATTATCGCTTACCGATAAAGCTGTACCCGAAGTCTTGGTCCAGCCTGTGAAGCGATAATGCTCCAGCGGATTAACGGTTACGGTCAGTTGCTGTCCGTTTACAACGATATAGGTATAGGTATGGTTATTCGCATTGATGGTCAATGTGCAAGTGGGAATAGTAGGCACCGTTCCGACATATACGGGACGGATAGGCATACCTTCGTAAGCACCAATGCTACGAGCGTTGGTTTCTACGGCATGGAAAGTTTCATTACCATTCTGGTACACTACCAAATAATAGGGAGAATAATAGCCACCATAAGATACCGAAGATAATTGCTTACCCCAAAGATATATGGCACTGCTTGTACTATAGGTTGATGTTTCCCACTTATATCCTGTTAGAGGAATGAATATAGATTGACCGTTTCTCGTAAAGGCGTATCCGTTCACTCCGCTTTTTGTGGTGAGTTCCTGTTGTGAATAGAAAGCAAGGTCACGCAATTCCGACCACGTAGGCATACGCCAATCAGATCCTAATCCCGCGAATGAGGTTGCCGCATCAGCTGCTGCGGGAAGAAGGTCATCCTCATCTACAGTTTGAGAAGTATAGTTGTAAGTACTCGCCCGATAGTCAGACTTAGTGGTTGTTTCGCCCCAAGCATAATAATTACCTTTATCCGTTTCCGTTTCTGCACCTACATTCTTGGTTGCCCAATAGATATTACCTAATTTCGCATAATCATCAGAGTACTTCACCATATCGTATGTACCGCTACCCGTACCGTCCTGAGCGACTGTAGTGGTCTTCAGCGGCAGCTCCTCAAAGTAGGCATAGTAAGTCTTCGTTTCTGATGCCTTAATTGTGCGCGAAGGATTGGTATTGTCATCATCCCAACGGACAAATCGATAGCCGAGATTGGCTGTGGCAGAAATAGAAACATCCGTACCGGATAAAACATTATTTGCTCCTCCGCTGACAGATCCCATTGCAGAAGTCATTCCATCACCAAGTGCGACAGTAATAGTATAGTACGAAGCAGTTTGAGTAAACTTACCGACAATGGTACGATTTGAAGTGATATTAGTAAGAGTATAACTCATGCTACTACTCAATTTGGAATTGTTCTCATACCAACCATCGAAAGTATAGCCTGTATTGTTCGTTGCAGTAAGAACACTACTACCTCCACTTGAAACGGGAGATGTACCAACACTAACCGTTCCACCTGCAGCAGGACTCGCCGAAGCTGTAACTGTATAAGTAATTGGTTCAAAATAAGCATATATATTAGATGATGAGCTATTGATATTAGTTCTCAAAGTCGTTTCTGTTCCAAAAGACGTACCATATTTGTTTGCCCATTTTACAAATCTTTGTCCGGAAGTAGGAACCGCAGTTAGAGTAAAATAGTCCGCGTAACCACCAATATTCGTTAGCGAAGCAGCTGTACTATTGCTTGTAGAAGCTGTGTATGTGTTTCCTCCAGTTGTATAACTAATAGTAATTGTTCCGGAGCCTTGCTGCACATAGATTTTTACCGTTTGCGCCGCCCACATCTGCGAGGAGATGAGTGCCACAAAAAGAAGAGAGATTAGTTTTTTCATAGTTGTACGTTTTTATTGTTATTATATTTATTATATTCATATAGATGTGCATAAAAAGAACAGACATAGAAACCTTCTATGTCTGACAAAAAGATAATCGTGTAATCAGTCAATCAACCGATTTGTCAATTCTTCAGGACTTTGCCGTGTATCCCATACATCGGCTATCTCTATCGAAGTATCTGTAACACGGTAAATGATTTTAGTCAGTTTGCCTATCAATATATGGCGGAACTGATATTTACTCCCTTCAAGCAGCGGCTCAAAACTGCCTAACTCGAACCGTTGCGGCAACAATGCTACCTGCTTATACACGTCAGCGGCATATTGTTTTGCCCGCTTTCTGCCGAAATTAGCAGCAATATAATCCACTATCTTGCCGTACGACTTCGTGGCGCGATACGACCAAATAACGGTTCTCATACTGCTATCGGTTCTCTTTGGTCAATCAACCGACTGGCAAATTCCAGCACCTCCTCATTAGAGAAACTTCTGCCGCTTGCAATCTCATCAATGCCACCTTCAACGTATGCTTTCAATCTGCTACGGACAGCCTGATCCGCATTGATCCGCCTGATATTGTCTGCTATGGCATAAAGCAACATCTCCTGCTCATTGACGGGCAATGAGGAAACGAGATGAAACACTTCTGAATAAGATTGAGTGGGCATCATAATTCTCCGAGATTTTATATGTCGGCAAAAGTAAGGTGAATCTGCCGATTACACAAACATTTTGTCATTTTTCTATTATGCATTCTGTCAAAGATCATTCGGATAGAAGCTCAATTACCAGACCTATCCGAGTAATATCACAATTTTTCAATACTATGTTACACAGAACATTGAGATTAGTTTTTTCATAGTTGTTGTTTTTTTGGGGGTTAAACAATATGTTTGGTTTTGGTTAATATTTTGGTCAGTACGTTTTGTATTGTTTTATAAAAGTACTACGTTTGATTATCAATCGTTTTTGCATTTACACAAGCCTTATATTTTCCTTTATCCCCATCAAAAAGTACAGATAAGGGAAAATATAACGCACCGTTGTGCCGCAAGTGGGGACACTTGCGATCCTGTTACATTCCCTGTCCGAAGAGGTTGTAGGTGCAGTTGGAGCGGATAATCACCACCCTGCCGTTCTGCATCACCTTGCGGACGACACTATCTTCCGATGCGGGCGAGGACCGTTTCACTACCGCGTCTTCAATCTCTTCCACGCCGGTCGGCGTTTCCGGGTCATCTTTCTTGAAGCAGGTGAAGTAGTCACCAATGCCGAAACGTTTCTGATACGCATCAAACGCGCTTTCGGGATACGTTACCTTCACGTCGGGCGATGTGGCGGCATCCTCTGCCGTCCACGGGTTATACGCTCCCAATCCGTCGCGTAACACTTCGCAACGGGGAGGAGTCGCGCCCTTAAACTCCAATTCCTCCAACCGATCAAGCACAATCGCACTCACGCACAGCGAGTCCAACGATGCCGGAAGAACCAACTTGGAAATAAAATCTGCGGCATTCTTTCCTACTACCACATAGAGAGCCTCTCTTTTCATCAGACGCAGCGAGGAAGGCAACGTCAGCGTACCGCTCACCCATACATCGTACAAAGCGCGCTCACCGAACGTAGCAATCGAAGATGGCTCTTCAAACGCGATACTATACGCCGTAGCACTTTTCAGCGCATTGTCATCTAACTCCGTCACAGTATAGACCTGCTCAACCTGCGAAGTACCACCGGAGGAAATCGTACCCTCATCCACCGTTATGGTAGCAGGAACAACGATATTCGTCATACGGTATTTCTTCGCGTTCTTCTCCTGTGTGGGGATCAGAACAGCTTGTTTGGTATCAGAGTTACAACGGAAATACAAACCGCTCGCATCCTTATAAACGAATATATCAGAGAGTGGCTTGCCCGTAACAACGACGGTTGCAAGAAGAAGTATCGATATTAAAAATCCCCGCTGCATACTTTGCATAGTGATGTTAATATACGAATATAGCAAACTTTTTTATAACAAGTTGGCTTCGCCATTATCCGGCGGATTAATAGGCTCATCTGTAATATTCAGAGATTCTTTCAAAATTGCATTGAGCGTAGCCAAGACTATTGTCTCACTACAAGGTACAGAATAAGTAAGTTTCTGTTTCATAAATCGTTTGCTTTAAGAATTTATATAATTTTCGTTATTAACAACATATTTATCCACTTCCGTTTAAACGTTCGTTTTTTCG
>JAFUVS010000009.1 GCA_017471175.1 Paludibacteraceae bacterium | reverse complement strand
TACCCATCAGAATACCATTACGCAACGTGCCGACCAGTTCGATCGTACCCTCTGACTTGTAGCCAGGAAGGGCGTTGTAAGCTGCCACTGAGGCTTCCGGAGTTGCCGGCGAGGACAAGTCTGCGCCGTTGTCCTTCGACAAATCGATGGTAACGCCGCTGAACACGAACGAGGTCTTGGCTGTCAATGCGGCGTTGGCATTGACGATATAGCACTTACCAGCTTCTATCTTCTTGGCATTAGAGAAGTAGAGGTTCACGCCGCTGCCCACGTTCGCGTTGCCTGTAGCGTATTTGAACTCATAGACACATCCGTACATACCGTAACTGCGCATTGTGGCGTAGTTCACATTGAACGGCAGACACATTGTGGACCATTTGCTCGCAGAGAACTGACGCGGGTAAGTGACGTTCACCGTCTCGCCGTTGTAGTTGGTCTTGAAGGAGTTGTAGTGATTGTTGTTGCAGTTCTCACAGAGGGTGATGTCAGACGACTTGGTGTTCCACGTAGCGGTTAGGGTGCGGTCGCCCGTGGAGCCTTGAGCGATTTGGGTGATGGTATTGTCGTCTTTGTCTTTCCAGCCTGCGAAGATGTAGCCGTCACGTGTGCTCGGATCTGCGAGTGTGATGGTCTCGGTCTCAATGTTATACGAAGTCGGGTTCGTGTTTGTAGCACCGTTCAAGCCGTTGTAGGTGATGGTGTAGGTATTGGCAGTCCAATACGGATAGAGAGTAAGATTAGCATTAGCCGTATATGTTCCGCCAAGGTTATAGGCTTTTGTGCCACCATCGATGGTACTCCAGCCGGTTTGCGTATAGCCGATGCGAGTGTAGGTACTGCTTGACAGGGTGAAGTTTACACCGCTTGTCTTCGTGCCGTTTGCGATGGTCGTTCCTGAACCATACGAGCCTTTGTTGTAGGTGATAGTGTAAGTGGTCGGAGCAGGTGAACCGATAGTATAGGTAATTTTAGGTGAATAAACTCTATAATTCGACCAAGAAGTGTTTGTTACCTTATAATCTGACGACTCTAATTTAATATAAGGTAATCCACCTGCACCGGCTTGGATGGTCACTATTCCGCTCATAAAATCCACATATTTATTCTTACTTGAGCCCTCTGCTGTATAAGAAGAATTGCTTTGGTAACCTACGCCAACAACTATTGCATTAGATCGTAATGGGTATGATGATTTATATTCACTGGAGATTATCGAATATGTCCCAAGTGCAGGATATACTTTACCATTGACAGTAATTCCTTCTCTACTTAGGAAATTTATAACTAACTTAAAATTAGCAGTTGAACTAGAAAATATATACGATTTACAAACATATGAACCGTTAGTACTGACATCAGATATGGAAGAGTTTTGATCCCAAGTGTATGTCAAACTTGTATTTTGTGGGGTATAGCCTTCAGCATAGATCATAAATGGGGTGAAAAGAAGGATTAAAAATAATAATGATTTTTTCATAATTTGAATAATTTAATAGTTAAACACATACACACAAAAAAGTGTGAGATTTCTGTTTTACAATATAACTATTGTTATTGGCTCATTCGGGCTACCACACCCACATCATCCAATATATACAGAAATACTCACACTCAAGTGTGAGCGTTTCGCTATATTCTCGGAATGATGTTTTCAAATTGTGGTAGATTGAATGGGTCCGATAATAAAGCGTTACGCTTTATATGTTATGTAGTCTCTTGGTTACAGACTATACTTATCTCATAGGCAAATAGGTTTTTAAGGGGTTATTATTTCGGGGTTAATTATATGGTTATTTCTTTTTTATTTCAGCATCAATGACAAAAATCGTGTTATCAGCAAAGAGTACATTTTTTGGTTTTATATCTGATAGGATTAAATTGCTATTTTCAAAATACCCGTCATCTTTCATAGGTCTAAATTCCATAGCTTGCATATAAGTGTTTATTTCCTCAATCGTAGCAAACCGCGCATTTGAAATAAAAGACTGAGCAAAAACCGGATACACATTTGATGAACTCATCAAATGAAAGCCTATGAATCGTAACGATGTTTCGGGGAATAATTCATTATAGCAATTTATTCTTTCTAATAATGCATAAATATTGCCACCTACGTGCATCAAGTTGTTCATTTTATAAACAACATTGAGAATAGGGTCTATCCAATTATCAAATTCATTTCCGCTTTTGAATACCAACAAGTGGCGTTCATACGAAAAAGTGCCAAACATATCAATAATTCGATTATTGGCTTGTGCCCATTCGCGAGCGGCATCCTGTTGTTCTGAACAAGACAAACCTTTTAACAACGATTGTAACTCTCGTGCATTTGAATGTGGTGCTGTATCTCCCATTCGTAGTTAATCGGTTTATTAGCCTGTGCAGCTATATAAAGGATTGCCTTTTTACTATTATCTTGTACAGACATAAGTATTACTTATATTTTCTATTCGTATAAAAATCGCGGCAAAAGTAGTTGATTACTACTATATGCACAAATAAAAGGTGCTAAAAGTGAATAATTGTAACATTTTAGATAGCAAAGAGCGGTCGCTTGACGGGCGACCGCTCTGTAAGTCTCAAAGGGCTTCGAGACCCTTTTTAGTCGTTTTACTAACCCCCTAACTCGAAGTCCTTTGAGCGGGTTTATTCAACATAATCGGAGTTTTCGGAATACTCTGAATGCTCTGATTATTCGAAGAATCTTCTACTCTACTCTTTTGCCTTGGGCATCGTAGATCACGCCTTCGCGCTCTATATAGAGGTTGCCGTTGCGGATGAATTTGCGCACGGGTGAACCATTGTCTATGATCAATTCGCCGTTGTCGATGCGAATCTCTCCCCTATCTTCGCCGTCCACCACGATGCGCATCTTCTCCACGTTCAGTTCAGATGAGCTGCGGAAGATACCGCGATACGCCCATATCGTGCTGCCCGTATCGGTGTTCGGATAGTAGATTTTGTTCTCTTTCAGACCCATATACTTGTTGCCCGTTGCCGTACCCATCAGAATACCATTACGCAACGTGCCGACCAGTTCGATCGTACCCTCTGACTTGTCGCCAGGAAGGGCGTTGTAAGCTGCCACTGAGGCTTCCGGAGTTTCCGGCGAGGACAAGTCTGCGCCGTTGTCCTTCGACAGGTCAATCGTAACGCCGCTGAACACGAATGAGGTCTTTTCTGCCAAGGCTGAGTTGGCGTTCACGATATAGCAATTACCTGCTTCGATGCTCTTGGCGTTGGAGAAGTAGAGGTTCACGCCGCTGCCTACGTTCGCATTACCCGTAGCGTATTTGAACTCATAGACCCGACCATACATCTTGTTGGCAATCATTGTAGCGAGGTCAAGGCTGAAGGGCAGGCACATTGTGGACCAGCGACCTGAGGTGAACTGACGGTTGTAGGTTACGTTCACCGTCTCGCCGTCATAGTCTGTCTTGAAGTCGTCATAGTGGTCATTGTCGCAGTTCTCGCACAAAGTGATAGTAGCGGGACCTGCAACACGGAAAATGGCTTGCAGAGTAAGATTGCCGCTAACGGTTACATTACGCGAAGCACCGTATGCAGAAGTCTTTACAGAAGCATCTTCATCCGACCAACGCCAGAACTCGTAGCCGCTGTTGGGGGTGGCAGTAAGTGTAATAGAGTTGCCTGAGAAAAACTTGCTTGTCCCCTCATCATAATGTACTGTTGTACCCCAATTGGTGGCATTAAGCAAAATATCTACCGAGCCATTACCGGCACTTGTAATATTTACATTAAATGGGGCAGTACCAATGGTAAAATATACATTCTGTTTATAACTGCTTTTTCCTTGTACATTTACCCAATACTGTTCATCTACATTGACTACTTCTATAGTTCCATCTACAGGAATCCAGATATTTTCCACATAACCATTTCGTCTTTGTGCTACACAACCATCCATGGATGATAAATAGCCATTACCATCGATTTGCACATTGTATCCTCCCACTGCGGTTTCCGCCTCTTCAGTACCTTTTATCGGATATATTCCGGTTGGCACCTTGCCATATTTTGTATTATCCGGCATAAACGCAAGCCAAGTATTATATACATAATACCCTGTTCCTGGATTACCACCTTTGTTAGCATATATCCATGCTTTTCCGTCTTCATCTGCAGCGGTTACATTATCTACAGATGGGAAACTCTGCACATCATACGCACTATTGGCACTATTAATTTCATTTGAATTTGGGAGAGGTGCTTTTATATAGATGTGGTATTCCTTCCCTGACGTATCATACTCCCAAGCTTCTAACAAGAGGTGCGTATGACTCCAGAATGAAACATTGGCTCGTTGACGACTATAATCAAGCTCAATATTATTGTTATTTAATTTAACATACGTATAATCACTTGTCTGTTCCAATTGAGAATACGAGAAATCTCCTGTTCGCAGAGCAACAGAAGCACTTTCGATGCGGACACTATAGCCATTGGCGGAACCTATGAAATTAAAATATCCGCTTTCATCATTGCATGTTCCATCAGCTATGACAATCTCAACCCCTTCTTCGAACTGTGCGGTATAGGTTGCGTCGCCATCCACATAGACGGTGCGCGGATTGTCGGTATTGCCGTCAGACCATTGGGTGAATATATAGCCGTCGTTAGGTGTTACGGTCAATTCGACTGGCGTTCCACCTGCATAATAACCCGTGCCGGAAATGGTGCCGTTGGCAGCCACGCCGGTAATTGTACCTGCATTGGCATTGCGGAATACGGCAGTATATGTAGCATTAGCCGTTACGGTCGGGGTAATGGTTGCTCCGCCTGCGTAATTGTTACCGTCTTTCAGCCAGTGGTCAAAGAAATAGAGGTGTTCGTTGGCAGAAGTGGCTGTAAGGGTAGCATTCGTATTTTCGTAATAGTCGCCCGCTCCTTCTACTGTACCTGCTGCTACGGGAGAAACAACTGTAGAGATGGTGTATTGAGGAGTAGATGCGGGGACAAATACTGCTGTATAAGTAAATGTTTGTCCATCCGAACCGGCATCAGCACCAAGAGTGGGACTATAAATCAGTTGATTATTCGTTCCTGCAATGATGGTAGTACCACCATCTAAACTCCATCCCTGAAATGTTCCACTTATCTCATTAGCAGTCAATGTAACACTACCACCTTCCGTAACAGAGACTTTGTTTGTTGATGCTGTACCCAATGTATTGTTATTGGAGTTTACAACAATATTATAGACATATTTAGCATCAATAGTTAAATTAATGGTATTTCCATCTGCTGTGTTAAGTGTTCCTGTTATAGTCGGATAACCATGGACTCCTTCGGTCATTGTCACTGAACCACCGGTAAAAGTGGAACTACCATTATTTACAGATTTATACCAAACTTTAGAGTTTAGTGAATTTTGTTGACAAAACCATGTTGTTTTTGCTTCATCGCGGAACGCATTGTAAGTTAATCCGGCACATGCCCAACTATTATTAACTGTATATGCAGTCAGAGTACCATAATCAACCACTTGCGGATAGTAACAATTACTAGAATTTGTGGTAACATTATAAGTTGCAGGATTAGGTAATGTTATTGATCCATAATTTTTAGTTCCCAATGAGGATGAATTACTGCCGAAATCTGTATAAAACACATTGCAATTCCACGTAAGATACAGCGTAATAGCAGGGTTATTCAGATTAACATTATTTCCGTTGGCTGCATAACCTTGATTAAATGTTAATTGCTTAACATCGTAGTTGTTTGCTTCTTCATAATAGTTACGACTGTTATAATACCATTCCAAAAATTTATAATTAGACATATGTCCTAATGATGTGGCACCGTCTTTCCACTTGAAGGTAAGATTATACGTTGCTCCACATACATTTCCGCTCCACATCAGAGCCAACACGAAGAAAATTGAGAAAAGCTTTTTCATAATTTTGAGGTTTTTATAGGGTTAAACAATAATTTACTATTTTTATCACCGATACAATCGGCGATGATATATAAACGATAACTGCTTCCTTTCCCTACAGGCGGGTGATATCAACGATGATATCGTTGCTGTCATATTGACGGATACGGTTTGCTTGTCTTTCCGCCCAAAGCCGTAGTAATGAACGGAAAAAAAGCGAATCTACAGCACAAAAATCCACCCTAACCGATTGATTGTCATCTATTCCAACATATCGCGAGTTACCTAAAAAAGGGTCGTTTTTTCGGTAACAACGGCGCAAAGATAGTGCAAAATTTTCATAGCAAGAAGATTTTGCGCTTTTTTTTTGCATTTTTTTTCATTTTGATTGCATTTTGTCAGTATTAGACGAACATTTGCTGCTAAATGTGTTTATGTCTCCACCGGCTGTCAGTCCGAACTTTTTACGGCATGATTAAACTCGCTTAAGTTTTGCTCTGTTCTGCTTTAATAGCTTGATACTAAACATAATGCATATCATTCCCTTGCATCGAAATAGCCATCGCCGACAGCATCCTAAAAATATTACCGAAAAAACGACCGTTTTTTAGTAACAACATTTTTTTATTGATAGTCAGTGTTTTAACAGTAAAAACGGAAAGGCGAAAGAAAATGAGGGAGAGGCGGCATAATATGCCGCACAATAAACAAAACCGCGATTCTAATAAAGGTATAGAAGAATAGGGAATCGAGAGTTAGAAGAGCAGGGAATCGAGGGTTAGAAGAGCAGGGTGCCGAGGGTGTGGACAATGAACGCCATCAGCCATGCCACGGCGAGGGAATTGAAGACGGTGAAAGTGGACCACTTCCAGTTGATTTCGCGTCGGAGCGTGGTGATAGTCGCCACACAGGGGAAATAGAGCAAGACAAAGACCAGAAAAGCATACGCCGTAACGGGGGTGATACCCGCTTGACTCAAATCGCCGTTAAAAAGAATGGCAAACGTAGCAGCAATTGCCTCCTTGGCAGGCAGACCGGTGAGGAGGCAGACAGAGAGTTTCCAATCGAAACCGAGGGGGCTCATAACGGGGTCTAAGGCGCGACCGATAGCGGCTAACCACGAGGACTCAATCTGGGAGAGGTCGCGCATGGGGAAATACTGCAAGACCCAAATGACGACAGAAGCGATGAGGACGACCGTCGATATCTTGCGCAAGAAATCGCTGACGCGGTACCATATATGGCGACCGATACTTCGAGCCGTGGGTAAACGGAAAGCGGGCAACTCATTGATAATTATATCGGACGGGCGGTTAAACCAGCGTGTTCGCCGCATAATGAACGCAAAGAGAAAACTGAGGAGCAGCCCGAGCAAATAGAGGGAGCCTAAGACTAACGCCTTATTATCAGGAAAGAAAATAGAGATAAAAAGGATATAGACCGGCAGTCGTGCGGAGCAACTCATAAAAGGAATCATCAGCATCGTGAGTGCGCGTTCTTGGGGCGAGTGGATGTCCTTCGCAGCCATAATAGCGGGGACGTTGCAGTCGAACCCCATGAGCATAGGGATGAAACTGCGTCCGTGGAGCCCAACCGCGTGCATCACGCCGTCCATCAGGTACGCCACGCGAGCCATATAGCCCGTATCTTCCATCACAGAAAGGAAGAAGAAAAGGATGATGATATTGGGCAGGGCTGTGAGGAGCGAACCGACTCCTTGTACTATACCGTCGGCAAGGAGGCTGCGGAGCCAGTCGGGCGAGATGACTTGGTTGAGCCAATCGTGGAGCGCATCGACACCGAGTTGGAGCCAATCCTGGATGGGTGTTCCGATGGCGAAGGTCGCCCAGAAGACGAAACAGAGGATAAGTGCCAAAACGGGGAAGCCGGTTAAAGGACGTGTCAAAAAGCGGTTTATCCGTTCCGCCCGAGTAGATTGGTCTTGTTTTGGGTGGGTCAGGACTTCCTCCAAGACACCCTGCACGTAGGCGCGGTAAGCCTCTTTGTTCTCCTGCTCCCAGCCGTGTACGACAGGGTGCGCAAAGGAATGGGGTTGGGAGGCGACTTTGGTTAAGAGAGTCAACAAGGCGGGGATGTCTCTGTCAGAATCAGCGGAAACGACCTGAACGGGTACACCTATCAACTCCTGCATACGGGGGATATTGAGATGGTGTCCTGTTTTTGTCAAGCGGTCGTAGTGCGTCAGGGCAATGACGAGCGGATGGCGGTCGTCCACGAGGGAGGGGGTGAGCATCAGACTGTCTTCGAGACGGGTGGCATCCACGACCTGGAGGACGGCATCGTGGTGTTCAAGGTCCATATCTTCGTGGGAGAGGTGCTCGTCAAAGCGCAAAGTGACAGTCTGCCGGTTATTCTCATTATCGGTGATATGACCAATGTGAGCGAGTCGTTTGTTCTGCTCGTTCTGCAAATCGTGCATCAAAGATGACAGACCGCTTTGGGTGCTGCCTACAATAGCAATCTCGCGAATCATTCCACTTCGTATAAAAAAACGCACAAAAGTAGTGCGATTTCTACAGACAGGGTATCACCTAATGTGGGTATTTTTATTCGGTTTGCATAGGGTAATAACCTATTGATAATCTAATAATAACATAATAATAACATACTAATCACATACTAATCACCTAATAACAACATAATAATTACCTAATAAACACATAGTTTAGAAAGGGGGAAAAGAAGATGAAAGATGAGAGATGGGAGGTGGGAGATGGGAGGTGGGAGGTGGGAGATGAGAGATGAAAGATGAGAGAGGGGAGAGGGGAGATGAGAGAGAGGTAGGATTCGCTCATAAAATCGCGAACACAGGACACGGGGTACAAAGGAGCGGAATTATATGTGGGGTGCAGAGGAGCGGAATTATATGCGGGTGCTAAGGAGCGGAATAATATGCGGGACAATAGACAAAACCGCGAGGCATACGAGGAATAAAACTGCAGGGTATAATAAAGAATGATTTTGGGGGGTGTTTGGTATTTGTGAGATTTGTACTACCTTTGCGGGCTGAAAAAGGTGCTGATACAGCAGAGGAGTATGGAGAGAGTCGGTGGGGAGTAAGGGGAGATACGGTGGGGAGTATGGGGAAGATACGTTGGGGAGTATGGGGAGAGCCGGTGGGGAGTATAAGAAAAGAATAGAGAACAAATCATTAGAAACAAGAAGATACGATGGAAAGGAAAGTACGTGTGCGCTTTGCTCCGTCACCAACGGGCGCGTTGCATATAGGCGGTGTGAGGACTGCCCTTTATAATTACCTATTTGCCCGCCAGAACGGGGGCGATATGCTGTTACGAATAGAAGATACAGATTCGACGCGTTTCGTGCCGGGTGCGGAAGCGTACATCATAGAAGCCTTGGACTGGTTAGGTATCGGCATAGACGAGGGTATCTGCAAAGAAGCCCCTAACGGCAAAGGTCCGCACGGTCCGTACCGTCAAAGCGAGCGCAGGGAGATTTACCACGTCTATGTGAAGCAACTGCTTGACAGCGGGCATGCCTACTACGCATTTGATACGCCCGAAGAGTTAGAGCAGAAGCGCAAAGAAGTGAGCAACTTCCAATATGATGCTCACACACGTGGCGGGATGGTCAACTCGCTGACGCTGCCTGCCGAGGAGGTTCGCGCCCGCATAGAAAGAGGCGATAAGTATGTGGTTCGCTTTAAGATAGAGCCAGGCGAAAACGTTACGGTACACGACTTGATACGCGGCGATGTGACCATCGGTTCGGATATATTGGACGACAAGGTGCTGTACAAGTCAGCGGACGACCTGCCCACGTACCACTTGGCGAATATTGTGGATGACCACTTGATGGAGGTTACGCACGTGATACGCGGGGAGGAGTGGTTGCCGTCTGCTCCGTTGCACGTGCTTCTGTACAGGGCGTTCGGTTGGGAGGATACAATGCCTCAGTTCGCGCACTTGCCGCTGCTGCTCAAACCCGACGGGAACGGCAAACTGTCGAAACGCGATGGAGACAGATTGGGATTTCCGGTGTTCCCGTTGGAGTTCCACAACGAGAAAGAGGGGACGGTGAGCCGAGGTTATCGCGAGGACGGGTATTTCCCGGAGGCGGTGATAAACTTCCTCGCATTGTTGGGCTGGCACAGTTCAGGTGACCAAGAGATATACTCAATGGAGGAATTGATACGGGAGTTCTCTTTGGATAGAGTGAGCAAGTCGGGTGCGAAATTCGACTACGAGAAAGGCAAATGGTTCAACCACCAATACCTGATTGGCAAGTCGGACGAGGAGTTGGCGGGTCTGTTCCGTCCGATAGTCGAGGAGAGACTCGGAGAGAAAGGTCTATTAGAGACAGCCGCAGCACAACACGCTCTGCAACAACTGCCTACGATAGTGGGACTGATGAAAGAAAGGGTGAACTTCGTGAGCGAACTATGGGAACAGGCGGATTTCTTTTTCGCCGCTCCGAAGGAGTTTGACGAGAAGTCGGTTCAGAAACGCTGGAAAGCAGACAGTCCTCGTCAGATGGAGGAATTAGCAGTCGTATTAGAAAGCACGGAGGACTGGTCAGCCGGGTCGCTGGACAAGGTGGTGATGGGTTGGATAGCCGAAAAAGAGTACGGCGTGGGGATAGTGATGAATGCGTTTCGGATCTGCCTTGTAGGTGCTGCGCGCGGTCCGCATATATGGAACATAACCGATGTATTAGGCAAGGAAGAAACGCTTCGCCGCTTGCACCAATCGCTGACGCTACTGACCCGATAGATTATGAACAAACGCAAGATAATCAACGACCCTGTATTCGGGTTTGTGACGCTATCGACCGACAAAGTGTATGACGTGCTTCAACACCCGTTTGTGCAACGATTGGGCAGGATACGTCAGTTGGGGCTGAGTTACTACGTGTATCCGGGGGCACAACACAGCCGTTTCTCCCACTCAATCGGAGCGATGCACCTAATGCAAGAGGGGTTGAGTATGCTGCAACAGAAAGGCGTACCTATATCAAGTGAGGAGAATGAGGCGGCGCAGATAGCCATTCTGCTGCACGATGTGGGGCACGGACCGTTCTCGCACGTATTGGAGCACACATTGGTTCACGGCATTACGCACGAGGAGATCAGCCTAATGATGATGGAGCAGATAGACAAGGACTTGGCTACGAAAGAGAACCCGCATCCGTTGGGCTTGGCGATAGATATATTCCGCAATGCATACTCAAGACACTTTTTCCACCAACTACTCTCATCGCAATTGGATGTGGACAGAATGGACTACCTGTGCAGGGACTCGTTTTTCTGCGGCGTGCAAGAAGGACGGGTGGCAAGCGAGCGGCTGCTGAAGATGCTGCACGTGGTGAATGACCACCTTGTGGTGGAACAGAAGGGTATTTATTCGGTGGAAAAGTTCCTCGTGGCACGCCGACTGATGTACTGGCAGGTGTATCTGCACAAGACATCAGTAGCCGCCGAACAACTGTTAATCAAAATCTTACTCCGTGCAAAAGAACTTGCAGCGCAAGGCAAGGAGTTGTTCTGCTCACCGGCGTTGCACTACTTCCTATACAACCATATCAGTGCCGAGGATATGACAGCAGGCAGCGAGGCTTTGCGTCAATACGCGCTATTGGACGACAGCGATGTGGTGAGCGCCATCAAGGCATGGATGGACGAGGATGACAGGACATTGGCGTTGCTGTGCGAGATGTTTGTCAACCGCCGTCTGTTCCACGGAACGCTACGCAAAGAACACCTGACAAAAGCAGAGAAAGATGCGCTGTCAGAGCGATTGGCAAAAGCCTTAGCTATACGCAAAGAGGAAGTCCATTACTTCTATCAAGAACATATTTCGACGAGTAACACGTACTCGGAGAAAGCCGATTCGATTGATATACTCTACCAAGACGGTGCGGTAAAAGACATCAGCGAAGCGAGCGAGATATTAGACCTTAAACTACTGACATTCAAGCCGCAGAAGTTGTACTTGTTTGAAGCACGGACAGAGTAAGCACGCGACTTTAAGAGATGGGTGAGAGAAAAATTTTTTGAAAAGCGCGAATATTGCAGTACATTTGCGCGTTTTTCGAGGAGACAGAAAAAATAATCCTATAACGATATGAACGAAGTATTTCAAATGCCCGCATGGACAATGATTCCGTTCGCCATTATGCTATTAGCCATTGCGATTGCACCGATGGTGGCGGAAAAATGGTGGGAAAGCAATCGCAATAAACTGATTGTGTCGTGCTTGTTAGGCATACCTGTGGCCGTGTATATGTTAGTGAAAGGGTTGTCGCACGAACTGATTCACACCTTATTCTTTGATTACGTTCCTTTTATCATCCTGCTATTGGCGCTGTTCGTGATAACGGGCGGCATCCATTTAAGCGGCGACATCAAAGCCAAACCGTGGGTGAATACGCTGTTTCTTGCCATCGGTTTTGTATTGGCATCGATAATGGGGACAACGGGTGCGGCTATGCTGCTGATACGCCCGCTTCTGACGACCAATCAACAACGTAAATATACCGTTCATACGGTGCTGTTTTTCATTGCTTTGGTAGCGAACTGCGGCGGTCTGATGACACCTCTTGGCGATCCTCCATTGTTTATGTTATTCCTTCGCGGGGCGAAATTTACGTGGTTCTTGACGCTATGGAAAGAATGGCTGTTCACGGGCGTTATATTACTGATTCTCTACTTTGTAGCAGACACTTACTACTACAAGAAAGAGCACTGGACGGCTCTATCTGCCGATGCTCGCGAGCAAGAACCGCTGAAATTGACGGGTAGCATTAACTTCTTGTGGCTGATAGGTATCGTTGCCTCTGTGGCTTTCCTTAACGCCGGTACGATACCTGCAATGGGTGAGCCTGATGCCCCACTCTACTTGAAATACCTGCGCGAGATTGTGATGGTAATACTGATGATACTGTCGCTCGTAACAACCAATAAGAAAGTGCGTTATGAAGACAATAAGTTCACGTGGGCACCCATTCTTGAGGTGGCGGCGTTGTTCATCGGCATCTTCACAACAATGGCTCCTGCGCTGATATTCTTGGAACAGAATGCAAGTTCATTAGGCTTGGGCGAGACGTGGCAATTCTACTATGCGACGGGACTACTCTCTTCGTTCTTGGATAACACCCCCACGGCAGTTGCGTTCTGGTCAATGGCAACGGGTCTGCCAGACTCGCTACAAGCGATGGCAAGCGGATTGTTGGAGAACGGAGATGGCGTGGTAAATGGCGTTACGTACGTGGCACGCGTGCCGGAAATCATACTGAAAGCGATTGCAACGGCTGCCGTGTTCTTCGGGTCAATGACCTATATCGGCAACGGACCGAACTTTATGGTGAAGGCGATTGCGGAAGAGAACCAAATCAAGATGCCGTCTTTCTTCGGCTATATGCTGCGTTTCTCGCTGATTATCCTGCTGCCGGTATATATCCTTGTGCAGGTATTGTTCCTGTAAAAAGTCGGCGCAAAATTCTACTATAAACCTACTAATTCCTATTCAAGTTGAATATACTGAATCAAGCCATTGCGTGGTACTCGGCTAATATGAACTATTGGTCGATTACCGCGTTGATGACTATTGAATCGTCGTTCATACCCTTCCCGAGCGAAGTGGTGATACCGCCGGCAGCCTACGTGGCTGAAGACCCTGCGAGCGCGTTGGCAACTACGGGGAACTACCCTATCGATGTGCTGCTGATTGTACTATTCGGCACATTGGGAGCCTTATTAGGAGCCGTGATTAACTATGGATTGAGTATATGGTTAGGTCGTCCGCTGATCTATAAGTTTGCCGACAGCAGGTTAGGGCACGCATTATTGCTCAGCGGGGAAAAGATACAAAAAGCTGAAACGTACTTCAACGACCATGGTCGTATCAGTACGTTCATCGGGCGATTGATACCGGGAATCCGCCAGTTAATCAGTATTCCTGCGGGTTTGAGCCGCATGCATTTCGGGCAGTTCCTGCTCTATACGGCGATGGGTGCCTTCATTTGGAATACGGTGTTGGCTCTATTAGGTTATGTAGCCAACGGTCAGAAAGAAATGATTGAACAATACAGCCACGAATTGAGTGTGGCAATCGTTGTTATTCTTGTTTTAGCCATCGTAGGATATGTTGTCTATCGTCGAATAAAACGGCAATAAGACAGCCCAACAGCCAGCCTATGATACAGCCGAGAAACGTGCATTTAAGCCTGCCGTTCTTGGCTTTTTTTGTCGGTACGAAGTGTCCTTGCAGCACAACGGGTGCCGTAACGAGTGCGTAACGATTGTCACGCTGCGCTTTGTTATCCATAAACTCCTCAATGTCTTCCAACGGAAGGACGATCTCTTTTCTGCCCATCGCGAGTTCCCAAGCATTGGAATGAATCTGTGGGGCAGCGGCATTGGCATAGAAAGCAGAGGTCATTGTATCCAGTTTGTTCACCTGCTCGCGGTCGAAAATAAACTGTCTCTCGGCATGCGCCTTGAAGTTGTTGTACTCACTGATAAACTGCGGGTTGGAATTGAGAAGGTACACAATCCTGTCTTCATAAGAAGGAATAGCATTGCGATTGCACGTGACAAACTGCAAGGCTATTTGGTCTTTCATAACCACGTGAAGCGTGTCCGTAAGGGAGTTATTGCGCTTATAATCCACATAGTCAGCCGTGCCGTCATTGAGACAATCAATCACATTAAAGGCATCAAAAGTCTTGTGCAGTGACTCGTAGTACTGCTTCACCTCGCTGACAGACGGACCGTTCAGTGTGGCGATTGCACGTACCTTATACATTTTGTTCGACGGACGGGAGTAATATATTCCGCCTATTATGCAAAGTATGGTAATACCTCCGACCAACCACCATCTTTGGAAAGTCAGGCGTATCATTCTTACTACCAATTGCTTACACCATTGCAGCAACTTACTGAACATCCTTACGCAACTGCGTAAAGCGTCCCATAGTGTTGTTTCTTTCTGTTCCATAGTCTAATCCGTAATTATCTTCTTCCTCTCATCCATCCCCAGAGGTCGGTTTTCTTGATCTCTTCGGGTTGGGGTTCTTCTTTTTTATCCGATTCGTTATCTTCAAATCGGATAACAAATTCATTATCGTTTACTTGCTGCATTCTCGAAGATGAGGCAGCAGATTGAGCGGCGCGATTAGCTTCCTCTATACTTTTTTGTTCTTCTGCTTTACGCTGCTCTTCGGCAAGGCGTAGAGCCTCAGCTTGGCGTTCTTCTTCCTGTTTTCTCCGTTCCTCCTCTTCTTTTTTCTGTCTTTCTTTTTCTTCGTCGGGATAGTTCTTTTCGATAGCCTCGGGTATGGATGGGCGCGACCTGTCTTTATCGGGTTCGGTGGTGGGAATGTCGCTTATCTCGTAACCGGTAGCGATAAGGGTGATACGCACTTCTTCGCCTAACGAGTCATCGTAGGTGGCACCCCATTGCACTTCCACATCATCGCCGACCTGATCCACAAACTCACGTAGTTGGTCGAATTCGGAGGCACGTATATCATGTTCGGGTGAGCAGTAGAGTTGCAACAATATACGTTTGGCACCGTGGACATCGTTGGAGTTAACGAGCGGTGATTCGAGTGCGTTTCGAATGGCGTTGGGCAAGCGGTTTTCCCCTCCTGCCTGACCTACGTTCATAATCGCCACACGTCCGTCTTTGAGCGTATTATACACATCGGCGAAGTCGGTATTGATATAACCTTCTACATTGATTATTTCGGCTATAGACTTGGCGGCATTGGTAATGACATCATCGGCTTTGGCAAAAGCGGTCTTGATGTTCATATCAGGATAGAGTTTGGTCAGTTTCTCGTTGCTGATAACGATAATAGCGTCCATGTGATCCGCCAGTTCAGCTACGCCACGCATGGCTTTTTCTATTTTCTTTCGCCCTTCAAATGCAAACGGGATAGTAACTATACCAACCGTAAGAATCCCCATTTCCTTAGCTGTTTCGGCAATGATTGGCGATGCGCCGGTACCGGTACCTCCTCCCATACCTGCGGCAATGAAGAGCATTTTGGTTCCATCGTCAAGAGCTTCTTTGATGCGGTCTTTGCTTTCTTCGGCATACTGTTTAGCCTGTTCGGGTCTTCCACCTGCCCCTAATCCCGGTCCTAATTGGAGTTTGGCCGGGATAGGAGATGAACTGAGGACTTGACGGTCAGTATTACAGATAAGGTAGGTAACACCCGGAATGTTTTGGCGGAACATATAGTTGATGGCATTGCCACCACCACCACCGACTCCCATAACCTTAATGATGGAGTCTTGTGCAAATTCGAGTTGGATGGGTAATAAGGTATCGTCTTCCATAGTGGTCTTATATTTACATAATTAGTTATCTCAATCGTTTTTCTTGGCATCGGAGAAGATGTAGATAATCTCCTGTTGCGTGGCTTTGAGTACCCGACTGGTGAAAGATCGTCTGTCAGGCACGACAAGGTTGGTGTGGCTATCTCGCCAGTCCGCACCATGTATGAGTGCTCCTACGAGCGAAGAGTAACGAGGTTTGCAGAACTCGTCATCTGTCTGACGGTCAAGCAGATAAGCGTGGCTTCCGAACTGTACTGGCAACGAAGTACGCTCTTGTAACCAATCAATAAGACTGGAGAGCATACAAGCACCGCCGGTAAGATATACTCCCCCTAAACGCTCTTCAAAAGGACGAATAGCATTAAGAATAGGTTGGAGAATTTCTCCTTGCTTCATTTCGATGAATTCTGCAAGAGAGGTCAAACTGACTCGAATAGTAGCTTGCGAGAGGCTATTACTCGGCAGAACCATAGCCGAGTCATGCTCCACAAAACGCGGAGAGGCTTGCCCATATTTGCACTTGATATGCTCGGCATAATTGAAGGGAATGCCTTGCTGCTCAATGAAACGGGATATGTGCCAACCACCCAACGGCACGACAAGATTTAAGAGGAATTGGTTGCCCTTATAGATAGTCAGCGTAGTGGTTTGGGCTCCCATATCTATAACAGCACAACCTCTTTCTTGGATGTCGGGCTGACCAGTCGTAATGGCACTGAGCACAACATCGGGGCGAACAAAGGTTCTTTCGATGGTAGTTTTGGCATTCTCGAAACTCTTCAACAGGTTTTCTCTGGCTTCCCGATGTCCGACGAATGCATTGTAATGAATTTCCCATACTGAGGCTTTTTGTTCCTCGGTAGGCTCAGTATCCTGCTCCACTCCGTCTAACACATAGTAAGAGGGCAATACATCAAAGACTGCTACATCGGGATTACGGCGTTCAATCTTATCGGTACACTCTTGTTTCATTTCGCTTTTAATCTGCTCGTTAAGGGCACGCTTGCGAATGAGGTCACGCTTAGATTTGACCGCAGCTATGGTCATGCCGCGTCCGCCGATAAGCGTATATGCAGAGGGGATAGCATTCACTTTAAGTCGGTTCGCCAACAGCCGCAGCACATCATTTATCATAAAGCCCGCATCGTTCATCTGCTCCACCATACCGCGATTAACGCACGGAAATTGGTTACTCTCCTCATAAGCCAAGATGCGAAGCAGGTCGGTACCTACTTTTTCGGCTGCCATTGCCCGAACAGAGTGGCTTCCTAACTCGACCGCTACAAGCGGCAAGTCTTTGACAGAATGGGTAATAGTTTGTTTAGGCATTTCCTTAATTGATTTAGAATTATTTGCGACCGACTATTTGCCCGTCAAAACGAGCATCCAACTCCTTGTATGTAGGGATAGGCACTCCCTGCGCTTTCAATTCTTCCGTGAAGGTACGCACTTTATATAATTTCTGCTCATAGTCTGTCATCCTGCCCAGTAGGATAAGCGGTTCGTCTTCTGCCTGACGCAGTACGACCTGTTTGCCTTCGCGAATCTCTATACTGCGTATGCGCGGCTGCCAGAAAGAATTGTCGTTAAGCCATACGACAAAATCGGCTATCTCTTCTTTTGCCATCTGCTCGCCTATATGCCCGCGAACCCAAATAACATCGGATTTCATTCCTTGTCGGACCGGCATACGCTTTCTGTCAGCATCTACGAAATAAGTTTCGCCATCAGACAATACGCGCAAGACGGGTTTCCGCTGTTCCACATACAGATCAATAATGGTGTCTCCACGCTTAAAACACTGCGCACTTCGCACCATATCATTCTTGGACATACCATCCTCTATAGATTGCGTGGAGATGCTGTTCATCGACATTCCTACAGGGTATAAATGCTGCTGTCGAAGATAGTTTTGTATGTCACTTATACTTAGAAATTCGCCGGAAGTGGTAATATGAACCCGACGACATATACCATCGCTCTTATCAGCGGAGGTCCAAATCAAGGCGGCTATTACCGCGGCAATAGCCAACAGGATCCCCCCTATACGTAATGCTTTTTTCATCGCCTCAAATCTGCTTTAGATTGTTTGCCAAATCACCTGTTAATCTATCAATATCGCCAGCTCCAAGTGTCATCACTACAGTTTCATCGCATACTTTTACCCGTTGGCAGACATATTGTATTATATCTGTTTTCTGCACGACACGGACAGGATAACGGCTACTGATTTGCTTTGCCAAAACTTCTGACGTAACTCCTTCTATAGGTAGTTCGCGTGCCGGATAAATCGGCAGTAAGACCACCTCTTCTAATTGACTTAAAGCAGCAGCAAAACCATCCATAAAGTCCCTTGTGCGTGTGAAGAGATGTGGCTGGAAGACACCAATCAGATGCCGATCTGGGAAGAGATGTCGCGCCGAAGATATAGCAGTCTGCAGCTCTTTCGGATGGTGGGCATAATCATCGATATAGGTAATATGAGGAGTATTGACAAGGATGTTAAAGCGTCGCCAAACTCCTTTGTATGTTCTTACCCCTTCGCGCAACATCTGCTCATCGGCTCCGGTCAAATGAGCGATAGCCATCGCCGCCGTGGCGTTCTCAACATCGTAATAAACAGGTACGCCTAATTCCACATCTTTTAGCGTGCCGCTCGGCGAATGCCAGTCGAAGAACAATCTTGTTTCTGAAACGCGGGCGTTGTCGGCATAAAAATCGGCAACTGAGTCGGTAGCGTAGGTATAGATTTTCGCTTGCCCGTTACCGGCAACGTGGTAGCCTTTCTTAATGACAATAGCCTCCTTAACTAATCGTGCATACTGTTCAAAGCCTTCTTGGTATCCTTCACGCGTGCTATAAATGTCAAGATGGTCAGGATCAATGGCCGTAATGGCTGTGATGGCGGGTGACAAGTGCAGGAAAGAGCGATCGAACTCGTCCGCTTCCACCACGACCAAATCAGAATCGGGGTTGATAAGAAGATTCGAGTTCACGTTCATACTGATGCCGCCTAAAAAAGCATTGGTTCCTTTGGGTTGCAGAATATGCGCCAAGAGGGTAGCCGTAGAGGTCTTACCATGTGTACCTGCCACACACAAGGCACGCAGACTTTGCGTTACTTTCCCCAGCATCTCGGCTCGCTTGAGGATAGGCAATCCTTTGCGCAGGAAATAGCAGTAGAGGGCAGTATCAGTCGGTACGGCTGGTGTCCATACCACAGTCCACGGAAGGTCTGCCACCTTGTGCGGAGAATCGGTATAAATAATCGGAATACCTTCTTTTTCCAATTGCCGCGTCAGAGGCGAAGGCGTACGGTCATAACCCTCCACGTGGCAACCGCGCGAAGCAAAGTAGCGCGCCAAGGCACTCATTCCTATTCCGCCTATGCCGAGGAAATAGAAATTCTGTATGGAGGGTGTCGGGTTCATTTACTTGAGTGAGATTGTCTCTTTATAGATTCTGCCAAATCGATCCTCTGCCTCAACAGTGAGTTCTTTGGCATTTTCCGATGGCACGGCAGAGAAGTAGTTCTTGGTTCTGAACGGCACATAGTCGTCAATAACGCGCGCACCATTGACATACTCGCAGTAATCAGGGTCGTAGGAATATAAACGGCTCATATCGCCTTTGAGTACACCGTCTTCATAGTAGCGAACCTTCCAGCCATCGTCCACATTCCAAATTTTGGCTACCACAGCATTAGGACGATCCATTACTCTACCAACGGGATACACTTTCATTTGGTAAGTATCGGGAAAACCGGTAGCCTTAAAGTACCAAGAATGCCGACGACCGTTACCCTCAAAGACTTGATAGCCACGTGGAGCACCATCGCTGCTGACAGGCGAAGTCCACCAGTTGCCGCAAAGGGCACCGATATTATGCTCCATAATGCCACCTCCGAGATCTTTATTGGTGTTATGATGGTGATGTCCGGTGATAAAGGCAGCCTGGAATTTGCCGTGCAGAACATTGAGCAGTTCTTGCCCGTTGCCAATCAAAGGACTATCCTCCGATGGTTTAATCGGAGCATGCATTGCTATATAAATGAGGTTATCCATATTGATAGCCGAGCGCAGAAGTTGCATCAGCCAGTTCCACTGGTCCTCTATCTTGAGGGTGCAGACATACCCTTTGTTGCCGGTATAGAGCATATCGTTTAGTACGACATAATAGGCATCACCCAACTGGAACGCATAATAAGTAGGTCCAAAGTCTTGTTCATAAAGATGCGCATAGTTGGCTTCAGGACTTTTCGCAAGGTACTTGTCGAAGTCGTGGTTGCCTATGACGGGATAGATGGGGAAGCCTGCTTTCTTGGCAAAATCTTTGTACACCTCATTGTGGCTATATACATCCCAAGTGATGTCCCCCAAAACGATTCCAGCCACCTGCACATCTTTGTATTTGGCAGCCGTTTCGCGTATGTCGGGGAGTGCTTCGGCATAGAGTTTGTCAATGTCGGTATCCACATCCAATTGGGGGTCCGCCATCGTAATCATAGCATAGCGGTTCTTATCCCCCTTCATAGCCTGTAGAGCAAAAGAATAGATATTCTTGCCATCTTCCAAACGTTGGTAGAACTGCGGTACGCCGGAGGAATAGTCAGCTACATAGCCTTTGGGGGTAACGATATAGACGAAACGCGCTTTATCGTTCACGTCAAGGGAATAGTTACCTTTGGCATCGGTCTGCGCGAACGAAAATCCGTCCGTTACAAGAACAGAGCCTAACGGTTTGTTTTCTCCTTTAACTACACCTGTTACGGTACGCGCCTGTAAGAACAAACTCGAAAAGAGTAATACAGCCGCTATTGACATCATCTTGTTGTTCATAGAGTATTTGGGGTTAAATCAGTTAGTGTTACGAAGTGCTTTTACCTATAATGAGCGTTCAGCCACGAACTAAGTCATTGGAAGAACGAAAAGAATACGCTTCCATATTCACGTGTTTCTTTATGGCGTGTATGCCACGTCAGGTCGGTTGTTTTGCCGTGTTCAAGTACAAACCAACCGTCCGGTCGCAAAAAGGGTAAGACCAAGTCGGGCAGTTGGTCGATAGTTTCCAGCATATAGGGCGGGTCGGCATAAATAAAATCGTAGTTGATTTTGCAGGCAGACAAGAACTTGAATACATCTCCTCTTATGACGCGCAGGTTATCTATGCCTAACTGCTTGCAGGTAGCGATAATAAAGTTCTGTTGCGTATGCGCCATCTCCACAGCCGTTACGCTTCGCGCACCACGGCTAACGAACTCCAAACCAATGCCTCCTGTTCCGGCAAAAAGGTCAAGAACATCCACTCCCTCAAAATCCATTCGGTTGTTGAGTAAGTTGAACAGACTTTCTTTAGCGAAGTCGGTGGTAGGTCGCGCTGTTATATTTTTAGGGGGCGCTAATCGGCGCCCCCTAAACCTGCCGGAGATGATTCGCATAGTTATCTCACGGTTATTATTCCCAGTTACCGGCGTTGTTGTTAGGCGCATCCACAGAGCCGAACATCAAACCGGGATAATGCTCCAGTTTTTCCTCTTTGTCAATGAGGTTAATCAGTTCCATACGATTAAGGTCACTCAAATACGTTTTGAAATGCGCTTTAGCAGCCATAATCGGAACAACAATACCTTGAGAGGTTGTATAGGTATTGTTCACCTCCAGTTCGAAACGTTGCCCATTGCTATAAGGGATATAGATGATTTGCTCAATATTGTCGGCTGTGAACTGACCTTTGTAGAGCGTTTCAATCATATTCTTATAGATGGTATCACGGCGAAAACCTTGCAGACCGTTAGCAATCACTTCTTTGTCATTAGCCCAGACGTAGGCGTAGAGGACGCTATCGACATCGGTCTTAAGGTTCACACGTGCTTTGAGCAATGCCTTTTCCATCAGTTTGGCAGCCTTATGCTCCGTCATACCGTTTTCCAACTGTTTGTCGGTAAGCGAACCTTCCTTCAGTACTTCTTTTTTTGGGGCGGTCTTAAGGAACAAGATTAGTGAGTCAAGGTCTTCCGTATAGCGACCTTTCTCCAACTTGTATTCAGCCACAGCGGTACGTAAGTGCATCAGATTGGCTACTACTGCCTGTTCGCGCTGTTCGCGTGTGTTCTCAAAGCGGATGGGAACAACAACACTCGACACACACAGATAAGCTAAATAGACAATCGAAATTACTAATAGAACGCGAATAATATACTTTGTTGCATTCATAGTTGATAAGAACTATATCATAATTAAACTTGCAAAAGTCAGATTACCACGCGAAAAGCGGGTACTTAACCATTTCAGCATTAACCGTTTCGCGAACTTTTGTGATAGTCTGTTCGCTTTCAGGATCTTGGAGAACGGTATCAATAAGTTCGACAATCCATCCCATTTTGTCCTCTTTCAGACCACGCGTGGTGATAGCGGGTGTACCAAAACGCAAGCCACTGGTTTGGAATGCGCTACGGCTGTCGAAAGGAACCATATTTTTGTTGGTGGTAATGTCGGCTGCCACGAGAGCTTTTTCTGCTACCTTACCGGTCAAGTCGGGATACTTGGTGCGAAGGTCAACGAGCATCGAGTGGTTGTCGGTACCGCCGGAGATAATCTTGTACCCTTTGTCCATAAAGGCTTGCGCCAAAACGGCTGCATTCTTTTTGACTTGCTGCTGATAAAGTTTGAATTCGGGGGTAAGAGCCTCTCCGAAAGCGACAGCTTTGGCGGCGATGACGTGTTCCAACGGACCACCTTGTACGCCTGGGAAGACAGCACTATCCAAGAGAGCGGACATCATTTTCACTTCACCTTTAGGAGTAGTTTTGCCCCACGGATTAGCGAAATCTTTACCCATCAGAATAACACCACCACGCGGACCACGGAGTGTCTTATGGGTAGTGGAAGTAACGATATGCGCATATCTGAGCGGGTTATCCAACAGACCTGCAGCAATCAGACCTGCCGGGTGTGCCATATCTACCATAAAGATAGCACCTATTTCATCTGCCACTTTGCGGATACGTGCATAATCCCATTCACGGCTGTATGCGCTGGCACCCGCTACAATCAGTTTAGGACGTTCTGCGCGTGCTTTCGTTTCCAATTCGTCATAATCCACGCGCCCTGTTTCCTCTTTGAGACTATAGTCAATGGCGTGGAACATCAGACCGGAGAAATTAACAGGGCTACCGTGACTGAGGTGACCGCCGTGGCTGAGGTTAAGTCCCATAAAGGTGTCGCCGGCTCGGAGGCAAGCCATAAAGACTGCCATATTAGCTTGCGCACCGGAGTGGGGCTGTACATTGACATACTCAGCTCCAAAGAGTTTCTTGAGCCGTTCGCGGGCAACGTTCTCACTAATATCCACCACCTCACAGCCGCCGTAGTAGCGCTTGCCGGGGTAACCTTCCGCATATTTATTGGTCATCACCGACCCCATAGCCTCCATTACTTGGTCGCTTACATAGTTTTCGCTGGCAATCAACTCAATGCCACGCGTCTGACGCTCCCGCTCGCGGCGGATGAGGTCAAAGATTTCCGTGTCTCTTGTCATATTAGTAAATAATTTAACGTAATTCGTTTTCTGCTTCTTTTCGGAATACTATCGTCAATCGGCACGAAAAGTGCTTTATCCGATACAATCCATCAAAAAAGTGCCGCAAAGGTAGCACATTCTTCCTACCCATACAACAAAACTGTCATTTTTCTTTTTCCAACAGCCAATCTATCCTATTTAAGTAGGTCAGGGCGGCGTTGGCGTGTGTGTTCAAGGCTCTGTTCGAGGAGGTACTCTTCCACTTTGGCTTGGTGTCCGGATAGCAGAATGTCGGGTACTTTCCATCCGTTATAATCCGCCGGTCGTGTATAGACACCCGCTTCGAGCAGACCGTCTTGGAAAGAGTCGTTGAGAGCGGACTCCACATCGCCCAAAGCCCCCGGTAGGAGACGGACGATGGCATCTGTCATAATGGCAGCAGGCATCTCGCCACCGGTCAAGACGTAATCTCCAATGGAGTATTCCTTCGTAATGAGATGGTCGCGCACCCGCTGATCCACGCCCTTGTAGTGTCCGCAGAGGATAATGAGGTTTTGACAGAGCGAAAGACTATTAGCGGCTTGCTGGGTGAAGCGTTCGCCATCGGGGGCGGTAAAGATAACCTCATCGTAGTCGCGCTGCTGCTTCAAGGCAGTTATACAACGGTCAATAGGCTCAATCTGCAGTACCATACCTGCACCGAAACCAAAGGCATAGTCGTCCACTTTACGATGCTTATCCAATGTATAGTCACGCAGGTTATGCACGTAAATCTCTGCCAGACCTTTCTTTTTGGCTCTGCCTACGATGGAAAAGTTAAGAGGACTCTCAAGTAATTCAGGGCAGCAGGTGATGATGTCAATTCGCAGGGGCATACCTATTTGATTTACTCGGTTCTCGCGGCGGTGGAAAAGCGGAAGACAGTGGTTGACTGATATTTTTCTCCCGGTCGAAGGATAGGCGACTGCCAATCGGGTTTATTGGGCGAGTCGGGGAATTTCTGCGTTTCGAGACAAACGGCATTGCGATGAGCATATACTTCGCCGCGCTTGCCCGTAACCGTTCCGTCCAAGAAATTGCCGGTGTACAGTTGCAGTCCGGGTTCGTTGGTCATAACGTTGAGGACGATTCCCGATTCGGGGCATGTCATAATAGCTGCGTGCGTGAGCGACTGCAAATTCTGCCGCAGCACAAAATTGTGGTCATAGCCGTGCCCGTTGCGCAGTTGCTCGTTGTCGGCATCTATGTCCTGACCGATGGTCTTGGCTGTATGATAGAAGTCAAAAGGAGATGATGTCGGTATATCGTGTATTTCGCCGGTAGTCATAAAGGTATTGTCCACAGGTGTCATTTGCTCGGCATTGAGCCATAGTTTATGGTTCATAGCCGTTTGTGCTCCGTTACCCGTAAGATTGAAGTATGAATGGTTAGTCATATTGATGACGGTAGGCGCATCAGTCGTGCCGAAATAGTCCATACGGAGCGAGTTATCGTCTGAGAGCGTATAGATAACCCCTGCTTCTACGCGTCCCGGGAAGCCGTTGTCGCCGTTATCCGAAACGATAGAGAGCTTGAGGGTACGCACATCAGGCTGTTCTGCATCAAAGACACGATACTGCCAACCGGTGGGACCGCCATGTAGGGTATGACCGAAATTATTGGTTGCGAGTTGATAATCCTGTCCGTCAATGGCAATATGTCCGTGATTGATACGGTTTGCATATCTGCCGATGGTGGCACCGAAGTCGGAGGGTATGTTCACATAGTAGTCTATGTTGTCAAAGCCGAGTACCACATCCCTCATCTTACCGTCGTTATCGGGAACGAGCATTGAGACGATACGTCCGCCGAAATTGGTGATACATACTTCCATACCGTTCTTGTTTTCCAAGACAAAAAGCCGCGTTGCTTTGCCTTGTTGAAGGCTTTGGAAACGTTGCGGATCTAATCCAGAACGGGTTAAGGATGACTGACTGCCTGCCGCAATGACGGCTTGGTTGGCAGCGCGCACTTGTTGTTCATTCATTTTCATTACTTTTCTGTCGTAAGTCATTAAACCATTCACTTCGCCTTCCACATCGGTGGTTTGTGTATAGACGGCTGCCGAGAAGCCTTTAGCAACCAGGTCTTTAAGCATTTCGCTGTAGCGGACATATTCGGCGGTTACTTCCTCGCTGCTGTTAAAGCGGATGTATCCCCAGTTGCGGCGGTTCCACCAAAGGTGGTCTTCCACTGGCCAACCTATACCGCCGTATTCGCCAAGTACATTAACGCGCTCTGAATCATAGAGATACATATCCGGCTGCGGATAATTATGCAAGTCGGTGATGTCCCCCACGTGGCGGAAATTGCCGCCTGACGACTGGTTGACCAAGCGCGATGGGTCATATTGCTGCGTGAAGGCTACCACATCTTCGGTGTCAAACTGTCCCCATGCCTCGTTGAACGGCACCCACATCACGACAGACGGGAAGGGCATACAAAAGTCCATTATATCCTGCCATTCGTGGTAGTAATTGGCAGCCGATTCTTCGGTACGGTCGCGGTCGGTTCCGCCCATAAACTGACGGGGTTCCCACTCATTGCCCATATCGCCGGAAGGCATATCCTGCCAAACGAGCATACCCAGACGGTCACAATGGTAATACCAACGGGCGGGTTCGACTTTAACGTGCTTGCGAATCATATTGAAGCCGAGGTCTTTGGTTTTCTGTATATCGAAGCGCAAAGCCTCATCCGTAGGTGCGGTATAAAGTCCGTCCGGCCACCAGCCTTGGTCCAACGGTCCGTATTGGAAAAGCGTGCGGTTATTGAGTTGCATACGCCAATGTCCTTGCGGGTCTTTGACGCGCGAAATCTTGCGCATTGCTGCATACGACAAGACATTATCCATCTGTTTTTCGCCACGTTTGAGCGTAACTTGCAGCGAATAGAGGAACGGACTGTCGGGTGACCATAGCTTGGTATTAGGAACGTGAAGAACGATGTTCTGCCCTGCCACGCCGCAGCCTTTTGCCACTTCTTTTTCGCCGTCTCTTAGAGTAACGTAAGCCACATCTTGATTGTCAGCTGATGTTTGCACGACTACGTTCAGGAGCGAGCGGTCAATGTCAGCTGTGGGAACGATAGCTGTTATATGGTTATCGTTGACGGGTTCCATCCATACGGTTTGCCATATACCTGTAACGGACGTGTACCAGATAGAGCGCGGACGACTAACCTGTTTGCCGCGAGGTTGATAGCCGTGGTCGGTAGAGTCATAGACGCGAAGGGTCAGCACTTGTTTGCAACCTTTCAAGAAGGGTGTCGCATCTATCGAGAAAGGTGTGTAACCGCCTTCGTGAACACCTGCCAATGCGCCGTTCACATACACTTCCGCACGCCAATCGACCGCTCCGAAATTGATGAGTACGTGTTTGTTGCGCCAACTGCGAGGAATGGTAAACTCACGGCGATACCATAATTCCTGTTTGTCAGTTGGCACACGTCCCACACCCGAGAGAGCCGACTCTATGGCAAACGGCACCAGAATCTCGCCATCCCATACGGTCGGTTCAGGCAACCCTTTCTCTGTCAGCGCGTACTGCCATAGTCCGTTCATATTCTGCCATTCGGTACGGCGCAGTTGCGGACGCGGGTACTCGGGCAGTACATTGTCAGGAGAGACTTGTTCTGCCCACGGAGTGCGGATCTTGTCGCCTGTTATCTGCCAGTTGGAACGCTTGCTGTTGTTGCAAGCCGTCAGGAGAGTTAAGACACACAATGTCAATAAGTAGATACGTTTCATAGTATGTTGGGTATTAGTTATCTTCGGTGATTTGTCCGTCGCTAACGACAAATGTTTTCATTGCCGTGAAAGCGGCATCCCGATGAAGAAGATGATGTCGGTCGGTATCGGTGAGGAATATCTGCGAGAAGGGTCTGGTCAGTTCAACTTGGGCGGATGGCAGCACGATGTGTTCACCGGTTACCATCTCTACTAACTGCTTGACCCGTCGGCTGTCAAGGCGGTCAAAAATATCGTCTAAAAGGAGGAACGGAGGCTGCTTGGTTTGGTCGGAAAGGAAGAGTGCCTGCGCCAAACGAAGGGCTAACAGACAGGTCTTAATCTGTCCTTGTGAGGCGACCTGCTTGACGGCATAACCGCCTATGGTAAAGAGCAAGTCGTCCTTGTGGCAACCGACCGAAGTCCAGCCTAATATACGGTCGCGGGCGCGCGTCTGCTCCCACGCTTCGGGGAGAACACGGTCAGCCAACTGGCTTTGGTACGCGAGACGCACCTCTTCACTTCCGGCGGAGAGAATAGCGTACGTATCGGAAAAGAACGGCACGAATCGGCTTACAAACTGCCGTCTTGCCTCATAGACCTGTAGCGCAAGCGGCTGCATCTGTTGTTCATAGACGGACAACATCTCCTCATAGGAAGCGGCTGCTGTAGCAGGGTCCGAATCGGCTAATTGTTTGAGTAACGAGTTGCGCTGCTGAAGAAGTTGGCTATAACTGTTGAGCGCAGGAAGATAGGTATGGTCGTATTGCGAGATGGTGCCGTCCATAAACTTACGCCTTACTTCCGACCCGTCCAACACGATTCCTATGTCTTGCGGCGAGATAAGCACCAACGGCAATAGCCCTATATGGTCGCTTAATCGCTGGTAATTCTTGTCGCCTCGCCGGAACTGCTTTTTTCCGCCTTGCTTGAGTCCGCAACTGATGGTCATCGGCTCGCCGTCCTTCTCATACACCCCTTGCGCCATTGCCATCTGCTCACCGTGGCGGATACAATCGCGATCCTGCACGGAAAAAGCGGACTTGGTAAACGACAGCAGATAAATGGCATCTAACACATTCGTCTTGCCTTGTCCGTTCAGTCCCACCAATCCGTTAAGCCTGTCCGCAAAATGCAAATGGGCATCCGCAATGTTCTTATAATTAAGTAGGTGCAGTTCCTTGAGAATCATAGCGATTCGATTATTCAGTTTCTTAAGCGAAGGCTCTTATGTCTTGCTCGGTGACAGGGTTATCGGCAAGGATGATAAGCCGCTCCACCACATTGCGTAGTTCGCGCACATTGCCTTGCCAGTGATGTTGCTGCAAGGCGAGGAGTGCTTCCTCCGAAAAAGCCTTACAAGCGCGTCCCTGTTCGGACGAAATCTGTTTGTTGAAATAGTCCACCAACAGCGGTATGTCATCTTTCCGTTCGTCCAAATCAGGGACATGGATAGGAATCACGTTGAGCCGGTGGAACAGGTCTTCGCGGAACGTGCCTTTGGCTATTTCGTCCTTGAGGTTCTTGTTGGTAGCAGCAAGAACGCGCACGTTGACACGAATCGTCTTATCACTACCCACACGCGTAACCTCGTTTTCCTGCAAAGCACGCAATACCTTCGTTTGTGCCGCCAACGACATATCGCCTATCTCATCAAGGAAGAGCGTACCGCCATCCGCTTGCTCAAATTTGCCGGCACGATCTTTGACTGCACCGGTAAACGAGCCTTTCATATGACCGAACAACTCGCTTTCAATCAATTCGGAAGGAATAGCGGCGCAGTTCACTTCCACTAATGGCTGCTTGCTGCGCTGACTGAGAGCGTGAATCATTCGCGCCACCACCTCTTTGCCCGTACCGTTACCACCCGTAATGAGTACGCGTGCGTCGGTGGCTGCCACTTTGTCTATCACCTCGCGCACACGGCGGATGGCATCGCTCTCGCCGATCATCTCGTTTTGATGGGAGAGCTGGCGGCGCAGTTTATGCACCTCCTCCGTCTTGGTTTTCACCTCTGTTTGCAGTTGGCTGCGGTCAAGGGCGTTCTTGGTCGTAACGAGCAGACGGTTAAGGTCTATGGGTTTTTCAAGAAAATCAAACGCGCCTTTCTTCAATGCTTCTACGGCAGTCTCAACAGTGGCGTGACCGGAAATCATTATGAACGTGGTATCCGGCACCTGTTCAAGCACTTCTATGCCATCCATACCGGGCATCTTCACATCGCAATAGACAAGGTCGTAGGGTTGCTTGCGAGCAGCCTCTACGCCTGCCTTGCCGTCTGCTGCCACGTCCACCGTATAGCCCTCAAACTCAAGAATCTCCTTGAGCGTGTTGCGGATAGCGCGTTCGTCGTCTATGACTAAAATACGAGCCATCGGATAAATTTCTAAAGAAGGACGGAAATCAAATCAACGCATTGAGTTTGTCTTGGATAGCGGTCTTGGGATGAGCGCCCACCATACGGTCCACCAACTCGCCGTTCTTGAAAATAAGCAAGGTCGGGATAGACATAATGCCGAACTGTTCGCATACCTGCGGGTTCTCATCTACGTTGAGTTTGCCGATGGCTACTTTACCCGTCATCTCTTGAGCCAGTTCGTCCACGATGGGCGAGAGCATACGGCATGGACCGCACCACGTTGCCCAACAGTCTATCATTGCTACTGTGTTGTCTTGTACGAAAGCAGCAAAACTGCTATCTGTAATTGCTTGTGCCATAGTATTATCTTTTTTTGTTTGTTATGTTTTTTAGGAAAAAATCTTGCGTGGTTTATTAGCAAGGGTTTACGCACCCACCACCCCTATATAGGGAAGCAGTCTGCCGCGTCCGTTGTCGTCCAAGCCGCAACCCACGAAGAAGTCTGCCGAGTCATCCGCTATACAAGCGTGAAGGACTATCTCTTCAGGCAGCCGCGTGGTAGTACGTTTAAGGAGCGTAAAGAAGCAAACGGAGCGCGGGTTGCACGTCTGCAGATACTGATAGAAAGTCGTATCTGTCTTGCCCGTATCGCAGATGTCATCCAACACAACTACATCCCGTCCTGCCAAGTGCATCTCGGGCAGGTAGTCCCAGTGGATAGCGCCGCTACAGGTTCCCTCGTAGGAGTGCAGCTTGACGTAATAGACTTCGTTCTGCGGTTCGCCCAAACGGTCGAACACGTGGGATGCAAACCACGTGCCGCCGTTCATAAGCACTATAAATACAGCATCTTGCGTCAGTACCCCTTCCGTTTGCAGGCGACCGACCGCCTTGTCCATCGCCTCGCTGACCTGCGCAGCCGTATATTTCACTTTATATCCCATACTCTCAACTATCAACTTTCAACGACAGAACTTCTTTCAACTATCAACTTAATACACGAATATATCCTTGATTTTCAGCCTGCGCACCGACCCGCGTGTCTTGAGGAAGTCCATCGGCATCTCTTTCTCGTTGCCAAGGAAGAAGTAACGATACGTGCGGTTGGCAACGTGCTGTTTCTGGAAGGCTTGCACGTCCTCGAGGGTAAGGTTCTTCACTTCGCGGTAGATATCCTCAAACAGGTCGTGATCCCATCCCTTGTCGCGGAAACCGAGGTACGAACCGATAGGCGATGAGCGCACATAACGGCGTTTCTCTATGCTCTTGAGCAGCGACGACTTGGCTTGCTCGAAGGCGGCTTGCGACATCGGCATAAAGTTGCAAATCGAGTCGAAAGTCAGCATACAGTCTTTCAGCTTGTCGTTCTGCGTGATGATGTAGGTGATGTAGGAGTTATTCTCGCCCTTGTGTCCTGCCATACTGTAATAGGCGGCGGAGGTGTAGCACAACGCACGTGCCTCGCGCATCTCTTGGAACACAATCGAACCCATCGACCCGTCGAAGTACTCGTTGTACAGGCGGATAATAGCTTCATCCTTCGGCGTATAGACCTCACCCCAGTTGGCATAACCTACATAGTAGGTGGTGTTCGCATCAAAAGGAGCGATATACACTTCGCTTTTCTTTACTACTTCGGGTTGAATGCGCTCGGAATGGATTTGCGCATCGCGACTGCCTTGTGCCACTAATTTCGATTGGGTATTAAGCACTTGCTTGAGATCGCCTTCGCGCATCGGACCATAGTACGTCACGCGGCACATTCCCGGAATCAGTTCGCGCAGACGCGTCAGCACTTTCTCGCCCGACAGTTTCTTCATCTGCTTGGGCGTGAGTACCATACGGCGGAAGTTCTTCTTGCCGTATGTCCCGTAGGAGCGCAGGTTGCCGAAGCATGAGCGTTGGTCTAATTTGCTGTCTTCATGTGCTTTGATGCGGTCTGCCACCACTTCTTGATAGACTGTCTCTTCCGGTCTGGCGGTCAGCACCCACTCTTCGAGTAGTTGCAGCGTCTTTTGGAAGTTCTCCTGCAAGCCGTAGATATAGAAGTGTGTCTCATTAGCACTTGCGTACGCCCCGGCTTCGGCGGCTATCTGATAGAGGTCCGATTTGAACATTTCGGTAGTCATCGTTGCCGTCCCGAGATAAGAAAGCAGGTCGGTAGCCAATGACAGCGACGGGTCTTGGTGCGTACCCTTCTCGATGCAGAAATCCAGTTCAAACAGCTCATTCTCTTTGTTTTGCACGTAGAGCAATTCCTGTCCGTTATTCAAGGTCGAGCGGCTCAAGTCGCGGTCGAAATGGAGGTACTGCGGTTGCAGTTGGTCTGCCGACATAGCCGACAACTCCTTCACGCGTTGCGACTGTGCTTCGCGGTTCATATCGATAGGCGTAATCTTGGGTTTGTCCACCTTGGGCGGATTGACGCCCTCGCCCTGCTGCTTGAAGACGCAGGCATAACTGTCGGTAAAATAGCGGTTCGCAACGCGCATAATGTCTTCCTTCGTGATAGCCGCTTTGCGATCTAATTCGCCAATCACATCCTCATAAGGTATCTTATAGATGAACGAGTGCAGGAATTTATTAGCACGCGAACGGTTCGATTGCAAACTCTGCATCTCGTTGCGGCGTTCATTAGCATTGATTGCCTGCAGCATACGCTCCGAGAACTCACCGCGTTTCAGTTTCTCTATTTCCTCCAACAGCATCTTGCGTACCTCCTCGAGGCTCTGTCCCTCCTTCGGTGCGCCTATCATAAAGAACGTCGTAAAGTCCTTGCCTGCCAATGCGCCTGCACCTACGCTCAACATACGCTGACGCTGGTCAATATCCACGTCCAACAGACCGCACTTGCCGTTCTGCAGCACGCTCTCCATCACCTCTATCGCATCCATATCCTTGTGCGTGATGTCCGGCATACGCCATCCCATCCATACCTCAGGCGACTCCTTGCCATACACCACCGTGTCGCGATGCTGCGTCAGAGGGGCTTGATAAGGGGTCTCGTAGTTCTCAATCGTCGGATTGGGCTGCCACTGACCGAAATACTGGTCGATGATAGCAATCGTCTTTTCAAAATCCAAGTCACCCGACAGACAGATAACCACATTATTAGGACGGTAGTAGTTGTCATAGAAGCGGCGGATGTTCTTGATGGAAGGGTTCTTCAAGTGCTCCTGCGTTCCGATAATAGAATGCTGACGATACGGCACGTTCGGATACAGGATATTATTCACGGCAAGCATCACCTTGTCCCTATCCATCGTGCTGTACATATTAAACTCCTCATACACAGCCTCTAACTCGGTGTGGAATCCGCGAATAACCATATTCTGGAAGCGGTCGGACTCGATGATAGCCCAGCGGCGCAACTCGCCCGCGGGAATCACCTCGTGGTAACACGTCCTGTCATCGCTCGTATAGGCGTTCACGCCCGTGGCACCGATCATCGACATCAACTTGTCAAACTCATTGGCGACTGCTATCTTCGAGTTCAGGTACGACACGCTGTCTATCTGATGATAGATGGCAGCACGCTTCTCCGCGTCGGTCGTCTGTCCGTATAGTTCATAGAGGTCGTCTATCTGCTTCAAGAGAGGTTTCTCTTTCTCGTAATCGGTCGTTCCGTAGGTATGCGTACCCTTGAACATCAAGTGCTCTAAGTAGTGCGCCAAGCCGGTCGAATTGAGCGGATCGTTCTGACCGCCTGCACGAACGGCTATCATCGTCTGAATCTCAGGCTTCTCCGCGTTCCGGCTCATATAAACCGTCAGACCGTTCGCGAGGGTGTAACGCCGGGCCTGCGCCGGATCGTTATCAAACGTAACATAATCATACGCCTTGGCACTTATCGTCACCGACAACAATGCCACCACAAAACACAAAATCTTTTTCATCTCTTCAATTGTTTATTTTCTTTTTCAACGCCGCAAAGATAAGGCTTTTTTTCGCCCTGCGCAACCTTTTGTTTTTTTTTAGGAATAAAAATCCTGCTTTCAAGACATCTTATCCTGCATTGCGCAGCATCTTATCCTGCATTGCGCAACATCTTATCCTGCATTGCGCAACATCTTATCCTGCATTGCGCAGCATCTTTGCCGCCCCCTGTGCAATACCTAAAGCAGGACATTAGCGGGTGATTACCGGGTGATAAGCGGGATATTAACGCATTATTCAGCATAGTAAAGAATAGTCAGACCGAACCACGACCTGACGAACCATCTGATATGGCATAGGTAAACGATTACGCTACGATGTGGGAATAAAACACGCACACAACGAAATTTGACGAAAAATTTGTGTATATCAGAAATTAGCACGTACTTTGCGCCTGCTAACCCGTATCAACATTTTAATCTCTATTATTATGACTTGGTATATCTGGCTCATTGCCGCCTTTGTTCTCGTCATCATCGAGCTCTTTACAGGAGGTTTCGGAGTACTCTCTTTCGCCTTCGGTTGCGCAACGGGTGCTGTCGCCGCCGCTTGCGGTCTGTCGCTTAACTGGCAGATACTCTTGGCAATTCTCGTTTCGATCATCTTCTTTATTTTTATCCGTCCCTTCGCCGTCAAGTTCCTCCTGCGCGGCAAGAACGATGAAGTGCGCACCAACACGGACGCACTCATCGGACGAACCGTTCGTGTCTCGGAAACCATTGACCTGCAAGCCGGTACAGGACACGTTACCGTGGACGGAGATGTTTGGAAAGCCGTATCACAGGACGCAAACATCATTCCAGAAGGAACAACCGTCAAGATTACCGCTCAAGACAGCCTTATCCTGACCGTCACTCCCGCACAACAATAATCAACCTCATAAAAAAACTAAAACTTCTTACCATTATGGATGCAGGAACTATTGTACTCGTCATCTTGGCTATCGTAGTCGTTTTCTACGTTTTGAGCGGTATCAAAATCGTTTCCCAGTCGGAAGTGATTATCGTAGAGCGTTTGGGTAAATACCAACGCACGCTCAATGCCGGTATTCACGTGATGTTGCCTATCGTAGAGCGCGCTCGCGTGGTGCGCCAACGCGGTGTAGGTATGTCCTCACGCATCGACCTGCGCGAACAGGTCTTTGACTTCGACCGCCAGACCGTTATCACTAAGGACAACGTAATGACCGAAATCAACGCCTTGCTTTACTTCCAAATCGTTGACCCCGTCAAGTCCGTCTATGAAATCACCAACCTGCCGTTGGCTATCGAGAAACTGACCCAAACCACTTTGCGTAACGTGGTCGGCGAACTCGAGTTGGACGAAACGCTCACCTCTCGCGACACCATCAACTCCAAACTGCGCAACGTCCTCGACGATGCTACCAACAAATGGGGCGTCAAGGTCAATCGCGTGGAGTTGCAAGACATTATGCCTCCCGTTAACATACAGGAAGCAATGGAAAAACAGATGACCGCCGAACGCGACAAACGCGCTGCCATCTTGACCGCCGAAGGCGAAAAGCAGTCCGCCATCTTGAAATCCGAGGGTGAGAAATCAGCCGAGATCAATGCAGCCGAAGCCGAGAAACAGGCGCGCATCCTCCGTGCCGAAGGTGCTGCACAAGCGCAAATCCTCCAAGCTGAAGCGGAAGCCAAAGCCATCAACCAAGTGGCGGAAGCCGTCAAAGGACAGAAATCCAATCCCGTCAATTACCTGCTCGCTATCAAGTACATCGATAGCCTCAAGGAAATGACCTCCGGCAAGGACAACAAAACCGTTTATCTGCCCTACGAAGCCACAGGCGTTCTCGGCTCACTCGGCACCATCAAAGATATGTTCAAGCACGAGTAAGAACACTGTACATTTATTCCAATATACAAAACAATATCAAAAAACGTCCCGAAAGGACGTTTTTTGATGTTTGGTATTTGTGTTCAGGTTATTGGACTTGGTTGCCGGCGGCATCGTAAAGAATGCCGTTACGGTTGATATACAAGATGCCGTTACGGAACTGCTTGGTGGTACGGGCAGCGGGGTTCTCTTGGTCTGTATCGTCAAGGGCGGTGGGTTCTTTCTTTTCGTATTGGGCTTGGACGTTGAGGTCGGAGGTGATGTTGGTAAGGGGACTGCTCCAACCGGTGAAGGTGTAGCCATCGCGCTCGGGGTCGGACTCAAGACCTTTGGCATCCTTGCCTTCCTCCACCTTCTCCGTACCGAGAACGGTCATATTCCAGTCGAAGTAAGTAACCGTGAAATAAACAGCCGCCTTCTGCTGTGTGAGGGCTTCTATGATGTCGTCGTGCCCGACAAGGTAGCCTGTTGCGGGGTCGTAGTTGTCCCACCCTGCAAGTTCATATCCTTCTTCGGGAACGAAAGAGAAATGGATAGTGGTGCCGCAGGCTACATGAGAGAGATCCACCGCTTCGTCGCAAGTGACCGTTCCGTGGCTGCAAACGAGGGTGATGGCGTAATAGTCCTGCTCGTAGTCAGCAGTATAGGTTACCTCCTCCGTAACAGTTTCCGAGAGAATCTCCGTTTCTGTCATAAGATTGCCGGTAAGCGACGAACGCCATCCTACGAACGTCTTGCAGTCGAAGGGTTCGGCAGCAGGCACTTCGTCCACTGTCTCTCCGTGCGCGACATAATAAGCATCCACGATGCTGTTACCCTTGTCGAAGGCGACGGTATATTTGACGGTAGCATAATAAGCATAGACGTCCTTGTCACTGAGAATGATATCAAAGTCGCTTTCCCAATCAACAAAGAAGTATCCTTCGTGCTCTTTCCTTTGAGAGGCATCGGGTTCGACCGCAGACATACCATATTCGACCGTCTGCTGGCTGATAATACTTTCGTCGAAGGGGTCGATGAAGCGTACGGTGTATGTATTGACGGTATATTGTGCCGTCACAGTAAGGTCAGACTGAATGTCGGTAAGGTCTTTATCCCATCCGGTGAACGTATATCCTTCCCGTTCGGGCGTGGCGGGTGCGGATGCTGAATTTCCTTCTTCGACTTTTTCCGTCTTAAGTTCCTGTCCGTTCCAGTCCTCGAAAGTGACAGTATAAACGCCTTTCATTTCGTAGATGGGGAAGTTTTTCCATTCCGCAGCACTCTGGTATGCTGTTCTTGAGCCTTTGGGTACATAGAGTGTACATTTAGCCGTATTGATATTGTCGAAGCAATATACGTCGGAGAGGTCGTAGGGCGATTTGGAATAGTTGTAGATGGCTGTAAGGCTGAAGCAATCGTTGCAGAAACCGCCTCCTATGAAGTTGATTGAAGCGGGGAGAGTCAGCGTTTTGATGTTAACCATGTGGCTAATCGCGCTACTGCACAGAACTTGCAGTCCATCGGGCAGAGTAATAGCGGTAAGGTCGTCCTGATTTTCAAATACCCATGTAGCAATCATTCTGGTACCTTCCTTCACTTTGTATTCGGCAGCGGGCAGTTGTTTGGTCAAAGCCAACAAACATCCGTTGTAATAGACAGCACCGTCTTCGTCGGTATTGTCGATAAAGAGTTTGGATTTGTCGAAAGCGTCCGCCGGGATGTAAGTGACGGTATAAGGTATATTCACGTCTTCGAGCGCGGTACATTCCTCGAACGCCTTCGAGTTGATTTCGGTGACAGATGTGGGGAGGTTGACTTTGGTAATGGTCTTGCATTTTATAAAGGCAGAGGGACCTACATTCGTAACCGTGTATTCGGCTCCCTTATAAATGACTTTGTATTCGACCGTAATTTCTCCGGAGAGGTCTTTGTAGTTGTCTGCGCCGTTTGTTTCGTAGGTGACCCACGCCGTAAAGTCTTCTCTGAGTTTGTAGAAGAGTTGTCCGTATTTGATTGTTTCTGTCGCTCCTTTTTCCTGTATGTTGTCGTAAAAGTAATTCCACCCTGTAGCGTGTTCGTACAGGCTTTTTGAACCTGCCGGCACATAGAGGATACAAGTGGCAGTGGGCATATTGATGAAGGTTTTTGCAGTAGCCGTAGGCGGTGTTTCGCGCAGCGAGCGTATAGACACCATGTTCGTATTTCCACTAAACGCAAAATCTTCCAGTTCAACAAGAGAAGCGGGCAGGGTGATAGTCTTTAGAGACAGGCAATCGCCAAACGCCCCTTCTTCAATCTCCGTCAGTCCATCGGGGAGTGTGACCGTAGCGAGTTTGTCGCAAGATTTGAAGCAGTACTCTTTAATTGTTTTAATCCCAGCGGGAATATAGACGGAAGTCAATGCGTCACACTCCCAGAAAGCAGATTCTCCTATTTCGGTCAAGGATGCAGGCAATGAGACGAAATTCAAAGCGGTACATCCATTGAATGCGCTTTGACCAATCGACGTGAGTGCCGACGGCATGGTTACGTTGGTCAAGTCAGTGCAATGGTAAAACGTATTACTCGGGATTTCGGAAATGGTATTGGGCAACGTGACAGAAGTAATGTCGTAACATTCAGAAAACACGCCTTCATCCATTTCGTTCACGGTGTAGGTATATTTGCCGTACGTGACGGTAGCAGGTACTTTGATTGCTCCGGTGAGTGCTTTGTAGTCGTTGCGACTGAGCAGTTTCGCGGTGAGGTCTTCGTGCAAGTCGTACCAGAGGTCACCTATGTTCCTTGTGCCGGTAGTAATCGGTTCAACGGTTTCTTCTTCCGGGTCGGGTTCTTCTTCCGGGTCGGGTGTAAGTGTCTCCCCTATTTCGAGTATGTGTCCGAACTTTTTCCATACGAGGGCATTCTTGTATGCATCTTTGCATCCTTTGGGTACATAGAGGGTGCATTGGGACAGGTCCACTCCGGTGAACACGTTGGCGTTGATATTGATGGGCGTGGTCATATTGACGGTAAGCGTTTTCAGTCCCGAATTGAGGAAGGCGAAATCTCCGATAGTAGCCAGTTTGGCAGGCAACGAGAGATTTTCCAATTTTGTACAGCCGTAAAACGCATATTTCCCGATAGAAGTCAATCCATTGGAGAAGCGCACATCGTACAAAGAGGAACATTTATAGAACGCGTAGTCTCCTATGGTCTTGACATTATTCGCGCCGCCCTGCGATTTAACCGACTGCAGCGCCGTACATCCTGCGAAAGCTTCGCTCCCGATGTGTTCTATTCCCGCCGGAAGCGCAATGGCAGGCAACGAAGTACAATAATCAAATGTCCTATCAGGAATTTCTTTCAGGGTAGTGGGTATATACACCTCTGTCAAAGCAGTGCAATGGGAGAAGACAGCATCCCCCATCTCCTTTAATCCTTCGTTCAGTTGGATGCTGTATAATTTGGTAGCATAACAAAAGGCACTGTATTCAATCTTCTCAATGGTGGACGGCAATGTAACGTTAAACACTCCGCCGTTCTTTTTATGCCCAAATGCCCAATTATGAATTCTTGTAACTGTGTAAATCTTTGCTATCTTGGATGGAATGACAACATCTCCTGACAAGCCGGAATAATTATCCTCGAAATTCTCAGTAGAGGCGTAGTATTGAGAAGTAACTTCCACTGTCTTATCAGGGTTATCGACATCAGAGTAAGCATAGTACACTCCCTTATAACACACTTTTACCTCTTTCGCGAGTGCTTTTTGTGTTGTGAGGAGTGACAGGATGCAGCATAGTGCTGCGAAGAATAAGATAGATTTTTTCATAGTATGTGTCGTGTTTTGTTATTATTTTCGTTGGTCAGTTGTCCCATCCGATGCCTTTGTACTTACTCAAGTCCCATTCCTCCTCCACTTCGTTGAGGTAGATGGTTTGCGGTTCATCGTCCGCTTCCTGTTCGGAATCCGCATCGTCTGCCTCGCGTTGCACCACGTCTATCGGCGCGTGCGAAATCTCAATCACCTGATTCTGCTCCTTCTGCAACTCCTGCCACAACGCGTCTTTCAACTCCGTGATACCCAAACCCGATACGGATGAGATACAGAAAACAGGTATCCCCAACCTTTTTTGCAGCGGTATAGGGTCAATGGTCTGTATATCGCTCTTGCTCAACGCCAACAGACGCGCCTTGGTCAGTAGTTCAGGATTGTATTTCTCCAATTCAGAAAGCAAGATACGATACTCCTTTTCTATTCTTTCATACGCATCTGCTTCTATCTGTTCCGCTTCTGCCTGCACAACCGTGGTCATCGGCACTAAAAAGAGCAGAACGGCATTGCGCTCAATATGACGCAGGAATCGCAGTCCCAATCCCTTGCCTTCGCTCGCACCCTCTATGATACCCGGTATGTCCGCCATACAGAACGACTGATTATCGCGCACGGAGACGATACCCAACTGCGGAGTGAGCGTAGTAAACGGATAGTCTGCTATCTCGGGTTTGGCTGCCGATACCACAGACAGCAGTGTCGATTTACCCGCATTGGGGAAGCCAACCAAACCGACATCCGCCAACACTTTGAGTTGCAGCACGATATTACGTTCGCGAGCCGGTTCGCCGGGTTGGGCATAGCGCGGGGTCTGATTGGTAGCGGAGCGGAAATGCCAGTTGCCTAATCCGCCGCGACCGCCTTTGAGCAGAACCAACCGCTCCTTGTCTTCCTTGATTTCGGCAAGCCACTCGCCCGTATCGCCGTCATAAACGACCGTACCGCAAGGCACTTCGATAATCTTGTCTTCACCATCCTTGCCGAAGGAACGGGACTGACCGCCCCGTCCTCCGTCCGTAGCAAGGATATGTTTCTGATACTTAAGATGAAGTAAGGTCCACAGATTGCGATTGCCTTGCAATATGATGTGTCCTCCCCTGCCGCCGTCACCGCCATCGGGACCGCCTTTAGGGACATACTTGGCACGGTGAAGGTGCATACAGCCCGCCCCACCCTTACCGGAACGGCAGTACAAACGAACCTGGTCTATGAAATTTCCGTTCGCCATGGGCTTAATAAGCAGTTGTCTTTGCGCCTGCGACGAGCGCAAGACGCAAAGATAACAGATAAAGTGGTTATGGATTATTGAAGACGAACGCCCTGCGCGTTGTAACGGATGCCGTCACGAATGATAACGATGCGGCCTTCTTCGACAACTTTTACGACTTTCACCTCTGCTTCTACTTGGTCAACAGCAGTAGGAATAGCGCCAAGGCGGTAGAGCGTGAGAGGTCCGCCTGTATTCTCTGCGTAGCAGGCAAAACCGTAGGTATTATTATTACGCAGCCACTTGTTGCCAGAGTCTTGGGAAGAAGCAGCACGCGCTACGTTCTCAAACTCGTAGGTATTGGCTTCGGTAACTGTGATGTTCCACTTGGCGTTGTCGGTCGTAGCGTCATCTACCAAGGTACCTTTGTTCTTGGCATCCGTGCTGGCAGCGTATTTGCCTGTGCTCTCATTGTAGAGCGTCCAGTGGTCATCAGCGGAAGCAATGTGCCAGATAATGTCGGCTGCGGGATCAACCAATACATCTCCTGAAACGGTAAACGTAGCAACATCAAAACGGTTCACTTTCTCTTGCTTAGCGTTCTCCTGAATGAAGGCTTTCATTGCGTATTCACCATAGGTGATTACATAGTCACCTTCAACCATATCGCCGATCATCTTGGCGTAGCCCACAGACGGATCCATAACTGTCATCACAACCTTGACATCCACGCTTACCTTGTCATCAATTGATTGGATGGTGAATGTCTGCTCGTAAGTACCTATAGCAGAAGCCGTTGCAGTAACAGTCAGCTTATCTCCCGTTTTGTCAATCGTACCGGTCACGGTAAAGGGAGCCTTGAGTTCCGAGTAGGTTACTTTGCCTTTGAGGTTATTGAACGTTACAGCCACTTCTTTTGCCGCAACGTCTTTGCCTACAGCATAGGATCCGAAATCAACCATAGCGGGTGCTGCATTGATAACAGGAGCATCAGACTCTTGCAGTTCATAGACGGTGAAATCGTGTCCGTAAGAGTTTAAGTTAGAAGTAGCATACGCCTTGTACGTATTGGCACCCGAAGAGGTTTCTCCGATGAAACGATCCGAATTGGAAGCATTGGAGATAAGAGCCACGTCACCATCGAAAGTGAATTTCCACGCCGAAGTACTGGTATTCGATATAGACATATCCGTTTTTTTTGAGGGATTGTTCAGATAGATATGGCCTGACGGATTTTCGGCATACTTGGCTTCGCTACGAATAGCAAATCCTTCATCGTTATCGCCGTCAAGCGACCACACATACGACTCCGTGCCCGTCAAGCCTGTCGTCTTGTAATCATCGGTCGTTTGAAGCACATTCTTAACCACTTCCGCGTTCAGTACATAGCCGTTACGCTCAAATACATACATTCCGCCGTCTTTCACGGCAGTTACTTTAACGAGACTGTACGATGCGGCAAAAGCATTGCCTATAAGCAACATAGCCGCTACGAGAGACAAAAGTTTTTTCATAGTTCCTGTTTTTTTGGTTTATTTATAGAGTTGGAGAATTTTGTTTTATCGGGTTGGAAAGTTCCGTTTTATTTGACCGGAGATGACCCGGTCGCCTGCTTGGCAGCACTCCGCAACTTCAAAATCGTGTCAATCTGCTCGAAGGTCTGCTCCATCGAGTAGTTGCCGTTGATAAGGAAATAATTGTGATGGCGCAGATAATATGCGCTGACGGGTTTGGTAACCTCCTGATAGATACGGAGGCGCTTCTTGATAGTGTCAAAATTGTCGTCGGTTCTTCCACTGGTTTTACCACGTTCAAGAAGCCTTTTGATGACCTCGTCCTCGTCCACCATCAGTTCTAACATCACAGAATCCATACCGCGCCGGCGGAGTAAGAGCGTAAGCGCGTCAGCCTGCTCGACCGTGCGGGGATAGCCATCGAATATAACTCCCTTACAATCTTTGGGCAAGGCATCGATGTAGTGCGCAATGAGATGCACCATCTTATGGTCGGGCACCAGATTACCGCCCGATATGAGTTCGTCTATCTCTTTGCCCAACTCGCTGCCGGACTTGATTTCGGCGCGAAGCATATCGCCCGTGGAGAGATGTTGCAAGCCATAGTGCTTGACTAAAAGTTCAGATTGTGTCCCCTTCCCACTTCCCGGGGCACCGCATAAAATCACATTTAACATATTTGTTTGACTATTTTTATGAGTTCGGCGGCAAAGATAGTGCAACTTTTTCTAAAAAACATAAAAAACGTTGTGTATATCACATTTTTTTCCGTCCTTTGCTGCTCCAAATAAATCTATCACGTATGAAATCCATTGTTTTGAATCGTATTGCACAATACACTGCAAGCGTTGTATTGTGCCTTTTTTTAGTCGGTTGCAACAACCGGTCGAACTGTAAAGAAGACTGCGAATGTGGCAACAAAAACGAGTGCAAACTGCTTCGATACCAATGCATCAAACTATTTAACTAAGTATAGCAGAATAAAGTAAAGCGTAAAATGAAAAGCATTTTGCGCTTTACTTTATTTTCCGTACCTTTGCCGCCCGATTGCAATATTTATCTTGAAAGATATGAATAGTTTTCTTGAATTATGCCGCGCGCGCCGGTCGTATCGCAAATATACCGCTGAGCCGGTCGGCAAAGCACAATTAGACCGCATCTTGCAATGCGCGCTGATGTCACCCTCGGGCAAACGTCTTAACCCGTGGGAGTTTTACGTAACTACCGATACCACCCTCATACGCAGCCTCAAAGACTGCCGACAGATGGGTACCACGATGTTAGATACCGCCCCCGTGGCGGTGGCTGTGGCGTTGGACAGCGAGAAAGCGGACACGTGGCAAGCCGACGGCGCGATAGCCGCCTTGAACCTCCAACTCGCCGCTACGGACGAAGGATTAGGTGCCTGCTGGTGCCATATCCTCGAGCGGGACAACGCCGAAGAACGCGTGCGACAAGCCTTCGGCATACCGCAGAACCTACGCGTACTATGCCTCGTTACCATCGGGCATAAAGACGAAGAAAGACAACAATACGACCTACAAAAACTACCCTACCAAAAAATCCACTTTACCGCATGAAACCCATAGTAGCCATTACGGCCGGCGACATCAACGGCGTCGGCTACGAGATCCTGCTCAAAGGATTGGAAGACAGCCATATATTAGAGATCTGTAAACCTATTATCTATGGCAATGCCAAGATAGCCAAACAGCATGCGGCTCTGCTCACCGATGAAGTGAAGCAACTGCAATTCAATATCATATCCGATGCCGCCTCAGCAGCCGAAGGGAAAGTGAACCTCATCACGTGCTACCCCGACGACACACCCTTGCAGATAGGCGTGAGCACCCCCGAAGCGGGCAAAGCCAGTCTCGCCTCATTGGAACGCGCCTCGCAAGACCTCAAAGCAGGCAAAGTGCAGGCACTCGTTACCGCCCCTATCAACAAGGAGAACATCCAATCCGAACAGTTCCGCTTCTCGGGACATACCGAATACCTGACCAAGCAGTTCGCCCAAGGCAACGACTCGCTGATGATGATGGTCAGCGACTGTATGCGTATCGCCTTGGTATGCAACCATGTACCGCTTCGCAAAGTGCCGGAAATGATTACCGAAGAGCGCATCCTCAACAAGCTGCACACCCTGGAACAGACCCTCAAAGATGACTTTACCATCGAGAAACCGCGCATCGCCGTGTTAGCCCTCAACCCGCACGCGGGCGACAACGGACTGATCGGCACGGAAGAGCAGGAAATCATCCGCCCCACCGTACTGAAAGCCGTGGAAGAAGGATTGTGCGTGTTCGGACCCTATTCGGCAGACGGTTTCTTCGGCGCAGGCAGATACGTACACTTCGATGCCGTATTGGCGATGTACCACGACCAAGGGCTGATTCCCTTCAAGTCCTTGGATATGAACGGCGTCAACTTCACCGCCGGACTGAACATCATCCGCACCTCGCCCGACCACGGCACCGCCTACGACCTCGCAGGCAAGAACAAAGCCAACCCCACCTCATTCCGCCACGCGCTCTATATGGCTATCGACCTATGGCGCACCCGCGAAGAGAATAAAGAACTGAGAAAGAACCCGTTGGAAATCGTGGAAATAACCTCTAATCACAAACGCCCGGACTTCCCCCTCCCAACAGCCTAAACACCGAAAAGACAATCCCTATGATGACAGCAAACGAAATCCGTCAATCGTTCCTTGACTTTATGCAAAGCAAGGGACACACCATCGTACCTTCCGCTCCGATGGTCCTCAAAGACGACCCCACCCTGATGTTCACCAATGCCGGTATGAACCCGTGGAAAGGTATCATATTAGGCAACGACCCGATAGTCCATTCGCGCGTGGCAGACAGCCAGAAGTGTCTGCGCGTAAGCGGCAAACACAACGACCTCGAAGAAGTGGGACACGACACGTACCACCACACGATGTTCGAGATGCTCGGCAACTGGTCGTTCGGCGACTACTTCAAAAAGGAAGCCATTGACTACGCATGGGAATACATCGTGGATGTTCTCAAGATTAACCCCGATAACCTGTACGCCACCGTCTTTGAAGGCTCAAAAGAAGACGGCTTGGAGCGCGACAACGAAGCCGCTGCTTTTTGGGCGAAACACCTGCCCGAAGACCATATCCTAAACGGCAATAAGCACGATAACTTCTGGGAGATGGGCGACACGGGCCCGTGCGGTCCCTGCTCCGAATTGCACGTGGACAGCCGCAGCGAAGAAGAGAAACGCCAATCAGGCATCAAAGGACGCGACCTCGTCAATAAAGACCATCCGCAAGTGATCGAGATATGGAATCTGGTCTTTATGCAATACAACCGCAAGGCGGACGGCTCACTCGTTGAACTGCCCAAGAAAGTGATAGACACAGGTATGGGCTTCGAGCGATTAGTGCGCACGCTGCAAGGCAAGCAGTCGAACTACGATACGGACGTGTTCCAACCGATGCTGCAACGTATCGGCTCGCTGACCGGCACTACCTACGGGAAAGATAAGGAAACAGACGTGGCAATGCGCGTCATAGCCGACCATATACGTACTATCTGCTTCGCCATCACCGACGGGCAGTTGCCAAGCAACGAGAAAGCCGGTTACGTCATCCGCCGCATCTTGCGCCGCGCCGTCCGCTACGGCTATACATTCCTCGGACAAAGAGAGGCTTTCCTCTACAAGTTAGTACCCCAACTCGTGGCGGATATGGGCAACTCATACCCCGAACTCAAGCAACAGGAACAACAGATCACACCCGTCATACAAGCCGAGGAGCAGGCTTTCCTGCGCACTTTAGACAAAGGAATCACGCTTTTAGACCGCCTCATAGCCGATGCCAAGAAAGCGGGCAAGACCGAGATCAGCGGCACCGATGTCTTTACGCTCAAAGACACCTACGGCTTCCCGCTCGACCTGACCGAACTGATTCTGCGCGAACACCAAATGACCACCAACGAGGAGGAGTACAACAAGGCATTAGCCCACCAGAAAGAGATGGGACGCTCTGCCAACAAGCAGGACTTGGGCGACTGGGTGGTATTGGAAGAGGGCGAAACGGAGTTCATAGGCTACGATGAGAACGAAACCGACACAAAGGTGCTGCGCTACCGCAAAGTATCGCAGAAAGGCAAGGACTTCTACCAGATCGTATTAGACCGCACGCCATTCTACGCCGAGATGGGCGGTCAGGTAGGCGATACGGGTACGCTGACTTTTGCGGACGGCAAGATGGTGCGCGTCATTGATACGAAGCGCGAGAACGGTCTGCCCGTACAGATAGTGAGCGAACTGCCCGGAGAGATAGCGGGTACGGTTCACGCCGCCATCGACAGCGAACGCCGCCGCGCCATCGAATGTAACCACTCTGCCACACATATCCTGCACTACGCTTTCCGCCAAGTCATCGGCACGCACGTGGAGCAGAAAGGTAGTCTGGTAACGCCTGACAGCCTGCGCTTCGACTTCAGCCACTTCCAGAAAGTTACAGCAGAAGAGTTGCGCCAAGTGGAGCAACTCGCCAATCGTCTCATCCGCCAAGACTACCCCTTGAAGGAAAGCCGTCATACCCCCATAGCCGAAGCCAAAGCGATGGGCGCGATGGCTCTCTTTGGTGAGAAGTACGGCGACGATGTGCGCGTCATCCAATACGGTCCGTCCATCGAGCTATGCGGCGGTTGCCACGTGGCTCGTTTGGGGCAGATAGGTTCGGTACGCATCCTGATGGAGACATCGGTAGCAGCAGGTATCCGGCGCATTGAAGCCGTTACCGCTTCGGCTGCCGACCAAGTCTATTACGACCAACAGGACCTGCTCGTTTCGCTTCGCAGCTTGTTCAACAACACGCCCGACCTGATGGCGGCCATTCGTCGCTCAATGGACGAGAACGCAGGGCTGAAGAAGCAGGTAGAGGACTATATGGCAGCACAGATGGCGCAGTTCCGAGACCGGCTCATCAATAGTGCCGAGGACTTCGGCAGCATCAAACTCGTTCGCCTCAAAGAGACCTGCGACCCGGCTTTTATCCGCAACGTCTTTCCGATGCTTCGCGGCAAATTCACGGATATGCGCTTTGCCGTAGTGGGAGCCACGCTATGGGAAGGCAAGCCCACGCTGTCTGTCTTCCTGTCGCAACCGTTAGTGGAAGCGGGACTGAATGCCGGACAGATGATTAAGTCGGCAGCCCGCCATATACAAGGCGGCGGTGGCGGTCAGCCGTGGATGGCAACCGCAGGCGGACGCGACCCGCAAGGACTGACAGCCGCTATGGAAGAGATGATTGCTACCCTCGAAGAAAAGAAGTAACACGATGCACCTTCTCACCTCCCGATTGAACGATACAGCCCGCTCAGCCATACGATTCACCATCGTCGGGCTAATAGGTACCGTCATACAGTACGTGCTGTATGACGCGCTATTGTGGCTGTTCGCCAAGGGGATGGGAGACGTGAACAACTGGCTGACCAACCTCGCTTTCGTTGTCGCCTTCGTCATAGAGATGACTATCAACTACTTCTTTACAACCTACTATACGTTCCGCAGCCGTCCCTCGTGGAAGAACGCAAGCGGATTTGCAGGGTCCAGAGTGGTCAATTTCCTCATTCAGATGGGACTGCTCAACCTCTTGCTGCTCGTCCTGCGCCATTGGGAGGGCGCTATTGACACCGACCGATGGGCAGGTCTGTCAGCCATACTGATAGCGGGCGTGGTCAACTACTTCCTGCTGCGCATCATCTTCCGCAAGAAGAAAGAGATACAGACCCTTCAGAAAGAACGTGCCGCCTCCTACCCGACTGAAAACCTGTCACGCACAGCACAATAAAAACAGACTAAATAAACGACACTATGAAAGTATTGATAGCCCCTATCGGGAAACGCCTTGTATGGTATCTGGCTATGGAAGAATACGTTGCAGCCCACTGCACGGAAGAAACGCTTTTTCTTTGGATAGTCAGACCCACCGTCATTTTCGGTCGCCATCAGGTGATGGAGAACGAAGTGAATATCCCTTACTGCGAGGCGAACGGCATCGAGATGTACCGCCGCAAGAGCGGCGGCGGTTGCGTCTATGCGGATGAGGGCAACCTGATGATTTCGTATATATCGCCCTCTACCCACAGCGAACAGGTGTTTGCCCATTATATGGACTTTATGTCTGACTCGCTGCGCAAAATGGGTTATCCTGCCGTTACGACGGAGCATAACGATATTCTTGTAGAGGGCAAGAAAGTGAGCGGGAATGCCTGCTTTGCGTTGCCTACGGGTACTATCGTCCACGGCACAATGCTTTGGCAGGTTAATTTCAACCGCTTGCAGCAAGCCATCACGCCATCGGCAGAGAAATTAGCCAAACACGGCGTAGAGTCCGTTCGGCAGCGTGTAGTCAATCTCTGCACCGTTCACCAAGACAAGCACTTGCGCATCACGCCTCCTATCAGCGATATGGCAGAACTGATGATTAACTTGACGGATTTGTTAGCCACCAAGATAGAGAACCTGCCCCGTGATGCGCACGAAGCCATTGACCAAATTGAGCAGTCCTACCTTGACCCCGCGTTCCTGCATCCTGAAGCGTAAATGAATCCTTGAATACATTTGCCAAACTCCACAGGCTCTACAGGCAGAAGCAGGGGTAGGAACGGGACGAGGAGAGGAGGAAAGTGAACTTGATTCCGACCATCAGATTATCCACCGTAGAGTTTTCCACGCCGCGATAAAGGAAGGGATTGGCATAGGGGTAGAACTCCGGCTTAACAGGGTCGTTAGGATAGGTAACGGCGGAGATGTTCGTTGCATTATCACCGATAAACAGCATCCCGTAGTCGGCAAAGAGTGCCACCGCGAGCGAGAGTTGGGTATGGCGGACGCGGGCTTGGAGCGGGAAACGATAGCCTAATTCGAGCGAAACAGAGAATTTAGGAACAGGTTGATAGCGAGCGGCTATCGACCTTTTTTGTACATCGAAGAAATGGTCGGGCATATTCTCGAACAATCCATCGCCGTCCACACCGATAAACTCATCGTACCGTCCGCGCGTTCTGACTACGGACGAGACGGACGAGGGTTGGTAGAAGACATATCCCAATCGCGGTCCAGCCAAGAAATAAAGCCGGTGCTTGGTTTCGTATCCGACCAAGAAAGCGAGGTCAGTCTGCACCTGGCGATGGTGTTCCATAATAGACGAGAAATCGAAGTACATCTTCATCTGCTCCCACTCGGTGTCGCGCATCGTGAGTTGGTCGGAGAAGTCGCTCTGTCTCAAAATACTATACCGATAGCCGAGTTCGGGACCGAGTTGCAGCAAGAAACCCGACTCCTCATAGCGGTAGCCGAGTCCGAGGGTAGCACCTGCGCCGCCGAGGGCGGAAATCTTTTGCTCGACTTCAGGACGGGGCGAGAGAAGGGTCTCCCAATGAAATCCCATATCGCACCACAGGGCGAAAGAATGGATGGCAAGCAATATGGTACAAAGGAAACTGCTCATCGGATAACCGTTTTAAGGATTTGACCATCAACTTCCATCAGATAAACGCCCGGCACTTCGGGTGCGGTAATGTCTGTTCCGCTCGTTATCACATTGCCTAACACATCGTAGAAAGTAACGGGCACATCTTGTCCTTCCTTGCGGACGGATACACGCTGACCCGACTGATAGATAGTGGGGATAGGTTGTACATCCTCATGCGGCACGGGGATCATGGGACAGGTGGGAATAAAATAGTCCTCGCCTACCCTTCGCAGCAAGGCGTGATAGGGATGTCCCATCTGCAGTATCTTGCCTTCGCCGCAATAGATGAAGGATTGTGTTTCGCCTATCATTTCCCGATTGTCCACATACCAGCGGTAGGCATCCCAGAGGTAACCGCCGTTGTAGCGGTTGTTCTTAAGAGCGAGGACATTGTTCCATTTCTGCCCGATGACGGAAGAGGGATAGCGCACAAGGAAAGAGAAAGGCATATCCTGTACGTAGGACTTGTAACGTATTTGTAGCAGTCCGTTGTAGTAGTCGGGGCGTATGCTGTCGGGTAGCGGGATGAGTACCGTGCCGATAATGTCGTCCGTTTGGACAGGGCTGAACTTATCGTTGGTGAAAGTAACGTCCACGTGTTGCGGAGGGAGAATGACGTTGGTCAAAGCGTACTCCAATGCCACGTGGTAGTCGTCGGCACAGAGGTCGGCAACAGGCAACAGACTTGCCACAAAGGGTGTATCCACAATGGTCAGATGGAGCGTCACTAAACTGTCGCAACCGGTTGTAGTGATGGTATCAAACGCATAGTCGCCGGAGGCGGTGTAGTTCTGCCCCTTCCATTCATACTCTTTGTACTCGACCATCTCTTCTTCGCCCGTGCCGGAATGATTGACGGTAAGGCTTAATGTATAAACGCTGTCACAGCCATAGACCGACTGATAGTCTTTTTGGTACTCACCCGAAGCGGTATAGGTTTCACCCTGCCACGTATAACTGTCGCAAGCCGTTGCCGTTTCGTGGAAGAGATAAGACTCGGCGATGGTCAATGTGAGTGTTTCTACGCTGTCGCAGCCGAGGACGGTTTGCGTTTTATACTCATATACGCCTGATTCGGTATAGGTAGTGCCGTGCCACGTATAACTGTCGCAGGCTGTGTCGGTCAGAGCCACGTGCTTCGGGTAACCGACAGTAAGATGAAGTTCCTCACTAATGTCGCAACCGGCATCGGTCTTGGCTTCATAGGTATAGTTGCCCGATTCGGTATAGACCTTGTCGTGCCACGTGTAACTGCCGCAGGCTGTAACTGTTTCCACTTGGGGTTCATCGGCTACGGCATTGACGTGGATATGGACGGTGTCGGTGGCTTCGCAGACGGGCAGGAAGCGGAGGTTATCCACGGCAAAGTCGTTTCCGCTGGACACACCGTTATGGTCTTGCAAGGAGATTACGATATGGGAATTGTCATCGCTATACCACAGCTGGTATATTTTTTTCCAACGGCAGACACGATAACCAGCTCCATATCCGGTGACGTGTGCTGTATCGGGGTGGTGGATTTCACTAAACACGATGCCATTGATATAGAATTGCAAGGAAGCCACATCCCATAAACTATAGGAATCCGAAACGGTGGCCACTTCGCAGGAGAAGGCATACCACGTGTCCGGTTTCACGTCCACCTCGGTACGGAAGACATCGTTGTTTTTGTTGTCGTTCTTGCCGTCCACCACCATCATCTTTCCGTCATAGGTACAAGCAGCCCACGGCCAGTTGACCTGCATCGGGTAGTCAACAATACTGTATCTGCCCGGGGATATACCATGCCCCATATTCTCTTCATTGTAGGGGGAATACTTATAATCGGAGATGAAGCCGGCATCGCCCATCTCAAAATCGCCATTGATGATGAGGTTGTCGCCGTACTCGGTGTAACTCTTGACGGTGACTTCGTAGGTGTAGTCGCCCCGTTGGTCAAGGGCGGCTACGGGGTTGCGGATGGTGGTGTCGTTAAGTCCGTATCCGCGCCAGAGGTAGTAGTCGGCTTCGATGTCGGTAGTGAGTTGTACATCGCCCGTGCCACACAGTTCGGTTTGCGAGGGCAAGATATGCACTTGACAATCGGGTGCTGTGGTGAGGCGAATATGGATGGTATCGGTGGCTTCACAAAGGGGCATAAAGCGGAGATTGTCCACGGCAAAGTCGTTACTGCCGCTTGCCTGATTGTAGTTCTGGAGGGATATTGCGATATGAGTATTGCTGCCACTATACCATAATTGGTAAATCTTCTTCCAGCGACAGGTGGTGTAGTAATATCCGTGACTACCCTGTATGATGGCAGTATCAGGATGGTGTATCTGCGTGAACGTTTCGCCGTTGATATAGAACTGGAGCGAGGCAACGTCCGCTATTGTAGGAGAGTTGGAGATTGAGGACACTTCGCAGGAGAAGGCGTACCACGTATCTGTTTGGACATCCACTTCGGTTCTGAAGACATCGGTGTTCTTGCCGGATGATGCGCCGTCAACGACCATCATCTGTCCGTCGTAGGTGCATCTTGCCCACGGACTGTTGACTTGCCGCGGGAAGGATACGACAGAGTATTGTCCGGGGTTGATGTGCTCACCGAGCGGCGGAAGGTTCTCATAAGGTTCGATGTATTTATAATCGGAATAGAAACCTGTATTGCCTTGCTCAAAGTCGCCGTTGGCGATGAGGTTGTCGCCGTACTCGGTATAACTCCGGATGGTAACCTCATAAGTGTCGTCGCCCTCTTGGTCGAAGGTAGCCACGGGTTCACGGATAGTGGGGTCATTGATACCGTATCCGTTCCAGAGGTAGTAGTCGGCTTCGATGTCGGTGGTGAGTTGTACATCGCCCGTGCCACACAGTTCGGTTTGGGATGGCACGATATGCACTTGACAGTCGGGAGCAGCGGAGAAATTGGCTTTGATGGTCAGTTCATCGTGCGCACGGCAGAGTTTACGGAAAGAGAGGTTGTCAATAGCGAAGTCGTTACCCCCTGAGGCAGTCTGTGTGTTGCGCAGGATGATGGGTATGGAACCTGCCGTCTCGCCGGAATACCAAATTGTATATAGTTTCTTCCAGTCGCAAGCAGTGGTATTCGGCACATGGCTGTCGCCGAGAGTCTGGTCTTTGATATAGAATTGCAGTTTAGGCTGATTGGTGACTATGTTCGATACGCTGGCTACATCAACCGAAAAGGCATACCAAGTATGCGGTTCGACATTGACATACGAGGCATAGACACGGTTGTTGGCTATATAATGACCGTCGATGACCATCATATACCCATCGTACTTGCATATCGGCCACGGTCCGTTGACCTGGTTAGGGTATACCACGAGCGAATAATGCCCAGCGCCCTTTATGTAGATATTTTCGTACCCCTTGAAATAGATAAAGAAGAGGGGATTGCTAATGGCGCTATAGTCCGTCTCAAAGCCTGTGTATCCTCCTTCAAAATTTCCGTTCGGGGCGAGGTTAGGTCCTGTTTCCGTGAAAGCGGTAAGTTCCATCGTGTATTCTTTTTCGCCGTCCGTGTCAATGGTGGCTTTCGGGTTGCGGATGGCAGGGTCATCCAGTCCGTAGCCTGTCCACTCGTAGTAGTCGCCTGCTCGGTCGGCGTTGAGTTGGACCGTGCCAGGTTCGCGGAGGAAGGTTTCGGATGCCTCAATATGCACTTCGCACGGCTCAACAACGACAAGGTCAAGCACATCGGTTTCCCGGATGTACCTACCTGAAACGGAAAGTTGCTCCCCCTGAAACGTGTATGTCTCGCCCTTGTCAATATAGACTTCGTGGAAACGTGCCACTCGCTGCTCAAGGAATAGGCTGATGGTAAGCGTTGCTCCGCGCAACTGTCCCTGAATAACAAGCGTGTCGCGATAGATTCCCACTTCGAGTCCCGTCTTGACGTATGGGTAAAGGAAATGCCCCGGATGGGATTTGTTGCGGTTGTTCTTGGTCCATGCCGTCAGTTCCCTAAAACCGGTCACGCTTACGCTGTCTAAACCAATCAGGACCGGCTTATATACCGATTCCTCTCCCTTTGCATAGGCGAACGTGATGCCTGTAATGTCGTCCTCCTCGTCTGAAATGAGGACAAAACATTCGGCAAACGAGACTGAGGCATGCTCGTTGTAGTCTTCCCGCAATATGTCGCCCGCGTAATAGCGAATCTCGACCGCGGGAGTCCCTTCGCCTTCGTAATCAACGCGGTAATGCTGCGCACTGACAGGCAGCAAGCAACCTATCAACAGACAGAGCAGACAGGTTATCCTATGTAATGAGCGTGTGGTCATTTTTCCGTATCGGTTATTAAATAAGATTGTTTTCAGTATGCCATAAAAAGAGTCAGAGGGTACGGTGAGGTTACGGTGTTCCTTCGGTGTGGGTAGTCTTATGTATCGTGTATGTATCGTATATGTATCGTGTATGTATCGTATATGTATCGTAGCTGATTGCTGCCTTGTCGCTGTCTGTTGGTCAGCTGCGACGTTGAGGACTGCGTGTTAATCAGCGTTGCTGTTAATCTAAATAGCACGAAACGGACACGGTACGACTTGTGTGTACCTGTCCGTTTCGTGTCAAAGAACGTTGCCAGACGGTCAGCGAACCGAAGTGAGTCTCCGCACTTTGTCGTTGAAAGCGTCTGCCTTCAAGAGGTCTTCAACGCGTAAGTGCATACGGTAGTTCCAGAAATGCCGCGGATTGGCGGGAACGTTAATGCGTTCGGACTGTGCATCCGGTTTGCGTATCTGCTCGTCAATAGCCATCCAATCCTGCAAGGGGAGAATGACCCACATAGCGGGACTGTACATGTGCTGGTTGATGACCGCTTCGGCTATCTCGGGTGTCATTTGCGCAGGAGCATCTCCCCAGCGACCCAACTGCTCGTTGTAGAAACGCTGTGTGACATTGCGGTCTTCCTCCCACCAAGCACGCAGCGGGTTCATATCGTGTGTTCCCGTAGTGCAAACGCTCAGGTAAGGAGCATCGGCAGGGTGTGCAAAGGTCTGCTTGGGGTCTTTGGGCATACGCTGGATCTCAAGGCTGAGGATATGCAACTCGTGCATCACGGAAGGTACACATTCGGGCACCATACCGAGGTCTTCGCCGCAGCAGAGCATTTGGGTGGAATGGATGAGCGTAGGCAGTTTGCGCATCGCCGAGTCGCGCCAGAACTGATTGTGACGGCGGTAGAAATAGTCGTTGTAGATATTGATGATAACTTGTTTCTGGTCGTCATAGAGCTCGTTGAAGGCGTGCGACTGATAGATGGAGATACGCGGATGGAGCAGAGCCGGATTGGTCTGGTCGCGCACGAAGAGGACTTCGCAGTGGAGGTAGAGCAGCCCGTTCAGGAGGTTGTTGAGCGTATCATCGGCAAGACGGTCATTGCGTCTATCTTGCGGCAGAGCCAACTGACTTTCAATATAGGTCTGCACCTTCACTTGGGTGTCGTATTCGTCCTTGAACCAATAGACATAGCCGTCGTTGGTATTGAGGAAATGTTGCTTGGCATACTCCGTGTCGTAGCCGAAGACATCGCCCAAGAACGTGGAGCGGATATAGGGCAGGGTCATACGTCCCTCGTCCAACTTTACGCCCATATTCCAGAGGTCTTGCAGCGAGTAGGGCATAGCGGGCGAGAAGTGTCCGCACAAGCCCCATACATCGGTGCGGCGCATCTGCCAGATACGGAAGAATCCGAGTATATGGTCGATACGGTAGGCATCGAAGTAGTCTTGCATCTTGCGGAAGCGGCGTTGCCACCAAGCGTAGTTGTCTTTCGCCATCTCGTCCCAGTTGTAGGTGGGGAAGCCCCAGTTCTGTCCGCTGATAGAGAAGTCGTCAGGCGGTGCGCCGGCAGAGGCATCAAGGTGGAAGAGATTAGGATGGGAGGCAGCGTCCACCGATTCGGGCGAGATGCCGATAGGTATGTCGCCCTTGATAGCTACGCCTACCAAGTGGGCATACGCCACGGCTTCGCTCAACTGCTTATCCGCGTGATACTGGAGATAGAAATACAGTTCCTTGTCCTGCTTGTCGCGCTTGGCTATGAACTCGGCATAGGGTACGAGCCAGTCTTCGTTCTTGGCGAAGAACTGACGGAAGGCTTCGGTTGCTGCCAGTTTCTTATAGTCCTTCTTATAGAGTTGCAGGAAATAGTCCATCTTCGCGGCATAGACATTGGGATAGTCAGCAATGGTGAGAGCGTTGAACTCTTCTTTCTGACGGTCGTACTTCTTCTGCGCCGCAGCAGTGAGTTTGCCCATAGCGGGAATGTGCAGGTAGATGGGGTGCAAAGCGAAGACACTGACCGCCTTATAAGGATAAGAGTCAAGGAAAGTATGGGTGATGGTGGTGTCGTTGATGGGCAGGGTCTGAATCATTTTCTGTCCTGTGAGGGCTGCCCAGTCTGCTAATTTCTTGAGGTCAAGGAACTCACCCGTGCCGAATCCTTCGTCCGTACGGAGCGAGAATACGGGTACAGCCACGCCTGCGCCTTTGAGGCGGGGTTGGGTACGGCGGAAGAGTTGGTCGCTCTGGCGAATGGTGATGCCCTTGCGAACACCCCATATCTTGCGGTTCTCCCCCCACTCCATATCCACGACTTCGCCGGTTTGGAGGTCGTAGATACAGTATTTGTACTCAATTACCTCGTCAGCGGGTACGTGGAGTGCGCCCTGCCAGACGGGGAAGGAGTGGTCGGAAAGACACAGTTTCTTGGCTTTATCCCAGTTGCCGAGGGCGGCGGTGCTACCGAGAACGGCTACGCCTTGTGTGGGCAAAATCTGCGGCAGGTCGATAGAGAAGACGATGACCGCTCCGTCTTTCTTTGGCGCGATATGCTTCATTGCGGCTTGCCTTTCGGGACGACGGAAAGAGAATGCCAAGGTGCGGAACGAATCCTCTTCGGTAGCCATACGCCAGAAGTCGCGAAGAAGGATGGTCTTGTCGGTGGAGAGCCAAGCCAGATGGCGCGGTGCGCCTACTTCGTAGAGAAAACCGCCGTTGTCAAGACAGATGGCATAGTGGTAATCCATTTCGCCCTTAGGCTGCTCTACCACTACGGAAGCCGTCCAGAAGTCTTCCCCTTCGCAGTTCAGGAAGAGCGGACGTTGTTCGGTCCAGCCGAATGTATTAGAGCCGGATTCGACCACGCACAGGCGTTGTCCAAAGACGGCACGGTAATTGATTTGAAAAGTAAGGGTCATAATAAAGTGAAAAAATTAGGGTCATTTTTTCAAGCCGAGGGTGCGGTGGCGGCGTACAGCCACGTTGCGGCGAGCGGGAGCATAGTTTGCGTCATCTTCCGCTTCAAGCATTCCCTCTATTTGGATGTTATAGATATATCCGTCGCTGCCTTTGGTGACAGCGTCCATTGTAGCACCTGTAGAGGTTTCGTTCACGTTGAACGTACCTTCGATGAAGGTGATGTCCGTTTCTACGGTGTCAGTGCCATTGACGGCATAATGACGCAGATAGGTAAAGTCCGGATCCATATCGTCCATCGTGTACTTACCCGTAACGGTTTCGGCCATAACGGGCGAAACGGAAAGGAGATAGAAATTGTCGGTATTGCCATCGGGCATAGCCGAAATGAACTGCCACCAGCCTTCATCAGTTACATAATCATAGAAAACAGCATCGTTGGCACCGAGGTTGCGTTCACCTTTCTTCACCCACTTGCCGGTGGTGAAGGTGCTTGTTACCACGGGTGTCGTCATTTCGAAGGAAACAGTGTCCATACCCAAGGCAAAGATGGTGTAATCGGTTTCGCCGGTAAAATCGTTACGAGTTGCGTTGTAATTGCCCATATAGAAGAGGTCAATATAGTTCATCTCGTAGCCATAAGCACTATAGAAATCAATGATGTCATCGAAGAAAGCCTTTGAGTAGCGGGATGTGATGGAGTCCTCGTTGTATTCTTTGGTAGGGATAACGCCCAAGAGGTAGGTCATAGTCGTATCGGTGGGCTTCACGCTGATGGTAGCGTTGGTGATACCGATGTCGGTTACACTGATGGCGAAATAGGATTTGGTCTTGTCGTTCGTACCGTTTTTCTTTTCGCAAGAAGTGAACGCACTGATGATAAGGAGGCAACTGAGCGCCGAAAGGAAGAACTTTTTCATTTTTTCAAAAAATTTAGGGTTGTTAACAATATGGTTATTTGTATTATTTTATCGGAAGCAGTAGCAGCGGTAACGTTTGTCGGACCCGGGGAAGATGGTGTAAGCGACGCGCACACCGATTAAAAGAGGTTTGACGAGTGCGGGCAACTCTATTTGGGGAGCAGGGAAAGCGGTAGCGGAAAGTCTGACTATGGGCATTGTTGCCTGTTGGTTTTGCCAGAGGGGGTATTCAGCCACGAGTTGGATGGTAACGGAACGTTCGGTGGCTTCAAGGGCGTGGGGTGAGTTGTAGCGTGAGACAGAAACACCTTTCTGACCTAATCGCCATTCGTAACCGAGAGCCGCCACGCCGTAGAGTGCGAACGAGGTGTCGGACGAGTTGCCGCCAAAGGAGAGACCGCTGGTGGGGATAGTGCCGACGGAAGGGTCGTTGGCTATGTGTACATCGTAGTCCACAAGGTAAGCGTCCACATTGCCGTTCTTCAAGGCAAGCGAATAGGAGGGGCTGATACCGACTGCGAAGCGCGGCCCGAGGTCAAGGGCAAATGCGCCGAAGCGGAAAGAGAGAAGGAGCGGAACGGTGAGTTCCCACTGCTTGTCCTGATAGTTAGCATCGGCAGAAACGGTATAACGCATAGGGACTGCCATGGGCGTACCATCAGAGGCTGTGGAATAGGCAGTAAGGTCGGTTTGGGAGGTGATAGATGACTGCTGATAGGAAGACATATAGCCGAGTCCGGCACCTACTTGAAAGCCCACGCGCGAGGTGTAGCCGAGGGGGGCGAGGAAGACGTAGCGCAAATCGAGCGCCACATCGGCTCCGGGGCGGAAAGCGATGTCCTTGCCGAAGCGCATATTCGTACCTGCGTGCAAGCCTACCTGCAGACCGCTGCGTCCTTGCGCCAAGAGGGGCAAAGCTGCAAGAATAAGAAGGATGGTAAGCAGGGTCTTTTTCACGGTATTAACGAACAATATAGAGCAGAGTTTGATCCAGTCGTGAGGTCTTGACGTGTACGAGGTAGCAGCCGGCAGCGGCTTGTGCGGCGAAGGTCATGGTGTCGGTAGCGTCCGACTGCGACCTCCACAGGAGTCGTCCGCTCATATCGAAGACGGAGACGGTAGCCGATTCGGTAACGGGCATACCTATGAGGGTGAGTGTCTGCCCCTTGTCGGAGACAGTGGGAACGAGGTGCAGGCTTGCTCCTTCGGCATCGGTCAGACCGGTGAGCGATATACGATAGACAGGACTGCGCAACACAATGTCGCACGTCTCGGATTCTGGATTGGGGAAATTGCACTGGGCGTAGTACTGTCCGCCGGGCAGTCCGTCGCGAGAGAGGTAATAGCCTGTGGCTACCAACACATCATCTCCCGTGCCGCCGACAACGTTATCTATATCGCCTGTCACGCGGTACCAGCGCACCTCGGATGCGAGAGGGGCATAGCCCATATCCTTGAGCCGGTTGCGATTGAGAACGTACATCTGCGAGAATAGGTAATCAACGGGGAGGGTGTATTGCGCCTCGCAAGCCGACACGAAGAGGGCTTGCAGTTCCATTGCCTTGGTTACTTCCACACGACGCGGGTTGTCGGTATTGCCGTCCGACCAACTGTCGAATCGGTAGTCGGGTTCGGGAGTGGCGGTGAGTACTACAATCTGTCCGCAGTGCAGACCCGCTTGCATCCATTCATCGGCACGAAGCAAACTGACGGAGAGGACTGAAAGGAATAATATGATAAGCCGTTTGGGCAAGGTTCAGAAAAATTTAAGGGTTATCGAAATAAAGTCGGTGCCTGCGAGCGAGGTTGAACTATTGCACTTGTATGTCCACGGTACCGTGGTCGGCAGTGGCTTTGATTTTGAACTCGCGATCGGTGAAGACGGCATAGACGGTTGTTTCTTTCGCTATGGTATAAGCGAAGGTTTTATCGGTAGATAGGCTATTACCATCGGCATCTTCCCAGTGGTCGAACTGATAGCAGGGGTCGGACTCAACGGCATCAAGCGTGATTTGACTGCCCGCCTTGCCGATGAATGAGGTTTGATCGACCGAACCCGTTCCGTCTTCTTTGACCTTGACCGTGATAGTGTACTCCATTCCCTCGAAGATGGCGACAAAATCAGTGACGGTGGTCTCAGAGGAGATTTCCACCTCGCGGGGGTTGTCGGTTACGTTGTCGGACCAGCGGACAAAATAGAATCCTTCGGCGGGTTTAGCAGTCAGAGTAACAATCTGTCCGCAGTGTGCAACGGCTTCAGTCTGCGCCTTCACGGTCAGGCTCAAAGCAAAGAGGGCAACTATAAAGATGTATTTTTTCATAGTATTTTAGAGTTTCGGAGTATTCAGAATTATCAGGGTATTCAGCGTTATCGAAGTATTATTATTCAACGGTGATTTGGACGGTGCCAGTAAGGGGTGTTTGCGGTCCTGCTGTGACGGTAACTTCGCAGTCGGGTTCTTCGGGTTCGACCTCTTCGGGTCTGCCGGAGGTGAAGACGACAGCGGAGGCTGCCTTATTGAAATTGAAGTTCCAGTAGTAGAACACGCCGTCAGCCGAGGGGTAACTCTTGCCCCACTTGTCCACGTCCGCTTGCGGGATAGTCCACGAGGTAGCACCGGAAGTGGACTTAAAGGACTTGCTGATACACTGCGCTTTGGTAGGTTTGCTCGTTGAGCATTTCTTCCACATACCGAGGTCGAGTGTCTTGCCTGTATTGTCGGTACGTTCGATGTTGATGTCGTACCCCTCCCAGTCGGCGTAGCGCATACGGTAGATATAACTCTCGATGTACTTATTCGCATCGAATTGGATAGGACGACCGGAACGCAGTTGCCACGAGTTGTCGATAGCGCAGTCGTTGGCATCCGTCCAAGCCGAGGCGGTCAGTGAGGTAGAGCGATTGGTACGAAGGCGCATATAGACGTAACCATCGGTGGAGTGCGAGCAAATCCATTCTTTCATTTCGGTGTTGGAGAACTCAAGGTAATGGGAGCCATCGGCGGCTATATCCATCCGAACGGAATCGAAATAAGTGGCGGGATTGGATATATCAATTTCGGGTGTTGTGCCGAAATAGGCGGTACAGATATGTTTAGATGGGGTCGTGAAGCGGGTGGCTTCCCACTTAGTGGAGAAATAGAAGAGGTCTGCTGCATCGCGTTTGACTTTGACTTTTTCATCGTAACGGAGACGAGTACCGTCCACTTCTTTTTCGGGAACGATTTCGATTTTCAGTTCGGCAGCTTCCTTGGATATGAACTTGACGTAGTACATACCGCCGTTAGTCCATTCGCCGATGAGGTTGTCGATGGAGTCCACAGTCAGTTTCCACGTATCTTCGGGCTTTATAGTACGGTGTCCAAGGAAGTTCTCATCGGTCGAAACGGGCAGGAAATGGCAGTCCTGCTTAGCGACCCATACTTCAAGGGGTTCGTGAATACCGTTCCAGATGAAGCGGACGCTGTCCTCTGTCCACAGGCTGAATGGGAGCATAAAAACTGTTTCTTCGTCATCTGCCTGCACGGGAATCGTGCGCGGGAGGGAGATTATTTCCGTTTCATTCAAACAAGCGCGGGAGTTGAGGTCAGGCTGAATCGTTACATCGCCTGCGGAAGGAACGTCAATCATCACCCAAGCCTGTACATTGCGGGTGATGCCGCCGCCAGCCATCATATTGCGGTAACGAGCCTCTATATCGAGTACGTAGGCTATCTTGCCGTCAATGTTGGTTTTCTTGAAATTACGAATGATAGGCAGTTCCACATATGAGTCATCGCCGGGTTCGCCGATGGCATCGGCAATGTCACGTGCTAAGGGTCCGTCGCACTTAAAATCAATCTCGGCAGAAAGAGTATCAGGAGCCAACTCGGGGTGGTCAGGGATATAAACAACGTGCATCGGAAGGTCATAGGTAAAGGCGGTGTACCACGTGATGCCGGTACGGTAGATACGTTCTTCGACACCCGTGCCGACCTTAAAGGCTTCTGCACAAGTAGATTGTGCACTGGCAGAGCCGATAGCACAGCCTAACACGACAGCCAAAATAAAGAGCCGTAGCGAAGAAAACCTAACCCGGCAGAGTGCGCGAGTTGAGCGAGAAAGGAAGGATACAGGTTTCACTATCTGTACTTTTCTTAAAAAACGGCGCAAAAGTACTACTACTTTTCGGGATACACAAGTTTTTTTTTAGTTTGGCGTTTTGAGATTTCAATTTGTTTGTTTGGTCTGTCTGTTGGCAGATATAAGAAAAGTGCCTGACAGGTTGTCAAGCACTTTTCTTGTATTCGTCTTCGATGAAACGAAATCCTTAAAAAGATAAGGTTTATTGTTTAACGAAGTTGAAGCTGTAGTTCAGTTTGATACCGCAGTCGAAGAAGTCCAAACCGTTCTTGGCACCGAACTTGAAGCCGTCACCTTGGGTGTAGGTTTTGGTGATGGAGTTGATGTCCACCTTACCGAAGGAAGTACCATTAGGAGCGGTGATGTCAAGGATTTGACCTGCTGCATCGTTCTTGTAGAGCGAGAAGAGACCATAGTTAGCGTAAACGCCCAAACCGAAGGAGTTATTGTTCTTCAAGCGCCATTCGTAACCGAGTTCAGCACCGAGGAGGAGGTTGAACTTGCTGATTGTTTGATTTGTTCCTTTTTCAGAATCGGCACGACCGGTAACGATTTGGTCATCAACCTTTACGCCTTCTTTCTCGAAGAGGGCAACAATGTTCTTTTCGGTAGCGTTATCAACCGTTGTTTTGTAGTGGTTGAAGACGGGGAGTTGGAAGCGCGGACCTACGTTGAAGAAGAAACCATTGTTGGTGATCATCGAGAACATCAAGGGTACTTCGAGCAGAACAGCACCATCGTACTCTTTAGCCTTCACGTTGATATCATAACTGAGCTGACCGTTGGAAGGAATGGTGTAAGAAGCCTCGGAGGTAACGCCGCTGCGGACATAACCTGCGGAGAGACCAGTCAAGATACCATAAGAGGGCTGGTCATCTTTCTGCCAGTAGTGTGCATACTGGAGGTCGAGAAGAACATCGAAGCCGGGTTTCCACTTGCCGTTGGCACCATCGATGGTGTTGTGGAGCATAGAAGCCACACCGCCACGCAGACCGATCGTGAAGCGATCAATTTCGCGGCTGATAGTGATATCGTTCTCGATGGGCTTCGCCTCTTCAACCGTGAGTGTTTCTTGAGTAGGCTCTGTTTCAACCACAGCAGGAGTTACTTCCTGTTGCGGTTGTTGAACGGGCTTCTCATCACGGATAGCCGGACGGTTCTGTTCTTCGGGCTGACGAACGGGGCGGGTGCGATCCGTGTCAATAACGGTAGCATCGTTGCGCTTCGCATCTTGCTCGATAGCTTTGCGGCGATCTTTATCCATTTGGCGGAGTTCTTCGCGACGTTGATCTACTTTCGTACGGTCTTTGTCTTGTTTTTTAACTGACTCCGGGGTCTGCTTGGTTGCACCTACGAGGAAGAGTCCATCGGGACCTACCCACGAGTTAATACCTTGCACGAGGATGCCTTGCGGGAAGCGTTTGCCTCCCACTTGGCCCACGATATGGCGAACGTAGTAAACCCATTCGGAGGGTTCTTCGCCCGTAAGGTATTGTTTGACATCTTTGGAGATGATGATAGTATCTCCGGATTGGAACGTGTATCCTTTGCCGGGATCAACGGCTTGTTCTTGCAGGTTCTTGTCGCGTTTCGCGTGATTACCTACTACTACATCGTCTGCTACGCAGTAAGCGGTCATAAGCAGAGATGCGATTATAAATAATGTCTTTTTCATAATTTTAGGTCTCCTCTGTTATTATTGTACTTTCTGACCTTGTGCATCGTAGATTACGTTATCCTCTGTAACGATATAGAGTTTACCGTTGATCATACGTTTGCTTACGGTAGCGGGTTTGGATACCGCGTAAACGATAGTACGCCATTCACCGTCACATTCACCTGCTGCAGCGTTAACCACTTCGATAACAGCATAGTATGCACCGCTTTCAAGCTTCTCATTGTCGGTAGTGAGGTAGTAACCGCCTTCTTGCACGAGTTCGTCCTTTGTAGGATCGGCTTCGGTGCCCACCATCCGGTACCACTTAACGAGATTCTCGGTGTCATAGTACTGCGGGAGTGTCAGACCATAGTTGCCTGCGTTGATAGCGTTCACGTCGATAAGGAGAATCTTATTGTCAATCTTATCGCCTGCGAACGGATCGACGAGCGGCAATGTAGTTACCTGATTGTCCTTACCATCGGCGTTGATAACGGTCATCGTCTTCGGAGCAGTAACGGAAGTAGAAGCATCGCAGGTGCTGGTAACCTTTGCATAGAAGGTAACGTTATCACCGGAAACCATCTTCTCGTTGTTATATTCAGTGTCACCGTTGTAGTGGATGGTAACGACATCGGTCGAACCGGCAGCGTCAAGAGCGGCTTGGATTTGCGTCTTCACAGCGTCCACATCATAGGTAGTACCGCAGAAAGCGATAGGCCAATAGAGGTCGGTCAGAGTGGTCAGGTCGAATACATCGTCGCAGCCCTTGACTACGTTCACTTGGATGGTGTCGTAGATTTCGGAGCCGCACTCGGTAATAACGGTGTAGGCGAGGATGATGTTCTTGGTGGTAGCGTAGTCCAATACGTTTTGAGCAACTGCTACATCCTCAATCTTCTCGAAGTCGTTAACATCGGGGTTGGTGTTGAATGCTTCCCAAACGATGGTGTCATAAGCGGCAATCGAATCGTAAGCGGCAGCGAGGTCGCTGTAATACTTCACGAGGTAAGCCTCGAAAGCGGTATAGTCCAGTTTCTCGCCGTTGTTGGCTTTGATCTGCGATTCTTCGGGTACGGTGGTGTAGTCGAGATGTTCGGCTGCAATCATCGGCGTAACCGTGAAGCGATAGATAGAGTCAACGAGGATGGTACCCATACGAACGGAAACGGTGTCGTTCCAAGCGAGTGATTCGGGGTTCTTGGAGTCGATGGTGCGTTTGATAACGGTAGTGGTAACTACATCTTCGTATTCGCTACCATCGCAAAGAACGAGTTTAACATCTTCGTAGCAGACGCTATCAGTCTCGTTGTCAATAACTTCCGCCTTGATGAACATAGAGGACTTAGGCGTGCAGAAATTAACTACGAGCGAAGTCGGTTTCACTTGGTCAATGAGTTTACCATCGATAATCTTCTCTTTGGTCTCATTCGCCTCGAAGGTGTATTGACCGTCACCGAGTGAACGTTCTTTGCACTCGAAGCGGATGTCAGCAGAAGCCGATACTTTTTGGTCGGAGAGGTTAATGATGGTGAGTTTCAAGTCTTTGTCAGCGGGAACGCGAGCGTTGCCGTTTTCGTCCACCATAGCCACGTTGTACCACAGGCAAGCACCTTGCGGGTTGGTGTTACCGTTAGCCCAGTCGAACTCGATGGGGTTAGCGCACTCGTCACCCTTGTTGAGGTGCATATCTACGCGGAACTTCATAGCCTTTTCGGAGATAACGCGGATATAAGCGATGTCTTTACCTTCGGCGGTATTGAGCATATCGCGGTTGAAGATACGGGTATAAACATCGTTACCTTTGAGTAACATCGACTTGCTGCTCATTTCGTACTCAACGGGGCAAACCCATGCCAATTCGGCTTTGAGGGTGTTTTCTTCGCCGGAGAGTTCGGTAACGATGAGGGTAGCATCGCCGGAGGTCAGTTCACGAATCTCTTTGAAGTTAACGGCATACCAAACGGTGTCATTAGCAGCTTGGTTGTAGTCGGTGTTGACAGCGAAACGGATAGCGTCTTCACAAGCGGTGATAGCGGGATCCAGTTTCTCGCGGTCCACGATGTTCATCAGGAGGTTCTGAGCGTGTGCAGCGGTAAGTTGGAGGTAGAGCCATTGTGTGTTGAGACCCATCAGGGCTTCTACCATAACGGCTTTCTCTCTCTTGGCGTTAGCACCGATAGAAGCAGTGCCTGAGATGAGTTCTTTGCCTTCGCAGTCGGTATAGGCAGCAGCTTTTACACCACCTGTCAAGCCATCGGTATTGGTAAGGCTGAAGATGAGTTTGCTGTCAGCGTGATTAGCGAGGAGGTCAGCTACGTTGAGCTTGTACCAGAGGGTCTTGCCTGCCTCGTGAGCATTCACCTTACCGTCCTTGATTTCGATAGCGTGCATACAATCCGCACCGGTGTTGGGGTCAACCATATCAATACGGAACTGGTAGTCTTGTGCAGCCTCTACCAATACATATACGTATTCGTATTTCTTGATTTGGTTCACCATGCTCTGTTCGATGATCTTGGTGATGGTCTGCTTTGCAGCGAGCGTGCGGGTAGTAGTCATCATCTCTTCGGTAACGGGGCACTCGTAAGCGATGGAAGCCTTGATGGGCTGTTCGGTAGCGCCGTTGATGGCCATCACTTGGGGAGTGAGGTCAGCGTCAACGAGTTGAGCGGTAGCCACTCTGTACCAAGCAGCGTCGCCGGTCTTGTCGTAGAGTTTACCTACTTCTACCTCGGTAGCGGGGTCGCAAGCGGTGATGGGCGTGAACGGATCAGCGTCATCGATGCGAGCCTCGAAGTGGAACTTCTGCGTACCTTGGAGGCGGATATAAACTTTTTCGCCGAAGCTCAGGAAAGTCGAGCGTGCGATGTCTTTTTCACGCACTTGTGCGCCTTTGAGTTGAACAGCCTGCTGTTGGGGCGAGGTGCAGGGGCACTCAGGAGCCAGCATAGCGTCGATGGTAGCATCTTTGCCGGTGAGGTTCTTGAGGATCATGTGTACTTTCTTACCCTTGGTGTTCTGAATCTCGGTGAGGTCAATCACGTACCAGAGGGTAACGTCAGCGTCTTGGTTGTGGCCGGAAGTCCAGTTGAACGGAATAGCCTTTGCGCAAGAAGCACCTTCGTTCTCCACTTTCTTATTGAGGCGGAAGTTGAAGTCTTGGTTACCGGTGAGTTTGATATAGAGGATTTGACCTGCTTGGAGGTTCTTGACCATATCCTTGGAAATCACTTTGGAGTAGGTGCCGTTGGCAGCGATGGAGAGCGAGCGTGTTTGGTTCTCGTACTCATCGGGGCAAACGAGGCTGAGTTCACCCTTGATATTGAGGGTAGCGTTGCCTTCGTTGGTGATAATGATTTCGGGGAGATAGTCGGCACCGATGATATTGTCAGCGGGAACGCTGTACCAAACGGTGGTATTAGCCTTTTGGCGGTTACCTTCTTCCCAGTTGAAAGGAACGGCGTTTTCGAGAACGCAAGTGATTTCGGAAGCGTCTTTCTTGACAGCGTCAGAGGGAGTAACTTCCACCTTAACAGGTTGGGTAGTAGTAACACCTACATAAACAACGCTCGAACCGAGGGTAGCCACGGTGGTGTAGTTGATTTTCTTGGAGAGAGACTGACCGGCATCGACTTTGCGTGTGATGGTTTGGAGGTCCAGATAGGGGCAATCGAAAGCCACTTCGGCGGTAACCTCAGCGGTAGCATCGCCACGGTTGGTGAGGGTAACGGTAAGGTCTTTCTTGAGGGATTTTGGTTCGGTGATGTCGATAGCATACCAAACGGTAGAAGACTCGGCTTCGAACTCAACGTCTTGGTAGATTACTTCGTCCCACTTAACGCTTTGTGCAGCAGCGCAGGCGTTACCTTCGCGCATGTGTTTTAGGCGCGCATAGGCCTGGATGTCTTGATTAGCAACGATACAGATATAAACGTATTTGCAGTTCTCGGCATCGAGAGACTCGAGCATGTTACGTGCGAAATCGATGAAGCCTGTTTCGCCGGCAACAACGGTGTCTTTGCGCTCGATGTAGTTGAGCGTCTTGTAGTCGTTAACGGACTCGCTGTTGAAAGCGATTTGGATGGTTACGTAAGCGGGAGCAGCATTATTCTCGTTGTTGAGAGCGATTTGGGGCTGCTGTTTCTTAACGGCGAGGAGGTCAGCGAGAGCCACGCGATAAACCTTGACGGTAGCGTTAATAGCCTCTTTGGTTTCGGTAGCGATGTTGTAGTCAGTAGGATTGCTGAAGTCAGCTTCAACAGCGGGACCGGGTACTTTCTCGGTAGTAACTGCGAGAGCCTTGGTGTTCTCAACCTTGAGATAGATAACGGATTCGGTCATGCTCTGAATGAGGGCAGCGGGAATCTCGTGTACTTTCTCACGTCCGTTGGGTACTGAACCCTTGAGACCGGAGAGACCTGTGCTGGGGCAGTCGGTAGAGATCATCGAAACGATCTTGGACGTACCGGCGGTAGCCTTGTAGGTGATCTTGAGACCTTGGTTGGCTTCGCGCAGTTCGGCGAGGTTGATGGTGTACCAAGCGGTACCTGCTTTTTGGTTATGTGCTGCGTAGTCGTAAGCAACGGCTTTGGTGCAGGCTTCGTCAGCGAATGAACCTTCGAAGACCTTGGCAGCGAGGTGGATCTGTTGGGTAGTTGTCAGTTTGACAAACATCTCTTTGTAGCCCATCTTAACGAGCATGGAAGCGGAGGAGCTCCAGGTTCTGCTGCCGTTGCCGGCGATGGTGTAGTTACGAGCTTCTTCTTCACCTGCTATAACGGCAGAGATATGCACGTCTGCGGAAGATGAAGAAAGGTTAGTGAGATAAAGGGCGATATTGGGGTCGTCCACTTCAGCGAGTCTTTCTTCCAATCGTACCACGTACCACAGGGCAGTGCCTGCTTCTTGAGTGTTACCATTGGTCCAATCAAACTCGATGGCATTCGCCTTGGACGAACCATCACCCGTTCCGGCTGCAAACCCTGTGAGGGTCATCATAGCAGCGACCAGAATTAGGAGGATTTTTTTCATTGTTTGTTTGAATTTTGGTTATTAAAGTTAGTTATTTATTTTTCTTGATTTTTGTCGGAGTAATCGAGGTAATCGGATTGGTCGGGGTTGTAAGAGTTTTCGGAGTAATCGAAATGGTCGGGGTTTTTACTATTTATATCATTTACAGCCGAAAAGTAACGGATAAAATAAATTTATTCTTGCTGTTTTTGTTCGGTGCCGAGGACAGAGTAGCGGCGGTTGTCGTATATTATATATAAGGTACCGTTATGAAGGGCTTTACGGGGTCGGCGGTCGGTGGTTGGTTCGTCCAGGGCATCGCCTTCGCGGTCAATGACCTGCAAGCGGATACGCTCAAGGCAGGTGTTCTTGCGTTTGATAACCACATTGTGTTCGCCAAAACGGTCTATATAATAGGTAGTGCGGTAGTACATCGGCAGGTCGGACTTAAAGACTCGAAGTGTATCGCGTTTTTCTTTCGCCGGCGTAACGTGGATATGACGGGTATAGATGTCCACGGTGTCCAGATTGTACCAAACCGTGTCGTTGGTATAATCCGTGGATTGCGTGAGGATGGTATCGGGGAGTTGGAAAGAGAGTCCTTCGCAGAAGGTGGTATCCATCTCCATTTCGCGCCACTTGATATTGTAGTAAAAACGGACGCGTCCCACTTCTTCGGGTTTATGCTTAAAGCGGAAGAAGAGGGTATCATCTGCGGCTTTGGCTTCGTTGACGAGGTTGATGTCGGGGAAGAAGAGTTTGGTAGAGTCCTTCATCGTGCGCGTACATATAAGTTCAGGATTACTGCACGTACCACGGAGAAACTCCATCTCGCAGGGGAGGTTATCTTTCTGATACCACTGGACGAACATCTGCTGATCCTTGCGCATATCGGCGGGACACCAAGCATAGATATCGTTGTCGTGGTTGGTGATGTAGGTCATACCATGTTTGACTGGGAAGAGGTCTTCGCAGGAAGAGACAGGGCCTTCGTCGTAAGCAAATGCGAGGACTCGTCCTTCTCCGCCTTTAAGGGGATAGACGCGCAGATGGGGCTTGACGATAGTTTCCGCCATCTCGGCGAGGTCGCCCATTTCGGAGAGTTTCTTATTGATAAAATCCACATCAATGTCGCGCATTGTATTACCTCCCACTGTCATAGTGAAAGTAGGGTCGGTAGAGGAACATAAAGCATACAATTCAAGACGGATAGGCTTGTCAGAGAACCAGTAGGCCGACATACCGTACTTAAGTTCAGCAATAGAAGCAGAGAACCAAAGGGTGTCGGTAATGATGGTGTCCAATCCGAAATAGAAATCAACAGTATTATTCTCGTGGCAGTCGCAATAATAGTAAGGGTAATTGAACGTTTTTTGGATAATATCGCAGCGGTCAATAGCCTGCTGTTCAGGAACTTGAGAAGGCGGGTAAAGGGCAGTCTGTGAGAAGCCCGAAGTAGAGAAGATGATGGCTATCAAGACCGTCAGGAAACGTAAGAGATGCTTCATATTTATGCGATTATCCTTGTAAATCACGGTGTTCTTGTCTGCATAAGACCATAAAAATCGCGCAAAAGTATGTATTATTCTTTGGTTAACAAAACTTTTCAACACATTTTTTATATTTTTTTCATTCGTCATTTTGGCGTTGCAAAAAGTTGGCAACTTTCAGATTTTCAATAGATGTTGGTAAATCGTTAATTTTCTGTTATTTACAACGCATAATCAGCAAAATCACATAATAATCACATAATAACCACCTAATAAACACATAATAAAATCCTAATAATAACATAGTTTAGATGGCGGGAAAGAGGGGTAAGCGGTGCGATTAAAGCGGGATAGTATGCCGCGCAATGGACAAAACCGCGAAACAAATGATTATTTAGTAAAAAGATTTTGGTATGTTGGGATTTGGCACTATATTTGCGGCATATTATAGGAGCAAGCGGGGCGGAGGAGATAGACAATCTAAACGACAACGATAAACAACCTAAACTATAAAGATATGAATACGATGAATAATTATTGCGTGATAATGGCGGGCGGGATAGGCAGCCGCTTCTGGCCTTTCAGTCGGAATAACCGTCCGAAACAGTTTTTGGACTTTTTCGGCACGGGCAAGAGTCTGCTTCAGATGACGGTGGACAGGTTTCGTCCGTTGGTACCGATAGAGAATGTACTGATTGTGACGAACGTAGCGTACAGAGATATGATCCTTGAGCAAATTCCTGACCTAAAAAAGGAACAGGTATTGTGCGAGCCGGCACGCAGGAACACGGCACCGTGCATTGCCTACGCGGTGATGCATATCAAAGGGTTGCTATGCAGGCAGTACGGCTTGGACATACGGACGGCGGATTTCGAGAAGGACAGTCGGTTGCAGGCGAATATCGTGGTGGCTCCATCGGATCATCTGATCGTGCAAGAGCAGCGGTTCGTGGATACAATCCGTCACGGGTTGGACTTCGTAGCCGAACACGATACGTTGCTGACATTGGGTATGAAACCTACGCGCCCCGAGACCGGGTACGGCTATATCCAGAAAGCAAAGGAGGTGGAAGGTTGGGAGGACTTGTACAAAGTCAAGACGTTCACGGAGAAGCCGAACTTGGAATTGGCGAAAGTGTTCTTGGAGAGCAGCGAGTTCTTGTGGAACTCGGGTATCTTCCTATGGAACTTGCGGACGATAGCGAGCGCTATTCAGACCTATCTGCCGGAGTTGCACAGCGCGTTTATGACGGCACCGGAGAAGATGGGGACTGAAGAGGAAGATGCTTATATACAGGAGATTTTCCCGATATGCCCGAACATCAGTATCGACTACGGCGTGATGGAGAAAGCGGCATCGGTACACGTGCAGCAGGCGGACTTCGGCTGGAGCGACTTAGGCACTTGGGGGTCTCTGTATGACCTGAGCGCGAAAGACGAGAAACAGAATGCGACACTCAAATGCAAAGCCGAATACTACGACAGCGAAGGGAACGTGGTGGTACTGCCGGAGGGGCATTTGGCGGTACTACGAGGAATGAAAGATATGATTGTGGTGGAGTCGGACAATGTACTGCTAATCTGTCCGAAACAGGAAGAACAACAGATTCGGCAGATTGTAATGGACGTGGAGCATACTTATTCGGGGAAATTCAACTAATGCAACAGTTTGCTGCGTTGGTTTTTGACGGCAGCTATATCTCACTAAAATCGTTATTTGCAAAGGACTAAGAAATGAGTTATTTGAGTTTCGACAAATCGGCTTTGGTCAATTTGGAGCGCAGTCTTCGGAGCGAGATTCTTCACACGAACCGTTCGGGAGCCTATACGGCGACCACATTAGCCGACTGCAACACGCGTAAGTACCACGGACTATTGGTTACGCCTCTGCCGGAGGTGGGCGAAGACAACTACGTACTGCTCAGCGGGTTGGACGAGACGGTGATTCAGCACGGAGCGGAGTTTCACTTGGGGGTACATCAGTATGAAGAGCGTCTGTTCTCGCCGAACGGGCATAAGTACCTGAGGAGTTACGACTGCCACCTGCTGAGCAAGACGACATACCGCGTAGGCGGCGTGATACTGACCAAGGAAAGGCTGTTAGTCAGTTTTGAGCCGAGGGTGCTGATCCGCTACACGATGGTGGAGGCAGGTGCAGGTACGGTGATGCGTTTTCATCCTTTCTTAGCTTTCCGCTCCACGAACAGTCTGACCCACGAAAACGGCGTGGCGGATACGCATACAGAGGAAGTGCGGAACGGCAGGAAGGCTTGTCTGTATGCGGGATTTCCGTCGCTGTATATGCAATTCTCGAAGAAAGCGGAGTACACACAAGACGCTCACTGGTACAAGGATATATACTATATGAAGGAAGCTGAGCGAGGGTATGAAAGCAGAGAGGATCTGATGGTACCCGGGTACTTCGACGTGGCGATGAAAGCGGGTGAGTCGGTGATTTTCTCTGCCGGCATATCGGAAATCAATCCTGCGACACTGAAACGGACCTGGCAAAAGGAAGAGAGCCGCCACTGGGAGCGGGATACGATGTATGCGTGTCTGAGGAACGCCGCGTCGCAGTTCTACAAAAGGGAAGGCGATAAGTGCTGGTTGTTAGCGGGTTATCCGTGGTACAAGGCTGAGGCGCGTGCGGAGTTCTTCTCGTTGGCAGACTGCACGATGGGTATCGGCAGACCCGAGTACTGGGACGCTATAATGAATAAGACCGCAGTGGGCGAAGTGCGCGCCTTCCTCGAAGGACGGCAAGAAGATATTGGTTTGGAAGGGATGGACGAGCCGGATGTGCTGCTGTGGTTCGCGCGCGTGATTCAAGAGTACTCCCACTACACGGACATCAAACAAGTGGCGGAGCAGTACGGCGAACTACTCTACGACATCATCGTGTTCCTGCGCGAGCAGCGTCATCCGAGGCTGTTCATACACCAGAACGGGTTGGTGTGGACGGACGGCGAGAAACGACCTGCGACGTGGATGAACGCAGTAGAGGATGACCGCCCCATCACGCCAAGGACGGGCTATATAGTGGAACTGAATGCGCTATGGTACAACGCGATATGCTTCACGGCACAACTGATGCGCGAGTTGGGAAAAGAACAGCGTGCCGATATGTTAGACTACCAAGCCGAATTGGCAAGGGAGCAGTTCGTGGGGATGTTCTGGAACGGGTATTACCTCGATGACTACGTGGTAGGAGGGTATCACAACAAGGAAGTGCGACCGAATCAGATTTGGGCGGTGTCGCTCCCCTACTCTCCTTTGGACAGGAAACAGCAGAAAGCGGTGGTGGATATATGCACGAAAGAACTCTATACGCCCAAGGGACTGCGGACGTTGTCGCCAAAGAGCGGTTCGTACCGCCCCGTGTATATAGGCGGGCATAAAGAGCGCAATCGTAACCTGCATAACGGGCCTGTCTTTCCGCTCACGATAGCCGCATACGGGAAAGCGTATATGCGTGTGTATCAGCGCAGTGGAGCAAGTTTCCTGCGCCGTTTGTTAGTGGGTTACGAGACGGAGATGCGCGAACTGACCATCGGCACACTAAGCGAACTATATGACGGCAATCCGCCCTTCAAAGGACACGGCGGAATGAGTTACGCGCCGAGCGTGAGCGGGGTGATAGGGATATACAACAGTTTACAAGAATTGGAACAAAACGCAGAAAATCAGCCATCTTGACTATGAAAGCATTGATGTTTGGTTGGGAGTTTCCGCCGCATATCTTAGGCGGCTTAGGTACAGCGAGTTACGGACTGACATACGGTCTTGCCCAACAGGGGGATATGGATATTGTGTTCGTGCTACCCCGTCCGTGGGGGGATGAGGAGCAGACATTCCTTCGCATCATCGGCGCGAACAGCGTGGATGTCCCCGGAAGAGGACGGATTGAGTTTTCGGGTCGGTATCCCGACAATCTATTGGAAGAGATTGGTAACTACGAGCAGGTGGCAGCCGTGTTGGCTCGACAAGAATCATTTGACGTGATTCACTCGCACGACTGGCTGACTTATCCGGCAGGGGCAACCGCTAAACGACTGAGCGGCAAACCGTTGGTCATTCACGTACACGCCACGGATTTCGACCGCTCGCGCGGGCAGGTCAATCCGACTGTGTATGCCATTGAGCGGCAAGGGATGGATATGGCAGACCATATCATGTGCGTGAGCAACCTGACGCGGCAGACGGTGATAGAGAAGTACGGTCAATCGCCCGACAAAGTATCGACCGTGCATAATGCGGTGTTCCCGTTGAGCAATCCCGATGAGTTCAAGCACCATGAGCGCAAAGACCACTTGGTGACTTTCTTAGGTCGAATCACAATGCAGAAAGGTCCGGAGTACTTCGTGGAAGCCGCAGCGAGAGTGCTGCAACGAACACAGAACGTGCGGTTTGTGATGGCAGGAAGCGGAGACAAGATGAATGAGATGATAGACCTTGTGGCTCGAAGAGGTATCTCGACGCGCTTTCATTTCCCCGGCTTTATGAGAGGGAAACAGGTTCAGCAACTATTAGCAGACTCGGATGTGTATATTATGCCGTCGGTGAGCGAGCCGTTCGGCATATCGCCGTTGGAGGCTATGCAAGTAGGTTGTCCGAGCATCATATCGCACCAGTCAGGCTGCGCAGAGATTCTGCACCACGCCATCAAGACGGACTACTGGGATATTGACGCGATGGCGGATGCTATCTATGCTATTGTTACCAATCCTGCTCTGTATAAGTCGCTTAGCGAAGAGGGGCGCAAAGAGGTGAACAATATCCGCTGGGAAGATGCAGGGAAGAAAGTAAGGGCTATCTATAACCTTGTAACAGGAAGATAATCAGAATACGTATGCAAGTCAGGGCGAACTGCAAGGTGAATGTAGGTCTGCGCGTGAGGCGACGCAGGGAGGACGGATACCACGAGATAGAGACGCTGTTCTATCCTGTGAAAGGGCTGTATGACTTGCTTGAGATAGAGCCATTAGTAGAATGCGGTAGAGAGCAGATAAGGGATGATGGGAAAGAGCGGCGTATCGAATTGAACGGCTGCGGTATAGCGGTGGATTGCAGGGATGAGGACAACTTGATTGTAAAGGCTTACCGGCGAATGGCTTTGCGCTATGACAAGGTGGGTAGCGTCCGTATTCATTTGGATAAGCGCGTGCCGTTTGGAGCAGGATTAGGTGGCGGATCATCGGATGCGGCACATACGATAATGGCTCTTAATGAACTATTTGCATTGGGGTTAAGCCGCGAAGAGATGGCGGATATACTTCGTCCTATCGGGGCGGATTGTCCATTTTTTTTGTACAATACGCCCTGCAAGGCAACGGGGATAGGCGATCGGCTTACGCCGGTGGATTTCTCGTGGGCAGGCAAGCGGATGGTGATGCTTAAACCTGATGTATCTGTCAGTACAAGAGAGGCTTACGCCGGCATTCACCTACACGACGAGCCGTTAGACCTGCGGGTGAATGACTTTGAGGAGACTATTTTTGCGCGCTATCCTATCTTGGACAGCGTGAAGCGTGCACTTCAGGATGCGGGGGCGGAATATGCTGCTATGTCAGGCAGCGGGAGCGTTATCTACGGCATTTTTGATAAGGATACGGAACGTGGTTCCCTGCCCTTGGACAGACTGATAGACAAAGAGTTTACCTCGATGGTAATCTTCGATGATACGCTTTGAGAGGGAGAGACCGAGTCCCCAACCGCGTTGCTTGGTGGTGAATCCGGGTCGGAAGATACGCTTGAAGTGATTGCGTCGAATACCTTTTCCTGTGTCGGTCACATCTATTACTAACATTTGGTTGTCGCTATGGAGTCGCAGCGAGATGCTTCCTGCGCCTGTGATAGCATCAACGGCATTGCGAATCAGGTTCTCCAAGACCCATTGAAAGAGGGGTGCGTTGAGGCGTGCCTGCGCGTCGAGGCAGTTATCGTCGCAACGGGTGTCAATTGTAATTTTCTTGGATATTCGCACCTGCATATACGTAACTGTCTGATTGAGAATCGGCATTAACGGTTGAAGCGTCAGTTCGGGTTCGCTGCCTATTTTGGAGAAGCGTTCGGTGATGGCTTGGAGGCGAGTGATATCCAATTCCATTTGCGGGATGTATTCGTCGTCAGGGTATCGTTGACGGAGGAGCTGTTGCCACGCGGCAAGGGATGAGATGGGCGTACCGAGTTGGTGGGCAGTCTCTTTGGTGAGCCCGACCCAAACGCGGTTCTGTTCGCTGCGCTGGGTGGTAAAGATGACTACGAAGGCGATGACAATAAAAAGGGCAAGCACGCTGAAGGATATGTAGGGATAGACGTGCAGATGGCGCAGGGCGATGGAGTCATCGTAGAAGATGTACTGGGTAGTCTGATCATCGATAGCAACCACGATAGGTCCGTGGAGCTGGGTGGGGTCAGGAACGGTATCGCGCACGTTGCGGGTAAGCAGTATATTGCCGTCAGCATCAAGCATATAGACGGGTATATTGGTGTTGTCTTCGATGATATAGGACACGAAGTCGATATCGGTATCCTCATCGGCTTGGATGAATTGGCGCGTTGCTTCTGCCCAGATTTCCATCAGCTTGGTTTCCTGGTCTTCCAACTTGCGGGAAATATAGTTGGAATAGAGGATGGAGATGCCTACAAAAACAACGGTGAGGATGAGTGCAATTTCCCAAACGTGGTAATAATGGAGGCGGTCGATGAGTGTGCCAGAGCGTTTCATACAGAAAAAAAATGATTTTTTTTGCGAATTTATTTGCGCAGGTGAAAAACAGGCAGTACTTTTGCGCGCTGTTTTGAGGTGCTATCGTCTAGTGGCCTAGGACAACGGCCTCTCACGCCGTAAACCCCGGTTCGAGTCCGGGTAGCACTACAAAAGAAAGAGAAAGAGCAAATTACGTGAAAGTAATTTGCTCTTTTCTTTGGTTTTACTGTAGTCTTTGTCCGGTGACGGAGTAGATATAGCCGTCTTCACGGACGATACGTATAGAGCCATCGATAAGGACTTTGCGGGTCGCGGAAACGGGCTGCTTGAATATGTCCTCCACAGCCGTTGAGCCTGTATTGTACTGGTCGGGGATAACGGGAGCGGCAACGTATGAGCCTGTGAAGACTTTTATTTCGTTGGGCTGGAGGGTATAGGATGCGGAGGCTTTCTGTCCGCCGTCAAGGTAATCGTACCACGTGCCGGACGGAAGATTGACCGATTGGTCAGCAATAGCAGAGAAATTACCTACTACATAAACATCACTTCCCCATTGAACAGACTTCACAGCGGCTTTTGCATTGAGTTTGGCTGCTGTGGGGTTGCCTGCAAAGACTTGTGGGAGGAGTCGTGTGCGGAGTTGGAGGATTTGCGCAAGCCGCTGGTAGCCCTGCATACGCGGACCTGCTGCCATCCACGGTTCGGGGCGGAACTTGGTGACCATCTTGACTTCGTAATCGACCGTTTCGGGACCGGCTTCGGTGGCCCCATATTCTTTGACACCGTCCGTTCCGAATCGTCCTTGTGCGTCTTGGAACTTGGAATAGTCGAAGCCGAGTTCATCGAAATGGTAGAAGAGTTGCGGACCGTTGAGCATACACTGCATACCGACTACAAGGGGGATACGGGCTGCGCGCGCTTCCTCGGAAGTCTGGAGATTGCCTGCACCCCATTTCTTGGCTTTGAAGAAGGGTCGCTCTTCATCGTGGTTATTGCTATAGGAGACGTAGTTGTCGGAGTTGGCATCGGAAAGTCCATCACCTTCGAGCCAAGCTCCGGCGGCTTGTTGGAAGACATAAGCCGTATTCTGCCAGCACATCATCCCCTGTTGCACAAGTTTGGGACGGTCGGTTCCCATACTGTTGCCCCAATGCTCAAGCATAAGGTAAGAACCCGGCGAGGTGGTTTGCATTACGTTGTAGTACTCTTGGATGTTATCCAGTGCGTTGTAGGTCTTGCCGCAAAGTCCGTGGCTGAGGTCGAAACGGTAGCCGTCCACTTTGTATTCCTCAAGCCAGTAGGCTACGGCGCGGCGGAACATATCCTTGACGGGTGCGAAGTCGTGATTCCAGTCCTGATAGACGTTGTCGGGATGCGGAGGCGTTACGTTGAAGCAGGGGTTGAACTTAAGGTCAGCACCGTAAGGGTAGAGTTTGTTCATCGGGTTGTTGCCCGTAGCGTGGTTGAAGACCATATCAAGAACGACTGCTATGCCGCGCTTATGGCACTCGTCAATGAAAGTCTTAAGCATCTCGGGCGTGCCGTAGGCTTTGTCGAGGGCGAAATAGTGGTTGGGTGAATAGCCCCAGTTCTGATTGCCGTCAAACTCGGTAACGGGCATCAGTTCCACACAGTTAACGCCGAGGTTCTTTATATAATCTAACCGTTTGAGCAGTCCGGGAATGTTGCGCTCGGGGGTATGGTCGTATATCCACAGTTCGTAGATGACGAGGTTATTCTTGTCGGGGCGTTGGAAAGAGGCGGTGGCATCAGACCAAGCGAAAGGTGCTTTGCCGGATTGGAGAATGGAGACGTAGCCTTCTGCGCCGGACATCGGATAATCGATAAGCGTGGGGTCGGTGGTACGTGGTTCGTAATTATCATCGGGCGTGAGCAGTTTCTCGGAGAAGAGGTCAGAGATGAGCATTTTGACTCCGTCGGCGCGAACGACAGCATATTGGAATCGGTATTCCTTGCCTTTCTCGATGGGGACAGTAATCCAGAAATAGTCGCCGTCACGCTTCATTTGGTAGTCGTTGCTAAGTTCCCAGTCTGTCATATCGCCAATGAGATAGACGTGCTGCGCGGGGTCGAGCGTTGAATTGTCGTTGGCGGTATGATTACCTGCGGCAAAGGTGCAGAGCGTGACGGAGTTGCCATCGGGAGCGTAGTAGATACCATTGATGACCCCTGCGGGACGAGCCTGCTCAGTGACGGGTGCGAAATCGAAGTCTTGCCAAATAGATTGTTTGTTTTCCTTGCCAAGATAGACGAGTATGTCGCCATTGGACGTGGATGTACTTTTGCCTTGGAGGGAGTTGTCGCCTTTCCCATTGTGGAAAACCATTACGATGGCAACTATGTTTTCGTTGGACGGAACACCAAAGAAGTCATAGAGGTTGTCGATGGTAAAAGTCCACTTGCCGTCATCGGTTTTTGTCCATTCGGGTTCTTGGGTTGTACCCCATTTGTCCGAGTAGATAATGTATTTCCAGTCGGTGATGTTCTTGCTTTTTTCGGTAATGAGTCCTATGTGGGAATAGCACTCGGTAGCGGCTTTCATACCTCCCGTTCCTTGTGAGGGGTCGAATGTGAAGGTTATGGCTTCTGTATAGCCGAAAGGTATGACGGCGGGTGAGGTGGTTACTTGGGCTTTCGCTATAAGAGCTATAGCGAGTAGCAGGGAGAGGAAAATGAGTTTGGGCGATTTCATAGTGTGTTATGATTGGGGTAAATTATTGTATTTGGATGCCTTGGGCATTAAAGGTTTGGTTACCGTGAAGGATGAGTAAATGACTGTTACGCATCTGCTTACGGGTGGTCGGTTGGTCGTCTTGCACGGGGGAGAGGGCAGTAGGTTTGGAGCGCGAATAGAGAACTACAGATTTTTGCTGCTGCTTGTAGGCAGAGAACAGATTGTGCTGCGAGTTGTAGGAGATAGTGTTATTGGTATTGCTTCCCTGGGCTTGGATGAGTGCTTGTTCGTCGGTGACGGTGATTTTCCAAGAGGCATCATCGGTGAGTTGTTTTTGGGTGCGCAGCCAGTTCTTGCTTGCAGAAGCAGCATAGAGGTATCCGTCTGATGTTAGGAGCCCGAACGTGCCATCGTACAAACCCTGCGTAAGGGTAAGGATTTGCACATCCGTATCGTCTTCATCGATGGAGATGGTGTTTGCAGTGATGGTAACGGGGGCTTCGGCACGGTTGTTCTGATTTTGGGTGGAAGCGAGGGCTACTTGGTTTTCCTCGTTCACGATGAGTATCTCGTCGCCTATATAGAGATCCTCCTCGGAAGTAACTAACACAAAGTCTTGAGATGATACGACATCGGAGGTGACGGTAACAGTGGCTTCGGCTTGTTGGTCTTCAGCAGTGGCGGTGATGGTGACCGTACCGGCACTTATACCTTTGACAACGCCGTTGGAGACAGTGGCAATGGCGGGGTCGGAGGAAGTCCAGACGGGAATGCGCACCGTAGCATCGGCGGGAAGAATAGTCGCTGAGATAGTTTGTTTCTCGTTGATTTTCAGGGTCAATTCGGTGGGGTTGAGCGTGATGCTTTCCACAGGAACAGGTTCTAATTGTGCGGGTTCGAGACCGAGGATAGCATCAATATCAGATGAGAACTCGTAGCCATCGTAGTCAAGTGCTGTGATGGCGAAGTAGCCGTTGCCGTCGCCGGACCAGCCCCAGTTGATATGGAGGCGACCATCGCTGTCGCGACCGTCACAGACGAACTCGTGTCCGCCTTCCCCATAGGAGTCGTTACCGCCCATAATGACAGGTCTTCCTTGCTCGAGGTCGGCATAGATATAGTTGAGCACTTGTGAGGTACGTAGAGAATACTCGGCGGGAGTGAAATGGGCAGCACCGTACTCTTTTTGGCTAAGTTGGGTGATGAATTTGGACACTTTATAATCAAAGTACTTGACGAATCCGGCAGCCATATCGTCCGTATAGGCTGCACTGCCCTCATCGTAGGAGTAAATCATATCGCTTGCCACGCCGCAATGGAACATAAGGGTAGCAACGGCTGTGGCTTGTGTGGCATTGTAGTAGCCGGCGTAGGATTCAAGCATATTATCCCAGTCGTAGGGGATGTTGAAGTCGGCGGAGACTTTTTTGTTAATGCCTTCTGAAGTATAGGAATGTGAGCCTGTGCCTTGAGCCGGATATTTCCAGAAGCGCATCACCTGTGCGGCGGCCGTTGCGACACAGCCGGTGAGTGAGCGATGCGAGCCGTCAAGCGGGCAGAGGTCGTTATAGGGTTTTTCCTGGTCGTAGGCTATCTGACCAAGCAACGGAGCAATGGGGGTATAGGATTGAACTTGCTGGGAGGATTGGATGGATTGGTTGGCAGAAACTTTATCGATTTGTCGGGTGTATCTTGTAAGCCACCAACGCAGGTTGGGGTTGGCAGTAGCATAGTCGAATGAGCCTGATTCAGTATAGCCCAAGACGGGAGCCATTCGGTCGTCAGCACTGACGAAGACGATACCTTGTCGGTCGGTTTGGTTAAAAACGTAGAAAGCAGGTTCGGCATTTGCAGTTGCTGCGGTATATGCCAACTGCAACGCATCGGGTGTGGCGGGTGCAGAACGGCGTAAGCCAAGACGGGGATGCGAATTGATGAATTGTGCCGCTATTTCGGCTGCTTGTTGCACGGTGCGTTCACCTGCCGTCAGGGGCGGGAGGAATGATAGGGATAGGAGTATTAAGGAAAGTCTTTTCATAGTGTTTTACTTATTCTGCTCAAATGTGAGCTATTTTGGTAAGTAAGGGCGGTAATCAGCCGCCCTTACCTTATTGATGAATGAGGGGGAAGATTATTTTACTTCCACACCTTGTGCATTGTAGCGTTTGCCATCGCGGATGATGTAGAGGACACCATCGTAGATAACTTTGCCGTTCTCTACATCTTGTTCGATGGTTTCAAAGCCCGTGGGTTCGTCGCACGAAACCTTGAAGATATCACCTTCCCAACCGGTGAAGTAAGCTTGGTTACCAACGCAGCGGGCGAGGTCGTCAGACTTGTTCCAATACTTATTCTCGCCTTCCCAAACGATAGCTTCTGCTTCGGGGTACATACGCACGAATACGAGGTATTGGGTGAGGTCGTTGATGGCGGCTTTGTAACCGACTACGGCATCACCGTCCTTTACTTCGGTCATCAGGATGTCTTCATCAGCCATATTGTCGCCCCACGTATGAACGAAGAGTTTGGCGCCATCATTAGCGAGTTCACCGGCGTTATTGAGGGTGTAGTCCACGCGGGTGATTTCTACTGCTGCATCGCAGGAAACTTTGATGGTGGCTTCGTTCCAACCTGTGAAGTAAGCGTTGTTGCTCTCGCAGCGGGCGTGGTCACCGGATTTGCCCCAGTTGTTGCTCCAGTCGATAGCCTCTGCTTCGGGGTTCATACGCACGAATACGAGGTATTGGGTAAGGGTGTTGATTGCGGCTTTGTAACCGACTACGGCATCACCGTCCTTCACTTCGGTCATCAGGATGTCTTCGTCAGCCATACCATCGCCCCATGTATGAACGAACAGTTTGGCACCGTCGTTAGCGAGTTCACCAGCGTTGTTGAGGACGTAATCCACACGTGTAATCTCTTTCTTCAGCGATACAAACATATTGTCTTTGCCTTCACCGATAATCTTGATGTAGAACGTATATTCACCTGCTTCGGTCACTACATAGTGGTTGTCAACTGCGTTGAATTTGTAACCGGCATCATCAAGGGCTACGAGCCAAGCGGCTTTCGCTACGTTGTCGTAGTTGGTGAACTTGTCATCAACGGCAAGAGTAACGGTAACAATATATTCAGTACCTTCTTTGTCGTATTCGTCGTTCTTCACGCCGGCATAGTAGTCGTTGTCGTTTACCATAATACCAAAGTCAGGAGTAGATACAACTTCACTCTTCTTGGCTACAAACATATTGTCTTTGCCTTCACCGATAATCTTGATGTAGAACGTATATTCACCTGCTTCGGTAACTACATAGTAACCTTCGTCGGAGGTGAACTGATAGCCTGCACCATCAAGGGCTACCTGCCAAGCGGCTTTGTTTACATTGTCGTAGTTCTTGAACTTGTCGTTCACAGCGAGTGTAATGGTAACTACATATTCGGTACCTGCGTCTTTGTATTCCTCATTCTTCACACCGGCATAGTAGTCCTTGTCGTTAACCATAATACCAAAGTCGGGAGTAGGTGTTTCGCCACCTTCGGCAGGGATGTCTTTAAGGGCTGCATACCACTTGTCACCATAGAAATAAGGTTCAGCGGCGTTCCAAGTAAGGTCGGTGGTCTGGTTCTTATCGCCATCGTTGAAGATAACCTTGGTATAGGTCTCGGCAAAGGTGTAGCTATATACATCAAAACCGTTCACTTGGTCTTCGGTTTTGGTCATTGCCTCACCTGCCCAATCGGCTTTCGCGTGGTCTGAACCATCGTTGTACCATACGTAGGCGTTAACGTTCTCCCACTTGTTAGTGTTCACATAATAAAGCGTAACGGTCTTGGGGTCGGGTGTTACTGCGCCGTCTTCCTGATAGGCTTGCCAACCATCCGTGCCGAAGACTCTCATCTTGCCGTTGTAAGTATCTGCGGTGGTCCATTCACCATTAGAAGAACCATCAAAGGCTACTTCTTGGGATTTCCATTGTTCGCCATCGTAGAGTTGGAACTGCATCGTGTTGGCACCATCCCACAGGTCGGTGAAAGTAACTTTGTAGATAGGATTGGCATTGAAGGTCTTGTCGGTCTTCTGCATATCAAACTGCTGCCACACTGCGACCGGCTCTTTGTTAGGATCCGGTTTGTCCCACTGGAGGCAGACATTGAGTTTAACCGTGTAGGTGCCTACCGTTGCATCGGGGATGGCATAGTACACTGTCGTTTCCGTTGCGGCAAACGCTGTCATAGACATTGCGAATGCGCAAATCAAAGAAAAGAGAATTTTCTTCATAGTGTTGCTGTTTTTAATGGTTGTTTTTATGTTTACTAAGTCAATTATTTATTGACAATAAGTTATTCCAATTTATTTAAGCAGGTATTTATGTCCGTTCTGGATGACTATACCTTTGTAGTCGGCATCGACTTGTACGCCGAGGATGTTGTACATCGGTTGTGTGGGGTCAAGTCGGTAATCGGTATCGTTCTCCACACTTTCGACGGCATCGGCGAGTCCATCGCAGTTCTCGTCCACGACAGCCTGCCAGCAAGAGGGATTCCATACGTAGCAGGTGTTCTCGGTGAGGTAGATGTCCTGCGACTGACGAACGTTAGAGCCTACATTAAAGATGATGTAGAGGTCTTTATCCTGTACTTCTTCTCGCATTGTCCACGTGTAGGTGGAGTCGCCTGCAACGGAGTGGTCGATGGATGTCCAGTGCGTGCCGGGCCATTTGGCAGATTGCCCCGCAACAAGTGCGTAGGGGGTGTCAGCGTATTTAGTGCCTACTTTGACACGGGTGAAAGCATAGAGGTAGAGGTCTTCCCAGTCGGATGGTTTGGCGAATTTGACGGTGATGACACCTTGTTGGGGAGCCTTGTAGGTATAGGTATTGGTATAGACGGGTGTTTTCTCCTTGGTATTGACATCGTAGGCGTAAGCGGAAACGGTGGCGGTATTGTTAATCTTGAAGGAGACGGTGTTTTCAACGGGTTCCTGATCTACACCGTTGATGGAATAATATATCATTGCATTGGACTTACCGACAACGGTGAGGGTGATGTCTTCGCCTTGTTGGAGGTCGCGGAAATTGCCGCTTTCGGGGGCGATGACAAGGTCAAAGTCGGGATTAAGATCGATCTTGCCGTCTAATTTCTTCTCGTTGTTGCTTTCGGTCTCGAAGCCCGGTTCCCATCCGTAATAAGCATCGTAATCTACTACGAGGTCATTGGAGCGGACATTAAGCAGACCGCACTCGTTGCCGGATGAGATGCAGAAATTAACAGAATCGAAGGCGAGGTCGAACTCATAACTATACCAGCCATCGGCATCTTGGTAGATACGTTGACCCGGGTAGGCACCCATCATATTGACGGAAGTGGGGTTGCCTTGTTCGTCCGTACCGGGAATCCAAGCATAGAAATATACTTTCTCCCATTCGGCGGGTTTGTTGAAATGAACTTGTATGCCGCGTTTGAGCGGTTCGCGATAAGTATAGGTGTAGGTTTGTATCTTAGACTGTGCCGCACCGCAGGCAGCCATCACCTTGAGGGTGGTTGTTTGCTTGAAGTTGAAAGTCTTGTTTCCTGTGAAAGAAGCGGAAGAAGTGGTGGGGTCGGAGCCATCGGTGGTATAATAGACGGTTTTGGTGTCGGACGAGCCGCCAACAGGTTGTACGGTAACGTCAATACCAGCGGTGAGGTCATCGAAATAGGTCTCGGGGGTTACGATGAGTCGGGGAGCGTAGTCGTTTTCGGCGAGCACCCACATCGCGTATCCCGGACCGGATGCCATCAACTTATAATTATAGGTAGCGAGCCACTCGTTAGCACCGGTGGGTTCGTGAACTGTTTTGTCGCCAAGCATCAGGATGAGTTTGCCGTTCTTGCCGGTGATGGTGGCCTTGTAGCCGCTGCCGCCGCCTTCCTCTTCACCGACGGGGCTTTCGGAGTGAACACCTGCTACGTGACGCGCGTTAATCATATCCTTGATAGCGTCTTTGTACTTATTCCAGTGGGGATAGAAGACGCAGGGGACACCGGGCATAGAGAGCTGGTAAGCAATGGCTTGCAGGAGTCGGTCTTTCATATCTTCGGACATAGAAACACCGTCGTAGCAGTTGCCCGATGAGCAGCCAAATTCTTGGTTGTTGCCGCGATAGAACCAGTCGTGGCTATCGACGAAGGTGATAGCGTATTTGGATCTGCCGCTACCGATGAGACCGCCGTTGCCGCCGTTGAGGAAGCACTTGGAGTAGTCGAAGCGTCCGATGGCATCGAAGGTGGAGTACTTGGTTTGGAAGTCAAGTGCCATCGTATTGTTGGAAGCGTCTTTGATGCCTTGCCAGATGCGGTCGTTGCCGTCCCATAGTTCCATAAAGGATATGTAGGCATCGGCGGCGGTGTTGTAGTCGTTAACGTGGCTCATGTGGTAGCCTTTGCACTCATCGTATCGGAAGCCGTCGTAGCCGATGACGTTGCGCATCCATTGGGCATAAGCTCGGAACATCTCGCGGACATTCTCGTTGTCGTGTGCCCAGTCGCGTGCGGCGGCGTAGTTGGTACCGTCATCGTTCGGCCCCGTGGCTGTTCCCCAGCAGGGACCTGCCAGTTCTTCGGTGTTGGTAGCAGGGTCGTTCATCTCGTCTGTCTTGCAGATGAAAGAACCGTCAGGTTGGAACTCGCCGTATTCACCGAAGTTAAGGTGGGCAAAATCGCACCACGAAGCCATAGCCTCACCGTGGTTGAGTACCATATCGGCAACCACTTTAGTGCCGGAGTTATGGAAAGAGGCGATGAGTTGCTGCAGTTCGGCGCGCGAGCCCCAGTCGGAGTTCTGGTTGGAGTATTGGCGGGGGTGATAACCTGTACCGCTTGCCATAGCCGATGGCGGAAGCCAAATGAGGTCGAAGTAAGCACCTATCTCACCGGACTGTGCGTAGAGCGTTTTCCAGCGCGTATCGCCGTAGAAGTTGGTTCCGTTCTCAAATTTGTCGGGGTTCTCTTTGACACCGGTAGTGTCTTTGACTTCATAGGAATTGAAATAGAAGCCCTGCATCATCACATCGGGGCATTGCGGGGGAACTGCGCTGCCATACTTATTGCGGTAGTCGCTATCACCCCAGTCCTGACAGTCTTGGGAAGCGGATTTACCGATATAGAGTTGGTCGTTTTCGTATTGGATTTTGATATAGAAGTCGTAGCAGCCATCGGCGGAGCAGATGTATTTGCCTTCTTGAAGGGAGATACCTTCTACGCTGTAGGTATCAAGTTTGACAGTCCACGCGGCTTTATTGACTAAATCGAAGAGTTGGAGGAAGTCGCCGTTTTTGAGGGGAATAGCGAGACATTGATACTCTTGGAAAGCAGGATCCATCGGAGTGGGATTGAGCGTTCCGGCGTAGTACTTCGCTTCGTTAACCAAGATACCGTAAGAGTCTGCACTAATCGTAGTAACAGGAACAAGGAGGCAGAATAAAGCCAAAAAGAAAGATTTTTTCATCCTATTAAGATAAAATGTCATTAAACGCCGCAAAGATAGTGTACTTTTGTGTGTCTCGCAAATTTTTTTTGCATATTGCACAGATAAATCGGGAAATACATACTTTTATTGGTCTTCAATGACCATATAATTTCCTTTTCAAACATACTTTGTAAGAAAGAAGAAAAAAATCGGATTTGACTGCATTCCGAACAAGACCTTACGCCAATTAGTAATTGCTCGTATTGGGCAGCCGATGAGTAAGTTGACAACGATTGATTACTTCGCTCTCATTTTGCAGAAGACACGAGTTTAGAAAAGAAAGTAGGTGAGATATTTTCATGCAACCGCTCCCAGATGGCACCGGCGAGAAACTCAAAATCATAGGGTGTGCGGATTTTGCGTTTCACAGACTGCTCGATATCCAGACGCAGTGAGGCTATTTCGGGAGCGTATTTATTCATAAGTCACTTTGGATGATAAGACGTAAAATAGTTCATTGTGCAGTTCGCCATATTTGCGTACATACATCTGCCAGAACTGCTCTCGTTGCGGATCATTCTCATCAAAGCATGCCACCATCGAATCAAGCACATGGCTGTATCGAACCATGTGATCCCCGTATTGTTTAGAGCACTCGTCATAAAGGCGTTGTTCATTGGCGTTATTCAAATGAAAGACATCATAACGGTTCACAATCTCCGTCAATTCTGCCCGTTCTACTGCAATGAGTGAGTCCACTTGCGCTTGCATCGCTTCGTATTTCCGTTGCTCGATTATTTTTGTGTATCGAGCCTGTCCAAAGAGAATCGAAGCGGCAATGAGCATCATCAGCGACAGAACTATCGGTATTGTCCGAAAGACTTTTTCACGCCTGTTCAAAGCCTTACGAAGTGCGTCAATGGTATCAAAACGACGGCTGGGCATGACACCGAACATCCGTTGTACCGCCTGCACATCTCTCGCGGGATCGTTGCTTTTCGCCGAGACAGACGAATCAACTTCCGAGAGTCCGAAATCTATCAGTTTGACGTTCGCGCCATTCCGAGTGATAAGGATATTATCCGGCTTGAGATCATGGTGGACGAGTTGCAGGCTATGGATGTATTCGAGCGCATCCAAGAGTTGCGAGAACACCCGTTTCCGTGCGGCTTTGGAAGGTTTGGTGCGTAGCCACTCGCCGAGCGTCACGCCGTCTATCCATTCTTGCACGATGCACATTCCCACACCAGGCACTTCTTCCAAGGAATACGTAGCAGCAACATTAGGATGATTCAGCGAAACGCCTAATTGAAACTCTTTCTGCTGCTGTAGTTGGTAGTCGGTGAGCCGCTTGGCTTCCGATGTCAGCGACTTGAGCAAAAACCGCCTGCCGTAGCGAGTAGCGACATACAGCATTGTGTGCGAGCGGCTTTGCAGCAATTCTATATTGCGCCATTCCGACGAGAAATCAGCAGGTGCTATAAATTCCGATGACGACGAATCCGAACTATTTACCATCTTGTCATTTACCATTTACCAGTTTTACGGAGTTCAGTCCGTTTTTGGAGCCTGCGACATACGAAACGCCCTCTTTGGTACCTGGTTCTTTGTTATTTCGTACGTTATCAAGGTACATCGGTTTGCCGATAAGGAAACACGCAGTGTCGAACGTGTCGCCGATATGGAGTTTGGTGTTTTCCGCCTCTTCGATGACGAAACGTGCCTCTCCCTCATACCGGAAGACGCAATGGCGATTGGGCAGCCACGTGACCTCTATCCGGTCGCCCTTGCGGAGGTCGTCAATATGGATACCGTCTCCCTCAAAAGCGGCACTCTCGGTGTCAGTACGCGCTGCAAGCGAGGCGATGTATGCGTCCCAATCGGGGAAGCCAAGGAACTGCGAGAGAAGGCAGAGAGTGGTGCGTCGAGCCGTGTCTGCTCCGTCAATATAGCCCCAGAGACGCTTGAGCGTGGTGGGAGAGATATTCTCGTGAAGACGTTCCCAAATGACACCGGCAAGGAACTCAAAGTCATACGGAGTGCGAATCTTGCGCTTCACTTCGTACTCTATATCCATCCGCAGGGTTGATATTTCGGGTGCGTGTTTGTTCATAATGGCGTGCAAAAGTAACGTTTTTTTCTGAAGTATGCATAATTCTACTAAAAAATCGGACAAGCAGTCACCTGCCTGCCCGATTTTTCCGATAAAAGTCAAGACTTATAGTTCGTCAATGGCATCAAAGAGGTCTCCCAATCCGCCAAGCGCCTTTTCCGAAAGAACGGCAGACGCTTTGACAATACGTTCCTGCTGTTCTTCAGTCCAGTCATCATCATTGGGGTACTTCTTTTCCATCGTTTCAAGTACTTTTTCCGCTTTGACTGCATCGCCTTTCTGACAAGCTTTCTCATAGTCCTTGAGAAGCGATTCCTGATTGGTGCAGGCAGTAAGCAGAGCCACAACTGCCACAAGAGCAAAATGTTTGAACTTCATAGTCTTATCCTAATTGAAAGATTACATAAACGGCATAAACGAATACCGCTAACTTCAGGAGCGTATCGGACAGATAAGCGCACGTGGCAGACGCGGCACATTTGAGAGCCATAGGTGCTCCCTGCTTGTTGGTCAGCTCCAACAGGAACGCCAATGTGAAAGGCAGAACAATAAAACCCACAATGAGCATCGTGACAAAAAGTGCAGTGGAGTCAGAGGAAGAGGAGCCCCAAACCAACAATAAACCGATGATGGAGCCGATGGTCGTTCCCCACGTAGCACGCTTGGAATACTCCTGCAACTTCTTCACCATCTTGACAAGCAGTTTGGAAACAATCATGCTGGCAACCGCCAATGCGGTGATGATAGCAAACGTCCCCCACGAAATAGGGATGTCCAAACAAAGAATAGCAAGAAGTGTTGCTATAACAACTGCAATCGGTCCGGGAACTTTGTTGATAAAACATCCCAGAAAACCGAGACATAAACACAGGGCTACTAATGCCCACCATAAAATTGTTAACATAATACAGAAAATTTAGAGTTAATATAGTTAATTAAAATAAAGCGTCCAACAGGTCTTTTTCTGCTTCAAGCAGTTTTCCGGCTGTTTCTGCTGCATCCTTCAGATCTTGGATGTCTTGATCTTCCATTATGGATTGGGTGGCAGATTTGAGACTCTCCTTTTTCAGAGGTTTTAATTCCAATCCGGAGATTTCCACAGCAACTGTATTGTCGAAAATCTCTTTGGCTGTCTCGTATGACATTTCTTTGTATGACCATGTCTTGCCGCCGATAGCCAATTCCGATTCTTCATCCTCTTGGAGTAGTGTTTCCCAATCACTACCGTTCATTTCCAATGATTCCAATTCGACATCACTGCTATTCAATAATTTGCCATAAGGACCTTCCAGTTCGCGCTCGAAATTCTCGCTGTTTTTGATATCCTCGAAAGGCGTGTTGCTCGCAATAGTCATTTTAATACGGACTTGCCAATCGTCGGCGACTTTTACCAAGTTGACATTGTACGTGTCCCCGGATAATTTAAATAATTTAGCATGCTTGCCTTTTAGAATCAGGCTGGAAGCCGGCAGTGTTTTTGATTCCTCCGTAGGTGTGGGAGAAGAACCGCCACATGCGCATAATAAGGATACGCATGCGAAAAGTAACAGTAATTTTTTCATAATAGATTTGATTGTTTGTTGTGCCTACTCTTTTATGGATTTTGGGCTTTCTCCGTTTGACGGTGCAAAAGTCCTGCTTTTCGCTCATATATGCTAAGTCCTTTTTGGTCCTTTTAAGGGTATAACACAAAATCAGGCGAGCATTTAGCCCGCCTGATTTTGTTTAGGAAAAGATATTGTGCTTAGTTTTGGAGGTTTTATTGTAGTTCATGAGCAAGTCCTTGATGCGTTTGCAATCGGACTTGTCAAGACATTTAGCTGTCAGTTTGCCGCCAACGGCTTGGATAGTGATGTCCGCTCCGATAAGATGTTGGTCAATCACTACCCTACGGATAAACCGGAAAGCCAGCGTATCCTCGTCCACACCAATCAAAATGCGGTTTCGCTTGCGTACTGTGATGGTTTGTTCATCAGTGTCGACTTCTATATTCCACGGCGTTAATATATCCGCAGCATATCCATTAGCCAGCAATGAGGCCTCAGAGGAAGAAAATTTGTATTTCATACTGCAAATTTTTGTTCTATACGTTTCAAGTTATTACGATATGCATCTATGTCACTACGCATTGCGAAACTATCCGGGAAAGTTTGTCGCATATTAACGCTTTGATTTTTTGTGATCTGCATCCGTTCATTTGTAACATCCGCTTCTTCCTTTTTACGATCAATTTTCTCTTGCCATTCCTTTTTCTCAGCAAATTTAAACAGACCCACTTCTTTTTGTTTTTCTTTTAGAGTATTAAGTTCCTGTTCCAAATTTTCGTATTCAGCTTTCAGTCTCTCATACTCAGCATCCAAAGCGTCTTGTAGATCACAATAGGCATTGATATCCAACCCCTTATCTTTGCTACTATTAACAAAATCTGTTATCAATCCGCCCACAGCATTAATGGATTGAACAGCCCCTACAATTGCCCCTTTCGTGTTAAGTGGGTTGACTAAAGAAGTCGCAGCAGATGTTAGTCCGGCAGACAGTTGCTCCATCTTCTTGGCATCAATCTTATAGCCTCGGTCAATATATTGCTGAATTTTAATCTCTCGGTAATGGTCAACGAGCACATGGCGGTAGCGTCGCAACATACCATAAGTGAGAATGGATGGCCCTAACAATTCGGCATGTATATCCATTGTTTCAAACAACATCTCAAGTGTTTTATAGAACAAGTCTTGTTTTTCTTTCAATACCTTTTTGTTTGCAAGCCAAGTGAAGACATTCTTAATATAGGAGCTTTGGGTCTCCGGTTTTTCAAACACATTCATTACCGCCACCTTTGCGACAGCAGCACCGCCCACAGGAGACGCACTCGCAATGGTTTGAGCTACTTGTGTAACGGCATTAGAAAGCATCTCTCCCGATTGAATTAACAATTTTGTTGTTTCTTCCGAGTTTTTCTTTTCCGCACAGCGAAGATTGGTTTCAATCATGAAGAAATAGTTTTGCATCATTAGTGCAAATGATTCTCGGATATTCTCCAATTGTCCAGGATCAGATGTCAGTTTCAGAGCCTTGTTCAAACAAAGAATCATATTATCAAATAACATCCCGGTCATAGAAGGGGATTCTACATATTTGATAACTTGCATTTGCGTTTGCAAGACTTGCATCAGCGCAGGAGTGGTATCCTTACCTAAGTCCTGCAGCCATTGCTTCATTCCTTCGGTTGTTGTAACCATGAGTTGATCGCCATCCTTATAGTAGCCGGAAGCTATTTCCGCTTCACGTTGTTTCTTGGCGTTCTCAGCTTCTTTCTTTTGACGAGAAGCCTCTTGTTGTTCGGAAACAAACTCATTAGTTGCCGATGTAACTGTCTTTATTGCTTCCCCTGCTTTTTGTACGACTTGCGAAGCAGTAGTAGCTAAAGTTGACTTTAAATTCTTTGCGTTAATAGAATCAAGAAGTCCCATAGTTAGAATTGATTTTAAAGTTCCGACTACTCTATTTAGGGTTTTTCGCCTTGTCCCTTATTAAATATATTATTTTGCAATTTCAAAACAAACTTCTTTATAACCGAAGGTTGCAAACAAACTTTTTAGATCTTTTCTACCGGATTCATCGACTTTTTTCAGTATGCCGGAAGTTCAAAAGCCGGCTCTTGTTTTTTACTAAAAAGTCCCATATTCTTGTATAGATTTTTATTTTGGCATAGGAGGCATTTCTGGAGAACTCGGCATAGGTGGCATATCCATTGCTGGTGGCATTTCCGGAGCAAATAACATAGCCAACTCTTCTACTTGATTTGCAGCGACCCAATTGGGCATACCGGATGTCCAAACAATTGTTTGTTCTGTGAATTGTTTTGTCGGAATCATTTCCTTTAGTTTATCAATTGTATATGGGCCGTATTGTTTTCCGTTTATACCTAAGAAATAGCTTTTAGAGGACTGAGTTCCAGGAAGATTAGGGGGAGTGGATTGCATCCCTGTTTCCGGGGTTTTGCTTGATACCTTTGCCATCTTTTCTTCATGTCTATTTTCTTGTACTTTATTGATGAAACCGCCTATTCCTCTGAAAACAGATCCGATTCCGTTTCCTACCGCAGAAGCAATATTCATTGCTGTATCAACGGCTGCCTGCTGACGAGCCAGACTTTCTGCACGTTTTGAAAGTTCTTGTTCTATCAAAGCATCTACTTCTTCTTCGGAAATTTTCCATACTCGTGCTTTTGTATATAGCACAGAACGTTCTTGAGCTGAAACTACTGTATCATGACAAGCTTCCTCTATTAATTCTTGTAATTCCTCCTCAAGAAAATCTTGACGATTCATTATCATCTGGTCCTTAATCATAGAATCTAATTCCTCTTCTGAGAAATACCATTTTTTCCCTTCTTGATACAAATGTTCCTTTTCCGTATTATTAACGACGCCATCTTTGCAGATTTTTCTGACAATTGTTTTAATGTCAGCCATGTGGTTTTCGCGGACTTTATTTTGTACCGCATTTTGTAAGAATCCCATAATTTAATATTTTTTTGATTTTTACGGCTACTCTGTTATGGGTTTTCGCCTTGCCCCTAATTGAATATGTTATTTTGCAATTTCAAAACAAACTTCGTTATAACCGAAGGTTGCGAACAAACTTTTGAGATGCTTGCGACCGGATTCATCGGCTTTTTTCAGTATGCCGGAAGCAATGGCATTAGCCTCCAATTGTTTCTTAGCCTCCGCTTTAATAGGTTTCAGCGTCTCATTATCCCATGTTCCATCTTCATATTCGATAGAAAAGTCCGAAGGATTGAAAATAACATCAAATATTTCCACTTCCGGAAGTAGAATGTCTAAAGTATCTCCATGGGAAGTTAATGCATCTTCGGTTAGTTTAGCCAAGTCGAAACCGGCACGTACAATTCCTTTCCCAATCAACACAACCTCATTCTTTTTATGAAGTTTAATACCAAGTATAGAGGTTGTATCAACGCGTGTGTCGTGCATAGCGATTTCTTCGTAATAACAAGCTGTGGTGAGTTCCCCTATTTTCTTGACTTCCTCTACTACATTGGCAGTCTTCTCAATGGATAACGGATTTTTTACAAAAGAGGGCAAAGAAAACAGATTGAGACTATATCCGAGGTATAATCCACCAGCAACAGCGGCAATAATGATTATAATTGTCACTGTAATTTTAATTTTAGTTTTCATGAGTCCCATACTTATTCAAATTTGATGTTAATATTATTATAGTTAAGTTGCTGCAGCATAGCGGTAAATACTTCTTTGGCATTTTTCTCCGCATCTTCCAAGATCCCAAGATTAGGGACGTCAGCACGAATATCTGCTTCTCCGAGTTGCAAGATGTAATTCTGCTCATCTGCAGAAAAACGGCTTCGGAAGAAACTGATGTCTTCAAATACCGTCGTTATCTCTTCTGCCGGCATATTGAAGGACAATAGTTGTGCATGAGGAAGAATGACTGTAACGTTGTTCTGCTCATCAACATGCACTTTGTCAGCCGAAAAGTCTTGTAACCTGATTCCTGCTTTCAAATAAGCGGTAGTTTGAAACAGGATTTTTCGATTACCCACCGTGTACCATTGCTGATCCGAAGATTTGACAATCTTTTTTACTGTGTACTCGACTGTTCCTATTTCTGCGGTTTCTGCCATAGTCTGCAAGCGCGCTTCGAGACGTTGCTTTTGAGAATGGTCGCATCCAGCCACGCATAGTACTAATAGCACTAAGATTGGGATTGTAAATAATTTCTTTTTCATAATATTAAGTATGAGTTGTTATAGTTGTTTAAGCACATGATTTATCACTTGTTTGGCTATTTCGAGGTCCATGTTTTTGGGGATATGGACGAAAAGCGAGTTGGGCGAGTGTCGCAAAGCCTCAAAATAGATGCGGTTGCAGACATATAAGCCTGCAGAGTTGGATACAATAGTCGGTAATCCGGCATTGATACAATCAGCACATAATGGCTTTACAGGAAGTGCGGTTTTTAATGCCAAAGGCGCTTCGGGACAGATCAATTCTTCATCCGGAATATAGCCGTCATTGTCTCCTTTGGCGCTATCCATAAGGTTGATTGCCAGACGTTCCAAGCGAATCTTGTCGCCTTCAGCCGTTTGTCCCATGGAGATAATCACATCCGGTTGGAACTGCGTGATTGCTTCGTTGAGCACTTCAGGCGCACGACGAAAACTAACGGGCAGAAGAAGTTTCGTAACATCTGCCTGAATAGCATCCAATACCTTTTGCGAGATATTGGTGTCGTTTCCGCCAAAAGGCTCAAAGGCTGTTACAAGAATGCGCATGTTTCTTAGTTTTAGTATCCCATCTTTTTTGCTTTCAAATCCGGATCATCGGGATTATCGCGATGCTCAATATGTTTATTTAGAACCGAGGCAAGATCTTGCGCTATTTGAATAGCCCGCATATCCCGCGCTGTAACACTCCACGCCACCCGCAGGCTGACCGCATTGACTTTATGTTGCAGTTTACGTGCGAAATTAGTGGATTGTGAGTTATTATGATACCTTTGGTGATCCGTATGAAGGGCATATTTATTCTCTAACAAAGCTGCAAACTCTTTATATAATGCGTCAAAAGTCGGCACATCATTTAAGGTGATATCGGGATCATCATATGTTTCATCCCCTTTCTTTGCTCCATAGGTAAAATGGAACTGAGTAGGATATGCCGGCTCGTTAGCTCCACTCGCGGCGAGGAGAGTAAACACCCATTTATCCTCACTATCCAATAATGAATTCAAGTCATCCATACACTTTTTTTTGCCGGGAACATCTTTGTCATTCAAGATATAGAAGGAGGTATACGGACGCTTTTCGCCTAATTCACGACTCACGTAATTGAATCCACCAATTTTAGCTACATAATATGCCCACCACCCCATTATTGGATCCACCAAATTAGATGGAGCATAAATCGTTATTTTGGAACCGCGATTGAGGCATAAACCATACGATGTATTGAGCGGGAAATGCTCCACTGCTAAAAGATCCACTATATTTTCCTCTTTTGTCGCTGTACTGGAGATGTTGATAAATCGGAAATCGTCGGCAAAGGATACCGCATCAAATATCTCATCTTCCTTCAGACCCAAGCGAGCTTGAAGTTCTACTACAGAGACATAATGTGGAACCACCTGCAAACCTGTAGGACGGTCGAGTTTGCGTTCAAAAGCCAAGTGCAGCCTTTCCGCCCAACCTTCGGATTTCTCTTTGCGCTCGTCTTTCTCCATGACTTCGGAGAACGCGGAGCCGATGAGTCCGGCAGGAACGGCGAAGATAGCTATTCCGAGTACGCCGATGATACAGGCGATGATTCGGCCGGTGACGGTAATCGGCGGTGTGTCTGCAAAGCCTCCCGGGTCACCGATATACTGTGCAAATGCCCAAAGGACAGACGTCCAGCCGTTGTTATAGACTTCCGGTTGTGCTTCGTGCTCCACAAAGAAAAGAATGAACGAGAGGATGAGTGTAATGATTGTAAGGAACTGAACGGATACCCACATCTCATCTTTCTTGGCACGCATAGCCCGCGAGAGGACGTTGAACGCTTTCATATAACGGAATACGCGCAAGAGACGGGCAATTCGCAAGGCTTTGAGTGCCACATACGGCATAGGCATGAAGAAATGCAGGTAGAATGGGTACGTGGAAAGGATGTCTATCAGTCCGTAGAAAGAGAAGCAGTAACGTAGGCGTCCCAAAAAACCTTTGTATTTGTCATCAATGAGGTCGGCACACCAAATACGCAGCGAGACCTCAATGGTGAAAAAGGCAGTAGTGAAATAGTCCACCACTTTGAGCCAGATGCCGTATCTCTCAACGATTCCATCGTATGTAGAGAGGAAGACCTCAACTGTCGAAAGGATGATAAGTCCGATTATGGCATAATCGACATAATTGTGCCATTGTTTGGTGTGCAGATCATCATCAAAGACGCGCGCCAGTTCTTGTTTGAATGTTTGTATTTTTGTCATTGTTTTGTTGTATATTTCATAATATGTACACGTATGTAGAGAAAAAGAGAGTTTTTTTGTATTTTTCTATCTAAAGAATTGTGTATTCCAAATATTTGTATTACATTTGCAGAAAATTTTCAACGAATATTATAGATTGTATCTAAAATTTTCAATGAATATTTGCAATAGTATTTAAAGAATTTAAGTATTTTTTTGTATGTTTAAACGAATTTTATCGGTCAACGAGGTCATGGAGGAAATGAGCATTTTTCTCTTTGGAGCACGCCAAACAGGCAAGTCAACCTATTTGAAAAACGCCTTTCCTAATGCGATGTATATTGATCTTTTGGATGCCTCCGTCCGGAGAATTTATAAAAATCAACCAAGTGTGCTATATGACCAGTTGGCAGAAAGTAACATCTCAACCGTCATTATTGATGAAATAACGGAGGTTCCGGACTTACTCAATGAGGTTCATCGTTTGATTTTCAAAACCGATATACGTTTTGTCATTTGCGCAAGTAGTGCTCGCAAACTACGTCGAAAAGGAGCAAACACGTTAGGTGGTCGGGCATTTCCTTGTTACCTATATCCTTTGGTAAGCGCAGAGATTCCTGAGTTGGATATTGACCGAGCAATTAATGTTGGCATGATTCCTACCCACTATTTATCTAAACGTCCTCAGATATTATTGTCCGCATACATCGATGTATATCTGCAGCAAGAGATCAAAGCGGAAGCAATTGTTCGCAATATTGATGCTTTCGAGCGTTTTATGGAAGTAGCGGCTCTTACGGATGGAGAAATAGTCAATTATTCCAATATAGCAAGTGATTGCGGCGTTAAATCCAATACCATCAAAGAATACTTCTCTATATTGGAGGATACGTTAGTAGGCTATATGGTACCTGCTTATCATAAATCTGTAAAACGCAAAGAAGTTCAAGCACCAAAATTCTATTATTTCGATGTCGGTATCGCCAATTACTTGCTGCATAGGAAAGACCTGCAACGCGGTACTCCCGAATATGGACATGCATTTGAACATTTTGTAATTCAGGAAATTATTGCATATCTTGGCTACAAGAACAGCGATGAAAAATTGTCATATTGGCATACATATACAGGAAATGAAGTAGATGCAATTATTGGAAACCGTGTCGCCATTGAGATTAAGTCTGCTGATATGGTGCAACCCAAGCATCTCAAAGGTTTACGGGCCTTTGCAGAAGAATACCCTAATTTTGATCGGATGATTGTTTCGTGGGATCCAATTAACCGTAAAACAGAAGATGGGATACAGATAATCTTTATCCGCGATTTTTTACAAGAGTTATGGTCGGGTAAACTTTTCTGATTTTTTCTCTACAATACGTCAAAGATCATTTGCCCGTTCCGGGCGGATTTGTGAGCGGGGGAGTGGTCAAACTCCCCTGCCCTATTTAATTTCGCCTATAGGCACTATGATTTCTCGCGTTTGAGAGATTCGCGAGCACATTCAATCTGGTGTTTCAGCACTTTTCCTTTGATTTTTAAGGAATAGTCTCCATGTTGTGCTAATATGTTCGTTCTCGCTAAGATTCAACGGATAATAACCATCCTTGATAGCTTGTTCTTCCCTGTCGCTAAGTTCGTCTTTTGAGCACGCCATCTCACACCATTCGTAATAACATTCCTGCAAGACTTTGCTTATTTTGCTTTCATCATCTGTATTGAGTAATCCGCTAAGTGTTCTGCGGAGAGTTGATATCCGTTTACGCGGACTGATATGATTCTTAAAACGTCTTCTTCCGTTGATGCCCTTGCCTAGATATAATGCATAGTATTTTGTTTCTCCAATAGTTGCGGTTAGCGTTTTGGATAATAAATCTTCTGCTTCGTAGGCACGGAGTATTTTAACGGGCTCTGACTCTTCAGGGAACCACCAGCGATAGAGAATAGGTACTTTATGCGGAAGGTCGGTAGTTAGTTTGTTGTCAGCGGCTAAGTCTTTTATAGGATAAAAGTAGTGTTGCATAATTAAAATAATAGGAGGCTGCTGCAACAGCAGCCTCCTATTATCAATTCCATTAACTCCAGAGCTTGTTAACATGGCAATTGCTCCCACTTAGACATTTTTTACCTGCTTTTGCTTTACAAACGCCAAGACTGATTGATAATTTAATTTTTTTCATAAAATCAGTTATTTTTAAAGTGTTATAGAGGTATTTAGGGAACCTCATTTACCCTTATCATTATTTATATATTCCCTCTGCAAATGTGGGAAAATGTAATCGGGCATTTCATTAATGCATTCTTGTAATGATTTACCTTTTAATACATCCTCACCAGATTGTATTTTTTTCATTAAAGAATACTTACACTTGGCAATATAGCAATTGTTTTCATTTGCCTTAAAGGGAGTTCCATATCTTGAATAACTAATCCCCGCGCAAAAACCACAACATTTGCAATAATCGTGTGTACCACACTCTTCATAATCGGATGCAGGCATCTCCAGCAGATGTTTAAGCATAGCATTGTTGGTGACAATACTATGGAAAGATTGAACCTTCAAATCTCCAAACACCATATGCATCGTTACACATGGTATCAATTTCCCATCAGGCATTACGCTAAACATGCCATAACCAGCCCGACAAGGCACACCTCGTTTATAAGACGCCGGATTTGCATATAATTCAAGTTTTTCATCTTTGAGTGCTATATCAGTATCCATCATTACAATCTCTAATTCCTGTGGAGTTAACCGCAAATGGTGTGTCGCACAATAATCGCCTTCAATAGAATCAGTCACACAACAGTCAAACAATACAAGTGCACCCAATTCCTCCCCAATCTTTTTTAACTTCAAATACGACTTTAATCCTGCACGCATCAAAACACAATTAATACCAACTGGTACACATACTTCTTTTAATGCTTTAATAACATCAATCGTAGTTTGCCAAGATCCATTCTTACGAGTTATGTAATCATGTGCAGCCGGCTCTCCCGCATACAAGGAAACTCGCACCATTCTTGGATAAAACCTTGCCAATTTGTCTATATTATCTATCAATTGTTGTCCGTTTGTTTGAATTGTTACCGCAATATCTTTCTGATACAAATACTCTAAAATTCCCCAAACATCTTTGTAAGCAAACGGATCTCCACCTGTCAATGTGGCAGTCACCAATCCTGCCTCGCACATTTCATCAATGATACGTTTATAATCATCTAAAGTAAGTTCCGCAAAATCTCCTCTACCACTCTTTTCTTGGTCGTTGCGAGTTGCCCCGATATTGTAACAATGCAAGCATTTCTCGCTGCAGCGATATGTCAACTCGAAGATAACACTTGATATTTCTGTACAATCTATAATAGAGTCAGCATAAGCAATTTCTACAGAACTAATATCACATTGGAGATAATTCTCTGCATCATCACCCATGTAAGTCGTTATATTAGGTTGTGTTACACAATATTTCCGATATTCTGCAATATCATTCTTAGTTGGGTATTTCTCTGTCAAAAGACCTATTCCAACCAAAGAATCAAAGAAAGGGATAATGGAATCTGGTGAGATATTTAAGGTCTCAGATATTTTTGACACGGACACTTTGCCATTACGACCTGCCTGTAGAATTAATCCCACCACATCAGCAGATTCCTGTTCAAAGAAATACTCACCATTCATGAGCAGATTGAACATAATTGCGACATGTTTGGTGGCATTATATTTGCCGCACGTCCATTCCGGACGATAATATATATCTTTCATAGTTATTTTATGTGTATTTTTCATTTCGACTGCAAAAATGCTGCTTTTTTGCGATATCTACGTAGTCCTTGTTAGTCCTTATTGCTCGCGCATTTGCGCGTTCCGTGAAATTGTCGTGCCTTTGCAGCGTTTTTCCTTAAGGCACAAACAAAAAACGCGGACAACTGGTTGTCATCCGGTCATTGAGGTTGTAGGATACCATAGCAGACGGATAATCAAATCAGTTGCCCGCGCTGTATGTATATAAGCGTACAATAAATATACACATGTATATACACGCCTGGGCATCTGCTTCGACTTGTTTCCTATCTGCTTTTGAAACTTCCTACATTTCAATGACTCAGACAAACAAGCATTAGCAAATGCTTTCTTCGCTCCCTATCAGGCGCGAATCTTCAATATGTCAGCGCAACACTTTGCGCTTTCTCTGTTTAACGTCCGAGGAAAGACGATGGTTTTATTGCTTGCCTATGCCTTTTAATCGTTTTTTATCATAGGCGGTTGTTGTTTTCGTTATTGATATCCAATAAGTGAAACACTATATCACTTATTTATGCAAACTCATATTGGAGAATAGGCACATTAAGCGCATTCTCTAATTTACAGATCGTTTCCAACGAGAGGTTCTCCTCGCCCTTCAACAGACGGGATACATACTGCGGTGAACAACCCATTCGCGTTGCCAAGTCTGACCGCGTAAGGTCCTGACGCTTCATTGCCATAGCAGTCTTAATGGCAATCTTGCGAGAATAAGGAAGCCATGCCTTATTGGCTCTACGCCATTCCGCTTCTTCCCGCCACTTTGAAGGTGTCGGGGAAGAATGAGCTTCCAGAAAAGCAATTTGTTCTTCTGCGGTTTTCATAATTAGCCCTCCTTTATAAAATCGTTAAAACTATCATCGTCAATTATATCATTCTCAACAAGATATTGTCTAACTTTCTCCAGTTTCCCAAGTTCTTTGAGAGTGTGCTCTCTGTCCTTCATTTCCAATGTTAGTTTGATAGCACCTCCTGTAATAACATATATACCCGGATTTAGTTTAATAGCATATATACGCAACCAACTATCATGGCGAGGACGTTTGTCTAAACGTGCTTTTTCTTTTCCTAACATCATTTCGGATGTGCGTCCATTTTCAAGATGACGGAATAACTCATCTAAATTAGCGTCGGGCGATATATCAAAAATAAGACATTCTAATTTATCGCTGTCTTCCATTGTATCATAAACAGCTTCATCCAAATTAGTTACTTTAAAATATGCAAGGTCTTCAAAATTTTTCTGGAAGAATTCTAATAACCATTCAGCATCATTCCACTGAGTAAACACGCGCTCTAATTCATTCTGCTCCTCATCGTTATAATGAACAGCCCAAAGGCGACCATCTTCTATTATCTTGTCGAATGTCATATAGTATTATTATTTTGCGCTGCAAAGATACAATAAATTTTTGATATGTGCAACTTTTAGGTTGCATTTTTTGTGTTTTTTTTGCTTTTTTAGTGGATTTGGGCACTAATCTGTAGGTTATTGGGCAGTTTGTTGGGCTTTGAGGGATTGATAGAGCATGGAGCGGATGAAGTTGTCAAGGCGGAAATAGCGCTTCGGGGCGTGGGTGGTTTTGTCTATCGGGGCTTGCGGATCGGGACGCGTGCCGCGAGTGGAAGGCAGTTGGGCTTGGTAACGCTTGCGGTAGTCGGTGAGCATGGTGAGGGCTTCCTCTTTGGTGAGGTACTTGGGACGAGGCGGAAAGACGGAGACAGCAGATGTTTCTTCGGGCTTTTCGGCATCGAGGATCTCTTTGGTCATAAGACAGGCCTGGCGGAAGAGGTTGATATGCTCCAGTTCTGCGCCCTGCGGTGGGTTCTTCTTGTAGGCACGCGGATTGCGGACGGCATAGGACTCCTGTATCCCTTCATGGATAATACGACCGTCATCGGCACGGTATTTCTTCATTCGGTTGATGATGCCTTTGCGTTCGAGTGCGCCGTGAATCTCACGGACGGGGTGTTCAAGGATGGTTGTTGCCATGTCACGTGTGGCTATCCTCGTAAACGCCTCAAAACTTCGTTTTAAGGGAAGTTACCCGGATGCACCCGCTCTTCGGTCCGCAAACAGCCTTCAGATTCGGTTTACGTCCCGAGGTGATGCCCTCTAAGCCACTCAAGAGGTTTTATTCGTTACGCTTTGGTAGGCTTGTGATCGGCTTAGTTACGTACAAATAACATACTAATCACCTACTAACCACCTACTATAGAAAGCCTGCGCTCTGCATTCATATTGCTGGGCGATTGCTGATTAATAGAAAGGTTTAACGTCCGAGAGGGACGATGTTTTTTTAGAGCCTATCCTTCTTTCGTTTCTACTTTACTGCCTCTCAGTGCAAACCACAGGATATACGCTGCAGCTATCAGAGGAACTATATACGAGAGGATAAAACCGCTCTTATCTGCCAAATGGCTCTGAACAAAAGGTAGCACACCTCCGCCGAACACCATCATCATAAACAGCCCGCTCGCCATACTCGTATGCTCACCCAAACCTTCTACCGATAGGTTGAAGATACTGCCCCACATAATACTCGTACAGAAACCGCACAGCACGAAGAACATAGCTGCAATCGGAATCTCATGCAGCGAAAAAGAGAACGTTGTCTTGTCAATAGCTGGGAACAAAACTTGTACGCTGTCGCCGAACAGCATTCCTAATCCTAATAGCACAATGCAAGCCACTGACACCGTCGTCAGCATAGCCCGTGAAGACACCTTACCGCCGATCGTGCCGCCTGTCAGACGACCAATCAGCATAAAGAACCAATACATCCCCACTATCGTTCCGCTCACTGAAGCTGCCACACCAATTTCAGACGAAGTCAAGTACAAGTTCGTCACATTCGCAATACACACTTCCAAACCCACATACAGCCATACCCCAATTGCACCAAACACAAAGTGCTTGTAACGAAGCGTTTGACGAATGGAATCACCCATCTTTTCCGTATTTTTCTCACCGCGTTCCATCCGCGCACGTGCTGCTTCTAATTCAGGCTCCGGTATGGGAGCAAAACACAGCACTATGAAGGCAAATGCAAAAATACCCATCGCTATGTACAATGCCGGATTAGCATCAGCTATCTGTGTGTCCTTGCTCACTGTACCTATCAGATAACCAATTAGTATAGGTACAATTGTGGCGTTCAGACTATTGCAGCTGCCGCCCCATTGCACGAGTTGGTTACCCCGTTTGCCGCCACCGCCTAATGTGTTCAGCATCGGATTGACTATCGAATTGAGCAGACACATCGAAAAACCGCTCACAAATGCACCTGTCAGATACACTCCGAACGACCCCAACCGACCGCTCAAGAACGTAATACACACACCCACAAAACCGATTCCTACTGCCCATAGCGAAGTGACTTTGTATCCGTATCGCTTCAGCAGCATACCCGCAGGCAAACCCATACACGCGTAGGCGATGAAGTTCGCCATATTGCCGAGTTGCGACATCGCGTTCGATGCCTTGAACTGTGCACGGACTATCACGCCGAACGGGTCTTGCATGCCCGTCACAAACGAAATCATTCCGAACAAAAAGAAGCAAATAATAATAGTGAGTACATTACTCTGCTTTTGCTTTTGTGTCATATTCGTAAAGGAGGTTGGTTTATAGATTTTCTTTCAGGAACTTAACGATGCGTTGGTGCAGGTGAAGATAATGATTCCCGCGACGCAGATTATGGTTGTCGTCGGGATAGACCTGCATATCAAACTGCTTGCCGGCATTCACCAATGCTTCTGTCAGCAACCACGTGTTCTGCGCGTGTACATTATCGTCTGCCATTCCGTGTACAAGGAGCAGTCGCCCTGTCAGTCGGTCTGCCATAGCTGTCAAGTCCGCTTGTTTATACCCGTCTTCGTTCACCATCGGACGGCGCATATACCGCTCCGTATAACCCGTGTCATATAGCCGCCAGTCCGTCACCGGCGCAATCGCTATCCCGCAGCGTATCAATGGGTTCGAAGCTTCTTGCTCGCACATCGTCCGTATCGTCTGATACCCGCCGTAACTCCAGCCCGCCATCGCTATCCGGCTGCCGTCTACGTAGGGTAGCGTCTGTATATAACGCGCTACACTCAAGTGGTCTTCCGCCTCTTTCTTGCCCAATGCAAGGTACGTTTCGTTCCGCCATTCTCTCCCTCGACAATCTGTCCCGCGAGGGTCGGCATTCACCACCACATACCCCATCTGCACTAACACATACCCGATTCGGTGATGCCAACGGTTCAGCACGCGTTGCGAAGCCGGTCCCGAGTACTGGAACATCACCACCGGACGCTTGTTCGTCTCCGATGCTTCCGCCGGACGCAGTATCCAAGCGTCCAACGAATCGCCTCGCTCCGTGCCGATACGCACGAACTCTTTTTGCGGCATATTCAGTCCTTTCCATTTGGCTGCTACCACCGCGTTGTTCTCAAGGCTGCGAATCACTTTCAGATTGCGCTTGCTCAGGTTGCATAACGTATAGGTTGGCGGCACTACATCACTCTCATAGCGCAGCACGCACCGACTGAAATCTTTCGCCGCATACAGCCAATAGCAACCCCGCTCGTTGGTCAGTCGCACGTTCTCCCCTTTCTTCAGCGTCACAGAGTAGATATGCCGCTCTGTGGCCACCGGTGCTGCTTGGTAATACACCACGCCCGATGACTCGTCCACGCCGTACACATCCGTCACATCCATCCCCTCCGGCGAAAGCGCGCGCAACACTGCCCCTTGCTCTGAGCATAGGTACAACCTGCGCCAGCCGTCTTTCTCGCTCAACATCACCATTTGTCCGTTTCGCAGCCATTGCCATTCGTCCCACAACGAATAATCCGTAAAATACTTATCTGACTGCTCCTCATAGAACAGATGAGCCATACTTGACTTCGGATTGCACGAATAAACCGACATACGCGTCTGGTCGCGATTCAGTGTCTGCACCATCAGACGGTTGCCTTCCGCCGTTTCGCGCCACCGCAGACGGGGAATGTAGCGGTCATCCTCTTCCGGCAATCGCATCTGTACAAGGCTCTTCTTGCGTATATCATATACCCACACCGATGGCTTGGCGTTTCTTTCGCCCGAACGAGGATAGCGAAGCGAGTGTTCTTCAGGGTACTTGCTGCTCTCTTCCCCCTCGTTCAAGTAGGTCTGCCACGTGAATGTAGGTACACCCGACTCCTCTAAACGAATAAAAGCAATCTGTTCGTTATCAGGAGAAAAAGCGTACATCTTCGTAATCCCGAACTCCTCCTCATACAGCCAATCGCTCATGCCGTTAAATACGTCCGACTGTCTTTTGAGCGTAATAGCCACCTCCGTGTTGAAATCCGTTTTGTATAGGAACAGATCCTGCCCCTTTCCATAGGCTATATACTTGCCGTCCGATGAAATCTCTACATCGCGCAACTCCGAGTCACTCAATCCTTTGTTCGTCTTTCTGCGGTTGTCCTGCAGACAATACTTCGCAAAGTATGAATATCTGTATTGTTGCCTGCGGGTTTTCTCTTGCAGTTCATACCGACCCTTTTCCACACCGTTCAGCACGGAGTCTATCTCCTTGCCGCTCAAATACTTCGGGTCGTATTTCTTGTCAATCATCAACTCGGTCAGCAAGTCTGCACGAACCAACGTACTGACTGCCAATGCAATAACGAATAGGAAACGTTTCATAAAGGGTATTGTTTTTATTACCATCGGGTAGGTTTGCGAGTTGGAAACATCAGAATCCACAAGCTGCACAGCGGCAGAATCATATCCCATAGCACGAGGTCGGTCAAGCTGATACCGGCACACATCCCCTTCGGCGAGTAGCCCAATCTCCGTGCCGACACATTCATCACCGTTGCACGCAGCACCAATCGCATCAGTAGTAGCAGTCCCACGCAGCCTGCCAATCCTATGCTAACCGTAGGTGCTATCGCGAATCGAAGCCCGCACCGAACAAGCAATGCTATAGCTGCTCCGTACCATATAGCGCGCGACATCGGCTCTACCCCCAGACGCAATCGACTCCAAGCCGTATAGTGAGGCGATACACTCAAATGACGACGTTTCTGATGCCACCATTCCTGCCATGTCTGCTTGGTCGGCGACCACGTCACACTCTTCGGACACGTTACCGTTGCCGTTGTCTTGCCCGTCGCATAGTGATTGACTATCAGGTCATCATCCCCTGCCATCTCGCCCAAGTACGGCGAAAAACCGTTGTGCGACAAGAACCACTCTTTCTTATAAGCCAGGTTTCTGCCCACGCCCATATATGGGTGCTTGCACCGAGCCGCACCCAAGTAGTGCAAACCGTTGAACAGCGTGTCGTACCGTATCATCCGATTCAGCATACCTTTACCTTTGAAGTGTGCCCCGAAGCCTAATACCACATCCGTCCCTTCCTGACAGTCAAACCCGTTCATCATCTCCCATATCCACAGCCTCGATGCCGGGCGGCAGTCCGCGTCCGTAAACAGCAGGTAGTCAAACCGTGCCGCCTTGATGCCTAATGTCAGTGCTAATTTCTTGCTGCTGATAATGCGCGCGTGTTGAGGGACGAACGTCCGCCGTAAACGTGGGTAGTGCAGCATCATATCGTCCAATACCTGACGCGTGTTATCCTCCGATCGGTCATCCACTACTATCACCTCATACATCGGGTAGTCCTGCTCCAGTAGCGAATGGAGGTAATCCCGCAGATTGCCTGCTTCATTCCGTGCCGCCACAATCACCGACACACCGCGCACGTCATCGCTGAACAAGTCCAATTGGTCTCCCGCATGCTTCGGTCTCTGTTGCTCCGCTACTGCTTTTTTCTTCGCTTTCGGCAGACGGATATAACGCAGGTAGAAGTACAACTGAAAGAGCAACACCACGACCATTGCACCTATCAGATACAAGTCCCATAACGCTATGTCATACCCTCCGATGTTCATCGTTCGCTGTCTGACTTTTTATGCGCTACTCGCCGTCTTTTACGCCCCTTTTATCACACCGCGTTCCGACCCGCGCACAAAACGTACTATACTATCGCGTTCCGCCGACTGAGGTACCTCTGCCTCTATGCGCTCCAACGCCTGACTGACGTTCAGTTTTGACATATACAACAGCCTGTATATCTGCTGTATACTATCTATCTGTTCCTTGCTGAATCCGCGTCTGCCCAAGCCCACCGTGTTGATGCCGCAGTACTGTATCGGCTGACGGGCTGCCATCACGTAGGGCGGTACGTCCTTGTTAATCAAACTCCCGCCTTGTATCATCACATGCGCACCGATATGCGAAAACTGATGAACCAGCGTCCCGCCGCCTATCACAGCCCAGTCGTCCACGACCACCTCGCCTGCCAACTGCGTCGCATTCGACATAATCACATGGTCGCCCACTACCACATCGTGCGCCACATGGCAGTAAGCCATTATCAGACAGTTATTTCCTACCACTGTCTTTCCCTTCGAGGCGGTACCTCTATGTACGGTCGAACACTCGCGCAACACCGTGTAATCGCCTATGTACGTGTAAGTCAACTCACCCCGAAACTTCAAGTCCTGCGGCACGGCACCCACTATCGCCGTCGGAAACACATGGCAGTGCTTGCCGATGCGCGTATGCGCACACACTGTCGCGTTCGCATCTATCACCGTACCTTCACCAATCTCTACGTCTTCATCGATGAATACAAACGGACCAATCTCTACGCCCGCACCTATCTTCGCACTCGGATCCACCGATGCCAACGCACTTATCTTCGCACTCCCATCCGCGGATGACAATTCACTTCCTTTCACATTCGGTTCTACCGATGCCTTTGCACAATTCATATTGCTTAATATGTTATGATTCTATTCTATGTCTATAACTTCATTTGGGAGTGCCACAGTCCCCGCCCGCATCACTCCGCAGGAAAAAGCGCGCAAAAGTACAAATAATTTGGTAATAAAAATAGAATTAGCGGAACTTTTTTATTTCCCTTTTCACTTTCCCCATTCCCCCCTTCCCCTTTGTAACCCCTTCTTTCTCCCCGCAGTGTACTTTCTACTCGTGGTATTCCGTGTTCGCGATTTTATGTGCGAATCGTACCTCTCTTCCCGTTACTACATTAGGAAATTATTATGTGGTTATTATGTGATTATTATGTGATTCCGCTTTGTAAACGCATCAAGGCATTTATTTACAGTTATTTACAAATTCACAAAAAAAATACGGCACAGACAGCCGTATTCCCTTTTTTCATCTTATGTATCAGCTTCTTATGCTTCAACCCGCATCAGCAACTGCTTGCAACACCACGTATTGAACGCGTGTCCCGGACGCTCCACATAGATGCGTCCCCGTATATAGCGACCCGACAGAGCCATATCTCCTACCACATCCAATAGTTTGTGCCGAGCAGGCTCATTCACGTAGTTAAGTTCGCTTAAATACCCCAACTGCGATGCATCAATCGGCTCTTGCCCCAACTTGCGCGCCAAGCGGTTCATCGTCCATTGCCACATCCGCTTGTCGTATATCACTAACGCGTTTTGCAAGTCCCCGCCCTTAATCAGACCGAGATGCAACAGCGGACGTATCTCCCGAAGAAAACAAAAAGTACGGGCCGACGCTATCTCCCTGTCAAAATCTGCCAAGTCCCTCAATTCGGCATCCTGCTTATTCAGCACCAGCGAAGGATAATCCACGTGAACCTGCACTTCATATTTTTCGCAAGGCTCTATCACCATCCGACTCCCTTTCCCGTTGTCAAAACATACCCGATCGGTTATTACCAACTCATCCCGTTCGCGTGTCTGTTCAACGACTCCCACCTGTTTGACGGCATCTACCCACTTACGCGCGCTACCGTCTAATATAGGCACCTCCGGACCATCCACTTCCACCAAGCAGTTGCTCACTCCCATCGCATACAAAGCTGCCATCAGATGCTCCACCGTACTCACTTTCCACGCCCCTTGTTCCAACACCGTCCCACGCGATGTCCCGCCTACGTATCGTGCCGATGCCACATAAGTCGGCTGCCCCTCCAAGTCCGTGCGGCAGAAACAAATACCCGTATCCTCACCCCCCGGACGAACCGTCGCCCGAATCATCAAACCCGTGTGCAAACCCTTGCCGCACAAGGTGAATGGCTCTCGTATAGTCGCTTGTCTCATAGTAGTTTACGGTAGATATCCGGCAGACGGCGATACACAGCTTGCGCCCTACGCCAGCGGTTAGCTTCTATGGCGGGCATACCCATATACTGCCCCGCTTTGCGAATCGTACCTGCCACGCCCGACTTCGCGCCGAACATACAGCCGTCCGCTATCTCTATATGACCCGCTACGCCCACTTGACCCGTCAGCGTGCAGTGACTACCCACCTTCGTCGAACCGGCAATCCCCACCTGCGCGCACAATACCGTACTCTCTCCAATCTGCACATTATGAGCAATCTGACATAGGTTATCTATCTTCGTGTTCCGTCCGATGCGCGTCTCGCCCATCATCGCCCTGTCCACCGTCGTATTCGCACCTATCTCTACGTCATCCTCTATCACCACAGTCCCGATCTGCGGCACTTTGTGATAAACGCCCTGCTCATCCGGCTCAAAGCCGAATCCGTCCGCCCCAATCACCACGCCGCTGTGCAAGATGCAACCTTTGCCAATCCGGCAGCCGTAATACACTTTCACCCCCGCATACAGCACGCTCCCGTCGCCTATCGCCACGCCATCACCTATATACGTCTGCGGATAAATCTGTACGCCCGCACCTAAACGGACCCCCTTGCCTATGTATGCGCCCGAACCTATGTAAGCATCTTCCGGCACATCCACGCCATCGCTCACGAAGGCTCCCTTTTCCACGCCTTTCTTCGCCGGATTAAGCACTTTCGCTACCTCGCCGAGCAACATCGCCATCGCACCGCGAGCATTATCCACACGGATGATAGTGGCATTCGACTGACCCGCAAAATCTATCCCGCGAGACAGCAACACCACCGATGCTTTTGTCTCTTCTAAATAATGTACATACTTGGCATCGCCCAAAAAGCACAAATCGCCTTCCTTCGCACTCTCTATGCCCGACACGTTCCATACCTTGCGCTCGCCGTCACCCTCTATCGTGCCGCCTAACAACGCACTAATCTGTTTTGCACTGAATTCCATAATCTGCAATCTTTTAATTGGTCATCTTTAAATCTGCAATCCCCAAATTCTCAAATCCTTTAAATCTTTGATTCCCCTCCGCCCGCGAAAGTACTGCCTTTTCTCCAATCTACCAAAAAAATCACCCAAAACGTTGCATAACCCGCCAAATACCCGTACCTTTGCCGCCCTTTTGGCTCTCTTTGCTTCTTTTGCAAAAAGAGATGGATAGGACCCTTTATAAGATATGAAAGATTTAGAAGATATTAAAAAACGCCTCCGCGACCTCTTCGCAGAATCCGCTACCGACCTCTTTTCCGGCGATGATACAGCGGATAAGAAAAACGACACCTCCTTCGATGACATCGCCGAAGAAAAGACCCTAACACGGCGAAATAATACCTCCAACGACACACCATCCTATAGCCGAGGTACAGCCGCCTTCCTCCGGCAAGTCGCCAAGCGTAACCAGTTCAAACTCGACATTTTGCACAAGTTTGAAAGTGCTACACTTTACTCCTTTAAATATCAAGGAGGATATTTCATTGTTCGTACAGAAAACAAAAACAACGGCATCTTCATCCAATTTGCGCGATTCGCCATCTTGCCCTATACGCACGACAACTATATCCGTGCACTCCAATTCTGCCACCGCTGCAACCTCAATTACTCCTTCGCTAAATTTAATTTTAATTACGAAGAAGAGTCTAACCAACTGATGTTCAATATAAGCGTTGAAACAATCGAGCCTTCCGAGCAAGTCTTTATCAACTATCTTGAAATGTGCTTGGGGCTGGCTAATGAGACACGCGACTACATTTCCGGCTCTAAGAAGGACAGACTGCCCCAAGTCGGCCCTATGCCCGATGACGACGAAGACTTCATCAATCTCCGACGCGACCTCTTCCGGCTCGCGCAAGCCGAAATGAAGCAGGAAGATAAAGCCATCCGCAAAAACAAACCCAAAGCGCAAAAACCTAAAAACGACACCCTTGCCGAATACCTCAACTACCTCTTCGATGGAGAAGAACAGGCGGACCTCCTCGCACTCACCATCCAAAAAGACAACCAACTCCAAGAAATAACCGATCCGGCAACCATCGCCGATACCCGACTACTCAATACCCTCATTAAAGGCTCCGGCAAAAGAGCAACTTTCGCTACCTCTTCACCCGTTGTCTTTACTCTTGATGCCACGACCAACCATTATATCTTCTCTCTCTACCCCCTTCTCAACGAACCCGACTTCCTCTCCGCACGACTCACTGCCGTGCGCACACCACACGAGTTCCTACAAGCACAAACAGCAACACCCGCTTACACGCCGCAGGCTGTCTCACTCAAACTCTGCTTCGCTAAAAATCAGCGGAAAACAAACCAAAAACCAAGCGATAGCGCTAAACGACTATTCCCCGAATCGCCTGCCGCAGACCTCTTCGACCAGTTCCAAGAAGCACACAACCTCGTCCAAAACGAGTTCTACATCCAAGCAATCGTCCTACTGCAACCTATCTACGAGCAGATGAAACTCAAGTACTGGGAACTACGCGGACACGACCGTGACCTCTTCTTCGCCGTCTGCTACGACATCGGCTACTGCTATACCGAAATGCAACTCTTCGAAAAAGCCTATTTCTACCTCGACATCACGCGCAACAGCAACCGATACGACTGCGAACAAATGTACTTCAACTCCCTCGCAGAAGGACGAGACCCCCGTATCTTCGAAGACCTCCAAGGCGAAATAGAGGAAATCCGCAACTCCATACAATCTATGCGCGCCGATAACACAGACGATGAGGACGATAACGAAGATTCTGAAAACATCTTTGGAGAAGTTCATCAAGTCGGACTCAATCGCATGATTGAATACTACGCCTTCTTACTCCGACGACTTGGCTACGCACAAATCAATTTCGGATACCTCGATGCCGCAGAAGAAACATTCCGACAACTCCTCAAACACGAAGGCAGCCGCGAGTACGCAAAAAAAGAACTCAAACATATCGCTACTTTGCGGACCAACGAACAGCGCCGTAGGTTGCATTGACGCACCAAAACACATATTGCGCCACCATACAATACGAACCGGCTTCCCACCACATCACCACATACAGCAAATCAATGAACAGCCAGATAAACCACTGTTCCCTGTATGCCATTACCAACAATATCTGCGCCGCAAAAGCAGGTACCGTCGTCAGCGCATCCAAGTAAGGCTGCGTGTCATTCGTATAACGACCTAATAACCACCCCGTCACAAGCGACAGCACCAACAGCACCGCGCACAAAACGGCAAACCACCCACCCCGCATCCTACGGAAGGGTATCACGTCCCCCTCACTATCCCTTTCTTCCCGCAGCAGCTTACGCCAACTATAGATCCCGTAAACCTGCGAGGCAAAATAAAAAGCGTTTATCGCGATCCCGCCATAAAAACGCTCTAATACACATAAATACGTGTAAGTCAGTATCTGTCCGAAACCGAAAAAGAAAGTCAGCCACTTCCCCTGCGCACACAACACCACCGAACATACGCCGAACAGCGCACTCACCAATGCCCACACATTATCCGGTGCTATCACGTAGGTTATGATTTGAACGCCAATACCCAAAGACAAGAGTATCACCGTGTTCCGCCTATTTCGTTCTGCTGCCTTCATCCCCGCTTATTTCGGTCTTCCGCTCTCCTCTTTCCAGCGGAATGTCTCCTCAAAATCCCAGTTATCCCGTATCTTCAACCGTTTCGGGAAGTAGTACATCGGTTCAGGCTGACGCTTCTCATAGTAATCCCCCGTTGTCCATACGCTGTCCCCGTTCAAATCTAAATAAGCACGCAACATATACGTTCCCGCTTTCAACTCCTTAAAAAGCACATCACCGCGCTCACCTGCCGCCTCCGTTGCCACTACATCATCCTTTCCGCCCAATAACTGCACGTATATACTCGTATCCGCCGGCTCTACCACCACGCGCAATGACGCGGTCGCCTTCACCTCCGCCTTCGCTTTCTTCACTTGCGCCGTATCCTGACGAATACTATCCACCGACAAACTATCCCTCGTCAAACTATCCGCTGCCAAACTGTCCCTCATTATGCTATCCGCTGCCAAACTGTCCACCTTCAATTTCGCCGTATCCTTCGGTATCAAGCAGTTAAACAGCCGAAGCACCAACCCCGAATCTGATACCGTAACCGGCTGCTCCATAAAAGCTATCGGTTCATTGCGCTCATACGTATAGTTGCGGTTGCTGTCCGACAAAGCATACACCCTATATGTCCCCTCCCCGATATGCCGAATCGCAAACTGACCCGTTGAGTCCGTCCGCGCTATGCGTAGGAATGGCTGCTTGCTAACCACGCTGTCCTCCGCCGTTGCAGGATGAATACCCACAATCACCCCCGCCGCAGGCTTCAGCGTCTCCGCAAACCACGCCCTGCCCGATAGCCATAGCGAATCAATCTTGTCCCCCGTTGAAAAACTTAACGTATAGTCCTTGACGGCGTTCTTCTCGTTATTATCCCGTATGGCTTCGCCAAAGTAGATGGTGTATGTCGTATTCGGTTGCAGCGAGTCGTTCAATGTCACCGACACTTTCTTGCCAACCGCCTTCACTATCGGTTGCGACAGACCGGGAGGCGATACCAGCACCTGCTCGCTTGCACGGTCTAAGGTCACGTATTCGTCCAACCGTATCTGTATCTCTTGCGATTGCACACCCGTTGCACCGTCAGCTGGAACACTCCCCAATACACGCGGAGGAATAGAGTCCACCGGTCCCCCTTGAGGACCCGAACCCCGACTCGCACAACCGCATAGCATGCAAACACAGCAACTCGCAAAAATGAGCAAGATATTTCTTCTCCGCATAAGATGTTAACTAAAAGGATATAAAATGATAAGTAGAAAAAGAGAATGGATTAAAAAAATAAGACAAGCATCGAGATATTAATTATTAACTATTACCTATTAATTAGAATTTCGCTAGCCTTCTTCAACGCCTTGTCATCGCGCAGCATAAACTCCACACGCCCCCGCTGGAAGTAGTAACGCTCCACAATATCAGCCCCCAACAGCATCTTCACCTCATCCTTATGCCGCATAATAGCGTCCCGAAACGATGGGCGCAATGTCTTGCGTAGCAGCGTCATCGCCTGCATCGAAAGCGAGTCTATATCCTCTTTCTCCGCTACCTCTATCAAATCGTCCAAGTAACGCGATGTCTCCGTTTCATATACAAACTTCTTCTCGTCAAGGAACTGCATAAAACGCTCCAACTCCTCATCCGACACCTCAAACTTATCCGGCGGCGCTATCCCGTTATGCGTCTGACGGTAGCGATTGGCATAGTCGAAGAAATGGTGTCCGCGCACCAACGAGTAGCATATATCCACTTTCTGCGAGTCGGTCAGCACAATGTCCGGCTGTATGCCGCCTGCCGTGTCACGCTCCAATTTCTCGCCACGCTGCAGCGCATCATAGTTAATAGCCTGTATACACCTCCCCGAAGGCAAATAATAATGCGCCGTCGTCACTTTCAGGTTGCCTCCGAAGGCTATCGGGCGAATAGACTGCACCAAGCCCTTCCCGAACGTCCGCTCGCCAATCAGCGTGGCGCGACCCAACTCTTGCAAACTGCCCGACACGATCTCCGCTGCCGATGCCGTACCCCCGTTCACCAAGCATACCAAAGGCAAGTCCTTATAAACAGGCGTACTCGAAGTCTTATACGAACGGTTAGAGGTCTGTATCTTGCCCTTCGTCGTGACCACCTCCGTGTCCTTGTCCACAAACAGACTTACCACACGTATCGCCTCGTCTATCAGTCCGCCGCCATTGCCGCGCAAGTCAATAATCAGACCCGACAACGCTCCCTCCGACTCCATCTTGCGGATAGCCTCATACAAAGCCGCCGCACTGCCCGATGTGAACTCCGAAAACAATACATATCCCACATTATCATACCGTTTATAGAAGGTTACGGCAGGCAAATGAATCTCCTTTCTTACCACCTCACGCGTGAGCAGTTTCTTCTCGCCATCGCGCTCCAACACCAATTTGACCGTTGTTCCCGCCTCGCCGCGCAAACGGTTGCTCACATCTTTTGTGGTCTGACCATCGCAACGAAAATCGTCCACTTTCACCAAGCGGTCGCCCGCACGCACATCGTTCACCTGTGCCGGCATACCCTCGTATGGCTCAGCGATATAGACCATACTGTCGCGCATCATAATCATCGCGCCGATACCTCCGTACTGACCCGTTGTCATTATGCGCAAGTCCGTGTCCCGCTCTTTGGGTATATAAATAGTGTAAGGATCCACCTGACGCAACATCATACGGATACCCTCCTCCGTCATTCGCTCGTAGTTGAGCGTGTCAAAGTAGTTCATATCCAACTGCCGCATCACGTCCGTCAATATGGTCATCGACTTGTCAATACGCGTCGTCTGCTCCTGACCGGGCAAGGGCAGCGTAACCAAAACTAATAATATAGGTACTAACCGTTTCATATCGTTTTTCTATTTGTTTCTAATTCAAGGAAGAGGATAGGGAACTAAGGCTTGCACATCCTTCTTGTAACCATACAATTCGCGTACCAACGAAGAAGATATATAGGCGTGTTCCGGTCTCGCATACAGCACCACCGTCTCTATCCCGTCCAACTGCCTGTTCGCTTCCGCCATACTCTCTTCATATACAAAGTCTTGCACCGACCGTACACCGCGAAGAAGAAAATGTGCATTCCACCTTCGGGCAAAATCTACTGTCAAGCCCTCATATACATCCACTGCCACACGTCCCTCATTCTCAAACAGTTTCCGTAAAGACTCCTCGCGAAATACCAACGGGAACATCGCCCGCTTCTCGCTGTTCTTGCCAATGCCGATTACCACGCGGTCAAACAACTGCAAACCGCGTTCAACCAAGTCCAAATGACCTATCGTAAACGGGTCGAAACTTCCCGGAAAAATAGCAGTACGCATACTCATAGTCCTTTCTTCTCTTTGGCGGCTTGATGGTTAAGTACGGGATTGCGGTACATCTCGTGCAGTTTATCCATCAAGTAAGCCTCGTCCTTATTCGCCATCTCTATCATCACCAACCGCTCCTGTAGATACTGCTCAAATGCCTCGCCCCGCTCATACGTCTCATAGCCGATATGAATCTGATAATCTATCTGTTTCGCTACGGCTTGTACCTGCTCGTTGCGCGTCATCTTCTCTAATTCCTCCTTGTTCGCATCCATCCAGTGGTTCAGACTCGGCGTCACGCGGTACACCACGCGTCCTTTATCGCCGAATATGCCCGTCTTCATCGACAGCTCGTCCTCGCCCTTCGGCTTCTTCCACTGCGGGTCATCCCTCCTTAGCTGCATCTCTCTTGCCTTCAAGTAGTCGCATGGGTCAAACTCATAATTGATACTCACTGGACAGATATTCAGTTTCCGAATCGCATCCAAGAAATCACCGCTACCCATCGTCAGCATCTTCAGCACCGCCGGTTGCGTCAAGTCATTCCCGTCTTTCGCTCTCCCCTCACGCTGCGCCAACCAGATGCTCTTGCCCTTTCCGCGCAGCATCTGTATGTACGCACTCAGATGCTGTGCGTTCTTCATCACCTCCTTTGGTCCGCCGTCACGTACCACGACATAACAGCGAAGATAACGCACCAACCACTCGATCCAACGCTTGCTCAGCAGGTTGTTGCCTATCCCCATATAGGGACGAATCCAGTAATGCGTGCGAAGCAGAAAACTCAGCCATGCCGCATCCATTATTATATCCCTGTGATTGGTCAGAAAAGTAGCTCCCCCTCGCAAGTCCTCGCGAATCATCCGCCGGTCCGCTTCGCTCTGCCAAGGGGTATCGCCGCCGCCTAATTCCAAACGCATTGAACTCGTCTTGCGGCGACGCAAGTATTCCAAGAAAGGAAATACAAACAGAAAATCGGTCACACCTAACAGCGGACCGACCCTATAAGCCTCAATGTCTTTATATGTTTCCATCTGAATACGGAACACTAAACTCTAAACTCTAAACACTCAACTACACTAAACACTAAACTCTAAACACTCAACTACACTAAACACTCAACTTACAAAGAGCATCCAAAGCTGCTTCTCTGTATGCCACCATCAAGCCCCCCGTACCCAATAGTGTCCCGCCGAAATAGCGAACCACTACTACCAGTATATTGTCTCTCTTTTGCGCATCAATCGACCGTAATATAGGCAACCCCGCCGTCCCGTGAGGCTCGCCGTCGTCTTTCGTCCGCCATAGATTTGCACCCAAACGATAGGCATAGCACACATGCCGCGCATCGTGGTACTTTTTCTTGTACCGCGCTATCAACGCCTTCGCCTCCTCCTCGTTTTCTATCGACTCCGCAAAAGATAGAAACTTCGACCCCTTGCTCTTGTATATCCCTTCGCCTAATAGCACCCTTGTTCTCTTGTTATGGTTTCAGACTCTTCTTACGCCCGATACCCCTGTTCTTCCAATCTCGGCGGCAAAGGTACACCCAAACCTCCAATTATACAAACAAAACGTATATTTCTCCCTATTTTCTCCCTATCTATCCCATAGGTCGCCCATAGGTCACCCATAGGTCACCCATAGGTCGCCCATAGGTCGCCCATAAGTCACCCATAAGTCACCCATAGGTCAAGGCAACTCTCACAGTACTCTCCGGTTCCTCTCGCCGTACCCATACAGAAAAAATCACCTCTCCCTTGCATATATTCCATCCTTGCCGTACTTTTGCCGCCGTATCTCGCATTTCTCAATAACAAAATGATTATAACATAACCGCCACCGCAAAAAGCGGTAACATAAGCACACACATAATATAAAAGACATATCGGCGCAAAGTGTTGCACCACCACATAGCGGTATAAGCCAAACTTGATTATCTGAAACTTCGACAACTTCAGTAATCATTAACGATTCAAGCACGGTTTATGCACGCTCACGTTTTCAGCGTGAGTTTTCCGTGCATTTATTTGAATCGTTAAGGTAGTCGAAGACCTCAGATAATCAAATGAAGCAGCGAAAGCGCACGCTTTTTCTTTGTGTTGAACATAACCGAATAAACCAATTAACAATATCAACTAAAACACAATCAACCATGAAACAAAGAGCACTATTGTTCCTGCTGTTTGCCGGTTGGGTGCTGACCCTCGCCGCACAGCAGACGACTACAGGGTTTGTGGCTATAGACAGGAGAGACGCGAAGCAGAATTTCCTGCTGGGCAACTACCCGCGTCTGACGTTCCAAACTGCTAACGGCGTTACCTCTTTCCATGTACAGGACACACGCAACAACACTATGGCAGGTGTCAAGACCTGCGTCTTTGGCGAGGTAGAAGAGTCCCTGCCGCTTGACATCGTGCTGCACGAGAACGAGAACGCCGACTACTACACGCAATTCGCCAACGACTACAACGGACTAAAAGTCAATACTGCTACACTCAACCGCCAGTTCACACAAGGCAAATGGGCAACACTCTGCCTGCCGTTCAATGTGAACAAAGCGATGATGATGTCCCTCGGCTTATACAACCGCGTCTTCGCTTTCCGTTATGCGGAGCAGGCGGATGACAATACCATACAGGTGTATTTTGCTCCCGCACAATCCATCGAAGCGGGCAAAGGATATATCGTCAATCCCAACGCCAAACTGGCTGCCAAGACCTCCTTCGTCTTCCCGAACGTGACCATCAACACCGACTCCGACAACGGCGACATAACCGCCTTGACAGGCTACAACGATGGTACGAATCGCGGCAACCTCTTCTTGGTAGGTACTCTCCGCACAGGTATCTTGCAAGGTTCAACCTCCGGCAACACTTACCTCGGCTTGAAGGACAACCGGCTCTATTACCCGAACACCACCTCCGGCACCACTATCCGTGCCTACCGTGGTTTCTTCCGCAGTGACATCCCCGTTAACGCCCAACGCGTCCGCATCATCGCCAATGGCGAACCGGTTACCGAGTTGCAAGTAGTAGGTAGTGAACCGACCGACTGGTCAGACTTGTCGGACAAGTCCGACACCCCCGCCCGCAAGTACATACACAACGGCGTTCTCTATATAGAGCGCAACGGCATCCTCTACGATGCACAGGGCAAAAGACTAAAACAAACCAACCAACAATAATACACAACAACTATGAAAAAACTTATATTGGCAGTCATAGCCTTAATAATAACAATCGGCGTAGCAAGCGCGCAGCAGTACATGTACGTATGGAAGACAGACGGTTCGCACGTCAAGTATCAGGTGGAGGAATTGGACAGCGTAGGCTTCTATGCTCCGACCTATACGCTGTCGGTGACGACGGAAGGCGAGGGCACTATAACCGGCGCAGGTTCGTACAAGATAGACGAGGTTGCGACCTTGACGGCTACCGCCGCTTCGGGTTATACGTTCTCGCAGTGGTCGGACGGCAGCACGGACAACCCGCGCGAGATAACAATGCTGAAAGACTGGACGCTGACAGCGGTGTTTACGGAAACAGGCGGTGTCGGCGGCATCGGTGTGTTCAGCGTGAGTGCGACGAAGCAGGTTACATTCTCCAAAGGCAACCTGCAATATCAAGCAAGTACCAATACTTGGCGTTTTGCGGAGCATCAATATGACTATATAGGTGAAGCGAACATGAACATCTCCGCTACCTACAGCGGTTGGATAGACCTGTTCGGTTGGGGAACGGGCAATGCTCCCACAAAGACAAGCACGAGTAATAGCGATTACTCTTCTTTTATTGATTGGGGAATGAATCCCATCAGTAATAGTGGCAACGAGGCAGGTCTGTGGAGAACATTATCGAAAGACGAATGGGTGTATCTGTTCCACGGTCGTGCGAACTACGACAAACTCTTCGGTATGGGCAAGGTGGCAGGCGTGAACGGTGTGATTCTGTTGCCGGATAATTGGGAATACGTTAAGCCTTCGGGTGTATCGTTCTGGCCAAGTGTAGCGGAAGGTTTTACATGGAGCAGTTCGTATTACATGTGCAGCGGATGTGACCGTTATGCTGACAATACCTATACGGCATCGCAGTGGCAGAAGATGGAAGATGCTGGCGCGGTGTTCCTGCCCGCTGCGGGCTACCGCAACGGGACGAGTGTCCTCAGTACAGGTTCGTACGGCTACTACTGGTCCTCCACGCAGGACGACTCGAACTACGCGTACATACTGAGCTTCGGCACGTCAAACCTCTACCCGCAGGGCCACGACCGTCGCAGCCGCGGGTTCTCTGTGCGCCTCGTTCAGGTTCTCATGAATTGACGGGTGTCTGAACCATTGAACAAAATAGAACAAAACAAATCTGAGCCAAACTGAATCAAACAAATTCCATTGTTGGCTAATTGTCGATAATTGTTGACAACCAATAAAAGCCCCGCAATCACATACCGGCAGCCCTTGTCGGTATGTTTTTGTCAAGTGCGCCCCGCGTCAGCGCATTGATTAAAAGGTATTGATTGTAGCAGCTCGTACTTAAGTTCAACTTGGAAAAGCAACACCGAAAAAACTGCCTTCGGTCGAATTCAACATAGCAATACTGACAAAAAAAGCGGAAACTCTTGTGAGATTCCGCCAAGTTAACTACTTTTGTGTTGACTATGTACAAGCACTTAACTCGGGAGCAAAGGTACGTCATTTCTGCCTTACTCGCAAAAAATTTTTCATTAACAGACATCGCGAATGATCCACATGTCTCAGTATCAATCAGTACCGTTTCTCGTGAAATAAAGAGAAAAATTAAATCTTATGACACCGAATGAATGCTTCTTCAAACATTTCTACTAATTTTGCACTTTGATGTTGAATCTGCCCAGTCGCTTTTCTGTTTTTATATATAAGAAAAAGGCTGTACTTTTGCGGCGAATTGCAAGATACAATGTCCACAGAAGAGATACAACAACCTATAACGGATGATTTGGCGGCTGTCCGTCGCCTATTGGAAGAGGAAGTGCAGCGTCCGACGGGCGTGTTGCGCGATGTATTAGCCTATATCTTATCCACGAAAGGCAAGCAGCTTAGGATGCAATTGGTGCTATTGGCAGCCTGTATCTGCCACGGCGTGACGGATAAGACGCGCCAAACGGCTTTGGCTTTCGAGTTCCTGCATACCGCCAGTTTAGTACACGATGACGTAGTGGATGAGTCTCCGCTGCGGCGCGGCAAAGAGTCGGTTCACCGGCATTGGTCGAACAAGGTGGCTGTCTTGACGGGCGACTATATGCTCTCACGGGTGATTGAGATAGTGGCAGACCTGCGCAATGTGCGTATATGGCAGATTATTGCCCGCTTGGGCAAAGAGTTGGCAGACGGCGAGTTGAAGCAGTTGCACGCCAATCGCTCGATGTGGATAAGCGAAGAGGATTATTACCATATCATAGGCGGGAAGACTGCCAGTCTGTTTTCGGCTTGTATGGAGGCGGGAGCCGAGTCATCGGCTGGCAGTCCGAAGCAGGTTCGCTCGCTGCGACTGTTCGGTTGGAACTTAGGGATGTGTTTCCAGTTGAAAGACGATGTATTGGACTATTCGGACAACGAGCAATTGGACAAACCTACGATGAACGATCTTCGCTCGGGCAACGCTACCCTACCCCTTCTCATATCGCTTGCCCGCGCTCCGAAAGAGGAGGCAGACACGATTCGTCTGTTGGCAGAGCAGCCGTTGGATCGTGTCGGCGAAGAGACCATCCGCAATTTCATTATGCGTTACGAGGGCATTCAATACGCCTACCGCCGTATGACCTACTACAAGGAGCAGGCACTTGAGGCATTGAACTCCACTTTTCACGATTCGCCCGTCCGCCGCAGCCTGACAGCCCTATTGGACTACGCCATCCACCGCGTTAAATAAAAAAACACATACCGACAACTTGGGGATGTTATCGGTATGTGATTCATTCTTTTTCGTCATCAATTACCAACCATTATTCATCCGTTTCTCTCCATCCGATCCTTCTGACTGAATCGGAAGAACAAATGTTTGAGGGCTTAATTGAAGATAATTGACGACCAGCGTCTTTTAGTCAATCCGCAGTCCCTGTGCGTTGTAGGTCTGTCCATTGCTACGAATGTAGATGATGCCGTTCTCTATATACTTGCGGACCGGTTGCTCATTATCCATTGTCAGTTGTCCATTATCAATTATCAACTCTCCCATACCTTCGCCATCCAATACGATACGCACTCGTTGTGCCGTCATCGGCTCGCTGATGCGGAAGAAACCGCGATAGGCTCGGATGGCTGTGCCTGATGTACTATTCGGGTAATAGAGTTTATTGTCCTTCAAGCCGAGGTAGGTATTGCCGTTGGCTGAACCTTGTAAGACACCAGCGCGGAGTGTACCTGCCAAGTAGAGGTTGCCGCGTCCCGAATTGTCGTTATAACCTGTCAGAGCGGTTATGTCGCCGTTGTCGGCATCGGTGTGGATGGTCACGTTCGGGAAAACGAAGGAGGTTTTCTGCGCTAACTTGGCGTTGGCATTGACGATATAGCCTTTGCCTGCCTCGATGGATTGCGCGGAAGCAAAATACATCTGTATCGACTCATCATCCGATTGTTCAGCGTAGCGGAACTCATAGACACGTCCGCTCAATCCGAGGGCTATCATCAGACTCTTGCTCACATTGAACGGCAGGCAGAGGGTGGACCACTTGTCTTGTGTGAATTGACGATTGAGGGTGGCGGTATTGACTGTGTGTCCGTTGTAGTCCTCTGCGAATTGTGTGTAGTAGTCGGGATCTGCGTTGTCTTGGAGGGTAATGTCGTGATACTTGACGTTAAGGGTAAAGGTTACTATGGAATCGCAACCTGTAGAGGCAGTCAATGTCTTCGTTTCCGTTCCTGCCGTCGTGAAGGTGATGCCTTCCCAAATAAAGGGCAGTTCATCTTCCCATACGGTTATGCCATCGGTGGTTTCGACAGATCCGGTAGTAGTGAAATCGTTTTCGCGCCGGTCTAAGATATTGCCATCGGCATCCAGTGCATCCAGCGTGAATTGGTAAGTTGCGCAACGTTGTAGGTCTGATACAGATATATTCAAGCCGTTTGCCTCATTCAGTGCTTGTGCGGGCATATTAAGGCGTGTCGGGATGCTGTTTGGTTCGTTATCGGCATAATCAACCTGCAATGTCTGACCATCTTTGTCAAGCAAGCATGTGCAGAAAACAGCACCTTGATAGTAAATGACAAAACGATAAGATTCCACATCATCGTTGTCTATCAATTCGGCAGTAATGGTCGCCGTAGTCTGTTCGGCGTAAACGGTTACAACTTCCTCTTGCGCCACTACATCAGCTGCAAAGAGGGCAGTATAAGTAGCATCGGATGAGACGGTTACGGTACGAGTAGCAGATTGATTGCCATCGTTCCAACAAACGAAATGATAACCGGCATTGGGGGTAGCCGTTAGTTCTACTTCAAGACCTGCTGCGTACTCGCCTGAACCCGTAACGTTACCAAATAGAGGATCATTAGCACTAACGGTTAGCGTATATGAATTGTCATTGTTTACGGCAATAATATTAAACTCTTTCCATACGGCGGCATTTTGGTATAATTCGAGCGAGCCTTGCGGAACGTAGCAATTGATTTTGCTCAGGTCGCCGCATTCTTCAAAGACGGATGCTTCAATGGATGGCGGGTTCTCCATTTGGGCATGAATGGTAGTAAGGGTGGAACAGTCATAGAAAGCATAGTTGCCAATGGTTGTTACGCTTTTGGAGATAATGACAGAGGATAAACCACTGCAATAAATGAAGGCAGCTTCCCCGATGTCCGTAACGCTGTTCGGAATCTCTATGTGGGTTATACTACTACAATCTACGAAAGCACCTCCCGCTATGCTTTTAATACCATTAGGAATAGTATAACTTCCCGAATGCGAAATAGGCATATAGGCAAAAACGTAATCATTATATATAGGTTGTTTTAGACTACTGCAACCGGAGAAAGCACCTTCTCCTACGCTTGTAACACTGTTAGGGATGTCTATAGAGGTTAATTTGTCGCATGCAGAAAAAGCATAATCTCCTATACTTGTTACGCTGCCGGGGATGGTTACGGATGTCATTTTGTAACAATTATAAAAAGCCGCATTCCCAATACTTGTGATGCCGTTCCCGATAATATATTGCTTTACTTGGCTACCAAATATATTCATCAAATTATATGTCTCACCATATTCATCGATAACATAATTTTTGCTTACTATGTGATTCGAATTGATTGCCACAGTAACCAAATTGTCACACCCACTAAACACCTCTTTTTCAATTTGTTTAACATTGCTTCCGATAGTTATAGATGTCAAACTGCTACAATTTTTTAACCCATAATCACCAATGCTTGTGATACCGTCGCCAATGGTTACAGAGTTTAGACTGCTGCAATCATTGAAAGCATAGTGTCCGATGCTTGTGACACTGTTGGGAAGCTCTATGGAGGTGAGACTTACACAACTTTCGAAAGCATACTCTCCAATGCTTATCAAACTATTGGGTAGCTCTATGGATGTGAGATTTCTACAGTTATAGAAAGCATTTTCTCCGATGTTTACCAAACTATTGGAAATCTCTATGGAGGTCAAACTGAAGCATTCATTAAAAACATAATCTCCAATACTTGTGACGCTATTGGGGATATTGATTGATGTCAGATTGGTGCAATATGAGAAAGCAGAACTTCCTATGTTTGTTACGCTTTCCGGAATAGTGACCGATGTCAAATTGTTGCAATTTGAGAAAGCATGACCTCCAATGCTTATTACGCTGTTGGGAATAGTAATCGATTTCAAATCACTCCCATAAAAGGCATATTCTCCAATTTCCGCAACGTTTTCACCAAGTATATACTCCTCTACTTGAGAACCAAATAAATCTACTATAGATGAATACATAGTATATATTTTACTAACTATTGCATTTGAATTTAGCGCAACTTTGGTCAAAGAATTACAACCATCGAAAGCAGTACTACTTATATCCTTTAAGCCATTACCAATAGTGACGGAAGTCAGACTTGTGCAGTCTTTAAAAGTAGTACTGCCAATGCTTGTCACGCTATTTGGTATTTCAATAGAAACCAATCTGCTGCAACCCCTAAATGCTTCCACTCCAATCATTGCGACGCTGTTGCCAATGGTGACGGATGTCAGATTGGTGCAATATGAGAAAGCAGAAATTCCTATGTTTGTCACGCTGCCGGGTATCTCTATAGAGGTCAAGCCGGTACACCCTGAGAAAGCATTATATCCTATGCTCGTTACGCTGTTGGGAAGTTCTATGGAGGTCAAACTGAAGCAATTTTTGAAAGCATGATCTTCAATACTTGTGACGCTATTGGGGATAACTATTGATTTCAAATTTCCACCAAAAAAGGCATATTCGCCAATTTTCGTAATGTTTTCACCCAATATATACTCTTCTACTTGTCTACCAAAAATTTCATTAATAGTGAAATGCACATAATGTATTTGACTTACTAAAGCATTTGAATTTAACATAACTTTGGTCAGATTACTACAGCCATCGAAATCACCATTATTTAAATCCTTTATGCCGTTACCAATGGTGATGGAGGTCAGATTGGAGCAAGATGAGAAAACATGACTTCCAATGCTTGTCACGCTGTTTGGAATCTCTATTGAGGTCAAGCCGGTACACCCTGAGAAAGCTTTATACCCAATGCTCGTTACGCTGTTGGGAAGCTCTATGGAGGTGAGACTTACACAACTTGCGAAAGCATACTCTCCAATGCTTATCAAACTATTGGGTAGCTCTATGGATGTGAGATTTCTACAGTTATCGAAAGCATTACTACCTATAGATGTTAAGTTTTGAGGGATAATGACCGAAGTCAGATTGGTGCAATCATAGAAAGCATTACTTCCAATGCTTTGCAGAGTTGATGGTAATGAAATGGTTTTTATGTCCGCTCTATTAAAAACCCAAGGAATAGGAATAATAGACGGGGAAACATTAAAATCTTCCATCGTTGTGCCTGTACCGGTAATGGAAAGGACTCCGGTAGATGTGTCTAATGACCAATATAGGTCTGTTCCGCAGGTTCCGCTGTAGGTTTCGGCAAAAAGACTTCCTACGCCGGCGGAGAGAGCGAGGAAAAGGGTAAGAAGTTTGTGTTTCATGGGGTTGTTTGATTTTTAGTTAGGTTCAAGACAACTTTAGAGGTATAGTTCTAAAGTTATTTAGTAGTAAATTGTATATATTTTGTTGTTTATGATTATATCTAAATTCACACTCTTTAATATGCGTTAAAAAAGTTTGTTTGTTAAGTCCTCTAAACTTA
>JAFUVS010000008.1 GCA_017471175.1 Paludibacteraceae bacterium | reverse complement strand
TGGCAGAAAGGGAACATTGAACATACGAACAAACTTATTAGACAATATATTCCTAAAAGAATTGATTTTGAAACTATTGATGACTATTCCATTATGCAAATACAATACAAAATCAACCGAAGACCAAGAGAAAAATTAAATTTTATGACACCGAATGAATGCTTCTTCAAACATTTCTACTAATTTCGCACTTTGATGTTGAATCTGCCGAATAGCAGAATATGAACGATTATTTGCATACTTACAAGAAGATGCGTACCTTTGCGCACCTTTTTGACATTTTATACACCTGTTATTCCTTTTTACTATGACCTTAAAAGAGTTATTTGAAAAACTCCACTTCAAGTCCTATTCGGGTCTTTGGATACTGATTGTGGCAGCGGCAGCATTAGAGTCGATAGCCTGCATACAGTATTTCTACAGCCGTGCCGCCATCAAGGAGGAGGCGGTCTATCACGCCAAAGCCGAATTGCGGGCAGCCGAATTAGAGATTAACGTAGCCGCCACCGAGATGGAGGCTGCCGCCAAGATGCTGAGCAAGATGGCGGAGCACTCGTTGGATAATCCCGACCAGATGTATGCGTGTACACAGTTGCTTCTCAATACGTTAGAGAACGTAGAGGGAGCAGGTATCGCTTTCGTGCCCGACTATTATGCGCAGAAAGGCCGCTGGTATGAGGTCTATAGCAAGCGTCATGGCAAGGACTCCATCACCACTTCGCAGATAGGCGGAGCCGACCACGATTATACCCAATCGGAATGGTTCAACAACGGCTTGACCATACCGAAGACCGTATGGTCCAATCCTTATACAGACAACGAAGGCGCGCATGCCATCGTAGTTACCTGCTCTTATCCCGTCCATAACAAAGAGGGGGAGATTGTGGGCGTGGTATGCGTGGACGTTTCGCTCCAACGCCTGCAATACATATCCGACTACCTGCAAGTCTTTCCCGAAAGCTACTACTCTATCCGCTCCGCTACAGGACTGGATATCGTAACGCCCCCTGACACCATTCCGGGACGCAAATATATGGTCTTTGAGGAAGAGATTGATGCTACGGGATGGCAGTTGTCCATCATCATACCCGAAGAAATCCTGTATGTCGAGTTGCGCCGTGTCGGCTTGTTAGTGACCATACTGATGATTCTGGGTATGGCTTTGGTGGTCTTCATTATGTACCATACGACCAAGAGTTTTCTCAAACTCTTCGAGGTCAACAACCAGAAGGAGAGGATGGCAAACGAATTGCAAATAGCGCGCACTATTCAGAGTGCGATGCTGCCGAAGGTGTTCCCGCCGTTTGCCGACCGACCCGACCTCAATATCTACGGTATGGTTCATCCCGCCAAGGAGATTGGCGGCGACTTATACGACTTCTACGTGCGCCAGGACAAACTGTTCTTCTGCGTAGGCGACGTAAGCGGCAAGGGTGTTCCCGCCTCGTTGGTGATGGCTATGATACGCTCCCTGTTCCGCAGCGTGTCCGCCCATGAACTGAAAGCGGAGCGGATTATGCAACTGATGAACGACCCGCTCACCGAGCAGAACGAGCAGGATATGTTTGTTACTTTCTTTGTCGGCGTATTAGACTTGGAAACGGGCGAGCTGAACTACTGCAACGGCGGTCATAACGCGCCTATACTGATGCAGAGAAACGGAATGAAAGAGTTGGATGTCCTGCCCAACCTGCCGATAGGCATCGTCAGCGGCTTCAAGTACACCGGTCAGAATACACGCATTCAGCGCGGCGACACGCTCTTCCTCTTTACCGACGGTCTGACCGAGGCGGAAAACGCCGCCCACGACCAGTTCGGCGAACAGCGTATGCTGCAAACCCTTGCCGAGACGGAGGGCTTGCAGCCCCGCGAGATGATTGAGACGATGCAGGCACGCGTGGCAAGTTTTGTCGGCAACGCACCGCAAAGCGATGACCTGACTATGCTCGCCGTCCGCTTCCAAGTATCCGCCATCGTCATGCGCAACGACATACAGCAGATCCCAACTCTTGCAGAATGGGTGGACGGTTTAGGCATACCTGACAGCCTGAATATGCCGATTAATCTTGCCTTGGAAGAGATTGTGAGCAACGTGATGCTCTATGCCTATCCCGACCGGACGGACGGCAAGGTGTTCGTGGAGTACAACGAGACGGAGGACGAGAAGGGCAAACGCCTCATCTTCACCGTATCCGACACAGGTATTGCGTTCGACCCCACCAAGAAAGCCGATGCGGACATCACCCTCTCCGCCGAAGAGCGAGAGATAGGCGGCTTGGGTATCCACCTTGTGCGCCGTCTGATGGATGAGATACGCTACGAGCGCGTGGACGGCAAGAACATCCTCATCCTGATAAAAAGGCTGACAGACAGCACCCAACCGAAAAATCAAGATAATCAAGAATTAACGAACTAAAAAAACAATATTACCTATGGTAACAACTATTGAGCAGGAAGGCAATAACCTCATAGCCCGACTGAGCGGTCGCCTTGACACAGCCGCAGCCGTTCAGACCGCACAGGATGTCAAACCGCTTATGGAGGCGGAAGACAAAGTTATCATCTTGGACTGCACCAACTTGGACTACATATCCTCATCGGGACTTCGTATCTTTTTATCCATCCGCAAGGAGGCTGCCACTCACCGAAGCAAGGTCATTGTGCGCTCCATCAACAACGACATCCGTCAAGTGTTTATGATGACCGGTTTTATCAGTCTGTTTGAAATACAGTAACGGCTATGCTTGACCTGCACTGTGAGATGATACTGGAGGAGTACCGCGAGGCATTACCCGAATTAGAACGGCTGGAAGCCGCCGTTGCCGAGCTGCTTCGCAAGACCCTCGGAGAGAGCGGCTTGGTGGTAACCGCCATCGCTACCCGCATCAAGACCGAGGAGTCGTTGGCGGGCAAATTGGAGCGCAAGGGACAGAAATACACTTCATTAGAAGACATCACCGACTTGGTGGGCGCGCGCGTCATCACGTTCTACACCGATGATGTGGACCGGATTGCCTCCATCGCGGAGAAACTCTTTGAAATCGACTGGGCGAACTCGGTGGACAAACGCCGGTTGCACCAGTTGGACAGTTTTGGCTACAACTCGCTGCACTATATATGCCGCCTGCCCGGGTTCGCATACCGCTTTGAAGTGCAACTGCGCACCACCCTGCAACACGCCTGGGCTTCCATCAATCACGACAGCGGCTACAAGTCCGACATCGACATCCCGCGCGAATACATGCGCCGTATGAACCGCCTCGCCGGTATGTTAGAGATGGCAGACGATGAGTTCAGCCGTATCCGCGCCGAATTGACCGACTACCGCCGCCGCGTACAGAAATTAGTGCAGAACGGCAAATTAGACGACGTATCATTGGACGGCGACACGTTCCGCAGTTACCTCCAAGCCAAACCGCTTGACCGGCTTAACCGACGCATCGCCGCCATCAACCAAGCCGAGATACAAGACGCTCCGTTAGAGGGCTACCTGCGCGTCTTCCGCGCTCTCAACTGCAAGACGCTCGGCGACGTGAACCGACTGATTAACAAATACGAAGAAGATGCCTATCTCCTTGCGCGGCACCAATTGGGCAACACCGACATCGATATTCTCTCCTCCGCTATCGGACTGCAGAACATCTGCATAGTGTGCATCCTCTCATCCGGCGGCGGCAAGATTGGCTTGGAGCGTCTGTTTGAAGCCCTCAACGGCACCAACCCGCAAAACGCCGCCCTCGCCGAAATGACCTACGAGAAAGCCTCTTCCCTTCCTTTTATGAAATAAAAACACCTCTTCCTATGAAACCCACCCGCATTGACCTGAACGACTACGTCCGTACCGGCGAAGGAGCCAACGGAGCAAGTTTCAACCACAAGACCGACCCGACCGTCATGCTCAAGCTGTACTTCCGCAACGGCGAGGGCGCAGTGCGCGAATTGGAATTAGCGCAGAAAGTCTATCAAATCGGCATCCCCACTCCCGAACCGGGCGACCTCGTTACGGACGGCGAACGCATCGGCATCCGCTTCCGCCGGTTAGCGGACAAGAAGTCGTATTCACGCGCCTGCGGCGACAATCCCGAACAAACAGAAGAGTTGGCGCGCGAGTTTGCCCGATTGTGCAAAAAACTCCACACCACGCACGTGGACACTACGAAGTTCGAGAGCGTGAAAAAACGTCTCTATAACCTATTGGATGCCAACCCGTTTTTCACAGATGAGCAAAAAAGCAAGATACGTGATTTCATAGCCGCAGCACCGGAAACGGATACCGCCATCCACGGCGACTTGCAGTTCAGCAACGGCATCTTTGTAGTCAAAGACGGCGTGCGCGTTCCGTATTTCATTGACCTCGGCGACTTCTGCTACGGCTACCCGATGTTCGACATAGGAATGGTTTATCTAACTTGCTGCTTAAACGATGAGGCATGGATACAAGAGATGTTCCACATGAGCAAAGCCACGGCGATACGCTTCTGGAACGCATTTGCAGAGGAGTATTTCCTCGCAGAAGACTGCCCCGTTGCAGGTTACGGTCCGGGAACGGATATGGAAAAGATTCTGCACGATGTGAAGATCTATGCCGGTCTGAAAACGCTTATCATTGAGCGCGATACAGGGCGCGAAATGCCGCAGTTCCGCGAGCCGCTCATCGGAACGGTCTATTAACCGCATCGCATCTCTTAACCCGTAATTCATTCTTCTTTATGGCAAATAAGTATATGGACACCGACCTGTTGGATCGCGCTATCGTCTTTGCAGTTCGCGCCCACCATAACAGCGAACGTCGCGGGAAGGGCTTCCCGTATATAGTGCATCCGATGGAGGCAGTGGAGATAGTGGCGACCATAACGCCCGACCAAGAACTGCTTGCCGCAGCGGCGTTGCATGATACCGTGGAAGATACGGACGTGACGGTGGACCAACTGCGGCAAGAATTCGGCGACCGCATCGCAAACCTTGTTCACGCCGAGAGCGACCAACAGATGGAAGGTATTCCCGAGGAGGAGAGTTGGTACGCACGCAAACAGGCAGCTATAGACCGTCTTGCCGCCGCCACGCACGATGCCAAAATAGTGGCGATGGGCGACAAACTGAGCAATATGCGCGCCATCTACCGCGACTACATCACCCAAGGGGATGAACTCTGGAAGATTTTCCACGTCAAAGACAAGGCTTCTCACGAATGGCACTATCGCGGGTTGGCTCAATCGCTCAGCGAACTCAGTGATACGTTTGCCTACCAAGAGTTTATATCCCTAATAGACAAGGTATTTGCTCCGACTGATTGATGACCCGATTCGAAGTTGATATGATGAAACGAATCCTATTCCTATTATTAGTTTGTCTGACGGCTTGTACGGGTCGTAAGGCTGTAGAACCTCATTCGGAGGCTGAACTGGCAGGGCTGACCGTAGCGTGCCGCAACGGCAGCCACTATCAGACGATGTTGGAGCAGCGCGATGATATTCGTCTGTTCCTGACCAATAACGACCCGGATGCGCTGTTGGCAGTACGTCAGGGACGGGCGGACGTGTTTGTAACTGACGAGATGCTGCTCGGCGAGGCGGAAATGGCGCGCTGGGGCGTAAAAAAAGTTTTTCGGGGGGAAGACAGTTACCCTATCTGCTTCGGAATCCGCAAAGGGAACGATGAACTGCGTCGCAGCCTGAATGCTTTTCTTGCCGCCACGCCGGTAGAAGCTATTGTGTCGCACTATACGCACGGAACAGCCGCCGTCCCCGAACCTCCCTACGAGGTCAATCCGAAAGCCAAGCCGCTACGGTTCGTGTTCACCACGAATATGGCTCCCGTCAGTTATATGGACGAGGATGGCAAATGGGTAGGTATAGACATTGACCTTATCCGCCGTTTCGCCCATCGGTTAGGCAGACCGTTGGAACTGCATACGCAGGCTCTCTCTTCTGCCTTGGTAGCCCTCCAGTCGGGGCAATGCGACCTTATCGCATCCTACCTCGAATTGACGGAAGAGAGACAACAGATTATTGATTTCTCGCTGCCCTACTACGATGTCTATCCGGGTTTCTTCGTTTTGGATTCAGGAGCCAATGAAAGTGCCACAATGAGGGAACGCGTAGCGATGAACCTGAAGACGGAGAACCGCTGGATGATGATAGGACACGGTCTGTTAGAGACCATACTCATCACGCTGTTTTCTATTCTGTTAGGTTCGGCATTAGGTTGTCTTTTCTGTCGGGCAAAGGGCAGCAAGCGCGAGTGGGTGCGCAACTTGACCACACTCTACAGCGGCTTTATCGGTTCGATGCCGACGTTGGTGCTGCTGCTCATTCTCTACTACGTAGTATTTGCCCGCACGGGCATACCCGCTACCATCGTGGCTATCATCACGTTTGCTCTATGTTTCGCATCCTCGTCCGGCAACTTGTTCTACTCGTCCATATCGTCCGTGCCGAAAGGTCAGGTGGAAGCGGGATTGAGTTTGGGCTTTACGCGAATGCAGACGTTCCGTTACATCGTCCTGCCGCAAGCTATGAAGAAAGGTCTGCCTGCTTTTGCGGGCGACTGCGTGGGACTGCTCAAAGGAACATCGATAGTCGGATATATATCCATTCATGACCTGACGCACGTAAGCGACCTGATTCGCGCACGCACGTTTGACGCAATCATTCCGCTGTTAGTCGCCACCGTCATCTATTTCTTCCTCGCTTGGGCATTGCGTAAAGGCATCGGACTGCTGATGCCCAAAGATTTATCCACTCCCTCAAAATCGTAAACTATGGCTATGATACGCGTAGAACATCTCAATAAGACTTTTCGTCAGCCGGACGGCAGTTTGCTGACCGTTCTTCATGACGTGAATTGCGAGATTCACAAGGGCGAGGTCATCAGTATCATCGGTCCTTCGGGTTCGGGCAAGAGTACGTTCCTGCATACGCTCAATATGCTCGAACCACCCACATCGGGCAAGGTCTATGTGAACGGCGAGGACATCACCGCACCGGATTATCCGTTAGCCAAGTTGCGTCATAAGATGGGGATGGTGTTTCAGAATTTCAATCTGTTTGACCACATGACGGTGCTGGAAAACATCACCTTTGCGCCTGTCAAGTTGCTTCATCTCTCGCAGACGCGTGCCGAGCAGGAGGCTATGGAACTGCTCAAGCGCGTGGGTATGGTGCATAAAGCGGATGTGTATCCCGCTACGTTGTCGGGCGGTCAAAAGCAGCGTGTAGCGATAGCGCGCGCATTAGCGATGCACCCCGATGTGATGCTGCTCGATGAGCCGACCTCCTCGCTCGACCCCACGATGGTGGGCGAGGTACTTGCCGTTATGCGCGGGTTAGCACAAGACGGGATGACCATGCTTTTGGTGACGCACCAACTGCGCTTTGCACGAGATGTCAGTTCGCGCATCATCTTTATGAAAGACGGAGGTATCTATGAGGACGGTACGCCCGAGCAAATATTCGAGTTCCCCATCCATAGTGCCACCAAGGCGTTCGTCAACCGAATAAAGAAACTGTTGTTTGAGATTGACTCGGACGACTTTGACTTCTATGAGATTCATACCGACATTACCCGCTTCTGTATCAAATACAACATACAAGCCAAAGCCGAACACGCCTTCACGCTCATTAAGGAAGTGCTGTTTCTTCATACGCGCCATATCCGCCCCATCACGGTACGTCTGACGCATACGGAGATGACCGGTGTGACGGCATTGGACTTTATGGTGGAGAACCTCAATGAGACACCGCTGACCGATGCCGACCGCGTCAAGATTCGCCCGCAGGTGAACGACATCATTGAGGAGCGCACCACACGCGGTTTCCGCGTCAAACTGCTGATATAACAACTCCCTACCAACTATTCTGTCATTCCGATCTGCTTGCAGCAGGCAGATGAACTGATGAAAGTCACCGCAAATTGAATTTACTTTTCCAAAAGTAGATTTTTCTAATTATTTACAGTTGTAAAAGTAAAATTGTATATATATTTTACTTTTGTAACTACGGATTTTTCTTTTCTAAATTCTTGCATATACCGACAAAAAAGCCGTACCTTTGTCGCGCAAAACATGAAACGCAATTTGCGTAACGCAAATTGCGTTTCATACAAACATAATGATTAAGAACGATATACGAAATCCATTTAGCACGCTATGTTTATTGCTTTGAAGGGGCATTCTCGGTTATAACCATAAAGAGTACGGCGGCGATGCAGATGGCGATGCCGACCAGGATATTGGCAGTGAGAGGTTCGTGGAAGACGAGCGTGCCTACGAGTATGCCCGTTACGGGTTCAAAGACTCCCAACACAGACGTTTTGGCAGGACCTATCATACGCGTGGAAAGGGCGATAGTGAGCATAGCCGTCATCGTGGGGAAAACAGCCAAACCGATGAGGTTAAGCACTTCGGCAGAGGTGTCAATACCCTGCGTAACAGGTGTACCTTGCGCTATCATATAGACCAAAAAAGCCACGGCACCGACGGCAAGAGCATAGAGAGTAATCAGCCGTTCGGAGAGATGGCTAATCAGCTTGGAGCGATTGACGATGACTAAATAAGTGGCATAACAGAGCGCGGAGAGGGAAGCAAGAACCGTGCCAGTCCAATGAATCTCCACACCTTCGGCAGGCCAACTGAGGATCACTACTCCGCCGACCGTGGCTGCAATGCTGACCCAAACCTGCCACTTGGGATAGACGCGCAGCAAGACCATTAGGATTGCCACAAAGACGGGATAGAGATAGACGAAGGTGGTCGCCAAGCCGGAGGGGATGAACTTATAAGACTCGAAGAGAAAGACACTGCTGCCTGCAAACAGTGCTCCGAGAAGAATAAGCAGGGGCAGTTCGCGGCGAGTGATGCGGAGCGACTCGCGGCGCAACGCCATCCACGCACCTAACAGAATAACGGAGATGGCATAGCGGAAAAAGAGCATCGAGAGGACAGGGACACCGCCGTCCAAGAGCGGCTTGCCGAAAAGCGGGTTCAGTCCGTAGGATATACCTGCCGCCGTGCCGGCAGCAAAGCCGATAAATGTGCGTTGGAAATGCGTCATACCCTCAATCTTCCCCAAAAAATACAACACAGACAGCGTTAGGAAAGGATGGCTCGCGTCATAGTGGACCAAGCGTATTTCTTTTTCTGCTCGGCTATACCTGCGGCGAAACGGGTCGGGTCGGGGTTGTTGCAGAAGTCAATCAGCCCCATCGCGATAGCCGCCACGGAGGGTTCGACCACGTAACCGGCTTTGCCGTCCGGCACCATCTCGGGCAAGCCGCCTACCCGCGTAACGAGCATCGGTTTGCTGAAATGGTAGGCAATCTGCGTGATACCGCTTTGTGTGGCAGACTTATAAGGCTGCACTACAAGGTCGGCTATGGAGAAATAGGCTGCCACCTCTTCGTCCGGGATATAATGGGTATGGCAGATGACAGACTGCTCAATTCGGAGGTCGCGAATCATATTCTCGTACATCGCTTGGTTGCTGTAGTACTCGCCCGCAATAAGAAGACGGACGTTGGGATTGCGCACCTTGGCGTATGCTTGAAGCAGTTGATCCAACCCTTTGTAGTCGCGAATGAGTCCGAAGAAAAGCAGATAGGTGTAGTCGGGGTCGAGGTTGAGTTTGGCTGCTGCCTCGGCTTTAGTCATCAGCTCGCCATAGGAGTCGTAAATCGGATGCGGAGAAACCACACACGGCAGGTCTTTTCGGAAATAAGCGAGGTTATGCCGCTCCGCCTCCACCATCACCACGGCTTTGTCAATGCTCTGAACGAAATAGCGGGTGAGTTGCTGTACCGTCTTCTTCGTATCGTGTGCCATCACATTGTGCATCAGCGCAACGACACGCGTTTTCTTCTTTAAGATACGGCTGATAGTCCCCAAGCAAGGAGCCATAGCGGGCATCCAGTAGGCTACCACGGCGAGGTCGTACTCACGCTTGAGCAATATATTGCCCACACGCTGCCAATTAATGGGATTCATCGAATGGATGAGCCGCTCAATATGCAATCCTTGGGAAGCAGGAGAGTCGGTGTATTGCGTTTTGCCGGGGAAAAGGAAGGACGGATACTGAAGGGTAAAAGTGATGATATCCACTTGATGACCTTCGGCGATGAACTCTTTTGCCAAGCGTTCATTAAAAGCCGCTATACCGCCCCGATAGGGCCAAGCCGTACCTATAATGGCTATCTTCATATCGTTAGTAGTCGTAAAAAAATCGCGCAAAGATAGGCATTTTTTAGCAAAGTAGTAAAATTTTTCGGTCAGTTACTGATTTTTTGTACTTTTGTGCGCCGTTTACGGCAACAAGATGATACGAATACGAACAAAATAAATACAACAAATACTATGACAACCAACGTTCAATGCTTGATTATAGGTAGCGGTCCTGCGGGTTATACCGCTGCCATCTATGCTTCCCGTGCCAATCTTCACCCCGTACTGATTGACGGTCCGCTACAGGGCGGTCAGCTGACAATGACCACGATAGTGGAGAATTTTCCCGGTTTCCCGGACGGCAGCGAGCCGTTCCAACTCTTAGACGATATGCGCCGTCAGGCTGTGCGTTTCGGTACCGAGATGGTAAGCGGCATCGTGACGAAAGTGGAATTTGACACGAACGCCAAGGGAACAGCCCCGGCTCACCGTATATGGGTGGACGACAAGGACGAGTATGTCTCGCAAACGGTTATTATAGCTACGGGAGCCTCTGCCAAGTGGTTAGGGCTGCCGTCCGAAAAAGAGTATATGGGCAAAGGCGTAAGTGCTTGCGCTACGTGCGACGGGTTCTTCTATCGCGGCAAGACAGTGGCGGTAGTGGGCGGCGGCGACACGGCTTGCGAAGAGGCGAGTTACTTGGCGGGACTGTGCCAGAAAGTATATCTGATTGTGCGCAAACCATACCTTCGTGCCACGGAGATTATGCAGCAACGGGTGCTGAACAACCCGAAGATAGAGGTGCTCTTTGAGCATAACACGCTGCGACTGACGGGCGAAGGCAAGGTGCAAGGTGCAGACCTTATTTACAAGAAAGACACGACGGAAGCAGAGGAGCGACATATAGCCATTGACGGTTTCTTCCTTGCTATCGGACATCATCCTAATACCGAGTTGTTTAAGGACTACTTGGAGCGCGATGAGGAAGGGTATATCCGCGTGGCAGGGGATAGTCCTTGCACGGGTGTGGCAGGTGTGTTTGCAGCGGGCGACTGCGCCGACCCGCATTACCGTCAGGCTATTGTGGCGGCGGGTTCGGGTTGCAAAGCCGCGATGGAAGCCGACCGATTCCTGCAAAAATTTCAGCACTGATTAGCTGCAAGTTATAGACTTTTTTACAAAAAAAGCGCACTAACATTTGGTCAGGTGTATAAAACGTCGTACCTTTGCAGCCGCTTTTGAGAAAAGAAGTTGTTCTTTAACAAGCGGGAATTGCGATGATAGCTCAGTTGGTAGAGCACGACCTTGCCAAGGTCGGGGTCGCGAGTTCGAGTCTCGTTCATCGCTCGAAGCAGGTCAGGTGCCTGCTTTTTTTTGACAGACTGGTAACAGGAAGCCCGGATGGCGGAATTGGTAGACGCGTGCGTTTCAGGTGCGCATGCCGCGAGGTGTGCAGGTTCGAGTCCTGTTCCGGGCACAAAGCAGGATGGTCTTTGTTTTGAGAGCGCAGGTGGTGAAATTGGTATACACGCTACTTTGAGGGGGTAGTGGTCGCAAGATCGTGTGAGTTCGAGTCTCATCCTGCGCACAAGAAAAAGAAAAAAGAAAAGAAAAAGGAGAATCGCAAAACGGTTCTCCTTTTTTGTGGTGCTGAATCGTATTTTGCTTCTACCGCGTAACAAACATTTGGGGGGTAGTTGAAAAATCGAAGATGCAAACGAAAAAACAAAGAAACAGGCAAAAAATGTAACTAAAAATAAGCAAAAAATGTAACAAAAAACAAGTAACTTTGTGAGAATAAGAGAAAAGGCTTACCTTTGCGGCACAATAACACGTAAACGCATAAACTGATAAACTCATAAACGCATAAACATAATATGGAGAGTAAACTTGGATTGGATTTTGAGAAGGTGGCTTATGCCCGCTCGTTGGCGGGTAAGATAGCCACTGAGGTTCAGACGTTCGTGGAGCAGTACACAACGGTAGCCGTGGAGCGCACGCTATGCCGACTGATGGGCATAGACGGCGTGGACGCGAACGGAGTGCCGCTGCCGAACGTAGTGGTGGATGCCTTGATGGAAAAAGATGTATTGGGCGAAGGCGTGCTGTTCTTCATCGGGAACGCGATGCTGTCCACGGGTCTTTGTCCGCAGGAGATTGCCGAGAAAGTGGCGAAGGGCGAATTAGACCTGACGAAGGTGGTTACGACCGACCGCAAACGTCTGATGGAGGTGCTGCAACCGACCATAGACAGCAGTATTGAACGCATCCGCACCCGCCGCCAACGCCGCGAACACTACCTTGAGACCATCGGCGAAGGACCGAAGCCCTACCTCTATATCATCGTGGCAACGGGAAACATCTACGAAGATGTGGTGCAAGCCCAAGCGGGTGCCCGTCAGGGGGCGGACGTGATAGCCGTGATTCGCACGACGGGTCAGTCGCTGTTGGACTACGTGCCTTACGGGGCGACCACCGAAGGGTTCGGCGGCACGTTTGCCACCCAAGAGAACTTCCGCATTATGCGCAAGGCGTTGGACGAAGTGGGCGAGGAACAAGGCAGGTATATCCGCCTGTGTAACTACTGCTCGGGGTTGTGTATGCCGGAGATAGCCATTATGGGTGCGTTCGAGGGCTTGGACGTGATGCTGAACGATGCACTATACGGCATTCTGTTCCGCGACATCAATATGCAGCGCACCTTGATTGACCAGTATATGTCGCGTATCATCAACGGCTTTGCGGGAGTCATCATCAACACGGGCGAGGACAACTACCTGACCACGGCGGACGCTGTCGAGGCGGCTCATACGGTGTTAGCGAGCGACCTTATCAACGAGCAGTTAGCACTGATGGCGGGACTGAAAGAGGAACAGATGGGTTTGGGACACGCCTTTGAGATGGATCCGATGTTGGAGAACGGCTTTCTGCTGGAGTTGGCGCAGGCGCAGATGACGCGTGAGATTTTCCCGAAAGCGACCTTAAAGTATATGCCGCCAACGAAGTTTATGACGGGTAACATTTTCAGAGGACACATACAGGATGCGCTGTTCAATATGGTAGGAATATGGACGCACCAAGGCATTCAGCTTTTAGGTATGCCGACAGAGGCTATCCATACGCCCTTTATGAGCGACCGCTACCTGAGTATAGAGAACGCGAAGTATATCTTCAACAACATGCGCGACATCGGCGAGGAGATGGAGTTCCGCGAGGGCGGAATCTGCCGCACGCGTGCCGCATTGGTGTTGGACAACAGCATCAAACTATTAGAAGAGATGGTGAGCGAGGGGCTGTTCACTGCCCTCGAGAAAGGTATCTTCGGCGATGTGAAACGTCCGAAGACGGGCGGCAAAGGATTAGCCGGCGTTCGTATGAAGAAAGACAACTATTTCAATCCGTTTATTGAACTAATGAAAGGGAAAAGATAATGAGCGAAGGACTATACAGTATGGAGGCGAAGGACTTTGACAAGACCCTCGACCTGACCAAGATTAAGCCTTACGGCGATACGATGAACGATGGTAAGGTGCAACTGAGTTTCACCTTGCCTGTGCCTTGCGGAGCGGAAGCTGTGGAAGCTGCCAAGCAACTGCTCAAAGAGATGGGGCTGAACAACCCGTCGGTGGTCTATTACAAAGAACTGACTCCCGGTTTCACGTTCTTCAACTGCTATGGTAGTTGTACGCATACGGTGAACTACTCGTCGATTTATGTCCCCAAAGTGGAGTCGAACGTGATGTCGATGCCGGATACGGACGAGTATATCCGTCAGCACTTCGGCAGGAAGATTGTGATAGTCGGTGCTTCTACGGGAACGGATGCGCATACGGTGGGCATTGATGCGATAATGAATATGAAAGGCTATGCAGGTCACTACGGGTTGGAGCGTTACGAGATGATAGAGGCGTACAACTTGGGGTCGCAGGTGCCGAATGAGGACTTTATTGCCAAGGGCGTGGAACTGCATGCGGACGCGCTCATCATCTCGCAGACCGTAACGCAGAAAGACGTGCATATCAAGAACCTGACGAACTTCATCGAGCTGATGGAAGCGGAGGGTCTGCGCGACAAGATGATCTGCTGCTGCGGCGGTGCACGCATCACGCACGAGTTGGCGCAGGAACTTGGTTTCGATGCCGGCTTCGGGATGAACACGTATGCAGACGATGTGGCTTCGTTCATCGTCCAAGAGATGGACAAACGCGGAATGAAATAAGGACACTGCCCGATTTTTTCTATAACACACAATTCTTCAAAACACTATGAAACACATATTTTCTCTTCCGAGCCGTTTGGTGCTGACGGGGATGACCTTTGTGATAGCCTCGTTGATGTCTGTATCGGCTCAGCGCAAGCAGGCGACCGTATCGCCGGACGACTATGTATATTGGGGTTCGGCAGTGGCGTATCTGAATGCCCAAGCCAAGGTAGCCTACCCTCTTATAGACAAGATGTTAGAGGCTAATCCGCCGATGGCGGAAGTGAATAACCAACGCCGTTTGGCATTGGTGACGTTGGATCAGTTTCTGCACGATGCGGAATACAATCGACGCACGGCATTCTATTCGTTTGTGACCGACCGTATGGCACGTGCTACGACGAAGATGGAAGAGAGAGTGCCGCAGGGTATTCGGGTGTTCAAACTATACAACAGCGGCTTTGTAATCAAGACGCGAAGTATGACGGTGGCAGTAGATGTCGTGCCGGGCGGTACGAGCAAAGCCATACTGAACGATTCGATCATAATGGAGTTGGTGGACAGGTGCGACTTGCTATTGGTGACGAACTCGGACAGCAGGCACGCCAACCGCTCGGTAGCGAAGTCGTTCGTGGATGCGGGCAAGATGGTGTATGCCCCTGCCGGTCTATGGACGAACTTGGGCGAAGGAGTAGAAGCCATTGGGGCGGATACGGTGCAGACGATGACGATTGACGGGATGACGCTGTATGTGCTGCCCGGACATAACGGGAATGCGGAGAACAACGTGTATGTGATGGACTTCAAGGGGAGCGGCGTGGTGGCTCATACGGGGGCGCAAGACAACGAGGGCGATTGGGCGTGGATTGACAAGATACACGAGCAATACAAGGTGGATATACTGCTGACCAAGGGACAGAGCATCCAATTGGAATCTATGCTTCGTGGTTTTGCTCCGAAGATGGTGATTACCTCACACGAGAACGAGATGGAAAGCGGGGTGGACAGGCGTGAGTCGTACTGGGCGACGCAGAAACGTATGCAGAGCCTTGCCGAATTGGGCATACCGAACGTGGTAATGACTTGGGGCGAAGTGTATGACACCACCGGCTCACTGTCGGGTAGCGGCTCATCGTCTGCCAGCAAAAAACTGATAAACGGCGTGCTGTACATCGAGCGGGACGGTTCGGTCTATACGCCGGCAGGAATAAAGGTGAAATAGTCCTTCTCGCGCATAAAATATCAAACAGATAAACCTATAAACGCATAAACCTATGAAAACCAAGATACTGACATTTCTATTGCTTTTGAGTGCAACGACTTTCTTGACGGCACAGACCGCGAGCGAGAATCCGTATGCAAACAATTATATCTACTGGGGGTATCCAACAGAGTACAAAGCGGGGCAGGCAACGGCTGCATTCACAGTTATTGACACAATGCTGCAGACCTATCGTCCCGGCAAGGAGATACCTCTGCCTCGCGAGTTGGCATTGGTGAGCCTGGATCAACTGCTGCATGACACGGATAACGATGGAACCGATCCTTTCTACGCGTTTATCAACAAGCGGATGCTGCGTGTATTAGAAGACTTGGACAGACCCGTGAAGAAAGGGCTGCGGATATACAAACTGTATAACGACGGATTCATCATCAAGTCGAGCAAGGCAACGGTAGCAATAGATATGATACCGGGCGGATCGGATAGCAAACCGTTTATCAATGATTCCATCATTTTCGGTATTGTGGGTAAGTGCGATGCGTTGTTCATTTCTCACTTCCATCCCGACCATGCCAACCTGCGTGTTGCCAAGGCTTTTGCGGCGAACGGCAAACGCGTGATTGCGCCCAAAGACCTGTGGGTGGGCGTAGATTCGATGATTCAGCCGTTGGCGGAACACGTGGAGACGGATATTGAGTTTGAGGATCTGGACTTGACGCTGCACGTGCTGCCGGGGCATCAGGACAATGTGTATAACAACATCAACGTAGTGGAGTTTCACGGCGTGGGAACGGTGGCACAGACGGGCGACCAGTGGTACTGCTGCGACTTGGATTGGATAGCCAACGTGTACAAGCGGTATGATATAGATGTGCTGATGCCGAACTGCTGGATTCACGATATGGAGGAGCATATACGCGGTTTTGCTCCGAAAATGCTGATTACGGGGCACGAGAATGAGTTGGGTGAGCACTCTATTGACCACCGCGAAGCCTATTGGATTACGATGAAGAAAATGGAGGCGATGCCAAATCTGAATATCCCTAACGTGCTGATGACGTGGGGGGAGTGGTATGAGTATGAGCGGTAAGTATTAATAAAATAGAATTTGAGCAGAAAGGCAAGTTGAAAGCGGAATACGGCAAACAAAATGGCTTACAGATTTTTGTAAGCCATTTTTTATTGGTAGTACCTATAATCATCTTATTGTCAGTATTTTATTCGATTTAGGCAGGGGAATCACATAATAATCACATAATAACCACCTAATAATCACCTAATGTAGTAACGGGGAAAGAGGTATGGTTCGCTCATAAAATCGCGAACACGGAACACCGGGGGAGGGGGAGATTTTGAGTGGGGATATAAGAAGGGAAGTTTTTGAGCGGGGATTGGGAGAAAATGAGGTATATTCGGTGAAAGATTGTTTTAATCGCAAAAAGATATTGTGCGGAATCAAAAAAGTATGTACCTTTGCCGCTGCAAACTTTTCGTTGCCATAAATCCACGCGAGTAGATCATTGCGAACTAAAATCAGGAGATGCTATAAGGGGTTGTAAAGTGAAAGGGGGAGGTATGGTTCGCTCATAAAATCGCGAACACAGAACTCCGAGAGGAAAAAGAAGGGGAGCAATAGTGCCGACGAGACAAAGAACATACGAGACAAAGAACATAATAGTTTAGGGAACTTATAATACCATAGGGAACTTATAATACCATATAAAAACCAAACAGTTATGGAAAAAGAACAAGTGAGAGAAGTGATTGCGCGCCGTGCGGCTCGCGAGTTGCACGATGGCGATGTAGTGAACTTGGGTATCGGTCTGCCGACGATGATTCCGAACTATCTGCCCGCCGGTATAACCGTTACGCTTCAGACGGAGAACGGCGCGATGGGTTTGGGTCCGTCTCCGAAAGCAGGCGAAGAGGACAAAAACCTGGTGAATGCGGGCGGCGGTTCGATTACGCTCGTACCGGGTGCATCGACCTTTGACAGCGCGACATCGTTTGCCATTATTCGCGGCGGTCACGTGGATGTCAGCGTATTAGGTGCGCTGCAGGTGGATGAGAAGGGCAACTTGGCGAACTGGATTATCCCCGGCAAGATTGCTCCGGGTATGGGCGGCGCGATGGACCTGGTAGTAGGTGCGAAACGCGTGATTATCGCAATGGAGCATACGCAGAAAGGTGCGCCGAAGATTCTTCACGAGTGCACGCTGCCATTGACTGCTGCGGGACAGGTGAATATGATAATCACCGAGATGGGCGTTATCAACGTGACCGATAAGGGTTTGGTATTGGTAGAGAAGCATCCTGACTTCACGGTGGACGAGATAAAAGCCGCCACGGAAGCGGACTTGATTATATCGGAGAACCTCAAATCGATGCTTGACTGATATGTCCTACACGTATCTTCGCTACGCGCAGGAGGGGCAAGTGGGTACGCTGACATTGAGTGCGCCCGAGTCGCTGAATGCGCTGAACAGCAAATTGATTGGTGAGTTGAAGCATTTTCTGTCTCACCTTGACACGACCGCCATCCGCGTGCTTATACTGACGGGGGATGGCGATCGTTCGTTTGTAGCGGGCGCGGACATCTCGGAGATGGCTCACTTCGACGAGGTGGAAGGCTTCAATTTCGGTCACGCAGGCGCAGAAGCGTTCTGTATGTTAGAGGACTTGGCGATACCTACGATAGCAGCTGTGAACGGATTTTGCCTTGGCGGCGGCTGCGAGATAGCGATGGCTTGCGATATACGTTACGCCTCGTCGAAAGCCAAGTTCGGTCAGCCGGAGGTAGGATTAGGCATCATACCCGGGTTCAGCGGGACGTACCGTCTTGCCAAACTGATTGGTCAGGGTATGGCGAAAGAGTTGATATACAGCGGCAAAGTGATTAAAGCCGATGAGGCGTTGCGAATCGGGTTGGTGAATGCGGTGTGTGAGCCGGAGGAGCTGATGGACAAAGTGCGGTCATTGGCGGAGCAGATAGCCAAGAACGCTCCGATAGCCGTCAAGAACGCCAAGCAATGCATCAACCGCAACTACGATATGAACCGTACGGACGCACTGCGACTGGAGAACAACCTGTTTGCGCAATGCTTTGATACAGAGGATCAGAAGAACGGTATGGCTGCTTTCCTGAATAAGGCAACCTGCACATTCGAGGGGAAATAAAGAGATAAACCAATAAACAAGAATACCATGAAAATCTATGTAATCGGGACGGGAACGATGGCGAAAGGCATAGTGAAAGCGTTTGCCGCCAAGATGCCCGTAGTAATGAAGAGCCGTACACAGGCAAGTTTGGACAAAGCGATGGCTTCGATACAGAAAGGCTATCAGAAACTTGTGGAGAAAGGCAAGATTACCGAAGAAGCCGTGAAGGCAATCCTCGCGAACATCACAACAACGACCGACTATGCCACTTTTGCGGATGCAGACTTGGTAATCGAAGCCGCCGTGGAGGATATGCAACTGAAGAAAGAAGTTTTCCGCGAGTTGGACGGGATATGCAAGCCTTCTTGTATATTTGCGACCAACTCTTCGTCGCTGTCTATCACGGAGATAGCCGCAGCTACACAACGCGCCGACAAGTTCATCGGCTGCCACTTCTTCAATCCGGCAGACCGTATGGCATTAGTGGAGGTCATCAACGGTCAGCGCACCTCGGAGGAGGTAACACGCTGCATTATGGACTTGTGTACGGCAATCGGCAAGACCCCTGTTGCCGTCAAAGAGGCTCCGGGGTTCGTGGTGAACCGCATACTGATTCCGATGATCAACGAAGCAGTAGGCATCTTGGCAGACGGAATTGCATCGGCAGAGGACATAGACAAATGTATGCAATTAGGAGCAAACCACAAGATGGGACCGTTGGCTCTTGCCGACCTGATTGGTAATGATGTGAACCTCGCCATTATGGAAGTGCTGTACAAAGAGTTCGGCGACCCGAAATATCGTCCTCATCCGCTGCTTAGGAAGATGGTACGCGCCGGTTTGTTGGGCGTGAAGACGGGCGAAGGATTTTACAAGTACAATTAAGTTTAACGATGGTTTAACAACAGCTAAACAATAAACTAACATAGAATATGGATTTCAGTTATTCAAAGACAGAAGAGTTGTTCTTGCAGATGATCCGTTCGTTTGCAGAGAACGAAGTCAAGCCTTTAGCTGCTGAAGTGGACGAGAAGGAGATGTTCCCCGAAGAGACCGTCCGCAAGATGGCGAAACTGGGCATAATGGGTATTCCCGTTCCCAAGCAGTACGGCGGTGCCGGCGGTACAATCCAAATGTACATTATGGCAGTAGAAGAGCTCAGCCGCGTGTGCGCCACAACGGGTGTTGTATTGAGTGCTCATACGTCACTGTGTATGTGTCCGATATTGGAACACGGCACGGAGGAGCAGAAGATGAAGTACCTGCCCAAGTTGGCATCGGGCGAGTGGTTAGGCGCATTCGGTCTGACCGAGCCTAATGCAGGAACAGATGCAGCCATGCAGCAGACGACTGCGGTGGACGCAGGCGACAAATGGATACTGAACGGCACCAAGATCTTCATTACGAACGCCGCCAATGCGGACGTGTTCATCGTGATGGCTATGACGGACAAGTCAAAGGGCAACAAAGGTATATCCGCCTTCATCGTAGAACGCGGTTTCAAAGGTTTCTCGGTAGGTAAAAAAGAGCTGAAGATGGGTATTCGCGGTTCGGCTACTTGCGAGCTGATTTTTGAGAACTGCGAAGTGCCTAAAGAGAACCTGTTGGGCGAGCTCGGTGCGGGCTTCAAAGTAGCGATGAAGACGTTAGACGGCGGTCGTATCGGTATTGCATCGCAGGCATTGGGCATTGCTCAAGGTGCTATGGACGAGACGGTTAAATACACGAAAGAGAGGAAACAGTTCGGTCGTTCGATTGCACAGTTCCAGAACACGCAATTCCAAATGGCAGACCTGAAGACCCGCGTGGAGGCAGCCCGTCTGTTGGTTCGCTCCGCTGCATGGAAGAAAGATATGGGTCTGCCCTACTCTGCCGATGCGGCGATGGCTAAACTGTTTGCAGCCGAGACGGCAATGGCAGTAACAACCAAGGCAGTACAGTTCCACGGCGGCTACGGATACACCCGCGAATACCCTGTGGAGCGTATGATGCGCGATGCCAAGATAACGGAGATCTACGAGGGTACATCCGAAGTACAACGTATGGTGATTGCCGCACAACTGTTCAAATAACCCTTAAACATCTAAATGACTATGAATATTATCGTTTGTGCCAAACAAGTTCCCGATACCACGGAGATAAAGATAGATCCCGTGAAAGGTACGCTGATTCGTGATGGTGTACCGTCTATTATGAACCCGGATGACAAGGGCGGTCTTGAGTTAGCTCTCCGCTTCAAGGAGCAGTACGGAGCCACCGTAACGGTCGTTTCGATGGGTCCTCCCCAAGCCGACAAGATGCTGCGCGAGGCGTTGGCAATGGGTGCAGACCGTGCTATCCTGCTCAGTGACAGACGTTTTGCCGGAGCAGATACGATTGCCACTTCATACGCATTGGCAGGCTGCATCAAAACACTGGATTACGACCTGATTATCGCGGGTCGCCAAGCCATAGACGGCGATACGGCTCAAGTGGCTCCTGAAATGGCAGAGCACCTCGGCTTGCCGCAGGTTAGTTACGTCATTGATGCCGAAAAGACGGCTACGGGCTTTATCGTAAAGAAAGAGAACGAAGACAGCGTGCAGACCCTTGAAGTGGAGGGCAAGTGCGTTCTGACCGTTTTGGCATCGGCTTTCAAGGCACGTTATATGTCGGTAGAAGGAATCATCGAAGCCTACAACAAAGAGGTGGAAGTATGGTCAGCTGACCGCATAGACGTGGAAGAAGAGAAACTCGGTCTGAAAGGCTCGCCTACCAAGGTGTTCAAATCGTTCCCGAAGGCTCTGAAAGCTCCGGGTGAAGTACACGAAGTGAGCGAAGAGGAAGCCGTTGAACTGATTGTGGCTCGACTGAAAGAAAAACATATAATCTAAGGAGGACTAACTACGGAAAACGAGTATAAGAACGTGTATATCTTCGCCGAACAACGTGGCGGCGTGATTCAAAACGTAGCGTATGAACTGCTCGGCAAAGCCAATGACTTGGCAGCCGTGCTGGGGCATAAAGTAGTGGCTCTCCTGTTAGGCGAGAATATCAAAGACAAGGCACAGGACTTGGTAGAGATGGGTGCGGACGAAGTAATTGTAGTGGATCGTCCGGAACTGAAAGACTACCTGACGGAGCAATACACACAAGCCATCTATCAGATTGTGCAAGAGCGTCATCCACAGATTATCCTGTTCGGCGCGACAACTATCGGCCGCGACTTGGCTCCGCGTTTGGCATGCCAACTGAACAGCGGTTTGGTAGCAGACTGCACAAAACTGACCATCGAGCCGGACAAAGACGGCAAATTGGAGTTCTACTCCACCCGTCCCGCATTCGGCGGCAACCTGATGGCTACCATCGTTTGCCCGACTTCGCGTCCGCAGATGTCCACCGTCCGTCCGGGCGTGATGCAGAAACGCCAACGCGAAGTAGGACGCAAAGGTGTCATCACCGCTTTTGAACCCAAGTTCGACACCTCCAAGTTCAAAGTACGTATCATCGAAACGAAGATGAACGACAAGAAAGTGGCAGATATATCAAATGCGAAGATTCTGATTTCGGGCGGTCGCGGCGTACACGATGCTGAAGGATTCAAGAAACTGCAAGCCCTTGCCGACGTAATGGGCGGAATGGTTTCGTCTTCCCGCGCAATGGTGGATGCCGGCGTAATGGATCACGCCTACCAGGTAGGTCAGACGGGTAAGACGGTACGCCCGAACCTGTATATGGCTTGCGGTATCAGCGGTGCTATCCAACACCTTGCCGGTATGGAAGAGTCCGACTTTATCGTAGCTATCAACAAGGATAAGTACGCTCCTATCTTCTCGGTTGCCGACCTCGGTATAGTAGGCGATTTGCACAAGATTGTGCCGATGCTTACCGAGCGCATCAAGAAAGAGCTGGAGAAATAAGCCCTATTCATAACAAAAAGAGTACTGCTTATCAAGCGAACTATTGATAAGCAGTACTTTTGTATATTATTTTATTTGTATGATTGTCAATTATAGCGTACCTTTGCGCGCAACCAAAACAACCAAATGCTATGAAAGGAATTATTCTTGCAGGAGGTAGTGCCACACGGCTCTACCCGTTGAGTAAAGCAATCAGCAAACAGATTATGCCGGTGTATGACAAGCCGATGATTTACTATCCGTTGTCCACGCTGATGTTAGCGGGCATACGGGAGGTGTTGATTATATCCACACCGAGAGATTTGCCGATGTTTGAGGAATTGCTGGGTGACGGCAGCCGCTTGGGTATGCGTTTTGCGTACAAGGTGCAGGAAGTGCCGAACGGATTGGCGCAGGCGTTCGTGTTAGGTGCGGATTTTCTGAACGGTGAGCCGGGCTGCCTGATATTGGGCGACAATCTGTTTTACGGTCAGGGCTTTACGAAAATGCTGCGTCAAGCAGTCTTGTCGCTTGACCCGCTGCACGATATGCCGGAGCAACAGAACCCTGCGCACAAGCATGCCACGACGATGGAGGACTTGAAATCGCGTATAATGCATTTAGGCAGAGGTGCTTGCATCTTCGGTTATGAAGTGAGCGACCCGCGTGCGTATGGTGTGGTAGAATTTGACAAGGACGGCAAGGTACTGAGTTTGGAGGAGAAGCCGCAGCAGCCGAAGAGCAACTACGCGGTACCCGGGCTGTACTTCTACGACAAGACGGTCTGCGCGAAAGCGGCTGCACTGAAACCCTCTGCCCGAGGCGAATATGAGATAACGGACTTGAACAGAGTGTACTTGGAAGAAGGTACGTTGCACGTGCAACTGTTCGGACGCGGCTTTGCGTGGTTGGATACGGGTAATTGTGACAGTCTGTTGGAGGCGGGCAACTTCGTAGCGACGATACAGAACCGACAGGGTTTCTATGTGGCTTGTATAGAGGAGATTGCTTGGCGTAACGGCTGGATAACAACGGATGCTCTTCGTGCGTTAGGCAACGAGATGAAGACGCAGTATGGCAGGTACTTGGAGCGTTTGGCGGGGAAGAAAGACGAATGAGAAGGGTGGAAAAGATAGTGAGGTCGGCAAGGGGGTCGATTTCGGTGTGTGCGATGCTGCTGATGACGGGACTGACGATGGGTCTGACGGGGTGTCAGAAGACGGGTCCGCAACGTCCGACTTACCGAAGCGGCAGGCAGGAGGTGTCGATGGTGGACAGCACGTTGCTGCAAGCCATTGAGACGAACCAGCACCTTGCCGAAGAAGCCGACCGTGCGCTGACGATGTATGTGGATTCGGGCTTTGCGCAACAGGAGTTAGGTTATTGGTCGCGCGGTATGGTGGCGGTGGACAGTGTGCTAACAGCGGGGAGTGTCGTAACGCTACACAGGCGCGTGTATACAATGGACAGCGTGTTGTTAGAGGATGTAACAGAGCCGGTGAAAGTGGGTCAAGCCAATCAGATACAAGCCGTTAGCGATGCGCTAACACAGATGCAGCGCGGGCAAGAGGTAACGCTAATCGTGCCATGGTACTTGGCATACGGGAGTACGGGGACGGCTGCGGTGGCACCCTATACGAATGTACGCATAGAACTGAAGGTAGAATAACGACAATAAACGAAAGAATGAAAATAAAGAGTCTGACAGCCGTGCTGACGGCTGTGATAATCATTGCGTTGAGCAGCTGCACGAGCAACACGTACTCCAAGTTGCGCAACAAGGAGAAGCAATTGATAGAGAGTTATATGAGCCGTCAAGGTCTTCGCTCGCTGAAGACCAAGCCGAACGTGGCTCAAGGAGAGAAATGGGACGAGAAGGACTACGTGGCGTTGGAAGAGTATGACCAGCTGTATTTCCATCTGGTGTCAGCCGTGGATACGACACGGAAGATAGAGGTGGGGGATAAGGTGAATATACGTTTCCGCAAATATACGTTAGATACGTATGCAGATACAATCAGTTACTGGACGACGGACGATGCGGGCGAACCTATCCGCTTGACGGTGGGCAGTACGACCGGTACGTACAACTGCACGGGCTGGCAGGCGGCTATTCTGGCTATGGAGCAGGAGGGCGAATGTAAGATTATCTGCCCGAGCGTGTATGGGACGGCAGACGACAACTCGTCGGTAACTCCCTACTGCTACGATTTGAAAGTAACGCGGGTAAGATAAGTTTACTCACCCTTTTAGAATATATTAACGAACAGACTATGAGTTTAATAAAGAGTATATCCGGCATACGCGGCACGATAGGCGGTCGCGTAGGCGAAGGTTTGAGCGGCGTGGACGTGGTACGATTCACCGCCGCTTATTGTGTTCAGCGTGCGCAAGTACTACCCGAGAACAAGAAGATTGTGGTGGGTAGAGATGCGCGGTTGAGCGGCGAGATGGTGTATCAGTTGGTGAGCGGCACATTAGTAGGAATGGGCTACGACGTGGTGAACATCGGCTTAGCAACGACCCCGACGACGGAGTTAGCGGTAACGGGCGAGCAGGCTGCGGGCGGTATCATCCTGACGGCGAGCCATAACCCCAAGCAATGGAACGCGCTCAAACTGCTGAACGAGAAAGGCGAGTTCCTGAACGATGCCGAGGGGAAAGCGGTGTTGGACATTGCGGCACGGGAAGACTTTGTGTTTGCCCCGGTGGAAGAGCTGGGGCATATCACCGAGAAAGATTACCTGCCCTATCACGTGGAGCGGGTACTGCAACTGCCGTTGGTAAAGAAAGAGTCGATTGCGAAGCGGCACTTCAAGGTGGCGATAGACTGCGTCAATTCGGTAGGCGGACTCGCCATACCGGCTATGTTGCGTGCATTAGGTGTGGAGGACATTATCTGTCTGAACTGCGAGCCGACGGGTGACTTTGCGCATAATCCCGAACCGATTCCGCAGAACTTGACCGGCATCAGCGAAATGATGCGCACAGCAGGTGCGGATGTGGGCTTTGTGGTGGATCCGGATGTGGACCGCTTGGCTATATTGTGCGAAGACGGAGAGATGTTCGTAGAAGAATACACATTGGTGAGCGTGGCAGACTACGTATTGTCGCACACGAAAGGCAACACGGTGAGCAACTTGAGTTCATCGCGTGCGCTGAGCGATGTGACACGACTTCACGGCGGCAGTTACAGCGCGGCAGCGGTAGGCGAGGTGAACGTGGTGACGGAGATGAAACGCACCGGTGCTATAATAGGCGGCGAAGGGAACGGCGGGGTTATCTATCCCGAATGCCACTACGGCAGGGATGCACTGGTAGGCATAGCACTGTTCCTGTCGGGCTTGGCAGAGAAAGGCTGCAAAGTGAGCGAATGGAAGCGCGAACTGCCCGAATACGCCATCTCGAAGAACCGCATTGACCTGACCGCTGATACGGATGTGGACGAAGTGCTACGCAAAGTCAAAGAAGCCTACAAGAATGAGCGCGTGAACGATATAGACGGCGTAAAAATAGACTTCCAAGCGGGCTGGGTACACCTGCGCAAGAGCAATACCGAACCCATCATTCGCGTCTATTCGGAAGCCAAGACACCGGAAGAAGCCAAGGAATTGGCAGAGGAAGTAATGCAAATGATACAGAAATAAATGGAAATACTGATAACCAATGACGACGGCTGGGGCAGCAAGGGTCTGACGACATTGATACACAATCTGCTGCCCTTAGGACATCTGACCGTACTGGCTCCTGACGGAGCGCGCAGCGGAATGTCGAACGCCATATCCTCGAATACACCGATGACGTTGCACCACCTACCGAACAGAGAGGATATGCCCGGAGTGGATATATACACGACAAGCGGCACCCCATCGGACTGCATCAAATTGGCAGTGAATGTGCTGTTTGGCGGCGACAGCAACAAAATAGACTTGGTAGTGAGCGGCATCAACCACGGCAGCAATGCCGCCATCGACATCATCTATTCGGGGACGATGGGAGCGTGCTTCGTAGCCGCCGAACAGGGGATACCTGCCATCGGTTTTTCGATTTACGATATGGATGCGGATGCGGACTTCTCGTATATGGAGCCTTACCTGCTGCGTTTGACGCGCGAACTGTATGAGAAAGGTATGCCGCGGACGGTGTGCTACAACATCAATGCGCCGAAGGGAGCGATACGGGGCATCCGCTATACGCGCCAATGTATCAGTCACTGGGCAGAAGAGATACGCCCCCTTCAGATAGTAGATGGCGAGCAGACCTACGCTATGACGGGGTATCTGGTAAACGATGAGCCGGAGGCGGAAGATACGGACGAATGGGCAGTAACCCACGGCTACCTGTCCATCCAGCCTTGCAGCATCGATATGACGTACTATGGAAAGATGGGATAAATACTGGATCGGGATTGTATTGGGACTGCTGATGCCCGCCGTGGTGGCTTACTTCTATATTGACACCTACGGGTTGCAGCCGTCCATCGAAATCTTCGGTTTGGCGTTGAAGCAGATGTGGAGCAAACTACTGATAGTAAGCGTATTCCCAGACTTGGCATTTATCTTTGTGTTCTATTCAGCCGATATGTGGAAAGTGAGCAAGGGTCTGCTGATAGGAGCTTTCCCTTATATCCTTGCCGCTATCGGATTTTTGCTATAATCGTTCTGGAACACGCAGCGGTATGAAGTACTTTCTGATAGCAGGCGAAGCGTCGGGTGACTTGCATGCATCGAACCTGATACGCAGTCTGCGGGAGCGTGACCCGCAGGGCGTGTTTGTCGGTATGGGCGGCGAGAAGATGCGCGAAGCAGGCTGCCGATTGGTACAGGATTGCCGCGAAATGGCTTTTATGGGCATTGTGGCGGTACTGAAGAATCTGGGTAAGGTGCATCGCAATTTCCGCATTGCGCATGAGGCGTTGCTGCAAGAAAAGCCGGACGTGGTGATACTGATTGACTATCCGAGTTTTAATCTGCGAATGGCGAAATGGTGCAAACAGCATCTGCTCCAAACGAAAGTGGTCTATTATATCCCGCCGAAGGTATGGGCTTGGAAGTCTTGGCGGGTGCATAAGATAGCCCGCTATACCGACCTCGTATTAGGTATCTTTCCATTTGAGCCGAGTTTCTATGCGCGCTACGGATATGATTGTCAATACGTAGGCAACCCAACGATAGACAGCATACAAGTCGCTCTGCAAAAAAAATCAGGAGTTACTTACACCCACCCTATTATTGCATTGCTGCCCGGGAGTCGCAAGAGCGAAATCAGCCATTGTCTTCCCGACATGTTGGAAGCCGCACGACAGGTGCAAACGAGCCATCCCGATTTAGAGATTGTCGTAACGGCTGCCCCCGGGGTGGAGGACGCTTATTACCGCTGTCTGATGGGGGAAACGGATGGTATTCAATTGACCCGCGACACGTACAGCGTGATGCGGCAGGCAAAAGCAGCCGTAGTCAATTCGGGAACAGCCACGTTGGAAACGGCTCTGTTCGGATGCCCGATGGTAGCGGTTTATTATATAGCCACGAGCCGGTTCTTCGGCAAGCGGGTGGTGGACTTCTTCAAGCACTACCTCTTTCACGACGGGTACTTCACCTTGGTGAACATCCTATTAGGGAAAGAAGCGGTCAAGGAACTGATAGCGGAGCAATTCACCGCAACGAACATAACGGATGAACTGACACGTCTGTTGGACGATTCTTCGTATCGTGACGCTCAAGCAGCCGATTTCCACCAACTCGCTGACATATTAGGAACTACACCCGCAGCCCAAACCGCTGCCGAAGCAATAATGAAAGTTTGCGTATGAAGAAACTGCTATCCGCCCTCTTTACTTTGCTGCTACTCGGCGCAATCGGTTGGTACTACGCAAATGGAAAAGAGGTTGCTGTGCCTATCAATGAGGTAACAAGCAAAAAAGATGCCGATGAGAAATTCAGCAAGGAAAACTTGGAGATTCCGCATCTGTTGAACGGACAGGAGGAACAGTACATTGAACATACAGCCTATACGGTGAGCTATAACCCGGAACGAAAAATTCCGAACTGGGTAGCATACTGCCTGACAAAGAATGAGTTGGCAGAAACCTATAGCCGTACAAACAAATTCCTGCCCGACCCGATGGTGAAGCACGGGGCAGTAACCACGAAAGACTATTCAGGTTCAGGTTACGATCGCGGACACATGGCTCCGGCAGGCGATATGCGATGGTCGGAACAAGCGATGCGCGAGTCATTCTATATGACCAATATCTGTCCGCAGAACCACAATAACAACGCGGGCGACTGGAAAGACTTGGAGGAGTTGGTGCGCGACTTGGCACGCCGCTACGATAGTATCTATATCTGCTGCGGACCGATAGTGGAGGACGAGACACGGACTATCGGGACAGTACGTAAGATAGTTGTACCGCAGGCTTTCTTCAAAGTGCTGCTGCGAATGAAAACGAACGGCAAGTGGACAGCCATCGGTTTTGTGATGCCCAACAAGGCGGGTAATCGTCCGCTGATGACCTATATGATGACCATTGACGAGGTGGAAGCGATGACAGGTATTGATTTCTTCCATGCCCTACCCGATACCATAGAAAATGAAACAGAGGCAGACTATACGGTTGCCGACTGGACAATATAAAAGAACATAACTATGTCAAAAACAGAGATTAACACATTAGGCGAATTTGGCCTGATCCGGCACCTGACCGGCGATATAAAGACGCAGCAAAAGAGTACGATAAAAGGTGTTGGGGACGATGCCGCCGTGATGAACTATGCGGGCAAGCGCACGTTAGTAACCACGGACTTGCTATTAGAAGGCATACACTTCAACCTCGAATACGTGCCGCTCAAGCACCTCGGCTACAAAGCCGTGGTGGTCAATCTGTCGGATATCTACGCGATGAACGGCACGCCAACGCAGATTGTGGTGGGCTTGGGTATATCGGCTCGCTTTCCTGTGGAGGCGATAGATGAACTGTATAGCGGTATTCGCCTGGCTTGCGAGCAGTACGGCGTGGACTTGGTAGGCGGCGACACGTGCGCCTCTATGACAGGGCTGACGATAGCCATCACCTGTATGGGCGCGGCGGAAGAAAAGGACGTGGTCTATCGCAGCGGGGCGAAGAAGAACGACCTGATATGCGTATCGGGCAATCTGGGCACGGCATATTTAGGGCTGCAACTGCTTGAACGCGAGCGCATCGCACTGCAAGGACAAAAAACGGGCGACGAGATAGAGGCTTTCAAAGGGAGAGAATACCTGCTGTCACGCCAACTCAAGCCTGAAGCGAGGAAAGACATTGTTGAAGCACTCCGTGAGGCGGGCATACACCCGACGGCAATGATGGACGTGTCGGACGGGCTGTCGTCCGAACTGCTGCATATATGCCACGCCTCACAATGCGGTTGCGCCGTCTATGAGGACAAACTGCCTATCAACTACGAGGCGGCAAAAGTGGCGGAAGAGATGAACCTCAATATCGTTACCTGCGCACTCAATGGAGGCGAAGACTATGAACTGCTCTTTACGTGCGACATCAAGGACTACGAGAAACTTATTCCGATAGACGACATTTATATCATCGGACATATCACCGACTCTGCGGACGGCACACTGCTAATCGGCAGAAACGGCGAACAACTTCCGCTCAAAGCACAAGGGTGGAACGCCTTTACAGAATCATAATACGACACCTCGTCGTGAATACAAAATTCTAAAAACACTAACTTTATGAAAAAAAATGCTTCTTCTTGCCGCTTGTGGCGGCACTGATGTTTGCCATAGCAGACATCGCAAAGGCGGAAACAGCCGCATTCAAAGTCAAAGGTCAGGACGTCGTTTTTACAAACGGAGCCGCCACAGTGGACAATATCGTGCTTATGGAAAATAAGACCACGAAAGAATTAACCGTGATCCTCAATCCGGATGAAACAGACGGAACGTACATCTATGTTCCCAATGGCGAGTATTTCTTTGACTACAACGGTGATGACTACAAAAAAATCACTTTCTGCTTAATGCAAGACATCACTATCTATAGCAGTAGCAACTATATGTTTGTATGTTTTGGTCGTGCCGGCAACAACATCCAAATGAATTTTGCTTCTTTGGTGGGCGATGTGACTCTCATCTTGCGAGAACAGTACGGTGATTCGTATTCGCGTCCTATGTTCTATCTTGCATACACCGACGTAAACCTGAACGCATCGACCGACAACAGCAAGGTGAATATCGAATTCATCAACAATAGCGAAGAAGGAGGAGGTATCTTCTATGGTCGCTATCCTTCCACAGTAACATTCGGCTACGGCGACTACTACATGGAATCCGAAAACGAATTGACAATCTACAATTTCTTCGATGGCGAACTGACAGTCAAAGGTTTGGCTATGTTGGGTGGATATGACGACAATTTTTATTACTCCGAGCCGTTTGGTGCGCATATCACGGGACTCGCTTTGACGGACTGCGATGACAACCAGATTATGGGAGAGGTTGCCTTGAAATACCTGCCTGATAATTGGCAATACTTCGGTCCTGAGAATTATGCATCATGGTCTATTGTTCAGAGTTGCACCGACGGAGTTACCCTGCGCCTTACCGGAGCGGGCGACATGTCAGATACCGAAGTGCCTTGGGACGAATACAAAAACATTATCAATATGGTTGAGATTCAGAGTGACGTAATGATACCCCTTACCGTCTTGCCCAAAAAGGCTTTTGCACAAATGCCCAACCTCAAAACCGTTCGTTTTCTTTATACTACGGGCATAACCGAAATACCGGATTCGCTGTTCTACAAATGTACCGGTTTGGAAAAAGTGGAATTCTCGGGATGCGAAGCTATGGATTTGAAGAAGATTGGCAGTTGCGCATTCGCAAATACGGCACTTCAGACTTTTGCCATACCTGCCACTGTGGAGGAGATTGGAACTAGTGCGTTTGAGGAGTGTCAAAAAGCGGACATCACCCTCCCTGCTGCTTTGAAGAAGATAGGCAAATTTGCGTTCTTGAATGGTAACATTCTCCGCTTACCGAAAGCAGTAGGCAAGGTGGAGACCTTTGATGCGAATGATGCGTACAATGCCAGTGTGTTTTCCGGTCCGAATGCATCGCTCTATTATGAAGGCACACTGAATGATTGGCTCACGGGCGATTTTGAATGGATAATGGCTACTCTACATGTTAAAGGAAGAGCACATTTGTTCATTGACGGGAAAGAAATCGTTGACCTCGTTATTCCGGAAGGCATAACCGAACTGAAGAACGCAGCTTTCTGCGCTTGCAAGGGACTGAAGTCCGTTTCGTTCCCCACATCACTCACCAAGATAGGAAGCCACGCCTTCTTACGTTGCAGCGGGTTGGAGAACATCATTCTGCCCGACAATATCACAGAAGTGGGGGAAGAAAGTTTTTCAGGATGTGAGAATGTATCCACATTGCAACTTTCAAAAGGAATGTCATTTATTAACAATGGTTCATTCGATGGTCTGGCAATAACAGAATTGACGGTTCCGGAAGGTGTAAACGCCATCAATTCGTTTGCATTCAACGATTGTGAGCAATTGAAGGAGGTAACACTTCCCCGAACCCTTGAGAATGTTTTCTCGCTCGCGTTTACAGGTTGTACATCGCTGGCGAAGGTGACCTCCTATGCATGGGCACCCGATGCACAGGACAATAGCTGGCCCGACAACGATATGCAACTGATTGTATGGAAAACAGCGCAGAAGAACTATGAGGACAATGCGGGCTGGGCGGACAGATTCACTTTCGGAGAGCCGATGCTCGACGGATATGTGAGCGTAGATGCTAATAACAATGCCCTCGGTTACGTGACATTGGATGTCAAGGACGAGGACAAGACCGGAGACGAAACACCCTTCAGGTATTCCGTAGTGAACGGAGCCTCATTCAAGGCAACAGCCACACCCGAGACCAACTGCACGTTCGTACGTTGGGACAACGCCAAAGGCGAGGCGGTTTCCTACGATATGGAGTACAGCGGTATCACCGATTTTGAAAACGGTAACTACCAACTGACGGCAATCTTTGAGAAAGACAGCTTCGACGTCAATGTAACCGTGACCGGCATTGACCCCTCCGAAGTGGTTATCAACGGTGCCGGACGGTTCGGTATGGGCGACAACACCACACTCACTTTCACGCTCAATAACGATAACTATACCTTTGAGATGTGGCTCTTCGACGAGAACAACTTCCGTATGTCCAATTCCCTCACCTTCGAGGACATTGATGCCAACCATAATGTGGAAATAGTCTTCAAAGCGAAGAAATATATGGTATCTGCGACCGTCATTCCCGCTGAAGCAGGCGTAGTCAAAGGACAAGGTGAATACGACTACGGAACCGACTATACCCTTACGCTCGAACCCGACGAGAAATACGAACTCAAGGAATGGCGCGACGGTGTTGCACTGGATGAAAAGTCCAACGTGCTGTCGGGACTCGTTATCGGAGAAATCCATATCGAGGTCATTATGCAACTCAAGTCGGCTACTGCTCTTGACGATATCCAAACAGGCGATGTACCTTGCACCAAGGTCTTCCGTGACGGCGAACTCTATATTCTCCGTGACGGCAAACTCTATAACGCAGCCGGTCAGCAGGTTCAGTAATGAGGCTCGCGCCATAGGTGCTATCCAAACTATTCACTTTGCATTCCGCTTGGTACACCACCATACGGAATGCAAAGCGTTCGTACCAAGCACTCAAACGATACATAAAACAATATGACCATTCAATCTCTCAAACAACGCTTGTCCATTAGGAATATCAGTCAGTCATTTCTGCGTGTAGTAAAACGTTTCCCTGTGGCAACCGTACTATTGACAGCCTTGACCGCTTTGCTTTCTTATATGGTGGTCTCGGATAGTGAAAATGGGCGCGTTGTATCGTTTTTACTCTCTTTCCTATGTGTCGGCACAATGATTAGTCTCGCTACTTCGTTATGGGGAGAAGAACAAGCTAACCCGCTTCTCAGAGGGATAGTGGAAAGTGTATCGCTCATAGTGTGCGGCGTGTATTGCGCACTCCTTTTCCTATTTGACATCATTCCTAACAGCGGACTGCCTTCTTTTTATATCGGTCATACGGCTTGGATAGTGCTCATCGTTCTGCTTGTTCCATTCGGTTCTTTCCTTCGCGAGCAAGACGACCTCAAAGTATGGCATTTCATCATGTCACTTTGCGTGGCGTTGCTTATCAGCAGTGTGGCGACTTGGGTGTTGTCTGGAGGAATAGAGGGTCTGGTCTTCGGTACAGCAGCGCTGTTTGATTTTCATGTGCCCGACAATCTGCCGTTGGTCATTATGATTGTGTGCGGTGTACTACTGTTTGGAATGTTGTTCCTTGCGCTCATCCCTTATGACGAACGCAAGCACAACGCCTCTGACACAATGCCATCGTTCCTCATCAAAATAGTGTCGTGGCTTTTGCTGCCGCTGTTAGGGTGTTATATTCTGGTTCTCTATGTGTATGGCATCACTATATTGGTGAATTGGGAACTGCCTAAAGGGATGATTTCGTGGCTTGTATCGGCAGTGATGGGAGTCTATATGCTTTGTTATATTCTGCTTTATCCGCAGGTAACGAACCGTGACTCTTGGCAGAGCAAAGTGCTGACGCATCTGCTGCCGATAGTTATCCTGCCGTTGCTGGTTCTGATGTCGGTAGGAGTTGTGCGCCGCTTTACCGACTACGGGATAACCGCGCCGAGGCTCTATCTGTTGACTTTGCTGATATGGTTCTATGCTGTATGTATCGCCATGCTCGTCGTGCCCCGCAAACGCTTCCGCCGGATTGTTTTCTCGTTCGCGGTTCTCTTCATCCTCTCATCAGGACATCCGCTCAACTACTACCGTCTCTGCCGGCCGTATTTATCGGCGAAGATTGACAAGATGATTGCCGAAAAAGGTCTGCAACTACCACTTGACTGGTATGCTCTCTGCTATACGTCAAATCCAGACGATGAATTGCACCAATTGGACACGGAATTAGCGTATATGAAAGATTGCTACGGCAGAGACTACGTCAGTCGATGGGTGGGAGAAAGTGAACGGTTTAGTAAGGACGCAATCAAAGGAAAGCGCGAGGAGTTGTGGGCTATATCTTACACCAAACGTCCGGGCGAGAACCTTTCGCCGCAAGGATATACCACTTTCCGGTGGGTCAACAACGACTCCGACGAGTTGCCTTCCCAACTAACCGAAGACAGCATCGTGAACGGCATATTGCACGTGCCATACGAAGATGCCGTTCTTCTGTTTGACACAGCGGCTATCCGTTTAGCAGAACAAAACAACGCACTGCTGATTGTTCCGTCCTCTAACGGCAAGGTGGCGTATTCTGCCCAAAACATATCCGTCACCGCTTATACGGACCGCACGATTGACATCCAATATAGCGGATATATGTTTGCCAAAGAATGATAGCAAAACAGGCAAGAATTACGAATATCTATCCAATAAAACCCATACTATGAAACGTTTTTGCACAGTATTAGCCATTGCGGCTTCATTGTTCCTGATAACAGGATGCCAACAACAAACGCTTGAGGAACGCGCTGCTGAACTATGCCGTTACATTCCTGACCACGAACTCCTTTCTCAGTCGAAAGACTATATGACTGAAGATTTCTACAACCTGTTGGACACTATGTTCTACCGTTTGCCGGAGCACGAGGCAATGGACCATGAGTGGCTGTACTATTTCGTAACGGGCAACGGCGGTACCATAGCGGACTACGAGGTTCAACGCGTAAAACGCACGGACGACACCCATGCCGTTGCAACTATTCTGGTGCGTCAGAAATGGGAGGACGGTTCGTTTGCTGCCGAAACGGATATTGAGGAACACAGGCTGTATATGGAACGGGGCAACGGAGTATGGCTGATGTCCGATTTCGATGAACACAAACAGGATTGCATCCGATATATAGCAGTCAATCGCCACGAACAAGCAGTCCGCAAGGCTATCAGCCGATATCTTGTCACCGATATTGCTCCTCTTTACCTGCAAGGCGAACATTGTATCCCTACTCTTATGATTGTATCGGAGGATGAGAGCGAAACCGGTCACATGCTTGTCTATGGCGATTTTTGGGTCTTCCTGTATAATGTCTCGGGCGATACGCTCAAGACTGTTTCAGGCGGTAACCATGCCGGGTGTATGACCATCAGCCAAGACGGGGACTCACTGTATGTATCTGCGTTTGTTCAGACAGAGGACGGAGCAGGCAACACAGCGAGTGCCAAACGTATCTTCGGTTCCCGCTACGATGTCTATGAGTCCATGCACGCCAACGAAACCGTCCGCGAAGCCGTCCGCCGCGAGCAACTTGACGAGTTTATACGGAGCACCGGTCTGCCCTACCGATACTATCAAGACTACGGTCAGCCTGCGAAAGAGATTAACGCAGATTTCTGCGACGCCAATGAATAAAAACCGGTTAAGTTAAGACGAATGAGCGTTCCCGTTCATTCGTCGTTCATTTCCCGTTCAAATGCTGTTCAAAAAGTCCCTTCGTGGCAGTATTCATCGGTGACGAGGGCGCTTCAGACATAAGCCTATTTAGTCGGTCATTAAAAGTGCTATAAACTATTGATTTGTAGAAAAATAAATGCTAAAAAGTTTGCATATATCAACAAATAGGAGATTAAAGTCATCTATATCCGCATCGCTGCTCCAAGCGGAGGTTGCATAAGGGTGCATGCGTTTGATTGCTTTGGCATACCATGCGGTCAGGTCATCAAAATTGCGCGAAACTTTCGGCATTGATGTGTCTGTCGGAGGGTTGTTGCCGGGGTTTTCCTTGTTCTTGTCACAGGCAGATAGTGCCACTACGAATGCTACTAAAAGCAAGATTCTTGAGAATAATTTTTCATACGATTGATTGTATTAGGAGGTATTTGGGTTTAGTACACAAAAGTACTACTATTATTCGGAATTATCAAAAAAAATTATTACTATCCTATAAAACCCAAGACAGGCAGTGAGGAGCGTTATAACGCTCTGAAAATCATGTGTGCGTTACGGTGGAAACAAGAAGCGAGTTCCATTTGTCAGAATAACATTGCGGCGAGGTTGCTTGGCCGGTGCGGGTACAGTGAGAGTTCTGTAAGCCTTCAGTGAGGGTATTGGAGTCACATACTAATCACATACTAATCACATACTAATATCATACTAATATCATACTACAATATGCTGATTACAGGCTGCAAGCAAAAAGCCTGCGATTTGACCTATAAGTTCAATGTTTTTACGGCTAACAAAGTTTTACCGGACAGCCATGCAAAGAATAATGACAAAATGTAAGATGTCGGATTTTTGCGGACAAAGAAATACCCCGCGAGTTGATGACTCACGGGGTAAAAAGAGAGGGTGGAGAGTGGGGCTCGAACCCACGACACTCGGAACCACAATCCGATGCTCTGCCAACTGAGCTATGACCACCATACTGCTTTTGAAACTATCCACAATCAAATGCAGATTTTCTCAAAAGCGGCGGCAAAAGTACGGCAAATTTGTGTACTGACAAAATATTTTTGAAAAAAAATACTAAAGTCCTCTTTTTTCTATGCTATTTTTTAGAGGATTATGCCGCTGATTACTCTACCGTAACCGACTTGGCGAGGTTGCGGGGTTGATCCACATTGCAGCCTTTAAGACACGCCACATAATAGGACAGAAGTTGCAGCGGAACGATGTTGAGGATAGGACTCAAGCAATCTGATACACACGGTACAACCACGTACCCGTCCGCCATACGCACTACCTCGGTGTCGCCTTCGCTGACCACCGCCATCACGCGTCCTTGCCGTGCACGGATCTCCTGTATATTGCTGACTAACTTGTCGTAAATCGGACTTTGCGTGGCTATCGTCACCACGGGCATTTCCTGCGAGATGAGTGCGATAGGTCCGTGCTTCATCTCGGAAGCCGGATAACCCTCGGCGTGGATATAACTGATTTCTTTGAGTTTGAGCGCGCCTTCGAGTGCCACGGGGTAATTATAGCCACGCCCTATATATAGGCACGAGGGCGCAAAAGAGAGTGTCTGCGCCATTTGACGGATAGCCTCTTTTTGCGTCAGCATTTTGGCTATTTGCCCGGGTAGCGAGTCCAATTCCTTCAATAAGTCGGCGGATTCGGACTCGGAGACGATTCCTCTGCGTTTGCCCCAAAGAATAGCGAGCGTAGTGAGAACAGTGACTTGCGCAGTGAAGGCTTTAGTGGAGGCAACGCCAATCTCGGGACCGACCATCGTGTAAATGGTTTGGTCAGAGGCGCGGGGGATAGACGAGCCAATGACGTTGCAAATACTGAGGACTTTAGCACCCTGTTTTTTCGCCATTTCGATGGCGGCAAGGGTGTCCGCTGTTTCGCCCGACTGCGAGATAGCGATGACAAGATCGCCCTCGTTGATAACGGGATTTCGGTAACGGAATTCGGAGGCGTAGTCCACATCTACCGGAATACGCGCCATCTGTTCAAAAGCGTATTTAGCGACTATACCGGCGTGCCACGAGGTACCGCAAGCGGTTATAAGCACGCGATTGGCTGACTGTAAGAGGGAGAAGATAGGCTCTGAATCCGATCCGAAGAGTGCCTGCCGAAGAGAAAGCAGACAAGCACGAAGCGATTGGGGTTGCTCGCAGATCTCTTTGAGCATAAAATGGTCATATCCGCCTTTTTCTAATTGGCTGACATCCAGCGTTACCTGCTCTATCCGAGGCTGCTTATGTTCGCCGTGAAGAGTCATCAAGTCGATACCGACCTCGTTGGCATTGGAATCGGATTCTCTATGGAGAACGACCATATCTTCGTCATCAAGGTAGATAATGCGATTCGTATATTCAACGATTGGAGAAGCATCCGAGCCGAGAAAGAGTTCGCTGTCCCCCACTCCGACCACGAGCGGGCTGCCTTTGCGAGCAGCCACAATCGTGTCGGGTTGGTTCTTGTCTAAAACGGCGATGGCGTATGAGCCTTGCAGCATCTGCAGGGTCCGCCGGACAGATTGCGGGAAAGAGAGTTGCTGTTTCTCTTGCAAGTACTCAATGAGTTGCACAACCACTTCGGTATCTGTATCGCTCTTGAAAGTACGACCGTTCTGCCGAAGCATCTCACGCAGAGGGGCATAGTTCTCTATGATGCCGTTGTGAACGATAGCCAAACGTCCGTATTGGGACAGATGCGGATGTGCATTGCGGAAATTCGGTTCGCCGTGTGTCGCCCATCGAGTGTGCGCGATACCCACAGAGCCGGTCAGGTCTTGGTGTTGCGCTGTATCTTCAAGGTCAGATACTTTGCCTTGCGATTTATAGACATTGAGTTGTCCTTCGCCATTGATGAGAGCCACACCGGCACTGTCATACCCACGATATTCCAAGCGGTGCAACCCCTTAACGAGTACAGGGTACGCTTGCCGTTTACCTATATATCCTACAATTCCGCACATAGTTGCTTTAATTTTAGGGATATTCTGTTTAACCTTATCGGGTCGCAAAAGTACGGCAATATATCAAAACCTACAAACGACACGATTATTTTTTTGGATTGCGAACAATTTGACTTATCTTTGCCCGCCAAAAGGAAACAAACTCATTATGTTTATGATTTAGTCCTATGTCTGTACTTTCTGACAAACTTTCCCTAATAAAACTTTTTTTGACGGATGTGGATGGTTGTCTGACCGATGGGGGTATGTACTACACCGAGTCAGGCGACGAGTTTAAGCGTTTTTGTGTGTATGACGGGATGGGTATGGTACTGCTTCGGAAAGCTGGTATCCCTTGCGGCATATTGACATCAGAAACGACTGACATTGTGCTACATCGGGCGCGCAAACTGCACCTTGACTACCTCTATATGGGAGTCGGAAGACAGAAAGAAAAAACGTCCGTAGTGGTCCATCAACCGGCTCTCGGCGAAGGTGAGCAACTGCCCTTTATGAGCAAAACGGATGCCTGTAAACAGATCTGCGAAGCGATGGGAATAGGACTGAATGAAGTATGCTATGTGGGGGATGATGTGAACGATGTGGAGTTACTTCGCGAGGTAGGCTTTGCAGCATGTCCTTCTACGGCGTTAGACTGCGTGAAGAACATCAAAGGCATTCATATCCTGTCGAAAGGCGGCGGCACGGGAGCCATCCGCGAACTATGCGACTTGATTTTAGAAAAAAAACAATAGGCTCATTGCCAAAACGATATAACAGCACTTATGAAGAAAGCACTCATCACCGGCATTACGGGGCAAGACGGCAGTTATCTGTCGGAGTTCCTGCTTGAAAAAGGCTACGAAGTACACGGCATTATCCGCCGAAGCAGCGTCGATTACCGCGAGCGCATTGCCCACTTGGAAGGCTTGCCGCATTTCCACCTTCACTACGGCGATCTGGGCGACTCGATGAGCATCGTCAAAGTAATCAGTGCCGTGCAGCCGGACGAAATTTACAATCTTGCAGCACAGAGCCACGTACAGGTCAGTTTTGACGCGCCGGAATTTACCTGCGATGTGGACGCAACGGGTGTACTTCGTATCTTGGAAGCCGTCCGTCAATGCGGTTTGGCGAAGTCGTGCCGAATCTACCAAGCCTCAACGAGCGAACTATACGGCAAAGTAGAAGAAGTGCCGCAATCCGAAACTACCCCATTCCACCCTTACAGTCCTTACGCTGTAGCCAAACTCTATGGCTACTGGATTGTGCGTGAGTACCGCGAGGCATACAATATGTTCTGCTGTTCGGGCATCTTGTTCAACCACGAAAGCGAACGTAGAGGCGAGACGTTCGTCACACGTAAGATTACGCTTGCCGCCGCACGTATAGCACAAGGCACACAAGACAAACTCTACTTGGGTAACCTCTCATCCCTTCGCGACTGGGGATATGCCAAAGATTACGTGGAATGTATGTGGCTCATACTCCAAAACAAACAGCCGGAAGATTTTGTGATAGCCACCGGCGTACAACACTCGGTACGCGAGTTCTGCCAGTTGGCATTCCATTATGTGGGCATCGACCTCCGCTGGGAAGGCGAAGGCGAACAGGAGAAAGGTATCGACACGAAGACAGGGCGCGTTTTGGTGGAAGTAAGTCCCGATTTCTACCGCCCGACGGACGTGGTCAATCTCTGGGGTAACCCGACAAAAGCCAAACGCGAATTGGGCTGGAACCCGTCAAAAACCCCGTTTGAGGAACTGGTGAAGCTGATGGTGGAGTCGGACGTAAGGAAAGTGCGCGAAGAAACCATCCTCTCCCACTCGCGCGTTAATCTTGCCGAGTATCTGGAGAAAGGAATCGTCAAATGAGTGAAAAGTGGAAAGTTAAAAGTTGAAAGTAGTCGGGAAGTAGATAGTGGAAAGAAGTTTTAGAGTTATTTAGTTTTATAGTATGGAAAAAAACAGTAATATATATGTAGCGGGACACCGAGGTATGGTGGGCAGTGCCATCGTTCGCGAACTGCAACGGCAAGGCTATACGAACATCATCGTCCGCACCCACAAAGAGTTGGACTTGACCCGCCAAGAAGAAGTAGAGCGTTTCTTCGAGCAAGAGAAGCCTGAATATGTCTTTCTTGCAGCAGCCAAAGTAGGCGGAATCGTTGCCAACCAAAACGCCTTGGCGGACTTTATGTATGAGAATATGATATTGGAGATGAACGTGATACACGCCGCTTGGCAGAACGGCTGCAAGAAACTGGAGTTCCTCGGCTCATCGTGCATCTATCCGCGTTTGGCAAAGCAACCGATGACAGAAGACTGCCTGCTGACAGGCGAATTGGAAAAGACCAACGAAGCCTATGCGCTTGCCAAGATCAGCGGGCTGAAATACTGCGAGTTCCTCAATCGCCAATACGGTACAGATTACATCTCTGTGATGCCGACCAATCTCTATGGTCCGAACGACAATTACCATCCCGAGCACAGTCACGTTTTACCGGCTCTCATTCGCCGTTTCCACGAAGCCAAAGAAGCAGAAGCCGAGTCGGTAACCTGCTGGGGCGACGGTTCGCCGCTGCGCGAGTTTCTCTACGTGGACGACCTTGCTAACCTGTGCGTCTTCCTGATGAATAACTATTCGGGCAACGAGACGGTCAATGCAGGTACAGGCAAAGAACTGACCATACGCGAACTGACCGAATTAGTCGCGAAAGTGATTGGCTACAAGGGTCGCATCGAGTGGGACACGACCCGTCCCAACGGCACGCCACGCAAACTGCTTGACGTTAGCAAAGCCACCCGGTTAGGATGGACGTACAAGACCGAACTGGAAGACGGTATCCGCCTTGCCTACGAAGACTTCCTACATAACCCGATGCGGGCTGAAAGATGACGACCTAAATAATTTCGGTCTGATACTAAATGAAATCCACTTTTCAGAACATAGCGATACTTCTTGCCGGAGGAGAAGGCAAACGCGTTGGTGGGGACATTCCTAAACAACTGCGAACACTACCTGACGGGCGAACGGTTCTCCAAACGTGCATTGATACGTTTAGACTTTGTCCTGTTATTAACGATATATGGGTAGTAATGCACCACGACTGGCTTTCCTATGTACCGGCAGGAGTTCACGCAATAGAAGGAGGCAAGGAGCGTTGGGAGTCGTCCTTCCGTGCTATCCAAGCTATATGTGAACATTATCAAGAGAATGTGAACGTGTGGATACACGATGCGGCACGTCCTTTTGTGAGCCAAGCCCTCCTACAGCGCATCAGGGAAGCGATTGCAAAGTATGAAGCCGTGAGTGTGGCAATTCCTGTAACGGATACTATCTATCAAGTACAATCTCCTACCCTCTCACCATCTGCCACAGAGAATCTAACGCTGCAATCCGTGCCTCTCCGCTCAACGATGATGCGTGCCCAAACGCCGCAAGTTTTTCGACTACCATTGATTAAGAAAGCTTTTGACTTGGCAGTAGCAGCCACAAATGACATTCAAGTCACCGATGATGCGGGAATTGTACTGCGCTATATGCCACACATCGCCATTCACATCATACCGGGCGAGGAGGCTAATCGGAAAATAACATTTCAGGAGGATTTGCTATAACATACCCGTAATAGGCACATTAACTACGCTGAAAGAAAATAGAACGATGCGTATGAGTAAAAACGTAGCAGTAATATTAGCAGGTGGTAACGGTTCACGCTTTGGACAAGATTTGCCTAAACAATTTCTCAAAGTAGCGGGAAAAAAAGTGATAGAACACACGATAGATGTGTTTGAACATAATGATTTGATAGATGAGATAGCGGTTGTTACTCGTTCAGAGTTTATTGCCGATGTTGAGCAACTGGTAGTCAATAACCATTATGGGAAAGTACGTAAAATCTTGGTAGGCGGCAAAGAAAGATACCATTCGAGTCTATCTGCAATAAACGCCTATACTGACGATACAGATAACTTGATTTTCCATGATGCAGTACGTCCTCTTGTAAATAACCGAATTATCAACGATTGCATCGATGCACTGCAAAAATACGATGCAATAGACGTGGCAATACCTGTAGCAGACACCATTATACAAGTCGATAAAACGGATTGTATCAACACTATACCTACCCGATCATTACTCCGAAGTGGCCAGACACCGCAATGTTTCAAACGCGGGACTATTCATAAGGCTTACGAAATCGCCCTGCAAGATCCGAACTTTGTTACTACGGACGACTGCGGCGTAGTGCGAAAATATATGCCTGACACTCCTGTCTTTGTGGTAAAAGGAGAGGTCTTTAATATGAAGATTACATACAAGGAAGACCTATTCCTCGTTGATAAGCTCTTCCAACTGAAAAGTCAAGAAGGCAGTCAAGATGCCTTGACGGAAAAAACGAGGGAACAATTGAACGGCAAAGTGCTGGTCGTTTTCGGTGGCAGTTATGGTATCGGTGCTGATGTTGTACGTTTAGCAAAAGAATGCGGTGCAAAAGTATATCCTTACAGCCGTTCCTTAAACGGCGTGGATGTGGGTCAAATAGAACAAGTGGAGAAGGCGTTGCGCGAGGTGTCAGAGAAAGAGGGAAAAATTGATTATGTGGCGAACACGGCGGGAATTTTGGTGAAAGAAGCATTATCTTCAATGGAATATAAGCGAATACAGCAATCTGTTAGCGTGAATATGTTGGGTATTATTAATGTGGCGAAAGCGTCTTACCCCTATTTAGCGCAAACGAAAGGTTCGTTATTAGCATATACAAGTAGCAGTTATACTCGCGGAAGAATGATGTACAGCATCTATTCTGCGACCAAGGCCGCAGTAGTCAATTTAGTGCAGGCTTTAGCGGAAGAGTGGTCTAATGATCATATCCGCATCAATTGTATTAATCCGGAACGTACTAAAACGCCAATGCGAGTATCTAATTTTGGTAACGAACCGGAGGATACATTGCTTAAATCGGAGACGGTAGCTGTTGCTTCTTTGAATACAATCACTTCTGAATTCACAGGCGAAGTCATTGATGTAAAAAGGAAATTGAATACAAGCGTGTTGTAAGTGGAGAGAAATAAGGCATTAGATGCGACGAAATATCTATTAATTGTTCTCGTTGTAGTAGGACATTTTATAGAACCGTCAAGATATTCGAATCCAATATCTTGTTGCTTGTATTGTGTGATATATTCATTTCATATGCCTTTATTTGTTATGATAAGCGGGTATTTATTTAAACAACGTAAATTTTCAGAAGAAATAAAAAAATGTGTTCCTTTATTAGAGGTATGCTTGCTGTCCCATTTTGGTTTCCTCTTAATACAACACGGCCTGAATATTTCCATTAGAAGAGCATTTTTTTTTGGTGATCCCGCTTGGTATTTACTATGTCTAATTTATTGGCGAATAAGCACGAGTATATTACAGAGGCGTTTTAAAGCCAAGCATATTTTTGCGTTAGCGATATTATTGGATTTGATTTCGTTTTGCGTGATTAAACATGGTTGTATTTTATCTGTGTCCAGAGCTATATCTTTCTATCCTTTTTTCTTGCTTGGGTATTGTTTAAAAGACAAAATGGAACTAATCTTTTATAAATACAAAAATTTATTTTTGATTTTCGGCGGAATATCATTAGTAGTTGTCATTTTTACGGCAAGTGTTCTTCAGTTCAAAACAGCATTTCACGCAATGAGTGTTTTTGATTTAAAACAATTCACGGATATGAATACACTTGCAATCTTTGCGTATAGATATGTGCTGTTAATGTGCGCGTTGAGCATAGGAGGTATGTTTTATTTGATAGTTCATTCCAACTCGTTTTTACTGAAGTTTTCCGAGTATGGTAAGAATACGTTATTTATCTATCTAATTCAGTCATGGGCATTAGCTATAACAGGAAAATTTGAAATCCCATTATGGCTATCATTATGTATGGCACTTGTAGCCATTCCAGTATTTACTTATCTATCTCAGCAGCGATATGCTTCATATATAATGCATCCGGTAAGTTGTGTTCTAAGATTAGCTTGAAGTGAATAGATGTAAAGTTTGAGTGGCAATAAAAAAAACAGTTATTCAATGAAGACATTGGCATACATAATTTGTTACATGATCTATCCGTTCTCTTTTTTATTCCCGCGTAGTGCCAAGCGTTTGGCATTCGGGAGTTACAGGGGAGGCTTCAGCGACAATAGTAAATATCTCTATATTCATGCCGTTGAGCATTATAAAGATCTGGATTGTTGCTGGCTTTCGGTGAATAGAAAGACTGTTCGTTATGTTCGCTCATTAGGCTTGCCTGCATATTGGGTAGTATCACCTATAGGCGCATGGAAAGCTCTGCGTGCAAAATACTGGTTTGTGAACGCATATAGTTCTGATATTATGTATTTTCTTTCCGGTAAAGCCATTATTATTAATTTATGGCATGGGGTAGGGCTTAAGCGATGTGAATTTAATATTACAAGCGGAGCCCTGGCGGATCGTTTTGTTAAAAAGACATTCAGGGAGCAATTTTATCATCCGGAATCTTTCAAGCGTCCTGACTATCTGCTGTCCTCTACTCCTTTCCAAACATCGATGTTCGCCTCTGCATTCCGTATATCCGAAAAACGGTGCTTGGAGTTGGGGTATCCGCGTAATGAAATCTTGCAGTCAAGCAGAAAACAAGTGCGTGAATTTGTAGCAAAATACGAACCTCAAGATACCTTGCAACTCATCCAAACGATGGAGCAATTCGAGAAGGTGTATATCTATATGCCTACGTGGAGAGATTCACAGAAAAACGTTTTTGTACAACATTTTGATATGCAGGTGCTTAATAAGTTGATGGTAGAGCAAAATGCATTGATGTTGTTAAAACCGCATCCCAATACACGCACCGAAGCAATCACCGGCTACTCAAACATTATTTTAGTAAACGCAACCACGGATGTATATGGTATATTGCCTTTTACAGATGTGTTGATAACAGATTATTCTTCTATCTTATATGACTATCTGCTTATTCCTCAGAAAGAAACCATTTTGTTCTTGTATGATTATGACGAATATGTGCGGGATAGAGACTTTTATTATCCTTTTGATGAAAATGTAGTTGGAAAGAAGGTAACCTCCTTTGAACAACTGCTCCAAGTTTTAAATTCCGGCAATTATGTCTCACCTCAAGAACAGAAACAAGCAATAATCCGGAAATTCTGGGGAGATACGATGAATAAAAATGTGTGTGAGAATATTATTAAACAACTGGGTATAGAGTAAGATGCGAAGCCTAAGTACATATTATTCCATTCTCCGCAAGAAAGGTTTTTATACCTGCTTGAAAGAACTGAAGAAAGCCGTATGGCCCGTATGGTGGACGCATAGCCGCGCAGCAATTGATCAGATTCAGGCAGAACGGACAGCACATTACTTGAGTCGCCATTACGGTTCGCTGATTACCCAACCTTTGGACGCAGCCGCAGCCCAAGAACCCAATAAGACTATTTGGCTATGCTGGCTGCAAGGAATGGAACAAGCACCCGATATAGTAAAGCAGTGTGTGGCTTCTGTCAAACACTATATGCCGGAATATAGATTGCAAGTGCTGACTGCTGAGAATATAGCGCAGTTTGTGGAACTGCCGGAGCATATATGGGTGAAATACAAGAATGGCACAATCACGTTTACGCATTTCTCGGATATTTTGCGCACAGCCTTATTGGTACAGCACGGCGGTATATGGCTTGACGCAACGGTGTTGCTGACAGGAACACTACCAACCCAATGGACGGAGACGGATTTGTTCTTCCTCCAAAAATCGGTGTTGAGTACAACTCCTCATGCAGGGTCAAGCTGGATGCTGGTAGCGCGAAAAGGAAATCCTGCGTTGCAACGTGTATTGGATCTGCTCAGCGAGTATTGGAGAAGGGAGAATAAACTGCGGGATTACTACCTCTTCCATCTGTTCTTATTCCTTGTCCTGACCAAAAATGAGCAGGGACAAAAAGCCCTCCAATCCATACCGTATGTCTCGAATGTGGATGCCCATATTTTGCAGTTCAGGCTATTTGAAGAATATTCCGATTCGGCGTGGCACCACATAGCAGAACGTTCATCGATTCATAAACTCACGTGGAAATTCAACCACAACGAACCGCTTGACAAACAAGGTACCTACTATGACCATATCCTTCATCATCTGCACCTATAATCGCGAGAAATACATCTACGAGTGCCTTCGCCGACTGGCAAACAACACCTCTCAAACGGATTGGGAAATCGTACTCGTCAACAACAACTCAACCGACTCCACCGCATCGGAATGTGCACGATTTGCTGCCGACTATCCTTCCGCCGACTATCACTATTTCGTTGAAACACAACAAGGTCTGTCCTTTGCTCGCAATCGCGGCATACGAGAAGCCAAAGGCGACTGGCTTGTTTTCCTTGACGATGACGCAATGGTAGAAAACAACTACATCTCGAATCTTACTCAATACATCACTAACTTATCCGATATGGCTGCCTTCGGCGGGAAGATTCTGCCCTTCTTTGAAGACGGGAAAGAACCCGCTTGGCTAAGCAGCTGGACGCTCATTTGGCTCTCAGCCCTTGATATGGGCAAGAAAGTCAAACTCTTCAAAGGCAAGCAATATCCGATAGGAGCCAATATGGGCGTAAAACGCAATGTGGCTGACCTGATCGGCTTCTTCGATACAAATTTAGGACGAAAAGGCAAAAACTTCATCGGCGGCGAAGAGAAAGACTTCTTTTCACGCATTCAAGACAGGCACTTGCCTATCTATTACCTTCCCGACATCGCTGTTCACCACTGCGTGCCTTCCTCGCGAACGACGGACGAGTATATCCGTAAGTTAGGACGCGGCGTCGGCCTATCGCAACGAATACGTTACCATAACAAAGGAACTATCGCATACGCCGCAGGACTACTCATCGAAGCCGCCAAATGGCTGGTTGCCATCGCCCTATGTGGTGCTTATATGCTCACCCTGCGCCCCGCCAAAGGTACTAAACTGCTGCTTTTCCGCGTCCAAGTAACGAAAGGATTATTGGGGATAGAAGCAGAATAAGACTCGCCACAAGAGCCACAATGATTATCGCAACACACCAGCGATCCGTCTCCAGTGCATCCGGCACAAACTCCATCATCACCTTATGATTACCTGCGGGAATAACCGCCGCACGCAAAGTATAATTCACACGGGCTATAGGCTGTTCTTCGCCGTCCACATACAGATGCCACCCCGATGGATAGTATATCTCCGAAAAGACAGCCATACGCTCTGTATCGGTGGTGGCTTGGTAGGTCAGCCGATTGGGAGCATAATCGGTTAAGGTAATCTCTCCGCCGTTCCCGTTTCCGAAAAGACTTTGACCATTCTGCGTTTGGCAGAACAAGCGATTAGGCTGATACGTAGTGTCCATCACTGCCGCCTGCCGCAGGTCAAGCATATTGAGAGCCTCCGACTCCGCATCCGGTGTCGATACACACACCAGCGAATCCACAAACCACGCATTGCCATACGCCCCCGGATTATAACGCACTCCGTCACGCGTAATGAAATACCGCGTGTTCAGCATATTCAGCACCGAGAAATTATTACGGCTGATATGCGCATCAATCAAGTCTTGGTAACGACGCAACTTGGCAGCACTGTATCCGCCCACAGACTTAAGGCGGTAACTCGTGCGCGAATCGTTGAACGTATTGGTATTCACATTCAAAACACGATACGACAAGTCCTTATCGCGCAGTATCTCCTCTTCCCACGGCTGCATATTGAAGTAGGCTTGCTGGGCCTTGGGCGACACAAAATTGTCCAAACCGAAGAAACGGCGATTAACCGGCACCAAATCGCAGAGAATGACAACGGCTAACGACACATACAGATGCCATGCTTTCATCTTGCCTTTTACGAAGAACCACAATACGGCGGCGGCAATAACAATGAAAGAGAATGATCGCCATGCATCCGACTTCAACATCGATGCACGCTGGTCAAGAATCATTTCATAGATATCGCTTCCCATCTGGCTTTTCCACGTATCGTACGAAGACGTAAAATCGCACACCGAGCCGCCGAACAAAGCAAAGAACAAGCACAAACCGCCCGTAATACCCCCTGCTATAAGAATAGCGGTAGGCAGTGCCAATCGGTTATTCCTCTTTTCGGTAGCGGTATCGCCCACACGCGCCACCAACTGCTGAACACCCAGCAGAGCCAACAGCGGTATCGTTATCTCCGCCACCACAAGAATACTCTCCACCGCGCGGAACTTATTGTACATCGGGAAATAGCTGTAGAACAACTCGGTGAATCCCATAAAATTGCGTCCCCAAGCCAACAAAATTGAAAAAATCGTCGCTATCAGCAGCACCCATTTATACGTCCCGGGCACAATCAGCAACCCCAACACAAACAAGAAACAGATAATCGCCCCCACATACACCGGACCTGACGTAAACGCCTTTTCGCCACGATAGGTCGGAGCGTTTTGGCAGAACTGCTTGGCACTGCTCTTCGGCACGCGAGCCTTCACCAACTCTTTATACAGCAACGACTTATCGCCCACATCATACCCGCTCGATCCGCCCATAAAGTTAGGTATCAAAAGCGTCATCGTCTCATCCACACCATAACTCCAAGCCGTCACATAATCCAAATCCAAACCCGCGTGTTTCGTTTCTTCACCCTGATTGAGTTCGCTGTGACCACCGCGCATCGTCTGCGCCAGGTACTCCGTGTTCATCTGCATCCAACTCAGTTTACTACCATAAATAAAGCCGACACAAACCAACAGCACAGCCACACCGACTCCCAACTCTTTCCATTCTTTCTCACGTATATGCACAACCACCTCGCCCAATGCCATCAACCCCATCAGCATCGCCACATAGTAGGTCATCTGCGGATGCAAGTTCAACCCGATGATTCCATAAATAGTGAAGAGCGGTACACCCAACCAATACTTGCGGCGGAATATAGCATACATCCCGCCTACCATCGGAGCCAATGCCGCCAAACCGCTCGCCTTCGTAATATGACCCGCAGGAATGATAAGCATAAAGTAAGTACTGAGCGTCAGCGCAAACGACCCCGCTATACTGAGCCACGGATTAACCCCGAAGCACAACAACATCAAGAAGAATCCAATCAGATACCCCATCAGCAGCCCCACCGGTTCCCAATCGCCCGTAAAGCCGAACTGTGTGATATGTTGCAACTTGGCTCGCAATACATTAGCCGGTGTACTCCCCGTAATCTGAAAAGTCGGCATACCCCCGAATTGCGAATTGGTCCACCAAGTCGTCTCACCCGTTTGAGCCTTGTACTCACGCGCTTCGTGCGAAAAACCCTGCCAATGCGTCACATCGCCCGCTTGCAGCACCTTGCCATCCAACAAAGGCGAACAATAGAACAACGCAAAACATAAAAATAGCACTATCGCCACCACGTAAGGCAAACAACGCTTCCAATCTATCTGTTTCATTCCGTATCTGTTTTATAGTCTTTTGATTATATATCGTTTTCTTTTCCGCCACCGAGCGTCATCCTCACCGATTGCTTACATCACCCAACAAGTAATATGCCGCCGTCACATAGAAGTCGCGCAGATAAGGCACACTGCGCAATAACGGCAACGCACGCATAGGACGTAACTTGAACTTCACCTCATAATTGGGATTGATAAAGTAAAGTTCACGCCTCAGTACTGGAATCTGCTCCTTTCGCAGTATCCGCTCCCATCGCTCAATCGTTATACCCGTCTCCTTGATTTCCAACAGGTCGTCCACACACTTATCCGTCTCACCGCAAACGTGCAACAACCCGCTGTACCAACTCTTTGGCAGCAAATGAAAGTAAGGCACTTTGCTCAATTTACTTCTGCAAATCTGCTGATGCCCGCCGAACGGCATCATCCACGGCGGAAAAGCAAAGAACATCACTCCGTGAGGCTTCAAGAACTGCGGCAGTATATGCATCAGCCGCTCTTGATTGTGAATATGCTCTATCACATCGCGAAGCATAATAATGTCGTACTGATGCGCATCGGGACTGACATCGTAAATATCAGCGTGCAATAATGTCAAACGACTCTCGTATGGATGCCCCGCAAAGAACTCCCGAGCACGCTCAATCTGCGGACCGTTCAAGTCCACGCCCGTACACTCGCACCCCCTATCCAAGAAAGGCTTAAGATTACCACCTTCGCCGCAACCGATCTCCAATACCCGCAAAGTAGATTCCGCGCTATCAATAGAACCGTCAGTATTGGCTTGTACCACCTTTCCGCTCCATTTCTCTATAAAAGGAATCACATACTTAGCCGTCGTATAAGACTGCTCCTCAAAATACATCCGCCTGTTTCGATGTCGTTCCTGCATATCTTTTGGCTTCAATAACTTTTCTTCTGTTTCACGCCGCTACATTCTATTGTTTCACGCCGCTACATTCTATTGGTTTCACGCCGCAAAGATATACGAAACGATTGACATACCAAAACCATAACTGAATCAAACAAAACGAACCCTACCTTACTTTCCCCCTAACTAAACTTTATTATCACTATATCTTTATCGGGATCACATTAGGTAATTAGTAGGTGATTAGTATGTGATTAGTAGGTGATTCCGCTGTATAAACTTTATTTACAGCATCTAAATGCCTGATTTAATTTAATATCCGCCTCCAAATAACATAAAGCCACCGTAATCAAGCAAAAGATCCTCTCATAATCACACAAGAAACTCCCGTAATCACAAAAGAATCTCTCATAATCACATAAAAAAACTCCCGTAATCACATAAAAAATCCCATAATCACATAAAAAACTCCCGTAATCACAAAAAAAAGCAGTCCCGAAAAAGGAACGATTTTTAAGAAATACCTTAATGGAATGAAAAACGATGGAAGATCTATGATTTCTATATGTCTATTCTCATAATTTTCAGTTTGTTATGGCGTGTAAATGTGCCGGCACATTATTACCTGTAGGCTGCATACATATAGATATGCAGTCGGTGATACGAAATGGTGCTTTTTAGTTGTGAAAAATCAAAAAATGGGATAGAAAAGTGTAAAAATGACAAAAAAGTGCCGAAAAATTTGGCAGAATGAAGAAGATGCTCTATTTTTGCCGTGCAGTTCCGAAAAATCGTTCCTTTTTTGAAAAAAAATTTTTGGCTCAAACCACTTGGAACGCGGGGTGTCTCGCCCGCATCAAAAAGCAAAACCAAATTGCCAATTATTCACAAGATAAGTGTTCCGCTCCGCCACTAAAAACACACGAGCAAAAGAACGCCTAAAAGAAGGCAAGCGCAAGATAATAAAAACCGCCGCCGTCAATATAGCATCAACGATGCTATCGTTGATTTAAAGCACCGCTTATAAAAGAGCAGTGATACATAACAAACCTGCCGTTGGATACGCTGCAGCACACAGGTAAAAAAACGGTCTTTGATGTATTGAAATAGCACAAAAACTATGGTTTAAGGCACGCTAACGGAATGACATATACGCCGTCTTGCCGTGTATAAGCCATCGAACCACCCGTAAGAATAATCTTCAAGTCGGGCATACGCATCGGCATTTGTGGTCGCGACTGATTATGCTTGACTATAAGTTGTTCTATTTTTAGCAAGTGGCTCGCTCCTTCATCTATCTCACGACTTCCTAACTTGCACTCTATCAGTGCATATTTGTCGTTATTGAGGTGTAGAACGATGTCGGCTTCCAAGTCGTATCTATCGTGATAATAAGCGACTTGCCCGCCTAAAGTTTGCGAATAGGCTTTAATGTCACGAATCGCCATACACTCAAAAATGAATCCGAATGTCTTCAAGTCGTATTGAAAACTATCGGGGGTCAGATTGAGGGCTGCGATAGCAAGCGAAGGATCTACGATATTGCGCTTCCAAGCACTGCGGATGGCGGTTGCCGAACGGATAGCCGGATTCCAAGCCTCTATCTCATCAATGATGAAGAGTTGTTTGAGCGCATTGATATAACTGTCAAAAGTAAGTACGGACAAACTCTCATTGGCAGGTAAAGTATCTTGCCAGATGCTTTTACGATTGGCGAGTGTACAGAGGTTACGACTGTAACTTTTCAGTATCTGCTTGACTAATTGAGGATTCCGTTTTACTCCGTCAATGGTAGTCATATCGGTTGTTGCTACGCTTTCTATGTACTCGTGTGCCACTTGCCTTCGCGCTTTGTCGGTTTTGAGGAACAAGGTCGCAGGCCATCCGCCTCGACAAGCCAAAAAGATAAGTTGCGGTATAGTAACATCCGTTTGCGCGAAGACGGGTTCATTAGGATGGTCAAAGAGGTAGGAAAGCGACACTTGCCCGTTGGAATCGCCCGACTCCCAAAGACTCATCGGTAACATTCGCATACGAGCGATGCGACCGGTACCGGAGTGAGACAGTTGTTTTCTGTCCACCGAATTAGACCCCGTAAGGATATAGTGTCCGGCACCTTTCTCTTTGTCCACGGCAGCGCGAACGGCATCCCATAGCATCGGCGCATCCTGCCACTCGTCAATTAAGCGCGGTTGTGTACCGACTAATAACTGCGACGGACGCGTTAAAGCAGTAGCCAAGTACTGCTCCTTGTATTCGGTGTCTTGCATTTTTATGACGCTTGCTGCTTGTTGTTCAGCAGTGGTGGTTTTGCCGCACCATTTAGGACCTTCGATGAGTACAGCCCCCATTGCCTCTAACTTGTCGCTTAATACCGAATCGGCAACGCGGGGTAGATAACTTGAATCGTTCATAGTTTGATTGTTTTGACGCCGCAAAAGTACTGCAATAAAACGAATTATACAAACGATTATGCTTTTTTGCGCATTTTTATTATACTTTTTTGTGTATTTTCATTATACCCTTTTGTGCTATTTCAATAAATATAGAAACAACTAACCGAAAAATAATATAAATTAACCCTCTAAAACCTAATTACTATGAAACAAAACTATTCTCAATTTTCTATGCATTAACAATGTAGTTGCCGGTAGGCGTGTAGCAGAGAATAGAATAGTTTTGACCGTGCCGCGAACACATTAAAATGCGCAAATTGACCTTTGAATATAGCGATATTACCGCTTGTTTTTGTGTCCGTTGAGCATCTGTTTGAAGAAGATCTGAAACGGAACAGAACAGGAGCAGCGGCGGCACTCGGGTACGCACCCTTACTTATAAGATAACCATCCTAAACGGACAAAAAAGGAAAAAGAAATTGCCGTTTTTATATCATCACCGATTCAATCGGTGATAAAAAAGCATTCACCTCCGCCTCCGAGCGTCGGAAAAAAGTAAAGATAACGTATCCGTCAATATAGCATCAACGATACTATCGTTGATACAAAGCCCCCGCTTATAAAAAGCAGTGATACATAACAAATCAAAATACACTAACCCTAAAAACTTACAACTATGAAAAAGCTTTTCTCTATTTTCTGTTGCATCTTGCTCTCCACAAGCATGGTAACGCAGGCGCAACAAGTGCAGCGCATTACTCAAAGTACGAGACTTTCTGCGCAATCAAGTATCGTAAGTAAGAATAAGCAGGAAGAAAAAATCGCAGACAACTCAATTGCTAATGCAAAATCGATACAATTGTTGTTTCAATCTGACAATGGTGCCACAACGCGTCGTAGTGTTGCACCCATACATAGAGCATTCCCTTCTTTTAACTACACTAATTACCCTAATCAAGAGGATGATGGACAGGCGTTTACGTTAGCAGAAACGACAGTAGAGCAAACGAATGACCACGAATTTCACATTGAGGGAACTACAACAATTCAAGTGCAACAATCTTGGGGCACGGATTATGGAACGGCTAAAAGTGAATTATACCTTTATACTGATGGCACAACCGACTATCTGCCATCGGGGTTGTACAATATAGAAACCTCTCATAAAGAATTTACAGGTTCAGCTTCTACTTCTGACCAGAGCATCACTACTTATGGAGGATATGTATATTGGTATAATAGTACTTATAAATATGTCTTTTTTCTCTATATAATAAATGGCGGTTCAGTATATGTTATTAATCCTGACCATGCTGCCAAACCTAATTATATAGGTTTAGTCGGAACAGAATTGGATGGAGATGGTGCACAATGGTGGTCAGATTTTGGACCGGAACCAGATAAACGAACAGTTACTTTTACATGGGGAAATAATGGCTCTGAAGATGGAAATGACTTCCAAGCAGATATCGAAGAACCTATACTTGAGCAATCGGGTAACTCATTCAAAGTATATCAGACTTCGGTATTTACTTTGACACCACAACCTAAAGCAGGATGGCGTTTTGTCCGTTGGACGGGTACAAATTCAAGTGAAATAACTGATAATGGCGATGGCACATATCGTTTGTCTGTAGGCGCAAAAGACTATAGCATTGCTGCCATCTTTGAAGAGGCTCCTGCCGGTGCGATTACGGCAGTCGCTTCACCTGTGGCAGGTGGTAGTGTAACAGTCAGTCCGTCTGGAAGTCAGGCAGCAGGTACTGAAGTGACCCTTACTCCTAATGCTAATCCCGGCTATGTTTTCACGGGTTGGGCTGACGGAGGAAATGATAACCCTCGTACGGTTTATGTCGCCGGAGATAGGGAATATACTGCCAATTTTGCATTGCTGCGCACGATTAACGTTGCAGCAGACCCTGTGGCATACGGTTCGGTGACAGGTGGAGGCTCATACGCTGACGGTGCAACGGCTACCTTGACGGCTACAGCCAACAGCGGATATAAGTTCCTGCAATGGAGCGATGGCAATTCCTCCAACCCGCGTAGTTTTACCGTCAATGCTTCAACAGCAGCCGTAACTTATACCGCTGAATTTGTGGAATCGCGCGCTGACTTTGAGTATCACTTTGAGTGGACACGAGATGGTGCTAATAAACAAAACGGAAACATATATGCATCAACAGGCTATAGCAAAAAATACCAAATTTGCCATATCAACCTTATTAAGGACTATAGTACGACAAATGCGATGGGTTATCCTGCGTTAGCGTACGATATTATAACGACGCAAACAAAAGGTAGTCAAGGTGGATACAAGGAATATGGACCGACCGGAATGAAATTACATATTCCGTATCCAGGAACGTATAGTAATGTTGTAACTGCCACATCTGTAGGGTATAATGATCGTGGAAGCATTATCAAAAATGCCACATCGCCTGCAGCTACATACACAAAGATATATCTATCTTCCACCGAATCTTATAATATCACTTCCGGTAGTTTTACATTTGTTGATGTCACGGGACAAACATATCCGTTCTTGTTGGTAGAAGGGAATTTCAGTGGTAAAACTGCCTATATAACAGTTGGTACTCCGCCCACTTATACAGTAAACCTGAATAGCAAACGCAGCAATACAAATGCTACGACAGCCGGAACAGGGGCTGTAACTGTTACCTATACTCAAAGCACCAATCTTACCACTCCTATCACAGTACCTACAATGACAGGTTATACTTTCGACGGTTATTGGAGCAACAATGGAGGTAGCGGTACACAAGTAATAGATGCAAATGGTAATTTCATAACGAATGCTTCCGGCTATATCAATTCCTACAAGGAATGGATAAAAACCGGTGGTAATATTACCCTCTACGCCAAGTGGACGGCAAAGACCTATACTGTTAATCTTAACAACCAAGAGGCTACCACAGCAGGTACGGCAAGTGTAACGGCTACCTACAACGCGGCTATGCCGTCTGCTACTATGCCAACCAAGGCAGGTTATGCATTCAACGGCTATTATACCTCCACCAACGGCGGCGGTACACAATACTACACGGCTGCAGGTGCTTCGGCGCGCAACTGGAACATTGACACCAATCCTTCTACGCTGTATGCTTACTGGACGCAGAAGACCTACACACTGTCCGCAACGACTAATCCTGCTGGATTAGGCAGTGTGACGTTCAGCAAGTCCGCTCCGTACCACTATAACGATGCCGTAACGCTGACAGCACCTGCCGCAACGGGTTACACCTTCAGCGGTTGGGGCGGCACGAACAGCAGTATGATGTCGGGCAATGTGTTCACCTTCTCCGCAGACGCTGCCAACAACACCGCCTATGCCGTAACCGCTAACTATAAAGCCAACGAGTACACCATCACATTGAATAACCAAAGTGCAACGACGGGCGGTACGAGCAGTCAGACGGTGGATTATCGCACGGCTCTGCCCGACATTACCGTTCCGACCAAGACGGGCAACGCCTTCGGCGGTTATTTCACCGAAACCAACGGCGGTGGCACAATGCTTATCGGCACGGACGGCAAATGGGTGAAGAACATCAGCGGCTACACCGATGCTTCCGGCAACCTCATCCACGCCGACAACTTCGAACTCTTCGCCAAGTGGACGGAACTTGTTACCTTCACCATCGCTTCTTACTCCAACGGCACGGTGACGGTTACGCCGAATGACGGTTCTGGCGCATTCACCACAGGCAGCCGCGACTTGGCTGTGGGAATAATGGTAACTTTGAACTTTGCGGCAGCAGAACATTACCACATCTCTTACGTGACATTAAAAGGCAACCAATTTACTGACGGCACTGCTTATACGCTGAAAACAGGCGATGGTACGGTCACGCTGATTGCTGACTTCCTGCCCGACACCTACGCTATCACCTATAACAAGGGTGCTAACGGCACGGGTGCAGATATTGCCGCAGGCGAGAAGACCTATAATGTCAATTTCACTCTGTCAAGCAGCACGTTCACCCGCACAGGCTACACACAGACTGGCTGGAGCACCACCGAAGGCGGCGAAAAAGCCTACGACCTTGGCGAAACTTACACCGGCAACACCGCCCTTGACCTCTATCCGTATTGGGAAATCAACACCTACGACATCACGTGGAAATCGGAGGACGGCACAAGCACGCTTGAAACGGATCCGACACAGGCATACGGCACTGCTACCGCTTATAACGGTGCTACTATCCCGACAAAGACGGTGACGGGTTACACCTACACCTTTGACGGTTGGACGACCGAACCCAATGGCGCAGGCACGTTCTATGCCAATGGCGAGACACCCACGGTAAGCGGCGCAGCCACCTATTACGCTCACTTCACAGGTACAGCCAACACCCACACACTCACTTGGGTAGCCAATGGCGGCACACTGACCGGCGGCACGGCAGCAGGCACTACCGCTTACGGCACAACCCTCGAAGCTCCGACCGCTACACGCGAAGGCTACACCTTCAACGGCTGGTCACCCTCCGTTCCTGCAACGATGCCCGATGACGACGCAACCTATACCGCCCAATGGAACAGAATCGAATATACCATCACCTACGGAGGCCTGAACGGTGAAACGAATACCAACCCTGACACTTACACCATTGAGAGCGAAGACATCAATCTTGTCGCTCCGGGCACACGTGACGGCTACATCTTCGCAGGCTGGAAAGACGAGAGCGACAATACCATCACCCAAATCGCCAAAGGCTCTACGGGCAACCGCACCCTGACCGCTACGTGGAACGTCAAGTCGTCTAATATCGAACTCTGTGAGAACTGCAACGATGCCCACTACAACACCTTCAAGACCAACTACAACAACGAAAAAGTGAACGTAACGTATAAACGTCAGTTCACCGCCGAACGCTGGTCCACGATGTGCCTGCCGTTCAGCCTTGACCTCGCTACAATGATTGCCAACAAGATGTACGGTTGCGTATATGAGTTCAAATACGCTACGGGTAATGCCAATACAAACAGCGGCGTGAACCTGTATTTCTCTAATGCCAAGAAGATAGAAGCCGGCACGTGCTATATCGTCAATGCCAATGATGCGTTGGCAGCCAAGACCTCATTCGTGTTCAGCGGCGTTACCATCGACCTGACGAAGGACAATGGTGTAGCATTGGACTCGGAGGCTGCTTACGATGACCTGCCGGGCTACATCTCGCAAGGCACGATCGAGTTAGTCGGCACGTTGCGCAATGGTACGCTAAAAGGCTCAGCAACGGGCAATAGGTATATGGGGCTGAAAGACAACAAGATCTACTATCCGAACATTTCTCAAGGCAGCACGATATGGGCGTATCGCGGCATATTCCGCAGCTCGGAAATTTTGGATAAGGAGAGTATGCAGAAGATGCGCATTATCGTGGACGGCGAAGACCGTGGCGAACTGATCATTGATGAGGACGGCGACATCCTCGCTCCAAGCGATGCTCAAAGCCGCAAGTTCATTGAGAACGGCGTACTCTACATCGAGCGCGAAGGCGTGATCTACGATGCACAAGGAAAGCGCATAAAGTAAGTCGAGTTTTCAGAGCATTAGGCTCGTTTGCGAGTGGGGGGGTCTTTGTGGGCGCGATGCCTACGACTCAACAAAGGGGTTTTTCTCGCAAACGAGCCTTTTGTTGTGTCTGACGGATTACAATAAACGAGCCTTTTGCTTTGTCTATGACTTTTGCATAAATAGATTGCAAGATTGCATTTTTATTTGTGGGAATGTGCGGTTTGGAGTACTTTTGCGGGCGATTGGGCTAAAGCGGCAAATCTAATTCTACTTATATGTTTATCATTGGCATTGCGGGCGGCACCGGCTCGGGCAAAACGACGGTGGTGAGGAAGTTGATTGAGCGTCTTCCGAAAGGTGAAGTGACGGTTATTCCTTTGGACTCCTACTACAAGGATTCGGGACATATCCCTCCTGAAGAGCGTCAGAAAATCAACTTTGACCACCCGGATGCGTTTGAGTGGAAACTGCTGATCCGTCATCTGCAACGTCTCAAATCCGGAAAATCGGTCAAACAGCCTATCTATGACTACGTTACTTCCTCCCGTCAGAAAGAGACAATCCTTGTCAAGCCGAGCGAGATTATCATTCTTGAGGGTATTATGGTGCTTCACCACTACAAATTGCGCGAGCAGATGGACTTGAAGGTGTTTGTAGATGCGGACGCGGACGACCGTCTGATTCGTGTCATTAGCCGCGACATCATTGAGCGCGGGCGAACCACACAGATGGTGATAGACCGCTATCAGAAAGTGCTCAAGCCGATGCACGAGCAGTTCATAGAGCCTTGCAAGCGTTATGCAGACGTGATTATTCCGCAGGGCGGTCACAACAATGCCGCCATCAATATGATGGCAAAATTCATTAAACAACAGATCCGTGAGCGCGAATAAGCCTTCCTTACGAACGCTGTTTCTGACCTATCTGAAGATCGGTGCGTTCACCATCGGCGGCGGTTACGCTATGTTAGCCTTGGTTGAGCGCGAGGTGGTGGACCGTTACCGGTGGTTGGACGAGAAGGAGTTTCTCAATATGATGGCTTTGGCGCAGGCGGCACCGGGTCTGTTGGCTGTCAATAGTGCTATTTTCTTAGGTCATCGTTTGTGCGGTTGGCGCGGCGTGGCGGTTTGCGTAACAGGGGCGGTATTGCCCTCATTCGTAGTCATTCTGCTGATTGCGATGTGTTTTTCCCGATATAAGAATCTTCCAGCCGTGGAGGCGGTGTTCCGCTGCATCCGTCCGGCTGTGGTGGCACTGATTGCCGCCACCGTGGTTCGACTGGCTAAACATATTTGGTAAGGGCATAATCATACACGGTAATAGCGGCTATGGTTTATCTGCAACTTTTTCTATCGTTTCTGAAGGTGGGCTTCATCGGCTTCGGCGGGGGTATGGCGATTATCTCGCTCATCAAGGAGGATGTGCTTCGTTACGGCTGGGTGACGGAACAGGAGTTTGTGGATATAGTGGCTATCAGTCAGGTAACGCCCGGACCGATAGGTATGAACTGCGCCACGTATATCGGTTACACGGCGGGAGGCTTTGCGGGAAGCGTATTGGCTTCGTTGGGTATCATTCTGCCTTCGCTTCTTATTATGCTGATTATATGCCGCTTGTATGACCGCATCCACGACAAATGGCAGGACAACCAAGTCTTCGTTTGGGTAATGCGCGTCATTCGTCTATTGGTCGTGTTTCTGATTGCACACGCAGCCATAACGCTGATGAGTCCTGCTACTTTTCCCGATGGCTGGAGTTGGGTGCTATTCGGCGGGGTGTTTGTGTGCAGCGTTTTGCCGGTGTTTATCCATACGGAACAGGGAAGCGTCGGACATCGCGTATTGGATGCGGTCAGTCATCCAATCTATTTGATTTTGCTTTGCGGCGCAGTGGGACTGTTATCCTATCTTATAGGGTAATGGGGCAAAATTGGCGTAGTTTACTACTAATTTACGTATATTTTGCTAAATCTGTACGATTTTTTCCAAAAAAAGTTTGTCAGTTCAGAAATTAGCCGTACTTTTGCGCGCTTTTTTGAGAGAAGAAATTGCCTAATGGTGTAATGGTAGCACTACAGATTCTGGTTCTGTCTGTCTGGGTTCGAGTCCTGGTTAGGCAACATAGTAAAAACAGATTTCGCGCAAATAATTTTGCGGAAGTCTGTTTTTCTTGTACTTTTGCGGGCGGTAGCGTACAACGAATTAACTAACCAAAATAAAAACCAACACAAAGATGAGGAAATTGTTTCTTTTAGCACTCACGGCAGTCAGTGCATTGGCAATGGCTCAAACAGAGGAGACCACCGAACAGAAGCAGGATTCGGGGTTCGTGTTCACAACCGTTGATAGCGTAGCTATTACGCCCATCAAGAACCAACACCGTAGCGGTACCTGCTGGTGCTTCTCGACGTTAGGATTCCTTGAGAGCGAGGTAATGCGTCTGAACAAGGGCAAAGTGGTTGACTTTGCCGAGATGTTCGTAGTAAGCCACACGATGGTGGACCGTGCCGAGTACGTGGTACGTATGTATCAGAACGCGCAGTTTGCAGCAGGCGGCAGCGCATACGATGTGATTTACTGCTTGAAGCACTACGGATTGGTTCCCCAATCGGAGATGCCGGGTATCAAGTATGGCAGCACGCCTGCCGACACGCTGCCCGTACATAAAGAGTTGGACGCTGTGGCTAACGGCTATGTAAAGGCTTTAGGTCGCAGTTTGGGCAAACTGACTCCCGTATGGAAACAAGGTCTGCAAGCCGTGTATGACACGTATCTTGGCGAATGTCCGAAGGAGTTTGTAGTGGACGGCAAGAAGCACACTCCGCTATCGTATGCCAAGTCGCTCGGTCTGAACGCTGACGACTATGTAAGCATCACCAGCTACACCCACCATCCTTATTCCTACGAAGAGGGTCATCCGCGTTTTGCGTTGGAAGTGCCTGACAACTGGCGCATGGATATGATGTACAACGTGCCGATGGAGGACTTGATGCGCATTATCGACAATGCTTTGGACAAGGGCTTCACGATGGCTTGGGGTGCTGACGTGAGCGAACAGGGCTTCACCCGCAAGGGCGTGGGCGTTGTACCCGATGCAGAGAACGGCGCACAGATCACCGGCACGGATATGGCTCACTGGCTCGGTATGGACGCGAAGAGCAAACGCGAAGAGCTGACCAAACGTCCCTTGCCCGAACTGACCATCACCCAAGAGATGCGCCAAGAGGCTTACGACAACTGGGAGACCACCGATGACCACGGTATGCAGATCTTCGGTCGCGCCAAAGACCAGAACGGCAAAATCTACTATATGATTAAGAACTCGTGGGGTACGGAAGGCTTTGACTACAACGGTATCTGGTACGTATCGACAGCCTTCATGCAGTACAAGACCAACGATATTCTGGTTCACAAAGACGCTATTCCTAAGGATATCCGTAAGAAACTCGGTCTATAAGCGATGTTGAAACGCTATTTACTTGCGACTCGTCCGTGGTCATTCCCTGTATCGGTACTGCCGGTGTTGGTGACCACGGCGGGTCTTTTTTCGATGGGTTACTCGGTCAGTTGGCTGATGGCTTTGTGGGCGATGGCCGGCATTCTGCTCTTCCACGCGGCGGGTAATACGATGAGCGACTACTACGATTTTGTTCGTGGTGTGGATGCACAGGACACCTACGGGGCAAAGACGTTGGTGGCAGGCGAGATGACAGCCGCTGAAATGAAACGGTTTGCCTATATTCTGTTTGCCGTAGCGACGCTGAACGGACTGGCTATAGCTTGGGTGAGCGGTTGGCAACTGCTTTGGATTGGCATAGCGGGTGGCTTGGTGGCTTTCTGCTATTCGGGAATGAAATTCCGGGCATTAGGCGACTTGGCTATCTTCATCAACTTCGGTATTCTGCCTGCATTGGGTACGGCGATGGTGGTTCTGCCCCACCCTACGGGCGAGATGGCAGACGCATCGCTATATGGAGACGCGTTGTGGTTGGTATTGTGTTTTGTGCCGATTACGAACGCGGTGCTGCACGCCAATAACACGCGCGATATTCAGACCGACCTTCGCGCCGGTATCCGCACGCTGCCTATGACGATAGGCGTTCGCGCCAGTCAGGTGGTCTATTACGTGGAAGTGCTGATCCCGATGGTATGGGTAGCGATATGTATCGTATTTGGCAAACTGCCGTGGGGTGCGTTGCTCATCCTTCTGTCGGCTCCGATGGCTTGGGGCAACTGCCGGACGATGGCGCGCCTCACAACGGACAAGGATGCGATTAACCATCTTGACGAGATGACTGCCAAACTGCAATTAGTTTCTTCCATTCTTCTTGTTGCCGGAACGATGGGGTCGGTCGCCATACGCCAATACTTCGGATAACAGACTAACCTTCTACTTTCTAACGTGATTTATTTTTCTATCCTATGAATCGCCATTTGGCTAATGCTTTGTTCGTAGCGGCTCTGCTATGGTTTGTGATGTTCTCGCCGTGGACGGCGGGACAAGTGAATTTTTGGGGAGTGATGGCATCGGCAGCCGCCTTGCTGCTCCTGCTGTCCTTTTGGTACGGTCACGACCTATGGAAAGCGCATTGGGCGCAGTGGCGGAATAGGGGAACTATATGCAAAGAATCCGAAACGAATGAAAGTCAAGGAACATCCTCTCTTAACTATATCCTCCTGCAAGTAGCAATCGGAATAGGAATCGCTGCCGTGTTGTGGGGCGTTTTTTGGATAGGCGATAAGGCGGCGGGATGGCTGTTTCCGTCGTTTGCCCGCGTAGAGATTGATGCCGTCTATGGATTGAAAGGACAGAGCAATGAGCAACTGATAGGTTGGCTCTTGCTCTGCCTGATAGGTCCTGCGGAGGAGATTTTCTGGCGGGGGTATGTACAAGCCACTTTCTGCGAGCGATACAAGACCGACTGCCCGCAATGGCTGCAACGCCTACCTGCCGAATGGGCAGCCATGGCGGTAACGACGGTTATCTATACGCTCATTCATCTGCCTGCTATGAACTTTATGCTTCTTGTATCGGCATTGGTTTGCGGCGTAATATGGGGCGGGCTGTATGCCTACCGCCGCGAGTGGCTGCCCGCTATCGTATTGAGCCACGCGCTATGGGATGCCGCCGTGTTTGTCTGGTTTCCTATAATGTGACTACTCTTTCAATGTGCGGCGAACGAGAACGGTAATGCCTATACTTAACAGGCAGCACGCCATAACGAGCCAGAAGAGTCCCGTATAGCCTATTCTTTCCTGAATATAACCTGCCACCATACCGGGCAGCATCATCCCTAATGCCATAAAGCCGGTAGAAAGGGCGTAATGGGAGGTTTGGTATTCGCCCTCAGCGAAGTGCATCAGGTAGAGCATATAGGCGGTGAAGCCAAAGCCGTAGCCGAATTGCTCAATGAAGACCGCAACGGTAATCCACAGTTGGGAAGCAGGTTGCGCGATGCTGAGCCACAGATAGAGTGCGTCAGGCAGGGTAATGGCGAGTGCCATCGGGATGATGGCGCGCTTCAGTCCCAAACGGGCGGCATAGAAGCCGCCTAAGATACCACCTAAAGCAAGTGCAATCACGCCAAACGTGCCATAGACCACCCCTACAGCCGCCGTACTCATACCTAATCCGCCGTTAGCGGGATCCTGCACCAAGAAAGGCGGGAGCATCTTGACCAAGAAGGCTTCGGGAAGGCGGTAGATAAGCATAAAAAGCAGGGCGAGCAATACGCCGCGCTTGGTGAAGAAGGTGGCGAAAGAGCGTCCGAAGCCGCGCAGGATATCCTGTGCGGTTGTTTGTTTTTCAGCGTATGGTTCTTGTTCGTCGGATTGCGAATGTTCAACGGCAGGCAGGAAAAAGATATGCCAAACGGTAATGAGGGCAAACAGTATCGAGGCTGTTAAGAGAGTCGTCTGCCATGCAAGAGGGATATTGCCCCAGCGCAATTCGAGCCAACCGGCGAGTGCTATCAGTCCGCCTTGTCCGAAAACGGATGCCAAACGGTAGAAGAGACTGCGTATGCCCACGAAGAAAGACTGCTGCTTGCCTTCGAGGGCGAGCATATAGAAGCCGTCGGCAGCCACATCGTGTGTAGCGGAAGCAAAGGCAGTAATCCAAAACAAACACAGCATGACAGAAAAGAGCGAAACAGGTGTCTGTCCCGAGGCAATCAGTTCGGCGTTGGGATGCGGAATGGAGAGCGTCAGCCCGACAAAAGCGACGGAGAGGAGGATTTGCATAGCGATGATCCACCATCGCTTGGTGCGAATCACATCCACGAAGGGCGACCAAAGGGGTTTGATAACCCACGGGAGATAGAGCATACCCGTGAAGAGTGCCATCGTACTATTGGGGACACCCAAACGGGTGAAGAGCATGACAGATACGGTATTAACGAGGAAATAGGGAATCCCTTCCGCGAAGTAGAGGGTCGGCACCCAAGTCCAAGGTGAGGTTGTCGAATGACGCATAAGTGAGACGTTTTTGTAAATAGAGTGTTACTTTGTTTTTCCTGTGTTCGGGACAGGAACGGCAGGTGTATCCGGTTCTGCTGTACCTATTGGGGCGTTGTCCGTTTCGCCGAGTACGTAGCGTTTATAGTATGAGATGATGACGGTAGTGATAGGCAGGGCAATAATCATACCCGCCACGCCGAGCAGATAGCCCCAGATAGAGAGCGATAGGAGCATAACGGCAGGGTTCATACCGATGACGTTTCCCATAATAAGGGGATTGAGAACGAGGTCTTGGATAGACTGCACCACGACAAAGACGGCGGCAATCTCCAAGAGGATAATCCAGTAACTTGTGCCGGTGTCGGCTGCCTGCAGCAGTCCTAACAGCATCGTGATAGGAATACCGAACGCCTGCATATAGGGAATCATATTAAGCAGTCCGATGAAAAGTCCGACCACAACGGCGAGGGGCAAGCCCATAATCAGAAAACCGATACTGAAGAGCACGCCCACGGTGGAGGCTATCAGAGCCTGACCACGGAAGTACTTGTTCATACCCTGCTCGAGGTCATCCAGGATGCCGTTGACTACGGTGCGGAACTTCGGCGGAATCATCTCGTGCATACCTCGACTGAGTGTTTCGTAGTCAATAAGGATAAAGACGAGGTAGAGCAGGCAGGCGAAGACCACGAAGAGTGCGGAAAGGACGCTGAGCGACCCGCCGATGATGCTGCCGAGATACCCTCCGGCTTTCTCAATGACTGCCTCAAAGTTGATTTTCTGAATGAGTGTTTGCAGGTCGGCTTGCGCCAAGCGTTCGCGCAACCAGTCCTGTATGTCGGGCGGGAGGATGGTGTCCACCTGTATGCCGCGTACATACTCGTTGACTAACTGCGAGACGTGTGCAGTCTCCTTGCCGATGAGCGGCACAAGGATGGCTACCACGCCGGTGAGCAGACCAAAGACGAGTATGAGGGTCAGAATGACCGCCAAGACGCGGGGGCGGATGCGCATCTTCGTCTGCATAAAGACAACGATGGGATGCAGCAAGTAGGCGATGAACCACGCCACAACGAAAGGCAGCAGGACACTGCTCAAGGTCTTGGTGAGAGCGAACAGTGCGGCGATAATAACGATTGCTATTACGAGCCGCACTGTCCGGTCAAAGGTAAAGGGACGGCTTTCCATAGGAGAAGTGCTCATTTGCGGAAGAGTCGTCCGAGCAGGTTAGAGACCAGGTTGCGCGCCGCAGTGAAACGCTCAAGGAGGTCCATCCAAGAGCGTTGCATACGTTCTGCTTCGCGTTGGAGGTTCTTCTCTTGTTCACCTGCTTTATAGTCAAGCATTTGCGTCTCTTGGTTCAGGCTCTCAACGGTAAGGTTCTGCTTGGGCTGCGGACCGAACAGGATAGCCGCTATGGCAGCGAGCATCGGGTTGAGGAACAAATGTTTGCGCAACGCGATGACAATAATCAGGAAGACGAGCCAGATAGCTGCCACGATGAGAGCCGCAGCCCACGTGGGCATACAGTTGCTCAACGCAGATATGAGTGCCACTCCGCCAATAGCCACAATGGCAAAAACAATCAAGATAACCGCTAATCCGAGGAGGAGTAAGGCGGCTATGCGCGATAGTTTATCCAAGAGGGTGAGTTTGGCTTGCTCAAAGCGCGTCTTGCCGTACTCTTGGAGGTCGGCAAGCAGGTAGTCTAAGTCTTGACGATTGAACATAATCAGGCTTCGTTAGAGGGTTCTGTTTCTTCTTGACGGAAGCGATTATAGACATCTTTTACTTTCTGCGCTTCTTCTTCGGCAAAGGAGGAGATGTCTTCGCGGAGTTCTTTACCTGCTTTCGGAGCGAGTAAGAGGGCGGCGATACCGCCTACGATGACGCCGCCTAAAAAGGCTGCTACTGAATAAGATGATTTCATAGTTTTATAGATTTAAGGATTTTTATGGAGTTTTTTGTATTCTTTTTGTGCTTTTTTGAGTTGTTTGAGATAGGGTTTGGCGGTGTGCAGACGGGCGAAGCAGGAGGAGGCAACGAGCCGTCCGGCTGTCACATCGCTTTGCCAGTGGTAGCCTGCGATGACGCGGCTCTGCCCGTACTCGTACCCCACGCGCAGGATTTCGTTTTCGTACTCGGGACAGATCTCCACCAAGATAAGAGCCGTCACCCAACCTAACGTAGTGTGGCCTGACGGATAAGAACCATTATGGCGCAGCACCTCCTCGTCTTGCGGAACGAGGGTGGGCTCATTGAAGTACATATAAGGTCGCGGGCGGAAATAATGCGCCTTGGCGATGTCGCAGCCTCTGCCCGCCGTATAGGTAGCGTCAGTGAGCAGTTTCCACAACTCGGGCGTTTGGTTGGGACTGATTGTAACGCCGATGACGGGCGAAAAAATTGTCGCCATGCGGTAGATACCGTAGTCGGCATCGTCTTTGGCTTGCTGACCGCGCGGCGTGCTGCGTTGGCGTTTGCCCCATTGGTACTGCGCCGTATCGTAAGCGAAGCGCATAGACAGAGAGTCGGGCGGTGCCGGAAGGTAGAGAACCGCATCGGGCATCTCATTCACAGAGAAATAGGCTTGCGGTTTTTGGGCAGATACATGCGCTAAAGAGAGCAGTAACGCCGTTAAAAGAAGGATAGAGCGATTCATGGTTTAGAGGTTAGATGTTAGAGGTTTCCTTCCACGTGAGGTAGGGATGGGAAATGAGGTAACTATTGAAGTAGCGCGGGTCGCCGGTCACTTCTTCGGCGAGGAAGTCGGGGCGCGGATAGGCTTGGTCTTCTGACTTCAGTTCGATTTCTGCCATCACAAGCCCTTGATTGAGACCGAAGAATTCGTCCACCTCGCAGGTCAGCGTATCGCCTAACGGGACGAGCCATCGGGTCTTTTCGATCTTACCGGGCAAGCAGAGTGCGAGCAGTTCGTCGGCTTCTGCAGCAGGAATCTCTTTTTCCCATTCGTAGCGCGAGAAGCGGTTGACAACAACGTGCGACTTGACGGTAATGAATCCCTTGTCACCCCATCGGCGCACGCGCACGGAGCAGCGTTCGTTGAGGCTCAAGTAGCCTTGCGAGATGGGGATGCTGCTCGTGGCGAGTTGCTTATAGGTGTCGTCCCGAACGAGGAACTTGCGTTCTATTTCCTGGTGTCCCATAAGGTTTTAGATTTTGCGGGGTTGGTGTTGCGGACGGAGCAAGTCGTTGACCGTCTTGACGGGATTGAAGGTAGAGACGGGAACTTCGACGAAGATGGTGTTCCATTTCGCCATCGCTCCGTTCCACAGTCCGGGCAGTTCGAGTGCAAGCAGGTCTTTGCCGTCCTTGGACTTATGGGAGATAAAGCCTGTATCGGGATCCACGAAGTCGGGCAAATGGTAGGGTTTGCCGTCAGCATCGCGCAGGGAGCATACGAGATCCACGGGGTTGAAATGGGTGGAGCGTGCCATCAGGTCTTTGTCGGCTATCTGGCTGGACTCGAGTATCTGGTAGGAGAGCGAGCCGTCCTTGTCGCGCACGATAAAGGGACCGCCGCCGGGTTCGCCTGTGTTGCGTACTACGCCGCAGACGCGGATGGGTCGGTTCAAGCGTTCTCTTTCTTCGCTCGACAGATTGGGGTTGCGTAATAGACTGAACACGCGCTGTTGCTCTTCGATGAGGATGCCGGCAAGAACCTGCTTGAAATGGGTGGTAGAGGGTTTGCGGTAGTCGGGAACGACGTTATCGATGTTCTTGATGAAAGCGATGTCGCAGTTGAGGTCATTGAGGTTCTCGATGAGTGCGCCGTGCCCGCCCGGACGGAAGAGAAGCGTGCCGTCGGGATTGCGGAAGGGAGTGCCGTCGGGATTGGCTGCCAGGGTATCGGTAGCGGGCGACTGCTCGGAAAAAGAAATCTCGTAGCGCACGCCGTATTTCTTCTGATAGAGAGGCAGTTGCTCGGCTATGTGTTGCCGGAAGAGGGGCAGGTGTTGGTGGCTGACGGTGAAATGGATACGGCACACTTGTCCTTTGCGCGTCTCGGTAGCGGCATAGAGCGCGCCCTCCACGAGATGCTCCTCAGCAGGAGTGCGTGCGGCATTGCGATAGCGGTGGAAGAGAAGCAGTCCTTTGGGCAGATCGCCGTAGTGCATATCTTCGAGCAGGAAGCGGACGGCTTCCCTACCCTCTTTGCCTTGAAGCGCGGAGCCGAAGGCGAAGAGGTCTTTATGGGCAAGGAAAGTGCGAATGAAGTCTGTTTCTTCGCCGCTGTCAAGATAGGCGTAGAGGTCTTTGAACATACGGCTTGCTGCGCCGGATGCGGGTACGAACTTAACGACTTCGTGTCCCTCGCGAAGGTATTCCTGCCAGAGGGCGATGTAGCGTTGTCTTTCCTCCACGGACGGGCGCAGGATACCTCCTTTGCGCCGCACGGCTGCGGGAGCAACTATATCCAGTTCGGGAAATCCGATGCGGAAACGTTCCAATTGCTGTTCCGCCTGCTTGACGGTTATTCCTCTTTGCTCTAATTGAGCAATGTCGGAAGATGTAAAAACGGGTTTTGACATATCTTTATATGCTAAACGTTATACTTATCAGATTGATTGCAAAGCTATTTACAATGCTGCCCGGATGGCTTCGAGTTCGGTTTTGACTCGGGTGAGTATCTCGTAGGCGTGTTGGCGTTGGTCGGCTCGGCGGCGGGGTGCACTCAATTCGTTGCGTATGGCTTCGATGCGGGTGATGTGCATTTCGTCGCGCAGGTACTTGATTTGCTTGATAAGGTCGATGTCGGTTTGCTTGTAGTAGCGGTTGTTGTGACCATCCGTTCGGGGTCGTATGCCGCTGAACTGTTTTTCCCAAAAGCGGAGGGTAGAAGCGGGTACGCCCACAAGTTCGGATACTTCGGCGATGGAGTAAAATACTTTATGTTCGTTTTGTTCTGTCATTTTTTTGTTTGATTTTCCCCGCCCCCTACCCCATCCCCGCAAGCGGGGCGGGGGAGTTGATTTCTTAACCGCCTATACGCAGGGTTTTTCCGGCACGGATATTCGTACCTTTGAGGTTGTTCCATCGCTGGAGTTGCTTGACGGTGCAGTGGTGTCGCCGCGCGATGGCACCGAGTGTATCACCCTGTCGCACTTTGTAGTAGGTAACGCCGCCGGATCGGTGCGAGCCTGCGCTCTTGGTACGATGGGCGAGGTCGATTTCCGCGCGGCGGTTATTGATCAGTTCATCGGCTTTATGGGATAGAATAGTGTCTTGATTAGCAATGAACAGATCCGCTTTTTCGATAGGCAGACAGATGGTATAGGGTTTGCCTCCGGGCAGTACGTCTTTGGGGTACTGGGGGTTGAGCCGCCGGAGCTCGGCAAGGTCTATTTGGAGTATGTCCGATACTTGGCGCAGGTGCATTCGCTGGTCGGTATAGAGCGTATCGGTAACGATGGGTCGGAGTGCGGGTTCGGGGCAGATGCCGTGCTGGTCGGCATAGTTCATAGCGTAAGAGGCGGCGATGAAGATTGGCAGGTAAGCACGTGTTTCGCGCGGGAGATAAGGATAGATGGACCAGAAGTCGCGCTTACCGCCGGCGCGTCGTATGGCTTTATTGACGTTGCCCGGACCGCAGTTGTAGGATGCGATGGCAAGGTTCCAGTCGCCGAAGAGGGAGTGGAGGTTCTTGAGGTATCGGCAGGCAGCTTCGGTAGAGCGTATGGGGTCGCGTCGTTCGTCCACGAGGGAGTTGATTTCCAAGCCGTATAGTCTGCCTGTAGAGGGCATGAACTGCCATAGTCCGGCAGCCCCCATACGGGAGTGTGCCTGCGGATTGAGAGCCGACTCGATGACGGCGAGGTAACAGAGTTCGTAGGGCAGGTCATAGCGCGCAAGCATATCCTGGAAGAGGGGGAAGTAGTACTCAGAGAGTCGGCATAGTTTGGCTAACTGTCTGCCGGAGCCTCGTATATAACGGTGGATGCAATCGCGCACAACGTGGTTGTACGGCACTTCGATAACGAAGGGCAGTGCTTGCAGTCGGGCTTTATAGACGGAGTCGGGGAGGTCGGTAATGATGCCCGTAGAGGTGCAGTCGGTAGTGTCGAGCCACGCCATAGCCTCGTCGAAGAAACAGAGGATGCTGTTTTCGGACGTGTCGGAGGCAAAGAGTTCGGGCTGCAAGTCTGTGGTGTCGGCTTGCGCTAACATGGAGTCCAAGACGGCATTCTCATAGATAATTGAGTCGAGGGTAAGAACGGAGTCTGTCTGCGCCGCGAGGGGAAGACAGAGCAATAGCGGAAGGGTAATGAGTATGTATTTCAAGAAGTTCATAGTCAGAAATTGAGGGCAAGTTTAAGTTCGGCACTGCGGTTGTCTCGCCACGGGTCGTAGTTGAGTTGGGGTTGGACGTTGAGCGAGAGGTTAGGCGATATGTCGAAGTCGAATAGTTGTGCATCCACGTAGGCATCAATAATGGAGAGGACATAGACGGCAACAGTGGCGGCTATGGATATGTCTCGATAGCGTCGGTAGCGGTTTTGCCGGCTATTGAGTGTGGAGGTGTATTGGCTTCTGCCTCCCATACTTTCGATGGTGTATCCGGGCGGGAGTATGGCGTTGTAAGAGCGTGTCGGGTCATCGGAGAGTGTCTCGTCGAGGAGAATGTCGCGGTAGGCTTCTTTGTAATCGTTGTACATACTTGCGTTCCACGAAATGGCGTATGCGCACCCCATAAAAGCACCATAGACGATAGGGAGTTTCCAGTAACTGCGGTTGTATATCTGTCCTAATCCGGGAACGATGACGGCGAGCCACGTGGCGCGCGAGGGATTGGGTACCCAGAGGTTCATCGTGTCGGTCGCCGGCAATGAATCCGCGCTGAGCGTCAGGGGAAGGCTGTCCTTCGGGAGGTCGGCATCGTCAGCCCGCACGACAGTGAAGCCGCAGCAGAGGAGGAGCAATATGGTCAGCAGTCTCGATTTCAACGGGTGAGGCGTTCTATGAGTTGAAGGAGTTGTTCTTCGTTGCGGAAAGTGATAGTCAGGTGTTTGCTATCGATGCGTACACCCAAGCCGAGTTGCTTTTGGAGTGCTTGTTCCTGTTCGGGGTACGGGTGGTCTTTCTTGGAGGGTTTGGGTTCGAGTTCGTTTTTGTGCTTGCTGACTAATTCTTCGACTTTGCGCACAGAGAGACCGTCTTTGAGGATACGCTGGTAGAGGTTGAGTTGCTGTTCGGTGGAGGGGCTGCCGAGTATGGCGCGTGCGTGTCCCATATCTATTTTCTTCTCCTTGATACCCATTTGTATTTCGGCGGGCAGTCGGAGGAGTCGAAGGTAGTTAGCAACGGTGGCGCGTTTCTTGCCGACGCGTTCTGCCATGCTCTCTTGGGTGAGTTGGTAGTCGTCCATGAGTTTCTGGTAGGCGAGTGCTATCTCGATGGCATCGAGGTCTTCGCGCTGGATATTCTCGATGAGTGCCCACTCCATTACCTGTTCGTCTTTGGCGGTACGGACGTATGCGGGAATGGCTTTGAGTCCTGCCATCTTGGCTGCGCGGAAGCGTCGTTCACCGGCTATAATCATATAGGTGCCGTCATCGTTCTTGCGCAGGGTGATGGGTGAGATGACGCCGTGTTCGCGTATGGAATGACTGAGTTCTTCGAGTGCTTCGGCATCGAAGGAACGTCGCGGCTGTGCGGGGTTGGCACTGATGAGAGCGAGGTCCACCTCGTTGATGGAGGATGAGCCGTCGGTCATAACGTGTGTGTCAATGAGCGCGTCTAATCCGCGCCCTAAACCTGTCTGTTTTTTCATCTGTTAATGAGTTCTTTGGCTAATTGGATATAGTTTTGTGCGCCTTTGGACATGGGGTCATATTCGATGACGGACATCCCGTGGCTGGGTGCTTCGCTCAGTCGGACGTTGCGCGCGATGACGGTAGAGAAGACGAGTTTGCCGAAATGGCGTTTGACTTCCTCATAGACCTGGTTGCTCAGGCGCAGTCGGCTGTCGTACATCGTGAGCAGGAAGCCTTCAATCTGAAGGGTAGGATTCAGTCCGCTCTTGATGATCTTGATGGTATTGAGTAGTTTGGCTATTCCTTCGAGAGCGAAGAACTCGCACTGCACGGGAATGATAACCGAATGGCTGGCAGTGAGCGCGTTGACGGTGATTAGTCCTAAAGAGGGTGAACAGTCAATGAGTATATAGTCGTAGGTATTGTCTATGCGCGCGAGCATCTGCTTCATCCGTTGTTCGCGGTCGTCGAGGTTGAGCATTTCTATTTCTGCGCCTACGAGGTCGATGTGGCTGGGCAGGATGGAGAGGTTGGGCACACTCGTAGGCAGTATGGCGGTATTGGGGTCGAGGTCGCTGACGAGGCACTCGTAGATGGTTCGGTCGAGTGTTTTGATGTCAATGCCCAAGCCTGACGATGCGTTAGCTTGGGGGTCTGCGTCGATGAGCAGCACGCGTTTGCCTTCTGCTGCCAAGCCGGCAGCGAGGTTGATGGAGGTGGTGGTTTTACCTACTCCACCTTTTTGGTTGGCTATGGATATTATTTTCATATTTATGGATTGATGTGTCGATGGGTTTATCTATTTACTTTTCTTTTGAATTCCCATAGGTATGCGAGGTTAAGGCTCAGGTTCATAGGATGGGATTGTGCAAAATAGTCTTTCTTATGGTTATTGAAGAGGTTGCTGAAACTGAAATTGAAGCGTGCTTCTACCTGAAAAGTACCTGCTTGCTGCGTTCGTGCGGCATATCCGAGTCCGGCGGCGATGCCGTAGTCAAAACGGTTGTCAATCGGTTTATACTGTTCGGTGGCTGCGGGGTGGCGTGTGCCGGAAGATTGTTCGTATAGGCAATAGCCTATTTGCGGACCGACATTAAGGAAGGCTCGATGGCGTTCGCTGCCGAAATAGAGGTGGAAGAGGAAGGGCAGTTCGAGGTAATGCAGTCGGCGTGAATAGTGGACGTTGAGGGTATCGATTGTTTCACGCCAGCCTCGTTGGAGGTAGTTGAGTTCAACTTGCAAGCCGCAGTATTTATGTCCGTTGTATCGGAAAATAAGTCCGCCATTGCCGCCGAGTATGGCGGTAGAGAGGACGTTATCCGTTCCCTGTACAGTGGGCGAGAAGTTCATCATAGCGGCGATGACACCGCCTTGCGCGCCAAAGTACATCTCGGGCTGCTTGAGACGGGGTTGCGCTGCCAAGCAGGCTGTCAAAGACAAGAGCAATATGATGAGGGTATATCGTTTCATCGGGTGCAAATCGTTTTCATCGGATGCTGTTAATAGGCTACCTGTATATGTTCGTTAATCCAGCCGCCTTGCGTGCCGTCTGTTTCGGTTTGGCGAAAGCGTATATTGGATTGGATGCCTTGCGTAAAGGGTTCGGAAAGGATAAAATTGACATCGGCATCCGCTTCAAGCGGGTTATCCTTGCTATAGAGTTCGGGCAGGACGGAGAGCAGGTAGGCAGTGAGGTCGTATCCGAGCAGGTCGAATCGCGGGTAGGCGATGGCGGGGGTATAGGTCTTTCCGTCGGTGGCGAAATAGCGGTTGTGAATGGTATAATAGTCCTGCGTGCGCGGCGAGAGGTTGTCGGGGCTGCGGAAGAAGTAAGCATAGACGGGTTGGAGAACCTGCACGTCTTCTTGTTGTGTCCAAGCGTCTTGTGCGAGGAGACGGACGCGGTGTCGTATGGCGAGTTGCTTGACACGAGGGAGAATGACGCTTGCGTTGGCGTAATTGTCGGTATGGAGAATGATGAGGTTGGTAAGCGAGTCGGAGGCTGCATAGTCGGCGGAGTCGTTCATCAGGGCTTTGAGCGGAACGGTGTCTATGGGTATGTTGCGTTCATTGAGTTCAGCGAGGAGACATTTCACTTCCTGTGCGGGTCTGCGGTCGGCTTGGACGTAGATGAGGTGCAGGCTGTCTTTGTGTTGCTCAATGGTGTCAGCGAGTACGCGTGCTTTGCGGTCGGGTGTGGGGTTGAATTGAAGGACATACGGGTCGTCTTCGATGCCTGCCACGTGAGAGGTGAAGGGTATGAGAATCCACTTGGCGTGGTTGCTGTTCCAAGCGAGTGTTTTGTTGACTTGGTTGGTATAGGCGGGACCGATGATAGCGTGTGCGGTGAGCAGCCACGGGTCGTTGAGCACATTGGTCAGGTGGTTGCCTGTGCGGGGTACGTCGTAGGTATGTATATCAAGGTGCATACCTGCTTTTTGTGCCTGATAGACGGCGGTGAGCAGTCCGGTATAGAAGTCGTAGAAGCGGTCGTTGTACTCATCGCGGTTGGTAGCGCGGCTGTCCAAGGGGAGGAGTACGGCGAGGCGATAGACGGTGGTAGTGTCTGTGATAACGGGTTCGGAATCAGGTTGATAGAAGATGTGTTCAGGTTCGCTCTGAACGGGGCGGACGGGGAGTGTATCGTGCACAGCAACGGGCTCTATCTTGGGGGCGGGAGCTATTTTTTTAGGGATGACTACGGGCGATGCGGGAGGGGTAACAATGGTTGCCTGTTGGTCTTGCACCGTCTGTTGATCCTGAGCTGTCTGTTGGTCTTGCGAAACAACGATACCGGCGGGAATGAGAAGAATCTCGTCTAATTGGGGACCGCGATTTTTGAGTTGGGGATTCCAGCGGAGGATATCTTGCTGGGAGACGTTGAATATCTTGCTGATACGGTAGATACCGATACTTTTTGGTGCGGCATAGCGATAGACGATGGTGTCTTGGATGGTGTCGGTGGGGTAAGGCAAATCAGGTGTTTGGGCACGCAAGGTAAGAGATACTGCGGCGATGCAAACGGAGATGAGGATATATTTGAGATTATTTGGAAAAAACATATATTTAGTTTACTTTTGTGCAATTTAAGAGATTGAAATGTTCTTTGACATATAAAATAATGGGGGTAGTGGTCAGTTATCAGTTGTCAGGTTTTTCGGTAGCGGTAGGTTCTAACGGCGGTAACGGAGAGACCTATAATAAGGAGTATGAGGATGGGTGCGAGGATGCTGATCCATTGTATGAGAGACCGACGGGCGTAGGCTGTTTGGGTGTTGATGAGCCGCAGCGTGACCTGTCGTTGTCGGAGGGATATGAGGTCGGCATCATCAGTGAGCCATAGAACGGACTGCACGAGGAAGTCGCGGTTGCCGAATTGGGTTTTGGAGTATCGGTCGAATCCGGCGGGGAGGGGTTGTTGGTCTTGCCATTCGTTGCCTGCTATGCTGCCTGCGGCGACTACTATCTGTCGGCTGTATCCTTCGTTAAGCGGTTCGCGCTGCATTTTGAGGGAATCGGGTACGATACGATGAGTAAAGAAGGAGTTGAAATTGCCTTCGAGCGCGACGGCAACGGGCATATAGGCTTGGTTGAATCGTTCTTGGTCAATGGTGAGGTCACTCAGATCGACTTGCGCGGGAGTGGGCGTTAGGGTTGAGGCATTGGAGGTGGCAAGGAGGATGGATTTTTGTATGCCGTCATCACCTCCTACGAGGTCCACGAGGGAAGCCATGGTGGCAGATACCTGCATGAGGTTGCGGGTAACGGGTGTGTTCTGGTTGGTGAGGAGGAGCGGTGCGTAGGTCCACGGAAGGGGTTGGTACTGCGGTCGTTGGGGATCGGAGGATACATCCACGGGGATGGTCAGGCACTGCAGGTCTTGGACGAGAGCGGGATTGACACGCACGCCGTATCGGAAGAGCAGATCTCCCAAATTGAGGTCAAGCGGTATGATGGGCGTGATGCCGTTGTCAGTGAGCATATCGTTGGAGAAGCGCACGCCGTTCAAGAGCCACAGGACGCGTCCGCCACGCATAATGTACTGGTCGAGGATATACTTGTCGGTTTCGGAGAAAGGTCTTTGCGGGTCGGCAATGATAACGGCTCGGTAGGGGTCGAGGATGTCGGCTTGCGAGCCGAGGGAGCCTCGATCGACTTGGAAATAGGAGCGCAGAGCCTGCTGGAAATCATAGACTTGCATATCGGGCATTTCGCCGTGTCCTTCGAGGAAGGCTATCCGTTCCACGGAGTCCTTTCGCAGGGTATGGAGGGCTTCCAGGAAGGCGTATTCGAGTGCTTCGATGGAGTGGTTGAGGTTTTCTTCGCCGCTTAGTCCTCTGTTCTGCTTGAGTAGCGGGATGACCATTGATTTGTTATTATAGGTCAGTTGCGCGTAGGGCCAGAGGGTGGTTTGTTCGGTACGACCGTCTTTGGCACGTTCGTGCACAAGGATAGGTTCGAAGCCTTTCTGCTGCAAGAGGATGTAGTCGCGTTCTTCGGGTTCATCGGCATCGAGACGGAAGAGGCGGTTGCGCCGGTGGAGTTCTTCGCAGAGGTATTCGGCAGACTCTTTGAGGCGGCGGAAACTGCTGTTCATCTCTCCGTTGAGGAATAGGGTTACATCGGCAGGTTGGTCGAGGGTGCTGATTTCTTGGAGAGACTGCGGGTGGATAGTATAGCGTTGGTCAGCAGTCAAATCCCAGCGGACTGTTGCTTTTTGGAGCAGCAGACAGAGGAGCGGTATCGCTACGAGTAAAGCCAATATAATTTTTCGGCGGGTCACTTAATTAGTTGGATAGAACTCGGAGGTAAGATTATTTCGTGAGGGTGAAAGGGTAAGATTATTTCGTGGATTTGAGGGCGTTCCAGACCTCTTGGTTGAGGACGACGGTATGTTTCTTTTTGAGTTCTTCGACCCAAGCCTGTTCGAGGAGGTCCTGGTAGTCGGTAACGACTTTGGAGCGTTCGTCGGTGTAAGTCTCGGGGTTTTTGATTTTCTTTCCGACCGCGACAATAACAGGCAGGTCTTGAGTAGTAGAGAAGTCTTTGACTTTGGTTTTGAATCCGTACTTATCGACGGCGGGGTTCTGTCCTTTCTTCCACAGTCCTCTTTCGACTCGGACGAGGGTAAGGCTGTCGTTGTTGATGCGCTCACGAATGGTTTTGACCACGCTATCGGCGGGAACCGTCTTGGCGATGGTCTGTGCGCGCTTGGCGACCTGCTTGTCGTGGGCATAAATCATAAAGCCTTTGAATCGGGGTTCGTCCCATTGGTAGGCATCTCTGTGCTGCTCGAAATAGTTGATTAATCCTGCGGTGTCCTTGCTTGCTTTGTCCCAGACGCGGTCCACGCTGACATCGAAGAGCAGGATACCGTCGTGGTATTCACGGACGAGGTTGACGAGTTCGGGGTATTTCTCTTCGAGGTGTTGGTCGGCGTATGCCATAACCTGCTCATCGGAAAGGGTATCGGGGAGGTTGTACTCAAGGCGTGTCTTGCGCAGGAAAGATTTATTGGCTTCCTGCATCCGTTCATCGCGTTCTACATTTCTTTTGATAGAGGCGTAGAGGCTGTCAATGGGCTGTGTATAGCGTCTGTCGTGCAGGCGTATGATATGCCATCCGTATTCGCTACGTATGGGAAGGCTTGTCTGCCCGGGTTGCAGGGCGAAGGCTGCTTGTTCGAAAGGTTTGATCATCGTACCGCGTGTGAACCATCCGAGGTCGCCGCCGCGTACGGCACTGCCTTTGTCGTCGGAGTTACGAAGGGCTGTTTCGTCGAAGTCGGCACCGTCAATAATGATCTGATAGAGGCTGTCGATGACGTGTTTGGCTTCAGCTTCCTTGATGGAATCGCCTTTGGGAACCATCTTCATAATGTGTGCAGCGTGGAGTTCTTCGGTTTCCACTTCCTCTTCTACGAGCGCGAAATGGAAGCCGTAGGGGCTGCGGAAGATGTCGGTGAACTGTCCGACAGGGGTGTTATAGACGGCATCCTCGAAACTGTAGATATAGCGGAAGGGGATAATCCAGCCGAGTTCGGCACCGACTTTGTCTTTGTTGGGGTCTTCGGAATACTGCGCGGCGAGGGCATAGAAGTCTTCCTTGCCGGAGAGTGCACGTTGGCGAAGGGCTTTGATACGTGTTTCAGCATCAAGACGCAGGGAGTCGGAAGCGTCTTCGGGGCAACGGATGGCGATGTGTGCGGCGCGGCGCATGTGTGCCATACGGTAGTGACTGAGTCGGATGAGGCTGTCAATGGCGGCTTCGTCTTTGAGGTATTTTTCTACTGCCTGTGCGCGGTAGCCTTTGAGTTCGTCTTTGAAGGATTGGGTCGTGTCAAGGCGTTCGGAGAGGGCTTCTGCCACCTTGAGCTTGAAGCGGGTGAAGAGGTCGAGGTACTCCTCCATAGACTTGGGGTCGGCGGCGGCTTCCTTGTTGTTCTTCTCGTAGATATAGAGGAACTCGGAGGTCATAACGGGCTGACCGTCAATAGTCATCAATACTTGGTCGGGTTGCTGCGCGGAAACAAAGGAGAAAAGCCCTAAGGCGAAAAGAGTAAGGATTGTTTTTTTCATTGTATTGTTATTTGTTATATATGGTCAAAAGTTGTGCCAAATGGGTGGTTTGTTTTTCGTGCGGGCAGTCAGGCTGCAATCCCACCCGAAAGAAAGCGCGCAAAGATACGATATTTATTTTATATGTACAAAAAAATAAGCAAAACAGCGGTATCGTTTTGGTGGTGCGGAATAAAAGGTTTACCTTTGTGCGCTTGTGCAAAAAGAAGAAACGCTTTTGCAAAAAGAGACAGAAGGATTTAGACCCAAAAGAAGAAGGAAGATGGATATATCAGTCGTTATACCTTTATATAATGAAGCGGAGTCATTGCCTTCGCTGTACGAATGGTTGTTGCGCGTGATGAGCGAGAAGGGTTATACCTATGAGATTTTGTTTATAGATGACGGTTCGACGGACGGATCATGGGATGTGATTAGCGGTTTGCATCGTCAGTCGCCTGAGAGGGTACACGGCATACGTTTTCGCCGTAATTACGGCAAGTCTGCGGCTCTGTACAGCGGTTTTCAGCGTGCAGAGGGGGACGTGGTAGTGACGATGGATGCGGACTTGCAGGACTCTCCGGACGAGATACCCGAGTTGTACCGAATGATACAGGAAGAGGGGTATGACTTGGTGAGCGGCTGGAAAAAGAAGCGGTATGATAACCGTTTGACGAAGAATCTGCCTTCCAAGTTGTTTAACGCGACGGCGCGCAGGGTGACGGGGATACAGTTGCACGATATGAACTGCGGTCTGAAGGCGTACAAGAGAGATGTAGTAAAGAACATTGAGGTGTTCTCGGAGATGCACCGCTACATACCCTACCTCGCCAAGAATGCGGGTTTTACGAAGATAGGCGAAAAAGTGGTTCAGCACCGCAAGCGTGAATACGGGGTAAGCAAGTTCGGAATGAGCCGTTTTGTGAATGGTTATTTGGACTTGATGACGCTGTGGTTTCTGAACCGTTTCGGGAAGCAGCCCATGCACTTTTTCGGGATGGTTGGGAGTCTGATGTTTATTATTGGTTTTGTGGCAGTTGTAGTGGTAGCTGCGATGAAGTTGCACGCGTTGGCTATCGGCGTGAAGGCGATGCTGTTGGGTACGAATCCGTATTTCCATATTGCGATACTGATGATGATATTGGGTTGTATGCTGTTTTTGGCGGGTTTCTTGGGCGAGTTGGTGATCCGTAACTCGCAGAGCCGCAATGACTACCTGATTCGGGAAGAGTTGTAATTACAGTTTTGACAGGTCGATAAAGAGATGATGTCCGGCAGCAGGGTGCCGGACATTTTTTATGCGTCTGCACAGCATTATCTAACGTGTATGTATCGTATATCTAACGTATATATATCGTAAATGTATTGTGAATACTATGATGTAAACACGGCACAGATTGCAGATGGGAAGAAGGGGAAATTGAGGAAGAATAGAGGAGGATTTGAGGAGCATTAGGGGGTGTGCAAAAAAATATACGATTTTTCTTTTGTAAATCAGCATATCGTATTACCTTTGCGCGCCTTGTTGTTTTACAAGGAAAAGAAAAAGAAAGAAGACAAGGGACGGGGAAGAGAGAAAAGAGATGAGGAATAGAGAGGGGACGGAAGGGAGATGAGGAATGGATGGTGACGGATTGTAAGGAAAATAATAATACAAGATATGAAGAAAATCTACTTAATGATTGCGGCGGCGTTGGTGTTGGCCGGCAATGTATGGGGCGGCAGTTGGTCGTGGAGTTGGCACGACAACACGGTAAGCCGCCTGCTTGGAGAGAAGGGTAATACCTATGTATATGAATACGTATGGTACACAGGCGGAGAGGCCAAGGATTACCCTATGAACCGTATGGTGTTGAGTTTCAAGAAAGCCGAAGGCGTGGAATGGAACGGGAAAACAGTACCTCCTGCGGGGGACTACCGCATCAGTACGAACGAGATGTACGGCAATATGGCGATGTATCAGGAGCAGAACAACGGGAATCGGTGGTACTATGAAGATAAGTTGCAGTACAGCGTGCTGTGTCCAGACGAGGTAACCGAGTTGCGCTACAGACAAGGTAATATCGTGTTTGAGGAAGGTGCAGACGGTCCGTACGTACACTGTTATCCGGTAGGTGGCGACTTGCAATTCAAGATTTTTACTCCTACGAATGCGACACCGACAACGGGTCATACGTTCACTATCGGTTCGCCGGCTGTCTATCACTCGGTGAGCGTGTCGTCAGCCGATGAGACCCAAGGAACGGTGGCAGCGGAATACAAGAGCGGCTATGTCTATGCATCGAACCGCGAGAAGGAATACAAGGAAGGTTCGGTATATACGTTACGCGCCACTGCTGCAGCAGGTTATCACTTCGTATGTTGGACGTTAGACGGCGAGAGAGTGGCAGACGCGCTGCAAGCGTTCGACTTGACGATAACGGGTGACGGGAACTACGTTGCCGAGTTTGCGCCGGATACCGATCCGCAGTATGCTATCACAGTAGTGTCATCGGATGAGGCGATGGGTACAGTGAGTGGTGCAGGCAATTATTACGTCAGGACGATGGCGCAGCTGGCAGCCGTTCCTTCGGACAGGATATACAAACTGATTGAATGGCAGGATGCGGACGGCAATGCGGTAGGAACCACGATGGCTTTCTATCCGATTGTAAGCAAAGATATGACCTATACGGCGGTATTCGGCGAGCGTCCTCGGTATGAGGTGAGCGCGAAGCCCAATATCAGTGCGGGCGGAACAGTGACCGGCGGCGGCACATACTATGAGGATGAAGAGGTTACGTTGAGAGCCACTGCCAACGAGATCTACAAGTTTGAGGGATGGAGCAGTGACGGAGGCGCTACGATGTTCTCCAAAGATAATGAGTTGACGGTGACCGTAACGGAGGCGATTACCTATACCGCCTGCTTTGCAATACGTCCGCTATATACCGTATCGCTGACCAGTGGCGATGCTTCCCGCGGCACGGTAAGCGGCGGAGGCAAATACTACGAGGGTCAGACAGCGGTGCTGACCGCCACTCCGAAGACGGGTTACTACTTCCAGAAATGGTCGGACGGCGTGGTGCAAAATCCGCGTCAGGCGAAAGTGAAAAGCGATATGGCACTGACGGCACAATTTGCAACATACCAATACAACTTGCCGTGGGAAGGTGCGCAAGCCGAGGTGTTGAAAGCCACCGAAAGCGTGTTAGTCTATAAATACGAGTGGGCTACACAGGGGACGAATCCGAAAGTAAGTATGGTGATTAACTACAAGGCCGCGAGTGCCGCCGAATATGCGGGAATGCGCGTGCCGGATAAGGGCAACTACGTCATCAGCACGAACGAGACGCAGGGTAACATAGCGCGCTATGCGGATAATCCTGCCAAATGGTACTACAACGGTGAGCAACAATACAGTTGGCTGACCGCCGCGAACGGGACGGAATACCGCTTCTATACGGGTACGATTACATTTGAGGAAGGAGCTGACGGTCCGTATATCCAAAGCGGCAAGAGCGGTGTGGACTTCCGTTTGGCGAACTCGGAGATGAAGAGTCCTTTCTCGTCTTCGTTCTCGATAGGTCGTCCTGCTGTCTATTACGATGTACAGGGCGTGTCGGCAGACGAAAGTATGGGTACGGTGTCGCTGATATACAAGAGCGGGTACGTGTATGCAGACAGCCGAGAGAGAGAGTATAAACTCAACTCGGTCTATACGCTCAAAGCGGAGCCGAAAGCGGGTTATCAGTTTGTGAGCTGGAATGACGGGAATCGGGAAGCCGAGCGCGAGTTGACCATCACGGGCAATGCTTCTTACACGGCTCGTTTTGCGCCCTACGACCCGTCGCAATGGAATAGAGAGATAACGATGTCGCCCTACGGCTTTGCATCTTTCTACAACGATACAGCGTATATCATTCCCGATGGCGGTCCGTTAGCAATGATTTATACCGGTATCACGGGCAGGTCGCTGACATACGAGACATTGGAAGTGATTCCTGCCCATACGGCAGTGGTTTTCTATGGTGAGCCGGATGCGACCTATACGTTAGTGGCGACCCTATCGGATGCATTTTACGCGAACAACCTACTCAAAGGTACGTTAAGTACCGAGACGATTGCCGATAACGGCCGGACACACTACATACTCAGTCAAAATAATGGTCAGGGCGGCTGGTTGTGGCCTCAAGGAACGGTGAGTGGCGTGGGTGCGTTCACCAACCATGCACATAAGGCTTACTTGGAGATACCATCATCGTATGGCGCAGCACCTCGTTTCTTCACGATGCACGGCGAGGCAATCGGCAATACCGATAACGCAACAGCCATTCGCGAGAACGTAGAAACGGATAATGCACCGTATTACGATATTTTAGGAAGACAAGTAAAAGAGCTGATAAGCGGGCAAATCTATATCCACAACGGAAAGAAAATCATATATAACCCAAAATAAATACACTATGAAACGCAATTACAATCAACCCCATTCTGTGGTAGATGCAATTGAAACGACTTATCTGCTTCAGACAATTCCTGTTTCAGATAAGTACAGCGATGGCACTCAACTTGCACCATCAAGGCAATACGCTCCCTCGCAGAAATACAAATAGGTAGGTAAGAGGGTATTATCGCACCTTCTCAATCCGCTTACGATTAAAGCCCAAAGGCTGCCGAACAGTTGCAGCCCTTGGGTTTTTGCATATTAACGTAATGCAGGGAAAGGCAGCAGAGGAGCAAGAAAAGAAAAATGTCAAAAAGTGCTTTGTATTTTATACAAAAAGACCTATCTTTGCGGCTTACAAAATAAATGCCGTACGTTATGCTGGAAAGTTTCTATGCAACCCACGACTATTTAGTCTCCCACGTGGATATGTCTTCGTATCGAAGTCTGTTAGATGAAATCGATTGGTCGGAACGCCTCATCGCCATTACGGGCGGACGAGGAATAGGTAAGACCGACTTGCTGTTGCACCATGCCTACCGACAGCGACAGGAGCATCCCGAACAGGCTCGAGAGATACTCTATATCGACTTCAACAACTTCTATTTCACCGAACATTCACTGTATCAGTTTGCAGAGGAGTTTGTAGCGACAGGCGGTAAGACGTTGCTGTTAGACCAACTGTTCAAGATACCTAATTGGCAGAAAGAGCTGCGGGACTGCTACTTTCACTTTACGGGTCTGCAGATTGTGTTTGTGGCATCGCCGCTGATGAACGTAGATGCACCGACATCGGAGATTAGCCACATCGTGAAAGTGTATAACTTAAGGGGTTACTCGCTTCGCGAATACATCAACCAGCAACCACAAGTGCCTCACCCCCTGCCCGCCTATTCGCTGGACGATATACTCGCTAACCACGAACAGATAGCCAAAGAGATATTGACCTACGTTCGTCCGCTGAACTATATGCAGGAATACATCCGGCACGGTTACTACCCGTATCGTGAGGTCAATCGGGACTTTTCAGAGACACTGCTCAAGACGATGAATATGTCCATCGAGGTGGATATACTGCTTAATAATCAGATTGAAGTGGCTTACCTGGCACGTATCCGTCAGTTGCTGTATTGCTTGCTGTCTGAATTGCCTTGCTCACTGAATGTATCGGACTTAGCAACACGCATCGATACATCGCGCGCCACAGTGATGAACTACATCAAGTTCCTGAAAGATGCGCGGATGATCAACCTGCTGTACAAGGACGACCGCTCGTTCCCCAAGAAACCGACCAAGGTGTATATGCAGAACCCGAACTTGTGCTACGCCCTACCCTCTCGTCAGGTGAGCCAGAAAGACATAGCCGAAACATTCTTCTATACATCGCTTCACGGGTCGCAGAAAATCAATGCGGACGAAAATGCCACTTTCCTTGTCAATCACAAGACGAAGATGGACGTTTTCGCCACGACTCCCAAGCGGGATATTTTCCGCTATACCGCCATCGCCGACATCGAAATCGGACACAACAAGTGCATTCCGCTGTGGCTGTTCGGCTTTCTGTATTAAGGAAAGTGTTATGAGTTCGTATGTCTTGACCCACCCTATGACGATGTGAACCATGGTCATTACTATTACGCCTTTCATTATCATCTAATCATAGACGATTCATTATGAGACATTTTATCATTATTTTATTTTCCTTAATAGGGGTGTTTATGTCAGCTACGGCACAAACGAAAACATTAGTAGCCTATTTCTCGGCGACCGGCACCACCCGCCAAGCGGCTGAGAGATTAGCGAAAGAGAAACAAGCGGTGCTGTGGGAAATTGAGGCGTTGGAGCCTTATACAGCCGCTGATCTTGACTGGCGCAACAAGCAGTCGCGTTCCTCACAGGAGATGCAGGATGAGGAGGCACGCCCCACCATCAAGCAATGCACCAACCTGATGCCATACGACACCATCTATGTCGGCTACCCGATATGGTGGGGCATCTGTCCGCGCATCATCAACTCGTGGATTGACAACAACTTAGAGCAGTTGAACGACAAGACGCTGATACCCTTTGCTACCAGCGGCGGCAGTGATGTACGCCAATCAGTAGAATACCTAAAGAAAACCTATCCCTCGCTGCATTGGGAGAAAGGGATGTTAATGAGATAATGCAGATAACAACTAAATATATTAAATTAAAAAGTTACACATTATGAAAGACTTAAAAGGAACAAAGACGGAGCAGAACCTTTGGGAGGCTTTTGCAGGCGAGTCAATGGCTCGAAATAAATACACTTTCTTCGCATCCAAAGCCAAGAAAGACGGATATGTACAAATCAGCAAAATCTTCGAGGAGACGGCTGCCAACGAAAAAGAACATGCCGAGATTTGGTACAAATACCTCAACGGCGGCAAAGTAAGCGACACGACTGTCAATCTGGAAGATGCAGCCAACGGAGAGAATGCCGAATGGACGGATATGTATGCCCGTATGGCACGCGAGGCAAGAGAAGAAGGTTTTGACGAGATTGCAGAGAAGTTTGAGCAGGTAGGTGCTATCGAGAAACACCACGAGGAGCGCTACCGCAAACTGCTCAAAAACATAGAAGACAAGGTCGTTTTCTCCCGCGAAGGCGACTGCATCTGGCAATGCTCAAACTGCGGACATATAGTGGTCGGCAAACAAGCCCCCGACGAATGTCCCGTCTGCCACCACGCACAAGCCTACTTCCAACTGCTTGCAGAGAACTATTAAACAGCAATATACTATGTTTACCTTAATTACTCTACCCTATGAACTTGGGGCTTTGCAGCACGTTATAAGTGAGCAGACCTTGTCGTTCCACTACGGCAAACACCTGCAGGCATACGTTGATAATCTCAACAAACTGATAGTAGGTACTGAATTTGAAAATATGCCGCTTGAGGAGATTGTTAGCAAGTCATCAGGCGCAATCTTCAACAATGCCGGGCAGGTGCTGAACCATAACATGTATTTTACGCAGTTTGCGCCCGTCAGCGCAAACAACCACATGCCGCAGGGAGTACTGTTTGATACCATCGTCCGCGACTTCGGCTCGTTTGACAACTTCAAAGCGGAGTTCGAGCAGAAAGGCACAACCCTGTTCGGCTCTGGCTGGGTATGGCTGTCTGCGGACAAGGACGGCAAATTAGTCATCACACAAGAAGCGAATGCGCAGAATCCCCTTACCAAAGGCTTAAAACCGCTGCTGACTATGGACGTGTGGGAACACGCTTATTATCTTGACTATCAGAACCGCCGTGCCGCTCATCTGCATGCCCTTTGGGACATCATCAACTGGGAAGAAATAGAACGCAGGTATTCTGCTTGAACATTAAAAAACGAATCATCTATGAAAAACACTATTCTTATTCTTTGCGCAATGCTATTGGCTATTTTGCCAATCAATGCACAGAAAAACAATCAATCAAAGACGTTGGTCGCATATTTCTCTGCAACGGGGACAACACGTCAGGCGGCTGCCAAGTTAGCAAAAGAACACAAAGCCGTACTGTGGGAGATAGAGGCAGCCGAACCTTATACGGCAGCCGATCTTGACTGGCGCAACAAGCAGTCGCGTTCTTCGCTTGAGATGCAGGACGAAGAGGCACGACCCGCTATCAAGCAATGCACGAACATTATGCCTTACGACACTATCTATGTCGGCTACCCGATATGGTGGGGTATCTGTCCGCGCATAATCAACTCTTGGATTGACAACAACTTGGAGCAGCTGCAGGGCAAGACACTCATCCCCTTTGCCACGAGCGGTAGCAGCGATGTGAAGCAGTCGGTGGAGTACCTGCGCAAGACCTATCCCAACCTGACTTGGCAGAACGGAATACTGATGAACTGAGAATACAACCTCCCCACCCGATACAATCGAATTATATGAAAGGTAAAAGATTCTCTTTACCGACATACATCTTTTCTGTAGAAGTTCTGCATATTGTAGTATGATTCACTATAGGGATAGTATAGGGATAGTATAAGGATAGCATATTTATCCTATGGATAGTTTTATTGATAAGAGTGTCGATAAGCATCATCGCCAACAATATAACGAATGTCTCCGGCATAAAGAGGAAAACAAGATTTTAGCAACATCTGTCATCAAATAAGCCGTAGACTTACAACAACTCTTGGATAGAAAAAATCGAAAAGGCATATTTCAAGCTAAACTATGTTATAATTCTACTCCTAAAATTTTATCGTTATGTTATATTATAAACTTACAATTGATGATAAGATTGATTTGTATAGACTTAAATTAGATATGAATATACAACATCTTGAGGTGGAAATTGAACAATCAATGCCAAAGTATATTACGAAGGATCAACTATATTATCTTTATAATTTCCTATCTGAGTATTTACAAAAAACACGTAATTTGCGGATTCTTGATTTGAGAAAAGTCGAAGGATTGACGAATGCACATTTCGATATGTGGGGGCTGTATGAAATTTATTATCCAAACTCTGTTAAGTATGTCTACATTAAAAATGCGAAAACATTAAGGCTTGTTTCAGCAAAAGGTGCAGAAGAAATTACAATTATTGATTCTCCTAATGTTGAAACAGTCGAATATGGAATCTATCTTAAAAGTATTCATCTATCCAATACAGGTATAACCGAATTTACGCTTCCTCAAGGATGCAAATTAGGTTCCGTCAAAATGTCATATTGGGAAGAAAGCAGGGGCTGTTTCGGAAATTGTAGGAATTTAAAAAAGGTTGACATCTCTAATGCAGACGAAGTGCCATTGAATACATTTGCAGGTTGTACTAATCTGTATGAGGTTACTTTACCTAACTATTTTCAAGAATTAGGAAAAAACGTTTTTAAAGGATGCTATAATCTTAAAGATATTAGAGGAGGGCACTCATTAGAAAAGATAGAGACTGATTGTTTTAGTGGTTGTCTATCTCTTGAATTTGTAGATAATTGTATTGCGTATTCCAATATTGACGACGATAACGAACTATCATCAAGATACTTTTCACATAACTATAAGAATCATATAGGTATTGTAATCTGTGAGTATTGGGATTACGTAACTAATACTCGTCCGTGGATAATTTGGGACTTTAATAGTAAAAGATATTTTATTATGGAACAACATTATTATCCGGATACAGATAATAAAGATTATGTTCGTCCTGACGTATATGGAGGTGTATATATAGATAATGTTGTTAGTATTGATGATTTAATTGTTTTTAATGTTTTAGAAAAGCCGATTGTTCATAGGAATAACAAAAACATTAGTTTACAATGGAATATGCAATGTACTAAAATTGAACTAATTACTAAATTGTGTCACTCTATTGAAGGTTTAGAAATGTCAATTGAAAATCAGGAGTTATTGTTAAAGTACGATTATCTTAAAAAGTATAGTAATTATGATTTTCGTCAATTCTGTATAAAAACAAAAGAAACGATAGAAGGTTTAAGTATAGATTCTATTCTCGAATCATATAAAGTATCAAAAAAAATACATTGGCGGTGTAATCCGGGAAAAGATGATGACGAGTTTTATATTATAAAGACAGAATGTAATTATACAGATTCTTATCTTGAAACTCTACTTCCAATTAAAAATGAAAAAGGTTATCATCATTCCAGTATAGAACCTTGGGGGTTACCTTGGGGGGTTGACGAAGAAATGGAAAATGCAAAGTTACAAAAAGAAATAGAAGCCGAAACAAATAGAAGAAAAGCTTATGCACGGGAAAAATATAATAAATTTGATCATTATAACTATCTTATAAATAATTATTTTATAGACAGAAGGCATTTTGATAACGAAATTTCTCGTATATTCCAAATAGATAGAATTATAAAATGGATAAAGCCTATAGGATATGCGAGAAAATCAATAGGAGATATGTATTATCTATTGCGTAATATTCAAGATACAGATTTCTTGCTAAAAGAGGATATTTTAGATGGCAAAAATTATTTAGACTAAAAATTTAATCAATGCGTTTACGGAAATTATTTAATCTTTTGTAAAAAATATGGCAATACTTCAATCTGTACGAGATAAACTTCTGATATATTCTGCAGGTAAATGTGCAAAATGCAAAAGAGATTTATTAATAGAAGGTTATAAAATATGTAGTGTTGGCGAAGTCTGTCATATTATCAGTAAAAAACAAACTGGACCCCGACATCAATCAAATCTTGCAGATTATGATTGTTACGACAATTTGATATTTCTATGTGCAAATTGTCACAAAGAAATTGATACAAATATTGAGGAATATACGGTAGAGCGACTTAAAGAAATAAAATCTTCACATGAAAAGGATGTCGCAGAAAAACTAAAGAATGAACAGTTTACAATATTACATTTTTTAAGAGTTAATTCTGGTATAGACTTAGGAAATATTTTTTTTGGCTGTCATTGCTATCAAATCTCTCATGAACCTTTAAATGAAGAAGGCTTGAAAATCATTGACGAATTAGATGATTATATAAAAGATGTGTTAGATATTCAAGACGATATATCTCTTAATGATAAGAAAGAAATATATACTCATTTACAAAAACATATAAAGGAATTCGAGAATTTAGGGTACTATACTTATGTGGCGAGAACTTCTGTTAATAGTTATTCATGGAAAATTCTTAAACTGCATTTACTTGTGGTTAAATCAACATCCTCAAGCAATCTATATGCAAAAATCAAATAATAACATATACTCTTTACAGAATAATCATCTTCTTATTACCATTGGTATTAAAAACGAACTTTACGACCGAAACAACCGCATAATTAAAGCGTGAACTGCCCCGCAAAGAAATAAATACCATTTTATGACACCGCAACCGAATAGAGGAGAAATAGTGATTTACCGTGCGCCGGATGGTGCATTGATACTGCCTGTTAAGATAGAAAGGGAGTCTGTTTGGCTTACACAGAACCAAATAGCGGAATTGTTTGGTGTTAAGAAAGCCGCTATATCCAAGCATATCAGTAATATAGTTATGTCGGGAGAATTGGAACGTGCGACAACTGTTTCCATTATGGAAACAGTTGCTTCCAATGGTAAAAAGTATCAAATGCAATACTTCAATCTCGATATGATTATATCTATCGGCTATCGGGTAAACAGCATCTTTGCAACTCAATTCCGTCAGTGGGCAAATAAGGTGTTGAAGGAATATATCACAAGGGGGTATGCCATCAATGAACAGTTGCGCAAGTCGCAACTTGCCGAGTTGAGGCAGTTGGTACAGATAGTCGGGCGGACATTGCAAAGCAAAACACTTTTGGAAGAAGGCAAATCGGCAGAAGATGTAGCAAACGAGCAAACCGCCCTGTTTGACGTGGTAGTTGATTACACCTATGCTCTTGATACGCTTGACAATTACGACTACGAGCGGCTTGCTGTGGATAAGATCACTCCTGAAGAGCGGTTTCATGCCACCTATGAGAATGCTATGCAGACTATCCGCTCGTTGCAGCAGAAATTCGGAGGCAGTACCCTTTTCGGGAATAAGAAGGACGACTCATTCAAGAGCAGTATAGGACAGATTTATCAGACTTTCGATGGCAAAGAACTCTATCCGAGCGTGGAGGAGAAGGCGGCGATGCTTCTGTATCTTGTTACCAAAAACCACTCTTTCTCTGACGGCAACAAACGTATTGCGGCAACATTGTTTTTGTGGTTTTTGTACAACAACGGCATCCTTTATCGCGAAGACGGGACAAAGCGCATTGCAGACAATACACTTGTTGCCCTCACGCTGATGATAGCAGAAAGCCGCACAGAGGAGAAAGACACGATGGTGAAAGTGGTGGTGAATCTAATCAATCAAGAAAATGAATAATAACAGATATGACCGAAACCAACCGCATAGAATTTAAACGAGAACTGACACGCGAATACAACGATAAACAGAACGATATTTAAGCAGTAATGAGACAAACGATATTCATAAGCAGTGTGCAATCGGAGTTTGAAGCCGAGCGCAGCATGATAGCCGAATACATACGGACAGACGCTTTGTTTGCACGATACTTTGAGCCATTCCTTTTTGAGGAGTTGCCTGCGCAAGATGTGTCCGCACAAAAGGCGTATCTTGATGCGGCATCAACTGCTGATATATATATCGTTCTTGTGGGTGAGCGTTATGGTTATGAAGACTCTGAAGGTGTTTCTCCTACAGAACGAGAGTATGATATAGCGACAGAAAATAGTGCTTATCGTTTGGCATTTGTTAAGGATGTTGAAAAACGCAATTCCAAAGAGGAAAAATTTAAGAATAAGATAGAACAAGATATTACTCGTAATCCGATTCTGTTTTCAACGATTGATGAGTTGCGCAATAATGTGTATGCGGCACTTGTTCATTACTTGTTTGTGAAAAGGAAATTGATTAGCGGTCCGTTTGATGCTTCGTTGCATTCGATTGCTTCATTGGCAGATTTAGATAAAAACAAGATACGCCGATTTGTAGGTCTGGCTCGTGAGAAACGCAAGTTTCCGATACAATATAGCGAAGAGCATATCCACACTATCTTGAGTAGTCTGCACCTAATTTCTGATAATGATGAAGTAACCAATGCCGCTCTGCTTTTATTTGGAAAAGATGTACAGAAATGGTTTATCAGTGCAACAATCAAATGCGCTCATTTCCCGACAGAGTTGATGTCTAAGCCAATTTTGTCGCAACAACTTATAGAAGGTGATGTATTTGAGGTGATTGATGGTGCGGTTGATTTTGTATTGAGTAAAATAGATGCCAGCGTTGGTGAACGCACTCAATCCGCCCAAGCTGATATCCGCTATGAATTGCCGGTACAAGCGGTTACAGAAGCAATCGTCAATGCTGTCATTCACCGCGACTATACAAGCACCGGTTCTGTACAAGTGATGTTGTTCAAAGACCGTTTGGAAGTTTGGAATCCGGGAAGGTTGCCATACGGAATAACTCTTGCTAAATTAAGCGGTGAACATAATTCAATTCCGGTTAATCCGTTATTAGCGCGACCTGTGTATCTTGCAGGCTATATTGAACAATTAGGGACAGGTACTACTGACCTCGTTAATCGCTGTATAAAGTATGGTTTGCGTGAACCAGAGTTCTACCAAAACGAGAATTTTAGAACTGTTTTATGGCGCAAAACGACCAACCATGATAGCAACCATGACAGCAACCATGATAGCAACCATGACAGCAACCATGATGAGGTGTTAAGTAACAACAAATCAAACGAAAACAAAATTGTTTATGACGAGGAAATTAACACACTTTCCAATCAGGTTAGGCGTGTGGTTTTAGCACTTGGCAATGCTCGACTTACTCGTGAAGAACTGCTTGACAAAATGGAGTTAAGGAATAGGGGTAACTTGCGTGAGCGATATATCAATCCGGCTGTTGAAGCAGGGTATGTAAAGCTTCGTTTCCCTGATTCATTACAAAGGAAAGACCAAGCCTATTATCTTACCCGAAAAGGTATAAAATTGCTCAATAAGCTAAAGAAATTAGGAAATAACTAAACAATATACTTTCAACAATCAAAACAAACTATACAATCATGGCAGAAAAGAAAAAGAAATTCATGACCATGGATGGCAATACCGCTGCTGCGCATATCGCGTATATGTTCACAGAGGTGGCTGCTATCTATCCTATCACTCCGTCGTCACCGATGGCGGAGAATGTTGACGAGTGGGCTGCTCAGGGCCGCAAGAACATGTTCGGCGAGACAGTGCTCGTTCAGGAGATGCAATCCGAAGCAGGTGCCGCTGGTGCCGTACACGGCTCACTACAAGCCGGTGCGCTCACCACTACCTTCACCGCTTCGCAGGGCTTGCTCCTTATGATCCCTAACATGTACAAGATTGCCGGCGAACTGCTCCCGTCAGTGTTCCATGTTTCGGCTCGTACTCTCGCTTCGCACGTGCTCTGTATCTTCGGCGACCACCAAGACGTGATGGCTTGCCGTCAGACAGGTTTCGCTATGCTCGCTGAAGGTTCCGTTCAGGAAGTGATGGACCTCGCCGGTGTGGCTCACCTTGCTACTATTAAGAGCCGCGTGCCGTTCCTCAACTTCTTCGACGGCTTCCGCACCTCGCACGAGTATCAGAAAGTAGAGGTCGTTGATATGGAAGACCTCCGTCCGCTCGTTGATATGGAGGCTCTGCAGGCATTCCGCAACCGCGCCCTCTCGCCTATGCGTCCCGTGATGCGCGGTATGGCTGAGAACCCCGACGTGTTCTTCACTCACCGCGAGTCATGCAACCCGTACTACAACGAGGTGGCTGACATCGTTTCGGACTATATGGACAAGATATCGGAGATCACCGGTCGCAAATACCGTCCGTTCTCATACTACGGCGACCCCGAAGCAGAGAACATCATCATCTGCATGGGTTCGGCTTGCGAGGCTATCCGCGAAGTTATCGACTACGAGGCAGCAAAGGGCAAGAAACTCGGTATGATCAATGTTCACCTCTATCGTCCGTTCTCGCTCAAGTATCTGCAAGAGGCTCTGCCTAAGTCGGTTAAGCGTATCTGCGTTCTCGACCGCACCAAAGAGCCGGGTGCTAACGGCGAACCGCTCTATCTTGACGTAAAAGACGCTCTCGACGAACTCGGACTCCAGAATATCCTCGTTGTAGGCGGTCGTTATGGTCTTGGTTCTAACGATACCACTCCGGCACAGATGCTCGCAGTATTCGAGAACCTCGCTCTGCCGCAGCCGAAGAACCACTTCACCGTGGGTATCAACGACGATGTAACCTTCACCTCACTGCCTGTAGGCGAAGAGATAGCGATGGGCGGCAAGGGCATGTTCCAAGCTAAGTTCTACGGTCTCGGTGCCGACGGTACAGTGGGTGCCAACAAGAACTCCGTGAAGATTATCGGCGACACTACCGACAAATACTGCCAGGCATATTTCTCCTACGACTCGAAGAAATCCGGCGGCTTCACCTGCTCGCACCTGCGTTTCGGCGACGAGCCTATCCACTCCACTTACCTCGTTACCACGCCTAACTTCGTGGCTTGCCACGTTCAGGCTTACCTGCACATGTACGACGTTACACGCGGTCTGCAGAAGGGCGGCACGTTCCTTCTGAACACTATCTACGAGGGCGAGGAGTTGGTTAAGTTCCTGCCTAACAAGGTGAAGAAATACTTTGCTGACAACGACATCAAAGTTTATTATATCAACGCTACCAAGATTGCGCAAGAGATTGGCTTGGGCAACCGCACCAACACCATTCTGCAATCCGCTTTCTTCCGTATCACCGGCGTTATCCCTGTTGAGAAAGCCGTTGAGGAGATGAAGCACTTCATCGTTAAGTCCTACGGCAAGAAAGGCGAGGACGTGGTTAACAAGAACTATGCAGCCGTTGACCGCGGTGGCGAATATCACGAGCTTGCTATCGACAAGGCTTGGTCGCAGCTAGACGCAGCCGCTGACGTGGTTAAACCGACCGACGGCGACGAGTTCATCAACAAGGTTGTTCGTCCTATCAACGCACAAGACGGCGACTTGCTGCCTGTTTCAGCCTTCAAGGGTATCGAAGACGGCACATGGCCCGCAGGTACGGCTAAGTTCGAGAAACGCGGTGTGTCGGCTTTCGTGCCGGTATGGAACGCAGAAAACTGTATCCAATGTAACAAGTGCGCATACGTTTGTCCTCACGCTTGTATCCGTCCGTTCGTGCTCGACGAGAACGAGGTGCGGGATTTGAACGCCGCCACTATCGAGATGAAGGCTCCTGCCGCTATGAAAGGAATGCATTTCCGCATCCAAGTGGGCGTGATGGACTGCCTCGGCTGCGGCAACTGCGTGGACGTTTGTCCGGGCAACCCCAAGACCGGCAAGGCTCT
>JAFUVS010000007.1 GCA_017471175.1 Paludibacteraceae bacterium | reverse complement strand
TAGTGTAGTGTAGTGTAGTGTAGTGGTAAGCTTCTGATTATATGTTGAATATGTATCGTGCATAAGGGCGCGGTATTGTCTTTGAGTAGAAAAAATAATCCGTTTTTACGATTTGAGCATACTTATGTGTTCACATTAGCGGGCGCAAATGTACAAAAATTTTGGAACGGGCAAGTTTTAGAGCTCTTTATTTCTTAAAAAATTGTAGTATTACAGAAAAAAGTTGCCAAACCTTCCGATTTGACAACTTTTCTTTTGCGTAAGACACATTTTTCTTCGCTTTTTCTGACCGTTTGGCCTTTTTCCTTACATCGCCTTCTTGGCTTGTTCGGCAACAGCCTTGAAGGCTTGCGGCTGATTCATAGCCAAATCCGCTAACACTTTGCGGTTAATCTCGATGCCTGCTTTCTTCAAAGCACCCATCATCTGGCTGTAACTCATACCCTCCAGGCGAGCGGCTGCGTTGATACGTTGAATCCACAATGCACGGAAAGTACGTTTCTTGTTCTTACGATCGCGATAAGCGTATTGGAGACCTTTCTCCCACGTGTTCTTGGCGACTGTCCACACATTTGCACGGCCACCAAAGTTGCCCCTTGTAAGGCGCATAATCTTCTTACGACGAGCGCGAGAAGCTACATGATTTACTGATCTTGGCATAGTTCTGTAAATTTTTTTTGGTGGTTAATGACTTAGCGGAGCAGCAGCATTTCGCGCAAACTACGCATGTTTGTTTGATCGACCATCGCTACGTGCGTCAAGTTACGCTTCTGCTTCTTGGTCTTCTTCGTCAAGATGTGACTCTTGTAAGCGTGTTTACGCTTAATTTTACCCGTTCCGGTAAGAGCGAATCTTTTTTTAGCACCGGAATTAGTCTTTACCTTTGGCATTTTGTTAATTGTTTTTGGTTAATTTATCTTGTTTTAGGTCGAAGGTAGCCTTAGGACCTCGCGACCATTTTCGTTCTTCTTTCAACTCCCAACTATTTCCTCGGCGCAATAATCACAATCATCCGCTTCCCTTCCAACTTGGGCAACGCTTCGGGCTTTCCTACTTCTTCCAAGTCGGTGCAGAAACGAGCTAACAGCAACTCACCCTGCTCCTTAAATAATATCGAACGTCCGCGGAAAAATACATAGGCCTTGACCTTGTCGCCGTCTTTGAGAAACTCTTGCGCATGCTTGAGTTTGAAGTTGTAGTCGTGATCATCTGTCTGAGGTCCGAAGCGAATCTCTTTGATGTCAATCTTCTTCGAGTTCTGCTTCTGTTCTTTCTCTTTGCGCTTCTTCTGATAGAGGAACTTCTGATAGTCCAACACCCGACATACAGGAGGATCGGCATTCGGACTGATCTCCACCAAGTCCAGGTTCTGATTGTCGGCTATGCGCATAGCCTCATCATACGAGTAAATGCCTTGTTCTACATTGTCGCCTACAAGGCGAACTTCTCTGACACCGCGAATCTTTTCGTTAATCCGATTCGGCATCTCTTTTTCTACGCGGTCACGACGTTGCGGACCATTTTGCGGATAGGCTATAGCTGTGTCCTCCTTCTTATGTTTTGGTTTATTCTGTCCGATTCGGGTACTCTCATAGCACCCGCAATCGTTTCTTTTCCTATCAAAAAGCCCGCAAAAGTACTACATATTTCGCATTCAACAAGCGTTTTTCGTAAAAATATCAAAAAAATATCCTACTTTTGCGCCTTCTTTCTACTATCATTCAAAATTATTTATACACATTATGGAAGTTATACAAAGTTTTACCATTGACCATCAAGTGTCTGCAATGGATTCTCACGCAGAAAGAGGTACCCGCTACCACGCCCAAACCTGCGGCAACTACCTTTTGCACGACCTGCCGATGTGCCTTTGGGAAAGCCGACGCTATTTAGAACGGCTGCAACACGATTTCCACAGCGAATACACTCCTTTGCAAGTAACCCTTCAAGACGGCAAAGTCTTTGCCGATGCATAAGTCAATTCTTGCTTTGATCTGACGATATGCAACCTAAATCGGGTTTTATATGCTTACAAAAATGGCTACAAGCAAGCAGATGACATCCTGAAGTCCATAAAGATATTGCGCTATGGAGCAAAGCAAGCATGTCAATATGAACAGATAAGCCGTTACAATCCCAATGATAACCAAATTTTAGCGCAAGAAAGGAGGAACGGCTATGGGAGGTAATGGTTCATACGACAAAAACACAGGTGGTGTATCTTTCGCAAATTGGCGCACTATGTGGGACACCATCAAGATAGACGGAAAAAGCATGGAAGAGGTTATCCAACGCTCGTACATCATCTATCTTACGCACTAAAACATACAAAAGTATGTTACACAATAAAACAAGATGTGCGGATTTCTCCGCGCATCTTGTTTTATTTCCCTTCTAACAGTAGTCAATACCGTCAATTATCAATTAGTTAAAGGCTTTCGAGCGCACGGCAGAGCCACTGCCAGCAACGTCCTGTTGAAGAAATACTCAGCCGTTCTTGGGGCGAATGAACGCCGTACATTTGCGGGCCGATGCTCACCATATCGAGGTACGGGTATTTCTCCAAGAACAAGCCGCACTCCAATCCGGCATGGATAGCAAGCACTTTCGGCTCGGCTTTGAACAAGTCCACGTAGGCTTTCTTGACCACTTCCATCAGAGGCGAATGCACATTGGGCTTCCATCCCGGGTATCCGTCGCCGTGGGTTATCTCGTCACACGCAGCAGAGAGGGCACACTCGACCTTGTCCTTGATATAGTGTTTCTGGCTCTCCACGGACGAGCGTTGGCTGGTGTTGATTTCTACATACCCGTCGCGCATTTTGACCGAAGCGAGGTTAGTGGAGGTCTGTACCAGTCCGGGCATATCGCGTGACATCTCGACCACTCCGTGCGGGCAAGCCATAATGGTGCGTATGAGGCGTTTAGCCTGCTCTTCGGGAATGAATGCGGCAGGCATATCGGTGCTCTCAAGGTCGAAGTGCATATCTTTTTCGAGGTCAAGGAGTTCGCCTTCGATAGCAGCGACGTACTCGTTGAAGCGTATGCGGAGGTTCTCCTTCTCGCTCATACGGACGGTGAAGATCGCTTCGGCCTCGCGTGCGATAGCGTTGCGCAGGTTACCACCGTTAATGGCAGCAAGTTGGAAGCCATCGGTTTGCATCATCTCGTAGAGGAAGCGGACGATCAGTATGTTGGCATTGCCGCGCCCCTTGTTGATATCGTCGCCCGAGTGTCCGCCCATCAGCCCTTTGACGCTGACGCGGGCTGCAAACAGGTCTTGGGTATCCACCGTAGCGGGCGTGAAGTGCATCTTGGCAAGCGTATCAATACCGCCGGCGCAGCCGATGAAGATCTGTCCGTCGTCCTCGGAGTCGAGGTTAATAAGCATCTTACCCTTCAGGCATCCGTCTTTGAGGCGGTTGGCACCCGTCAGACCGGTCTCTTCGTCCACTGTGAACAGACATTCCAGTGCGGGATGCTTGAGTGTCTTGGAGGTGAGTGCCGCCAATCCCATTGCTACGCCTATACCGTCATCGCCCCCTAAGGTTGTGCCGCGTGCTTTGAGCCAGTCGCCGTCCACGTAGGTGTCTATCGGGTCGCGCATAAAGTCGTGATTGACATCGCCGTTCTTCTCGCAGACCATATCCATGTGGGCTTGCAGGATGATGCCGGGCTTCTGCTCGTAGCCGGGTGTCGCCGGTACGCGCATAATCACGTTCATCGCCTCATCCACGGTATGTTCAATGCCGCGCTCCTCGGCAAAACGTACCAACCACGCACTAATCTGCTCCTCGTGTTTGCTCGGACGAGGTACCTTGCGAATCTCATCGAAAATGGAAAATACTTCCTTCGGTTCTAAGTTATTCATAGCGTTATTTTTATTATTTTACTTTTTCTTGATAGAGTTGGTGTTTGAAGAGGTCTTGGAACTCTTTGGGGTAGCTCGGTCCTTTGGGTCCGACAGGTTCGCCCCATTCGTTGCGCTTGAACTGTCCGTTTTCTTCCTGACGCACACGACCGTCTATGTATTTGACGGTAAGATAAATCAGCAAGTCATTCCAAGCGGCGGTCGATTCATCTGCTTGTTGGCACGAATAGTCGGTGAGGAATGTGCGAGCCTCATCGGCGTTCATTTGCGCCACTTTTTGGTCAATGATTTCCACCTGATTATTGAACTTGTCTTCCCACGTGCGCTGTATATTCTGTATATCAGGACGCATTAGTGAATAACGCGTATAAGCCCAGTTAGCCACGCGGTTGAAAGCCCACCATGCCGATGTAGGCGAATAGGTATAGAGGTCGCCGTTGCCCTCGCGCATAGATTCTGGCGCGCGCGTGATACAACTATACATAGGTACGTAGAGATTGGTAGCTGCGTCGTCCAATCCGAACCAGAAGATACCTCCTGCTTTGGCACTCTCATAGCCGCGCATCTGGCTGACGAACGACCAAGCGGTCTGTTGGGTAGCCACCGGACGCTCAAACCAGTACTGCATACTGTCTTGCTTGAAGCCGAGACCGCCGTAACGCAACTTGGTGTGCCACGGACCGGCATCCAAGCCTTGCGTGATGTCCAACTCCGTACCCTCAAACTGGTCGCGCATAGCGTCTTTCATCTCTTGTACCGTTATCTTATGATTCGGCTTCACCCACAAGGGCATCGGTTCGCCTGCATCGCGTCCGTCGGTAGCCAAATAAACCTTGCCTGCCGCATAGCCCAAATACTTGTCCATATCGTCGGCAAACTTGCGGAAGACGCTCCATACGCGCGCCTCGCATACGTACAAGCCTGTGAAATCGAACGGATTGTAGGCGTGATTGAACTGGAACTCTTCGTCTTTACCTTCGAAGAACTTGTTGTCGCGCGCCACCTGAATCACGTCCTTGTGCCACATCCACTGACCGTCTTTGGAGGTATAAATGTCGCCTTTCTTTTTCGCTCCCTTCAAGGGAAGATAGGTGATACGGGCTTGGTTGGCGTGGCCGGAGATGCAGTCATCGGGAATGCGAGCAGCAACCCATACAACACCCTTGTTGTCCTTGCCGTTACCAATCATCTCCATTATCCAAACCTCGTTGGGGTCGCCGATGGAGAAACTCTCGCCGCCGCTCACGTAGCCGTAAGTGGATGCCAACGTGGTCATACACGCAATGGCTTCGCGGGCTGTCTTGCTGCGTTCCAAAGCGATGTAGATAAGACTGCCGTAGTCGATTCCCTCTTTGTTTGCCATCTCGCGTCCGCCCCAAGTCGTTTCGCCGATGGTTACCTGATGCTCGTTCATATTGCCCACAACCGAATAAGTATGAGCTACTTGCGGAATCTGAATGAGAGGCTGCCCGTCATCCCAGTTGACCACTTGCAGCATCTCGCCGGGCGCGTGATCGGCAGCCTGACGGAAACGCAGGAAACCGTAGAATGAATAACTGTCGGCAGCGTACGTAATGATGGTGCTGCCGTCTGCCGTAGCTGCCTTGCCTGCCATAAAATTGGTGCAGGCAAACGCACTACCCATGGCAAGCATCATACCGATACCCGCCAAGAAGAATGTTTTTCTCATAGTTACGGAAAATAATATTGGTTGATTGATTATGCGCAATGACTTGTTCCCTTCGTAAGACGAATCCGATAAAAAAGATGTTTATTCGGCTTTATCCGACCGAAAACCGCCGCAAAAGTAATAAAATCTTTCACTATACACAATTATTTCTGCGTATATCGAAAAAATGTTGTACTTTTGCGCGTGAAAAGTATTTTTTAAGAAACTATGAATCTAATTGGAATTATCAGTAAAATCTTCGGCAACAAGGCACAGCGCGATATGCGCGAGATTCAGCCTGTTGTGGACAAAATCAAACAAGTTTATCCTCAAATCGATGCTCTCTCCAACGATGACCTGCGCCGGCGCAGTGAGGCACTGATGCAGCGTATCAGCGATGCCGTCAAGGACAAGAAGCAACAGATAGCCGACCTCAAAGCCTCTATTGAGAACCTTGAGATTGACCAAAGAGAGAAAGTCTATGACCAAGTGGACAGCCTTGAAAAAGAGGTGCAGGAGGACTATAAAAACATTCTTAACGATATTCTTCCCGAGGCTTTTGCCATCGTCAAATCAACAGCCCGACGCTTTGCTCAAAACGAAACGGTCATCGTTACAGCCAACGACCAAGACCGTAACCTCGCCGCCGACCCGCGATTCGACTTCGTGGAGATAGACGGCGACAAAGCCGTTTATCATAACCACTGGATGGCAGGCGGCAACGAGATAACGTGGGATATGGTTCACTACGATGTTCAGCTCTTCGGCGGCGTGGTGCTTCACCAAGGCAAGATTGCCGAAATGGCTACCGGTGAAGGTAAGACGCTCGTGGCTACGCTCCCCGTCTTCCTTAATGCACTCACCCACGAAGGTGTACACGTGGTTACTGTCAATGACTACCTCGCCAAGCGCGACTCCGAATGGATGGGACCGCTCTATATGTTCCACGGACTGACCGTTGATTGTATCGACAAGTACCGCCCCAACTCGGACGAACGGCGCAAAGCCTATGCCTGCGACATCACCTTCGGTACCAACAACGAGTTCGGCTTCGACTACCTTCGCGATAATATGGCGACCTCGCCACTTGACCTCGTGCAACGCGGTCATAACTTCGCCATCGTCGATGAGGTGGACTCCGTACTCATTGACGATGCCCGTACACCGCTTATCATCTCCGGTCCCGTACCGAAAGGGGAAGACCAGATGTTCGACGAATACAAGCACCGTGTCGAATTGCTCTACCGCACAGGCGCACAGCAAGCCAATCAGTATCTCGTGGAAGCCAAGCGCAAAATGGCAAGCTCCGACCCCAAAGAGAAAGAGGAAGGCGAATTGGCTCTCTTCCGCTCCTACAAGGAGATGCCGAAGAACAAGGCTCTCATCAAGTACCTGAGCGAACCCGGCATCAAAGTCAGACTCCAAAAAACCGAAGAGTTCTACCTCCAAGAGCAGGAGAAGAATATGCACGTTGCTACCGACCCGCTTTACTTCGTCATTGACGAGAAGCAGAAATCGGGGGAAATGACAGACAAGGGCACCGAGACGCTTGCAGGCAACAGCGAAGACCCCAATTTCTTCGTCCTCCCCGATGTCGGCTCTGAGATAGCCGAATTGGAAAAAGAGAACCTCACCCCCGAACAGAAACAGCAACGCAAGGACGAGATTATGACCAATTTCTCGGTTAAGTCCGAGCGCGTACATACCGTGCAGCAACTGCTCAAAGCCTATACGCTCTTTGAAAAAGACGTGGACTATATCATTGACAACAATGAGGTTAAGATAGTCGATGAGCAGACGGGACGTATTATGGAAGGTCGCCGCTGGTCGGATGGTCTCCACCAGGCGGTCGAAGCCAAAGAGAACGTCAAAGTGGAAGGTGCCACCCAGACTTTCGCCACCATTACGCTACAAAACTACTTCCGTATGTACCGCAAACTGTCCGGTATGACCGGTACGGCAGAAACGGAAGCGGGCGAGTTCTGGAATATCTACAAGTTGGACGTGGTGGTCATCCCGACCAACAAACCCATTGCCCGCATCGATATGAATGACCGTATCTACCGCACGCAACGCGAGAAGTACAAAGCCGTCATTGATGAGATTCAGCAGCTTGTCGAAGTGGGACGACCTGTCTTGGTAGGTACGACTTCGGTTGAGATTTCGGAGTTGCTATCCAGGATGCTTACAATGCGCCATATACCTCACAATGTATTGAACGCCAAACTCCACCAGAAGGAGGCAGAGGTGGTGGCACACGCTGGTGAGAAAGGCGTGGTTACCATTGCTACCAATATGGCAGGTCGTGGTACCGATATTAAACTCACGCCCGAAGTGAAAGCCGCAGGCGGTCTTGCCATCATCGGTACGGAACGCCACGAGAGCCGCCGTGTGGACCGTCAGTTGCGCGGACGTTCAGGCCGTCAAGGCGACCCGGGTAGCAGCGTCTTCTTCATCTCCCTTGAAGACAGCCTGATGCGTATGTTCGGCTCGGAACGTATAGCAGGCATTATGGATCGTATGGGATGGGAAGAAGGAGAAGCTATCGAACATAGTATGATTTCTTCCAATGTAGAGAAAGCGCAAAAGAAAGTGGAGGAGAACAACTTCGGTATCCGTAAGCGACTGATTGAATACGACGATGTGATGAACCAGCAGCGCAACGTCATCTATGCCAAACGTCATCACGCCCTGATGGGTGAGCGTATCGGCGTGGATATCACCAATATGATCTACGATGCTGCTGAAGCCATTGTTGCCGAAGCAAAAGATTCGCTTGACTATGAGAGCCTGTCCTTCAACGTGATGCAGACTTTCGCCATTGAACTGCCCTTCGATGAAGATACCTTCCGCCACGGCAAGGAAGAAAATCTCTCCAACCAATTAGCGGAAGCCGCTCTTGACTCTTTCAAGCGGCGTATGGAAAAATTGATGACCACCGCCAATCCCGTCATCCAACAGGTATATAAAGACAAAGGGGCTATGTATGAGAATATCCTCATACCCATCTCCGACGGACAACGCGTCTATAACATATCCGTCAACCTGCGCCGTGCCGCAGAAACAGACTGTAAGGAAGTGGTCAAGGAGTTCGAGAAACGGATGGTTCTCTATGTCATTGACGATGAGTGGAAAGAACATCTTCGCCGATTGGACGACCTCAAACAAAGCGTACAAAACGCATCCTATGAGCAGAAAGACCCGCTGTTGATTTACAAATTGGAGTCTTTCAATATCTTCCGTCAGATGCTTGATACGTTCAACCGTCGTGCTATCGCTATCCTTCTTCGCGGCTTTATTCCACAGCAGCAACCCTCGCAGATGCAGCAGGCACACGCGCCGCAACGAACGGATATGAGTCGCTATCGCACGCAGAAAGACGTTGTTCAACAAGCCGCACAGCAGTCGGGTATGGCAGGTGCCGCCGGACGCGACACGCGCGAACAGCAGAAAGTGATGCCCGTCATTGCCGACAAGAAACCGCGTCCCAACGACCCGTGTCCTTGCGGAAGCGGCAAGAAATACAAACAGTGTCACGGCAGATTGGAATAAGGCGAGTGCTTAACCGTTATAAACGCTATGAAAGAAGTCTATTGCGCCATTGACCTCGGTGCCACCTCAGGAAGAATCATTGTTACCGACAGGGATGCCATAAGTCGTTCTGACAAAAAACTCCCGGACGAAAACCAACTGCAAGAGATTTCTCGTTTTTCCAACGCGATGTACGAGCGACAGGGGATGTTCTTTTGGAACACTGATGCGCTATGGAACGAGATACAGAAAGGTTTGCGCCTGCTCGCCGGGCGCGAAGACCTGCATGTGGTCAGTATCGGCGTGGACTCATGGGGCTGCGATGTCGTCTTTCTTGATAGTAACGGACAAGCCTTGGCACATCCCCGCGCCTATCGCGACCCCTATACCAATGGTATGATGGAAAAGGTGTGGAAACGGATGGCTGCCAATGGCGACCTTGGCGAAGGACAAAAAAAAGTCTATCAGAAGACCGGCATTCAGATGCTGCCCTTCAACACACTCTACCAACTCTATGCCTGCTTCGAGCATCACTACGAACCCTTTGAGAAAGCAGTTCACTACCTTTGGATTGCCGACTACTTCAACTACTTGCTCACGGGCGAGATGCGCAATGAATACACTCTCTTAAGTACTTCCCAACTCCTCTCTTGGTATGACAACGGTTCGGTTCGTCCGCATTTGGACGACGACTTGCTTGCTGTATGCGGTGCCAAGCGCGAATGTTTTGCGCCGATGGTGCAACCCGGAGAGCGAATCGGATTGTTGCGAAAGGAAATAACGCCATTCGCATACGACATACCTGTTATAGCCGTTGCTTCACATGACACGGCAAGTGCTGTGGCAACCGTTCTCAATCGGCACATAGCCTATCTGAGCAGCGGCACGTGGTCGCTGATGGGCGTGGTGGCCGAACAGCCTGTTATCACAGATGACAGTTACCGCCTCAATTTCACCAACGAGGGCGGAGTAGGGCAGACGGCTCGCGTACTCAAGAACATCACCGGTATGTGGATCTTGGAACAATGCCGCCGCGAATGGAAAGAACAAGGCAAAGATTACTCCCACGCCCGGCTCATTGAGATGGCGGAACAAATTGACAAAACGATTGCTGCCGGTACTATCCGGCAACCCTTGCTCTTCAATCCTGATGAACCGCGTTTCGCCAACCCTGCATCGATGCTTCGGGAAGTTATGAACGCTATGGGCAATGCGGACTGCTCTTCTGACCTTCAGGATGCTCTCATCGTATGGACTATCTATCACAGTCTGGCAACCCGTTACGGCGAGGTGTTCCGTATGCTGCAACAACTTACCCCGTGGCGCATCGAACAGCTATATATAATAGGTGGCGGCGCACGCAATACCTATCTTAATCGCTTGACCGAACAAGCCGTCGGGGTGCCGGTTGCGGTCGGCTCCACCGAAGCCACCGCCGTAGGGAATATACTGGTTCAAGCCAATCAAGTAACCGCATAAAATCAAATCAATATGTTAAAGGAACTGACCATTCACGCTGCTTATGCCATTGCAAAGGAGCGTTATGCCCAATTAGGGATTGATACCGAAGCCGTCTTGGAGCAACTGAAAAACTTCCACCTCTCGATGCACTGCTGGCAGGCGGACGATGTAACAGGTTTTGAACCCGCGCAGAACGCCCTCTCCGGCGGCATCCAGTCCACCGGCAACTACCCGGGCAAGGCGCGTAACATAGACGAACTGCGTCAGGACATACTCAAAGCCAAATCGCTCATTCCGGGTACGCACCGTCTTAACCTCCACGAGATATACGGTGAGTTCAACGGCAAGTTTGTGGACCGCAACGAATGTACCATTGACCTCTTCCGAGGCTGGATACAGTGGGCGGCTGAACACAATACCAAGTTGGATTTCAATTCCACTTCCTTCTCCCATCCCAAGTCCGGCAACCTGACGCTCGCCAATCCCAACGAAGAGATACGTCAGTTCTGGATTGAGCACACCCGTCGTTGTCGCGCCATTGCCAACGAGATTGGCGAGGCGCAGCAAGACCCCTGCTGCATCAACATTTGGATTCACGACGGCAGCAAAGACTTTACCGTCAATCGTCTTCTTTACCGTTCGCTGCTCAAAGACTCATTGGACAAGATTCTTGAAACTAAATACCGCTGGGAAAAACCGTCCGTAGAGAGCAAACTCTTCGGTATCGGATTGGAAACGATGACCGTTGGCAGCAACGATTTCTATACCGCTTACGCTTCGCGCAACAACCTGATGATTACGCTCGATACGGGTCATTTCCACCCGACCGAGAGCGTGGCGGACAAGGTGTCTTCGATGCTCTTGTTCGTTCCCGAACTGATGCTCCACGTCTCGCGTCCCGTTCGTTGGGACAGCGACCACGTTACGCTGATGGACGACCCGACGCTCGAACTTTTCCAAGAGATAGTGCGTGCCGATGCGCTCAACCGCGTGCATTACGGCTTGGACTATTTCGACGGCAGTATCAACCGCATCGGTGCTTACGTTATCGGTTCGCGCGCCGCGCAACGCTGTATGACGCGCGCATTGCTCGAACCCGTGCAGACAGTCCGCGACTATGAATTAAAGGACAAAGGTTTCCAGAAACTTGCTTATATTGAAGAAGAGAAGTCGCTGCCATGGTCGGCGGTTTATGACGAGTTCTGCGTCCGCGAGAATGTTCCCGTAGGCTTGGACATCATCCCCGAGATAGAGCAATACGAGCGCGATGTTACCGCCTTAAGAGGATAATGCGCTATGAAAATACTGATAGGTCTGTTGATTATTGCGGTCGGGGCGTTCTGCCAGTCGTCCTCGTATGTCCCTATCAACAAGATTAAGTCTTGGTCGTGGGAGAGTTATTGGCTTGTACAGGGCATCTTTGCTTGGCTCTTGTTTCCATTCCTTGGTGCCTTATTGGCTGTACCGGAAGGGCAATCGCTTGGTGGATTGTTTGCTTCGGCTGATTCGTTCCACCTGTGGATGACCGTGCTGTTTGGTGTGTTGTGGGGCGTCGGCGGACTGACGTTCGGATTGTCAATGCGGTATCTCGGTGTGGCACTCGGGCAGAGTATATCGCTTGGTACGTGTGCCGCTCTCGGTACGATTCTCGGACCTGTTTTGCTGCAAGCTTTTTTCCCCGAGATGAATGCCATCGCTTCGCTTACAGCGAGCGTGTTGTGGGGTGTGGCTGTTACGCTCATAGGTATAGCCATCATCGGTGTAGCCGGTGGCAGGAAAGCGCGCGAAGTAAAAGATAATCAAGCTGCTGTGGCAGACTTTAATTTTCCGAAAGGCATATTCATCGCCTTGTTGGCAGGCTGTATGTCTGGCTGTTTCAATGTGGGCTTGACCTTCGGGCAACCGATTTGCTTTGAGGCATCTTCGCCCTTGTTCGCCTCGCTGCCTGCAACGTTGCTTGTTACGCTTGGCGGCTTCCTGACCAACGCTTCGTACTGTCTCTATCAGAATGCAAAGAACCGCACATTCAGCGACTACGGAAAAAAAGATGTATGGGGTAACAACCTGTTGTTCTGCTGCTTGGCAGGTCTGCTGTGGTACAGTCAGTTCTTCGGACTGAGTTTGGGAAAAGGCTTTCTTGCTGAGAGCGAGACATTGCTTACCTTCTCGTTCTGCATCTTGATGGCACTCAATGTAACGTTCTCCAACGTATGGGGTATTATCCTCAAGGAGTGGAAAGGCGCATCGCGCACAACAATCTGCATTTTGATTGTCGGATTGCTCGTCTTGATTATCAGTTCGTTTTTACCACAATTATTACAATAATACAATGAAATCTGTATTAGACAGTATCGCCGAAGTGGCTGGGTATATATGGCAAAAAGGGTGGGGGGAGCGCAACGGCGGCAACCTTACAGTGAATGTAACCGAATATTTTGTGGATAAGCCGACGATGACCGGCGAGCGGCATCCCTTGGGTGCGTCGTTTCCTTATATAGCCAATCAGTATTTTTATGTCAAGGGTACGCAGAAGCGTATGCGCGATATGGCTCGCGACCCGTTATCCAATGGCAGTATCATTAAGCTGTCTCCCGAAGGCGACTCGTTCTCATACGTTACGCAGCCGGTGGCTCCGACCAGCGAGTTGCCTTCTCACTTGATGGTGCAGAACTACTTGCAGCAGACCGGTTCACGTTATAAGGCAACCCTTCATACACACCCTATCGAGTTGGTGGCTCTGAGCCATCACCGTGCCTTCCTTGAAGATGCGCAACGTCCTAATCATCTTACGAAGACGCTCTGGTCGATGATTCCGGAAACTTTGGCTTTCGCGCCGTTAGGGATAGGTATCGTTCCGTATCAAGTCCCGGGTTCGGTGGAATTAGCAAAGGCTACATTGGAGAAAATCAAAGACTACGATGTCGTGCTATGGGAGAAACACGGAGTGTTTGCTGTAGGGCAGGATATTATGGACGCTTTCGACCAAGTGGATGTGCTGAACAAGGCGGCGCGCATCTATTTGGATGCCCTGACATATACGGCTGCTCATCCCGATTCCGAACCCGAAGGGATGACTGACAAAGCGATGCTAGATGTGCAGCGAATTTTCAAACTACCCACACAACGCCCTTGCTGAACGATGAAGAAAGCCCTTCCGTATATAGCCGTCATCACGGCGATGCTTATCTGGTCTGTTTCGGGAATAGCCGTCAAGGAGGCTTTGACCGTCTTGCCCCCTCTCACGCTGATTGTTATGCGTTTTTCCATCGCGGTCGTACTGATGCTTTGTATTGGTCTGACGGCACGTGCCGTATCGCGTAGCCGTTCGCTCGGACAGCCAGCGAAAAAGGAAAGCGGACTGGCTCTGCAGAGGGTGGAACGCAAAGATTTGCCGCTGTTCATCTTGGGAGGATTCTTCCAGCCGTTCCTGTATTTCCTTTTGGAAACATTCACCTACGACTCTCTTTCGTCCCCTACCATTGCAGAGGCGTTGCTGTCCACAGCACCGGTGTTCGCACCCGCTTTCGGCATCCTTTTCCTTCGGGAGAAAGTGACATTCAACAACATAGCGGGCATTCTCCTCTCCACGGCGGGTATGTTGATGCTTATCCTTGTGGGAGCCGATTCGTTTGCTATGGGGAATGCGTGGGGGCTGCTCACCGCTTTTCTGGCTGTCTCTTCGGCGTTACTTTACACGGTTATGCTGAAGCGCATACCTGCTCGCTACAACGCCCTCACCGTTGTTTGCCACATGCAGGCGTTCTCGCTGCTGCTCTTCGCAGTCATCTGGCTCTTCACTGACAAAACGATGCAGACACTTACGCTCAATGCCGTACTTTCCGTCCTTTATCTGGCGGTCTTCTCTTCGGTGGCGGCGTTCATTCTGTTCTGTTACACGGTGCGCCGGATAGGAGTCACGCGTGCAAATGTGTTCAACAACTTGCGTCCCGCTTTCACCGCCATTGCTATGTTCCTCATCTTCGATGAGCATTTGCCGTGGGGCAAACTGGCAGGTATCGTCCTCATTATCATAGGACTCTATATCTGTCAATACGGATCGTTCGCCCGGCGTTGAACTGTCTGATCGTGTCTTCTCTTGTCTAATTTTTATAATCTCGTTATAAACCACTATCTTTGCAGCCGCATTTCAGCATATTGTAGTATGATATTAGTATGTGATTAGTATGTGATTCCAATACCCTCACTGAAGGAACACAATATCCACACCGACCGTATCAGCCGCTTTGGAAACTCGTGATACAAACCAACGGAGTGTTTGTGACGCGAAAGCGCAAGTACTTAACGCGGAAGCAGAGTGGTGGCGGTCAATACATTAAAATATTTTTAGGTTCAAGACAACTTTAGAGGTATAGTTCTAAAGTTATTTAGTAGTAAATTGTATATATTTTGTTGTTTATGATTATATCTAAATTCACACTCTTTAATATGTGTTAAAAAAGTTTGTTTGTTAAGTCCTCTAAACTTAACAAGTCTGCTCTTACATAGTCCCCAGAAGTTCTCAATTCCATTAGTATGTATAGTCCCATTTTTAGCAAATTCATTATTACCATGATTGACAATAAAGTGTGCC
>JAFUVS010000006.1 GCA_017471175.1 Paludibacteraceae bacterium | reverse complement strand
CGAACAACTGCCCGAACTCCGAGACAAAGAAGTCATAGTATTTGAAAACGGCGAGGATGCCGAGGTTGAGAATGATATTGGCTATCATCCAGAACTTGGCTTTTTTATGACCGTCCACAGATTGAACGGATGAAACAGATTTACCGATAAGCAGACCACTTCCCCATGAGCAGAAAGACGTAAACGCGATGAGTAACAGAAACCTCCAGTCCCACCAGCCATAGAAGATGTAACTGGCGACAAGCACAAAGGCGTTTTGGATGCGCAGTGCCGTTTGTTCGCTCACGTGCCAATAACGGAAGAGCGAGTAGCGCGGTACGTTTGTGCCGGAGGGCGTCAGAAACCAATAGAGCAGAAACACTATTGGCAGAAATAATGCAAATTCTAAACTATTGAATAGCATGATTGATAGTAATTACGTATTGGGCATACTATCAATCGTGACGATAAGAAAAGTGCGAGTTTCTTATCGCGTTACCAAGGCAGTGTGACAAAAGGAAACCTTTGCTGAACTATAAGAAACTCGCACAATTCGTGCAAGCATCTATTACTAGTTCAGCAGGCATACCTATAGATATGCTGCCTATATTATTTCTGGCATTTATTTCCTTTTAGTTGTCACACTTTCGGTAAACGCGAAATAATAGTAATGCTTTGTTATTATTTAATTAGCGCACGCTTGCGCTTGTCTTTCTCCGGTTTTACGTCTCGGAGAGGGACGAGGTTTTATTCTTCCGGCTGCAAATGTACTGCTTTTTCTGAATCGAGTAAGGTTTTTGTGGGAAAATTGTTTCAGCAGGGCTACAAGGGTACTGCTTTTGTGTCATAAAACAAAAAATACTGAGTGATAAGCGCGTAGGAACGGAAATGTAATAGGAAAATCATATAAATGACATACGAATCACATACGAATCACATAAGTTGTGTATTGGGCAGACACCTGCAGGCGGGCGGTGTTACACCTACAGACGGGCGGTTTTACTCCTGCAGACGGGCGGTTTTATACCTGCAAACAGGGACCTTATTCGGTGCGGCTGCCAAGGACTGCCATTTTGGCAGAAGTGTGGGTGTGGTACGGGATTTGAAAGGTTAAGAGTGATTTAAGACTAAAACGGAAAACGAAGAAAGAGATGTAAAGTAAATAGATAGAAGATGCAAAGTAAATAGATAGAAGATACAAGTAAGTAAATAGATAGAAGATAGAAGTAAATAGATAGAAGATAGAAGTAAATAGTTAGAAGATACAAGTACGTAAATATAATTATAGGAGATACAGATATGAATACAACCAATCAAAAAACAGAAAACCTTCAGAAGTTTGCCATCAACTTGTGCAAGCGTGCGCAGGAAGGTAAGTTAGATCCGGTGATTGGGCGTGATGACGAGATTCGGCGTGTATTGCAGATTCTGTCACGTCGAACGAAGAACAACCCCGTACTCATCGGTGAACCCGGTGTGGGTAAGACAGCCATAGCCGAAGGTCTGGCGCATCGTATCGTTCGCGGCGATGTACCTGAGAACTTGAAAAGCAAGCAGATCTATTCGTTGGATATGGGTGCGCTGATAGCCGGAGCCAAGTATCAGGGCGAATTCGAGGAGCGGCTCAAAGGCGTCATTGAGGAAGTGACGCAAGCCGACGGCGAGATAATCCTGTTCATTGACGAGATACATACGTTGGTGGGTGCCGGCAAGTCGTCCGGTGCGATGGATGCCGCCAATATACTGAAGCCTGCTTTGGCAAGAGGCGAGTTGCGTGCCATCGGTGCGACCACGTTGGACGAGTACCAAAAGTACTTTGAGACGGATAAGGCGTTGGAGCGCAGGTTCCAGAAAGTGATGGTCAATGAACCGGACGAGGCTTCTACCATCTCTATTCTTCGCGGACTGAAAGAGAAATACGAGACCCATCACCGTGTGCGTATCAAGGATGATGCCCTCATCGCTGCCGTGACCCTTTCCGCAAGGTATATCACCGACCGATTCCTGCCCGATAAGGCAATCGATTTGGTGGATGAGGCGGCTGCCAAACTGCGTTTGGAAGTGGACAGCAAGCCGGAAGAATTAGATAATCTGGATAGGCAAATCAAGCAGTTGGAGATTGAGCGCGAAGCCATCAAGCGCGAGAACAACAAGGACAAGATGGCTACCATTGCCGACCAACTGAAGACGCTCAACGAGCAGCGCAGCAAACTCAATGCCCAGTGGGAGCAGGAGAAAGGCTATGTGGCTACCATTCAGAACGAGAAAGCCCGTCAGGAGCAGTTGAAGCACGAAGCGGAAGTGGCAGAGCGCGAAGGCAACTACGGCAAGGTGGCGGAGATACGTTACGGCAAGTTGCAGGAAGCTGAAACGAATATCAAAGCAGCCCAGCAAGCCTTGCAGAACATTGACGGCGAGGCACTGATTAAGGAGGAGGTTGATGAGGACGACATCGCGGAAGTGGTGGCGCGTTGGACGGGTATCCCTGTGCAAAAAATGATGCAGTCGGAGCGCGACAAACTGCTTCACCTCGAAGAGGAGTTGCACAAGCGTGTCATTGGTCAGGAAGATGCCATCCAAGCCGTATCCGATGCCATCCGTCGCTCGCGTGCAGGACTGCAAGACCCCAAACGTCCTATCGGCAGTTTCATCTTCTTAGGTACGACCGGCGTAGGCAAAACCGAATTGGCGAAGGCATTGGCAAGTTACCTGTTTGACGATGAGAATATGCTCACGCGTATTGATATGTCCGAATATCAGGAGAAGTTCTCTGCCACGCGTCTGATAGGTGCGCCTCCCGGATACGTGGGCTATGACGAAGGCGGACAACTGACGGAAGCCATCCGGCGCAAACCGTACAGCGTGGTTCTCTTCGATGAAATGGAGAAAGCGCATCCCGATGTGTTCAATGTGTTGCTCCAGCTGTTGGACGACGGTCGTCTGACGGATAACAAGGGTAGGGTGGTCAACTTCAAGAATACGCTCATTATCCTCACCTCCAACCTGACCGAGGAGCAGTTGCGGGCGCAAGTCAGACCCGAGTTCCTCAACCGTATAGACGATATCATCCACTTCTCCGAATTGAGTGAATCGGACATTGAGCAGGTTGTGCGTCTGCAGATTACCAAGATACACGAGATGCTGGCTCAACAAGGATTTGAACTGCGCGTGACAGACGATGCCGTAAGGTATATCGCCAAAGAAGGCTACGATCCGCAATTCGGCGCACGTCCTGTCAAGAGAGCCTTGCAGAGATTGGTACTCAACGAATTGAGCAAACAACTCATTGCGGGACGGGTGACGCACGACAAACCTATTATCGTGGAGTTGCGCGATGGCGAGTTGCACTTCAGGAACTGATTATTCCTCGTATTCCCCCGTGTAAGGACAAACCACAGTACTCTTCCCGCGTCCGTCCCGTTTGACGAGAATCTTGGAAGGTATGGCGTTGAGTTCTTCGCGGTGGGATATGACCCCCACACGGCGCGACTGCTGACCGACGATGGATGAAAGGTTTTGGAGCGTGTTCATGACGCTGTTCAGCGCGTATTTGTCCAACGTTCCGAAACCTTCGTCTATAAAGAGTATATCCACATTCAGCCCCTCTCTGTTCAAGTCCGACAGAGCCAATGACAGAGCCAGCGAGATTTGAAAGCGTTCGCCGCCTGACAGTACCGCCGAGCTGCGGACGCGGTGGTTATAGAGGTCGTTCACAAGGATGCTCAACTGCTCGTTCTGCCCGTCGCACGTCAGTTGGTAGCGGTTCGTTATCTTGCTAAGGTATAGGTTGGCACTGCGCAGCAGCGGAGACAGAATATACGTCTGCACAAGGGTGCGAAGGCGTGTCCCGCCAAAATAGTCGTTCAGTATTTTCCAGTGATTCTCCGTTCGTTCTCTTTCTTTTAGCTGCGTCTGAATACCTGCTATTTGTTCCCGTTTCTCCGCGTCTTGTTGTAGCAGACCGTTGGCTGCGCCTATTTGCTCGGTCAGCGACAGATATGCCTGTTCCGTTTCTTGTTTGCGCCGCAATATGGCTTCGCGTTGAAGCACTCTGTTCTCATCGTATTGCTGTTCAAGTACTTGCTCTGCAGCTGCTTGTTGCTCGGCATAGGAGCAACGTTGCGTATGCAGTGCGGTTAAGTCGGTTTTGAGGTTGTTCCAGCGTTTTTCTATGTCGGGCTGTATGGCAGCCGAAGGCATAGAAGGCACTTGCCATTGAGGTTGCTCTGAAGCAATCTCTTGCTGTACGTACAGCATCCGCTGATAGGCCTCTTTCCGATTGGTAAGCGTATTGGTAAGTTTTTGCAGTTGCTCTTTGCGCTGTTCGTATTCCGCTGCGGCTGTCTGTATCGATTGACTCACTTCCGCTATTCGCCGCTCCCATTCGGGATAAAAATCCCCTAATATATCGCCGATATTCTTTGTAAGCCGTTCGTTTTCCGCCTCGCGTTCACGTATTCCTTTTTCTGCCGAAAGGATATTGTTTTGGTTGTCGTCCGCCGCTTTTTGTGCTGTCTGCCGCCGGTTTTCAGCCGTTTCATATTCCTTTTGCAAGCCTATGAGTAAGTTGTTTAACTCGGTTATTTTCTTTTGAAGTGCTTCTGCTTGTTGTTGCAGCGATTGTTGCTGTTTTATCTCTTGGTCTATGGCATCATTCCGCCGACGGATGGTTTCGCTGAATTGGTCGTCTATTGCTATTTGCACTGTTTGTGCCTTCTCTGCTGCTTTGTTTTTCGTCTTTTCAGCCGTCTCTTGGCAGGTGGCAATCAGTTTGTTTTGCGCTTGTAGCTGTCCTTGCAGGCTGTGCAGTTGGTTATTGGCTGTGTCGTATGCTTTTTGGGCACATTCAAGGGCAGCTGCCAAGTGTTTGCGTTCGTCCTCAAGCGGGTCCAATAGTGTCTCAAAGTGCTGTCGCAGTGCTTCCATATTCACTTTGTTGCCGCATAGCGGACACGCATCGCCGTCTTGCAGTTGCGCACGAACCGACTCAAAAGCCTTGTCCCGACTTGTCTGCATCAATTCATACGTATGTTTGCGCGAATCATAAGCGGATTGTGCTTGCTGCAAGTCTGTAAGCCGTTGTTCCTGTTCTTTTTGCTGCGTCCTCTCTTTCTCGGTCAAGGCATATAGTTCTTTTCGCGCTGTGGTCAGTGCCTCTGCGGCATTCTGCCATTGTTGGTAGTCGTTTTGCAGTTGTACATACCACGTTTTCTGTCCGTTGAGTTGCTCAATACGCGCATTGACTTCCATCGGGTGCAGTTCTTCACGTTGCTTGACGAGGGAGGCTATTTCTTGTTGTTGATTGTCAGCCGCTTCTTTCCGTTTCCTGCATTCTTCTTGCGCTTGCTGCAGGTTGGTTTTCAGCGCATCCGTTTTTGCTCGTTCGGTTAGCAACTCCTTGCGTTTACTTGCCAGTGTCTGCATCCCCGATTCAAGAGCTTGTGTCTCTATAGTCAGCTCTCCTTTCTTGGTATATATAGGTACGTAAACATGCTGATTGTCTATCCATTGCTGCTCGTCTTGGATTGCCTGCTCTATGGTCGCATTATCCTCCTTCACTTTTTGCAGCATCCCTCCGAGACCCATCCACGTCTGTTCGTATGTATGCTCTTTGTCTGCGAGTTGTTGCAACGCTTCCCGTGCTAGGTCAAAACTCTCCAAGGCGTTTGCTACGCGTGCTGCTGCCTCTTTCTCACGTTTGGCTTCTGTCAGTTGTGCGGACAGACTGTCTATCAGGCTTTTCTTCTCTTCTTTTTGTTCGTCGGTCAGCAGCATCTGCAGTTGGTCTCTTATGGTCTTTTCCAACTCTTCCCGCGACTGTTTTTTCTCTTTGTAGAGTTGATTGATAGCTTCTCCGTAGCGGCTGAATCGTTCCGTGCGTGTCAGTTGCTCCAATATCATTTCCCTTTGTTTGCGCTCGCCGCACAGGAACTCCGCAAACTCGCCCTGGGCTAACATGGACAGCCTGCAGAACTGCTCGAAACTCAGACCTACTGCCTCTTGTATCTTTTCCCGTATGTCCTTGTCTTTTGCCCACGACTCCCCTTTCTCGTTGCTGCAACTCCATTCGGGTGTGCGCAATTGTCCGGTTCGTTTGACCCCTAAAGTCAACCTGACTATATAGTGGTGTCCGTCGTTGCCTGAAAAGACTAATTCGCTGTAACTCTCGTCCTTCACGCCGATGCCGATGCGCGTGTATTGTTCCAGACTGTTGATGCCTATTGTCTCTCCTGTCTCGCGGTCAGTGTACGAGTTGCGTTGTTTGGCACTTACGCCGTCTATGCGGGGTGTGGTCTTGTAGAGTGCCATCGTAATGGCATCTAACAGTATAGTCTTGCCCGTACCCGTCTCGCCGGCTATCAGGAACAGCGGTGAGGGCAGCCCTTGCTCGTCTTGCAGGTCTTTGATGAAGTCGATGTCCGCTTCTGCTATGGAAGCGATGTTGCGGATATGTAGTTGCTCTATTCTCATACCGTCTCTTGTTTAAGGTTGGCTTGTTCGTCCATCGTCCGCACGCGCGCACTGATTTGCCGGAAGTCCTCTTCTAATGTCGCCGCGTCAAGGTTGGGGTACTGGTCGATTGTCTTGCGGATAAATGCCAGCGGGTCGCTCATCTGCTGAAACTCCTCTACCTCAAACGCCACCTTCTCGCTCTCTTGTGCTTTCTCTTCGGGTATGTTCTCATAGAGGGTTTGCGGGTTGAATCGTGCTTTGTCTTCGTGACCTGCTATCAGTTGTTCCACCACCTTGTCGGGGTCGCAGTCCCAATGCAGTGTCCGCCGGACACGCAACCGGAAGTACCCCCGCTTGCACGGATTGTCCACGAACGCTTGCACCGCCTCCCGCAGTTCCTGTTCCGTCTCAATCGCTTTTCCCGTTTCGGGCACCGTGTAGAAGTGAAGCAGTTGTTCGATAACAATCGGTCGCACACGCACTTCGCCGCCGTGACGGTCTATCTCCACCATCGACACCGTATGCGACACCTCTTCGCTCGCACTCACATAGATACTGCTACCCGAATACCTCGCCACAGGACTTGCCGACACTTGCGCCTTGCCGTTTAGCAGTGCATCATCCTCTTGCCCGAGGGTGTGCGGCTTGTGGATATGCCCCAATGCCAGGTAGTCATACCCCGTCCCGAACTCATCCAATCCCTTTTCGGCAAGGTTACCCGCCTCGCTCCCCCAAGTCATCATCCCCTGCACCCACTGATGCCCTGTCTCGACCACGGGCAAGCCCTCCGTGTTCCGCTCTGCGACGTAGTCTAACAGCGATTGGATAACGGCTTTCCTGCTGCCGTTGTAGTAGGGCATTGCCACGATATAACCCTTCCCCGGAATCTCAATCACATACTTGCTCTGCCACCCGTTCGGTAGCGAGCCGGTATCCGCCGCAGGGGCTGTCCCGATGGCATACACATCGGCGTACTGCCACAGCGCAGCTTCGGCTTCTATCCTCCCTGCCGAGTCGTGGTTGCCTGCTATAATCACAATCGGCATATCGGGACAAGCCGCCCGCAGCCGCATCATCTGCTGCGTGTAGAAACGCCGTGCGCTGACGGTCGGTTGAGCCGTGTCGAAGATGTCCCCGGCCACGACTAACGCATCCGGCTGTTCCTCACGGCACCATTCCACCAGTTGCCCGAAGAAGTGCCTGTGTTCCGCTTCGCGGTCATAGTATTGGTAGATAATCTGACCAATATGCCAATCCCCTGTATGCAGTATTTTCATCTGGTATGTTTATGTGTTTATGAGCTTTTTTGTTCACTAAAAAAACGTTGCGAAAGTACTACTAATTTACAGATTAAGCAAACAATTCAGTGAAAATGAGTAAGAAATCAGCGATTTTCTCGTAAAACATCAATCTAAACAACTCACATAAGGCACACAAAGATTGGCTAACTCATTGTTAGCCAATCTTTGTGGAGTATAGGGGACTCGAACCCCTTACCTTAACATTGCGAACGTTACGCTCTACCAGATGAGCTAATACCCCTGACATTTCTTCCGAAACACGCCGCAAAAGTACAGCAGATTATTCATATATACCAAATTTATCGGAAAGAAAATTGCATAAAATTAGCTTTTACTTTTATTTATTGGAAAACAAGTCGTACCTTTGCGCTGATTTGTGCAGAAAATGCGTCTCGTTTACTTTGTGCAATTTCTTTGTTTCCAAATGAAAACAAACAACTTACAGAACAAAAATAAAACAAATTAACCTTAAAAACAAAAAACAATGAAAGTGAACAGACTTTTGATTGCCGTATTGAGCGTGGTTATGCTCGGTATGGTAGCATGTAAAGAAAAGAACGCTCCGAGCGGTCCGGGTCAACAGGAAGAAAAACCCACAGATACTACTACGGTAGTAATCCCTGAAAATGTGGACATCCCGGCTAATGCCATCACGGTAGCAGAGGCACGTGAGATTTGTGCCGGTCTTGAAAGCGGCGCAACAACCGGCGATAAGTACTACGTAAAGGGCTGGGTAAAGAAACTCCACAGCAAACACGCTTCCGGTGTAGCCGATTATGGAAACGCACAGTTCTATATGGTGGACAAAATCGGCGATACAGATGACTTTATGGCATACCAGGTGTATGGTCTGAACGGTCAGAAATTGACGAGTGCCGACCAAGTGGAAGTAGGCGACTATGTAGTCGTATATGGCGAACTGACCAACTACAACGGCACGTATGAAACCGTTGGCAAGGGTGCTGCCTATATCTATTCGTCTTCTAATGCCAAACTCAATGACGGTGGCACTCCTGTTAATCCTGACCTTGAAAACGACGGCACGCTGGAACATCCTTACACCGTGGCTGACGTTCGCACGCTCAACAACACGCAAAGCGGTTCGTTCTGGGTAGAAGGCTTTATTGTAGGTGTAGTGGATGGTAAGTCGCTTGCCGATGGAGCCAAGTTTGAAGCTGCTGCAGTAGAGACTAACCTTATTATTGCTGACAATGCGGATGCTGCTGCCGTTGAGGATGTTATCCCTGTACAATTGCCCACCGGTTTCCTGCGTGAGGCTCTCAACCTTTCTGCTAATCCTGCCAACCTCAAAAAGAAAGTGGCTATCTATGGTTCATTAGAAGCTTATTTTGGCGTAGCAGGTGTTAAGAGTGTTACCGCCGCATATTTGGATGGTACGGAAGTGGTTAAACCCGCTGATGTGGAAATGGGTGCTACGACGATAGCCGACTTCCTTGCAGCCGAGAAATCGACCTCTGTTTGGTACGAGCTGACCGGTGTTATCACCGACGAAGGACTTGGTGCTGACCAGAAGTTCGATATGGATAAATACGGCGACTTTATGCTCCAAGATGAGACCGGTTCTGTATATGTATATGGTATTGCACCCGAAAAGGGCGGCAAGTTCAGTACGGAGATGGGACTTAAGAAAGGTATGAAAATCACGTTGAAAGGTCTGCGTAGCGAATATAAGGGCGTTGCTCAAGTAGGTAGTGCATACCTCGTTGAGATTCTTGACGGCGGAGACGATAATGGTGGTGACAACGGTGACGATAATGGTGACGACAACGGTGGTGATAACGGCGGCGAATCGACCGACAATGTAACGGCTTCTTTCACTACTGCCGCTCAAATGCCTACAGGATGGACGATGATTCTTGAAGGCGTGACGAAAGATGCTGCCGAAGGTGATTTCTATAAAGATTTCTCCTTCAAACTCAACAAACTGAACAAGGGAGTGCAGTCGCCCAAATTTGATGGAGGTGAAGCTGTTAAAGTAAGTTTCGTCATCAGCAAACTGAACGAGAAGAAAGATGTTACCGACCCGTCAGACGGTATGTTTGATATCTATGCGTTGGACGCAGACGGCAATGTGCTCGTTTCCAATAGCGTTAGCGGAGTCAATGCAGAAGGTACGTATTCTGCTGAATTACAAATTGCCGGATCGCAGGTTGCAGCCGTACAAGTGGTTATGACCGCGTTCCCCCACAACGGTAAAGTTCAATGCAATGCCGCTCTCAAAGAGGTGGTTATTGAGAAGATTGCCAACGAATAAGCCTAAAGGAATTACAAAAGAAGCGAAAATCTCCGTTTGTGGCAGAGCGCTTCTGATAAACAGAGGTCAGTCCGAAGGGGCTGACCTCTGTTTTTGTGTTATTTCTCTTGCCTGTGTTATTTCCGTTACATTTGTAATGTGCAACTTATCGGGTATCGAAGCGATGTCAGAAAGTAGCTTTAAGAACAACTTTGCCATTCAACCCCGGCATCGGATAATTGAGAATGATGTCGTACTGCTGATTGAGCAGGTTATTCACTTCCACGGATGTGGATAAATCCCACGTGCGGAAGCTAAACCGTTTGGAAAGAGCCAAATCGTGTGTGTACCAAGACGGCTCGTAGTTCATCGCTATATTGGCTGAGTTGTGGTATCGCTCGCCCACATAGATGAAACTGTAGTTGAGCGACCAGTCGTTCCAAGCGATGCAACTCGTTACAGAACCCGAATGGCGAGGTATATACGCAATCTGTCCGCCGTAGGTCAGCGGGTCTTTCGGGTCAGTCAGGTCTTTGGCACGTTGGTAGGTATAGGTCATCTGAATATCCCAACGCACATCGTGGGCAAAGCCCAATGTCAAACCCATATTCACATCCACGCCCGTTATCTCCACATAGCCGAGGTTCATCATCTGCCAACGATATTGGCTGTTGCCTTTCGGGATGGCGACTATCTTGTTATTCACTTGATTGAAGTACCCATCCGTCTTCACGTGCAACTGCAGACTACGCAAACTGCTACGAAAAGCAATCGACTTAGTGTATTCCACCCCCGCGTCGTACTGCGTGGCATCTTCGGGTTTGAGACTGATGTTCCCTATGTCGGTGTAGTAGAGGTCGTTGAACGTAGGCATACGGAATACTTTCTTATAGAACGCGCGTATGTATAATTCCTCTTTGAGGTAGGGCTGGTACGACAGGAAGACGGCGGGCGTAAAGCGTTGCAGCCGTTCGGCAGCGTGTTGAGTGAGTTGTGTAGAGCGTTTGATTTTGTCCTTCACAGAGGAGGAAAGAACGGATGCCTGCGCACGAATCCACTTGTAGTGCCAGGCCGTAGCGGCAGCCACCAACCCCGTGTGGCGGCGTGGGTAAGGGAAATGAACCATATTTGAATACAGCGAGTTAAACTGATAGTCCCCGCTCAACGACACACCCCACCACGAAAAAATATCGTATTGCAGCGATGTGGTCAGATAAATCTCGTGTTGGGTAAAGTGATTATCTATGTACATCAGCGTTGTGTCAGGATTGAGGTACCGCATATAGTCGTTGCTGTACTTGCCGCTCATGAGCCATTTGAGGGTGCGATGTCCTTCGCCGATACGGCGTGCGCCCACGTCCCACTCGTCTTGATAGGAGCCTTGCACGAAACTGTTTCTGTCCCATTGCCGCTGCGAGGATGTCCACACATTGCGTATGATAGCGCGCGGGATACCTTTCTCCGACTGGTAGTAATAACCTTTCACGTGCCATTTGCCGCGAGGCAGATATCCGAACAGCCCCGCCTCGGCGCGGAAAGCCTGCACATCGCCGTTCTGGCGGATACCCACCGTATCCCAAGCCACCGATCGGTCGGGATTCAATTTATGGATACGAAAATGATACCGACCCGTAGCATACGTATATTCGGCATTGGCACTCAAATGCAGATTCTCTGTCAGTTGATGCTCATAGAGTACGGACGGATTAGCCAACCCGAACGTCCCTGCTTTCATCCCTACTTGTATATTGTACGGTTTGCCTGCCTTGAAGACGGGACGGCGGGTGCGCAGATAGAGTGTCCCTGCCGAACCGTAGTCTTTGGCGGACTGCAGCAACTCGCTTTTTTGACCGTTGTACAGGCTGATTTCCTCGAGGTTATCCATAGAGAACTTACCCAAATCGACTGTCCCGTTCTGCGCATTACCTATCTCTATCCCATCGTAGAAAACGCCCAAGTGGTGCGAACCCATTGAACGTATATCAACCGTCTTGATACCGCCTACGCCGCCGTAGTCTTTCACCTGCACGCCCGAGAAGTAGCGTAGCGCATCCGCCACGTTTTGCACGCTCAGTTGTTGCAACTTCTCGCCCGACAGACGTTGAACGGGCATCACGGCGGTCGTCTTGCGTTGGGCGGTCACCTTCACCTCTTGGATGGAGAGTTGCTTGGTGATCGAATCGAGCAACAAAGAATCTGTCGGTGTGGCATTCGTATGCCACGCCGACAGAATGATAGTCAATCCTATTAGGATTTGTTGTCTCACCGATTAAAGAGCGCGCCCTTGGAGGTCAAACATTGCGCCATTGCGACGGATATACAGGCGACCGTTCATCATCACCTTGTCCGCACTTGTCTTGATGTCAATCTCGTCCAAAGCCGTTGCACCCGGGATGTCGGTCATTTCAGGCGCCACGTAGCCTTCCGGCTTCTCCGCACCGAAATTGTCAAGGCAGAAGTAAGTCGGTGTGTTGTCGTAGTAGGTTACGCCGTTGTCGTAGGAGATAACATCTGTGGTGAACATAGCGAACATCACTTCGTCAATCTCGCCCAATACGCTCAAGTCCACGTAGGTCCATTCAGAGATGTACTTGCCGTTGGCAGCTAATTCCACCGTCACGGTATCCACCACTTCTCCTGCTTTCTTGCCGATAGCATAGAGCAGGAACTTGTCTTCAGCCGTGAAGCGGCGTGCCGGAGCCTGCGTACCATCTACGAAAGCAGCTACAGCGTAGGCGTTGTTGTTTACGAAGAAACCCGGAACAACTTGTGTGTCAAAAGTGATGCTGTTGTTACCGTTCCAATCCGAATACCATACGGCGAAGTTGTCGCCCTCGTAGGCACCACCCTTGGCACTGCGATACGGCTCCATAAAGCCGGTGGAAGTGTTGGCGGTTTCATTGCTCACTACGAAGGCATAGTAATAGGCATCGCCGTAGGAGTCATCCTTATAGGTCGTGAACGTGTAGCTACCGCTTTGCCATTGGTTTACACCCGATACCCACGCAGCATCAATGCCTGCCGTTACGTCTTCAAAATCAGCCACTTTTACCTCTTCGGGGATGACTGCCAACTCGGGAGCTACGTAGCCTTCCGGCTTCTCCGCTCCGAAATTGTCCATACAGAAGTAAGTGGGTGTATTGTCGTAGTAGGTGATGCCGTCATAAGTACTCTTGTCGGTACTTGTCATAGCGAACGCAACTTCGTCAATCTCACCTAATACGCTCAGATCCACATACGTCCAATCGGCTATATATTTGCCGTTGGCTGCCAGTTCAACCGTGACGGTATCCACTACCTCGCCTGCTTTCTTACCGATGGCGTAGAGCAGGAACTTATCTTCAGCGGTGAAGCGGCGTGCCGGAGCCTGATTGCCTTGCGTAAAGGCTGCTACAGCGTAGGCGTTGTTATTGACGAAGAAGCCGTGAACGGTTTGTGCCGTGAACGTGATGCTGTTATTGCCGTTCCAGTCCGAATACCATACGGCGAAGTTGTCGCCCTCGTAGGCACCGCCCTTGGCACTGCGATACGGTTCCATAAAGCCGGTCGAGGTGTTTTCCGTCTCATTGCTCACTACGAAGGCATAGTAGTACGCATCGCCGTAAGAGTCGTCCTTGTAGGTAGTGAACGTGAAATCACCGCTTTGCCACTGGTTCACACCCGATACCCAGGCAGCGTCAATACCTGCCGTTACGTCTTCAAAGTCGGCTACTTTCACCTCGTTAGGCAGCATCCGAGGAGTTGCCGCCAGTTGCACGCTCATACAGAGCATACCAACTGCAAATAGAAACATTTTTTTCATACTTCATTATGGATTAAAGTTTTAGCTCTTGCCCAAAAAATCATTGATGACCAATTGATGTTAATTGTTGACCAATAAAAGTCACTAATTGATGACCAATAAAAATCAAAAAATCATTGATGTCCTTCTTTGACTTCCGTAATCGGGAAGAAAGTCAAAACATTTTTTTGCCAATGGCAGGTTTTCCGGCTTGTTCTTCGTTCACCGCCTTCCCGATAATTGTAACCTTTTCGACAACCCTTGTCTAACCGACAGCGCGTGTCTTTTCGATAACTGTCGTCTTACCGACAGTCCGTGTCTAATAGGCAACTTATCAGTGACTTGCAGAAATGATGAACGTCTCTTATTGCAGAACTTACGGCAGCCCGTCTGCACAGGTCTCGCACCTGTTTCCCTTTTCTTGAGGCAGCCGAAAGACTGCCCAAGCACCATTTGCGCCGCAAAGGTACACCAACTTTGGGTATTAAAGAAAAGAAATTGAAAGAAATTTGAATGAATTTGCAAGATCAATGCAAGATCAATGGTTTCGTATATAGAATCGGGTTAATGTGTTCGTCTAACGTCCATCCCAATTCTGTAAACGGATATGTCGCTTCATCGTAGTCACGTTGTGACAATTTATCTTGATTAAGAATAACCAATAAGTCCCAATCCGAGTCGGGGCGAAAATCTCCTCTTGCTCGTGAGCCAAAAAGCCAAAGTTGCGCATCAGAAGGTAAGACACGCTTTCCTAAAGTCCTTATTGAATCCAATGTGTTCATAAATCGCGGCAAAAGTAGTTGATTACTACTATATACACAAATAAAAGGTGCGAAAAGTGAATAATTGTAACATTTTAGATAGCAAAGAGCGGTCGCTTGGTGCGACCGCTCTGTAAGTCTCAAAGGGCTTCGAGACCCTTTTTAGTAGTTTTACTAACCCCCTAACTCGAAGTCCTTTGAGCGGGTGTAATCAGATTATTCGGAATGTTCCGGATATTCGAAGAATCTTCTACTCTACTCTTTTGCCTTGGGCATCGTAGATCACGCCTTCGCGCTCTATATAGAGGTTGCCATTGCGGATGAATTTGCGCACGGGTGAACCATTGTCTATGATCAATTCGCCGTTGTCGATGCGAATCTCTCCCCTATCTT
>JAFUVS010000020.1 GCA_017471175.1 Paludibacteraceae bacterium | reverse complement strand
TGCAAAGGTACAAAAAAATAATGACATACGCAAGAATGTATGCCATTTTTTATGATTTTTATGCATTTATTTACAAAACAACCTTCTTTTCTGTCCATATCCCTGTTATCTCAGACAGTTACACGATTTCTTGGCTGCGCTGTGCGCGTCATAAGGCGAGATCGCGTACGAAATCTTGATTCCTACGTCGAAAAGCGAACAGTCGGTCACCAGCTTCCGTCCCTGACGATTCGCCTCTAACACAGGCGTCAGAACCCGTTGCAGCGGAAAACCGTCTCTTGTATCGGTGAGTATAATCAGACTCTCTGCCATACTGCGGGACGGCGTGTGTTTGCTGAAACAATAATCAAAATACGCACCTACCATGATGTATGACCGGAATTTGGTAGCCCAGGTATTCAGCGGAATCGTGTAATTCAATTCGAGCGCCAGCCACCATTGTACCTTTGGTAATTCTAATTTGCCTGTATTGCTCTGCTTGAAATCCCGCGATGCACTAAGCGGATAGGACTCATAAATCCGGTTGTCGTAATACGGATAATAGACGGAGAGAGCGGCTTTGTCTACGGTCTGCTTCCATTGGCTGGACAATGGAAAAACAGCTTTGGCTCCGGCGTAGAAGGTAAAGCGTTTTTTCGTAAAAGCCAGTTGGACCGGTACTCCAACAGACCAGATTGAGTACTTCTCGTATAGATTGCCTATGCTGTATTCAATATCCATCTGCTGGCCCTCTACATCGATAGTGGAGTAGTGGTCTTCATAATTCAGTTTGCCGAACCCCGGCTGATGAAAATCAAATGTTGCGCCCGTACGGAAACCTATTATACGCGGAGAAAAGTAGGTATAATAAATCTGTGCTCCGCCGTGAAAACCCGCACGGGGAGAGACATAATTGGTCTGTGCATTCCATCCTGCTGCACCGCCATGCAATCCCGCCTCAAACACATGCTCGGCATATGCGCTGATGGGCAGGAAAAAGAATAGTAATATCAGGTGTTTTTGATTCATAGCACTATTTTCTTTTCGGTCCAAACTTTATCTCCTTGTTGATAGCGAATGAGATAAACGCCGCGGGTCATCCTCTCTTTGCTCACCGGCATTCCGCTGCTGTTGTAGATCTGCATATGAACAGGCTGTGGCTCGGGCGTGTCCAGAATCTCCAGAATGTTGGACCACACGGTAAGCCCGTTATCCATCTTGATCCTCAGTTGGAACACACCGTGCAGTTCGTTTCGCTCCGCATAATCGTCCTCGTTAGCTCCCTCGACGGCTACTGAGTCTTTGAACCATTGGAAAGCAACCGGATGTAACTCCGGGAACAGACGTGCCAACTCCACGTTGTTGCAGACCAGCTGCCAGTTGTATTTGTTATGAATCAGCAGATACAGTCTCTCGCAATGGAATGTGTCGAGCGCCAGGGTGTGTATCTCTCCGATACAGTTTTCCCATCGCCGGTGGGGAACCTCGATCTCCTTTTCGCCTGTATTGGTAAAGAGCAGCATCGTGTCCTGATAGAACCAAAGGAACGGCATGAGGCTGTCGCAGATAGCCGAGTCTATCCGGTAATTCAGGATCTCCGGGCAACAGATCTTGGTCTGCAGGGTCTTATGCACGTATAAACTGTCGTCACCCTCAAAATCTTTCAAAGTGTCCACTACGGTTCCTGTTTCTGTCCATATATGTCCGCGCCACTCCAGGTCGTAATGCAGCAACGTGTCGCATGCCGTTGTGTCAACATGTTGCTCCGTAGCGGTGTTGCAATACATGGTCTCCAGCCGGAACGTACTGCTCCCTTCGCGGCAGTTGGGGTTGTCCAGCGAACCGGCATTGGCTACAGTAACTCTGTACCATCCGGCGTCGGTCTTGTGTACGACAGGAATAGTGTAAGTCGCTTGTGGGCCTTCCTGCAGTATCGTCCAAACAGCGCTGTCGGATGAAAACTCCCATCGGAACTCCGGACTTGTGAGCGTGCCGTAGTTCTCGTACGCTGCGCGGAAAGTGTGCCGTTTCTTGCGGCAGGTGGGGCTGGTGCCGCTCACGGCTATCGGCTCCATGCAAAGACGCACCTCGATGTTGCTGATATGCAGAGGACCGCTGCCGCCGTTGTTGTTAATCGTCCAACGGAGGTTGCTCACGCCTTCAGGAACAGTAAAAGTAGTGCCAACCTGCAGCGAATCGGATGGTATGTCGCCCGTGTCGTATGCCACCAATTCAGCACCCGTGTCGCCATCGTAGAGACGAAGCATCAGTCGTGTCTCGGGGTGTGACACAGGCATGTTGATGATGAAAGACAGGTCTGATCCGCTGCATAAATCAGACATAAGGGTAGAGTACGATGTCTCGCTGCCGTTTAAATCTTCATGCTTCAGCAGCACCCCTTCAGGACACAGGATCGGCGGACATTCGTCAATGACGTAGAACTTATGCGGTTCGCTCACGGAACGGCAGTTCTCGCGCTCTATATCGCCGCCATGCGCCACAACAGCTACTTTGTACCAGCCGCTATGTTTGGGTTTCGCCTTCAGCTTCAATTCCTTTCTGTTGCCTTCGCTCATAGCCTCCCAATTCAAACTGTCCGACGAGAAATACCACTTGTATTGCAGCGGTTCTTCCCATAGGCCGTCGTTATCGCATACGGCGGTAAAGATATTTTTGGTGTTGATACAAACGCTGTCAGGAGCTGTGATAGACACCGTCGGACCGCATAGCCGCACTTCGATATCATCTATCGCGAAATCGTTTCCGGTATCTCCGTCTGCATTATTGATGATACTCAACTCGATATCCCCGCTGCCGGCAGGAATGGTGAAGTTCATACCTACCAACTGCCATGCCGCGGACTCTCTCCATGACTTCGGATAATTGTTCCAGTCGTGGCTGATGGTGTCGGTTCCTTGTTGGGCGATGATTTGACCTGTTCGAACATCTTTGATCACGAATTGCAGCTTAGGATGCACATAATCACGGTCGTAGCGCCATATGTTATACTGTGCCGCAGTAGTCAGGTTGGCGATATAGGCACTAAAAGACATCCTCGAACCCGGGCATAAACCGGTTAGTGTTGTCCGGTAGAAAGCATTTCTTCCTCCTCCGCCGTCCACTTCCATCATATAGCCTCGCGTCTTGTCGTCCGGATAAGTATGGTCGTCCATGATGTGCCAAACGGAGTAAGTCGGATCTGTTGAATTGCGATACCCCTCTTTGGTAACCAGGTACCTTCCGGATCTCATACTGCCGTTGCCTCCCGGCTCAAGCACATAAATCTGCGAGTAACTCATGCCCGGTACCGGTGTGTGACTCACTTTCGGATCGCTCTCCTCATTGCCTCCGAAATCCTCTCGGAAAAGTAAAATTCCGTCCGTACATTCCAATGGCGGTGGAGGGCAGCTCTTGACGCTCAACTGGAATGGCTCGCTCTCTGTGCGGCGGTTTGGATAGTCGATATTGCCGTCGCCCGAGATGGCGATTTTATACCATCCGCTTGCGTTGGCAGGCAACCTGTCATAATGCAACTGCATCATGTCGGCGCCGGCTATCGGACTCCAATTAGTCTTGTCCGCCGAGTAGTACCATTGGTATTGAAGCGGTTCTATCAATCGCCCGTCGTTCTCAAACTCAACCGTGAAATCATATACCGAATCGGCACATGGTTCTGGATCGGATGTAATCAATGGAACAGGCAGACAAAGGTGGATCTCTATGTCGTCAATCGCAAAATCATTGCCGCTGCCGTTTCGCTCCACGTCGTTATAGATGAACATCTGAATTGACTCAACACCTTCCGGCACAACGAAATTCATACCTACCAACTGCCATTCGGCGGATAACTGGTTGTCCCGGGCATATTTCCATGTATCAGGAGTTCCGTAACGCCAGTCAGGCTGGATGTCGCCGGTGGATTTCTCGGCTAACACATTGCCGGTTGTAGGATCTTTGAGGACGAATTTCATGCGGGGATAGACATAACTCGAACCGAAATAATCCAATTGTCCCGCGTAGTGAACATTGACCACATATGCGGAGAAAGTCAATCGGGTATTGGCAAGAAGACCGTCTATCGTTTTGCTGTAGAAGGGTTGGGAGCCGCCGACTCCGTCTACTTCCAACAGGTAACCGCGCGTCTTGTCGTCAGGATAGGTGTGGTCGTCCTGCCAGTGCCATTGGATGCCGTTGTGCCAGCCTTCTTTCCGTATAGTATAGTTGCCGCTGCCTAATGAATTGCCGGAGTTGCGGTATTGGGAACTCATGCCGGGTACGCTTGCCATACTTACTGCCGGATCGTTCGGGTCGTTCCCTCCGAAATCTTCACGGAACAGCAGCGTCCCGTCAATGCATAATTCATCCTGTGCTACCATCGGCAACACCATCAATCCCCAAAGTAATATACCGATTAGCCTTTTCATATATTTATAATTAACTCCTTCCGTCTCGCCATCCGTTTCTTTCTCGCCATCCGTTTTCCTCTCGCCGATGTACCGGCGAGCCTCTTTTATTTCCGCTTCGCCTATTTTGCCGGATAGCATCCGTCTTCCTTTCTCCTTTATCCCTCCCCCCAAAAAGCGCTACAAAATTACATAAATTATTTCATATACGCAAATTTTAACATGGGAAAATACTTTGGATAGTGCAAATTAGTACTCCGTCGCGACTCCTCACCAAAGGATAACCCAAGGATTCCCCAAGGATAACCGAAGGATAAACACTTCTTTTGTTACTTTCCTTGCTCTTACTGTATATATACATAGTATATATACACTTTCTTTTGTGTAAAATAAATTTGCATATATGAGAAAAAAATAGTAATTTTGCGCCGCAAAATTGGTTTTTGCACGGAAAAAAACTAAAACTAATACTAACTATAAAAACACAGATTTCTATGACAGATTTAACTGTTCTAATGTATGTAGTACTGGCTGCGTCCGTATTGGCGCTGGGTTTTGCATACTATTTCTACCGTTCTATGCTGGGAAAGGACGAGGGAACGGAGTTGATGAAAAAGATCGCTTCGCACGTCCGTAAAGGCGCGATGGCGTACCTTAAACAGCAGTACAAAGTGGTGACTGTTGTCTTTGTCGTCCTAGCGCTTGTTTTTGCGCTGATGGCGTACTTTAACCTCCAAAACGGTATTGTTTGGTTTGCCTTCCTGACCGGCGGTTTCTTCTCCGGACTGGCAGGATTTTTCGGTATGAAAACCGCTACTTATGCTTCGGCGCGCACGGCCAATGCGGCGCGGCAGAGCCTGAATGCGGGGCTGCAGGTGGCGTTCCGTTCCGGGGCGGTTATGGGACTGACGGTTGTCGGGCTGGCGTTGTTGGACATTGCCGGATGGTTCTTGATTCTGCAAAAAACGGGGCTGCTCGCGCTGGTAGGTGCTGAAGCCGACTTGATCACCATCACTACTACCATGCTTACCTTCGGAATGGGTGCATCCACACAGGCGCTCTTTGCTCGCGTAGGAGGCGGTATTTACACCAAAGCCGCAGACGTTGGGGCGGACCTTGTGGGCAAGACCGAATATAACATTCCCGAGGATGACCCTCGTAACCCGGCAACAATTGCGGATAACGTTGGTGACAACGTAGGAGACGTAGCGGGAATGGGAGCCGATCTCTATGAATCCTATGCAGGATCTATCCTTGCTACGATGGCGTTGGGTGCTTCTGCATTCGCCGCTTCGGCTGTCGAAGGTATGCAACTGAAAGCCGTTCTTGCCCCTTCGCTTATAGCTGCTTGCGGCGTTCTGCTCAGTATTATTGGTATTTATTTGGTTAAAACGAAAGAAAACGCAGGCATGAAAGAGCTGCTTCGGGCACTGGCTATCGGTACAAACACGGCTGCTTGCTTGATTGCGGTGGCTACATTTGGTATCTTTGCTTGGCTTTTTGGCACGGAAAGCAACCAATGGTGGCAAGTATCGCTGTCTGTGGTCGTTGGTCTGCTTGCAGGTGTTATTATCGGTCAGAGCACGGAGTACTATACCTCGCAATCTTATAAGCCGACTCAGAAAGTGTCTGAGAGCTCGCAAACAGGTCCTGCTACTGTCATCATCAGCGGACTTGGATTAGGCATGCTCTCTACGGCTGTGCCGGTTATTA
>JAFUVS010000005.1 GCA_017471175.1 Paludibacteraceae bacterium | reverse complement strand
GTTAAGTTTAGAGGACTTAACAAACAAACTTTTTTAACGCATATTAAAGAGTGTGAATTTAGATATAATCATAAACAACAAAATATATACAATTTACTACTAAATAACTTTAGAACTATACCTCTAAAGTTGTCTTGAACCTTATTTTTAATTGCTTCTACTATTTTCTCCCTAGTTTTCTCCCTAGTTTTCTCCGTAGTTTTCTGGGTAGTTTCTGTCACTCCTTCTTGTCTCACGGAATTCTCCGCATTCATCAGTGTCGGCAAAGCCATTTTTACAGTATATACATTCTCATCATCAATAACAGGTTGCTTGTCCGTGTACAATGGAACATACTTATAGATATTACGGCTGACACCATCAGTAATAGTACCGTCATCATGCGCACCGAGCACTATAACACCACCGTCACGATTAAGAAAAGTGCAAACCGTCTCAAACAAGTTGCCCGGTAACTCACTATATGCTTCTTTGTATTCAATAGTGCGTTTCTCGCGTTGCTTGGTAATATGTTTAATTCGTTCTGAGTCATAGCATGAATTCAATTTTCAAAAATCTCGCAAAGATACAAAAGATTAAGCAGATATGCAAATATTGAAGGCGTAAATGTAGGGCTTCATAGTTTCTTTTTTTTATCGCCCAAGATTGGTCGATGCTGATGGTTGTCTCTCGGTTTGGCTTCGCTGCGGTGCCGTTGAGAGTGGCTGAATATATCGTTTATCTAACGGTTATCTATCGGTTATGCTACGGATTGGATTGCAGATTAGATGTTACTTGATAAGGGATTGAAGGCTACTTAGTCCGTCGGTTATCTGCTGCTGCAAGTCGTTGATACGCGCGAGGATCGTTTGCGGCGCATCGTACTCAACCACTTTGCGCTCTACCTCTTTGTATTTATTGAAGGTGAGGTCGTAGTCGTTGGCGCGAATCTCCTCCACAGGCACAAAGAACGACTGCTCTTTGCGTGTGCGGCTCTGCTCCGCATCGAGGTGTTGGAAACGGTTGATGACATCGGGTATGTCGTTCTCGGCGCAGGGCGTACGTTTCTGGTCGAGCGTGAAACCGTCGGCGTGCATCTCATAGAACCACACACGGCTGCGTTCGCCTCCTCCTGACGCTGTTTATCGTCCAGCATCTTCATGAAGAACAGATAGGTCATCTGCTCCAGGATGTTCATGGGGTTCGTCATACCGGATGTCCAGAACACGTCCCAGTTACTATTTTATAAAATTTGTTTTAGCCACAAGGGTACGAGGTGTCAGCGGATGAAGTGCATCGCTTGTCTTTCTTCGCGTTGGGGGACGGCGGGTGCTTGTTCGCCCCGCAGGCCACGAAGCATCCACGCGAGGTTATGGGCGAGGGTACGCATCGTCTGCATCCCCTCCGTATCCTGTGCTGCCTGCCCGGGTTCGCGACCGTAAACGATATTCCAGTACTGCGAGGTCGCTACGGGCATATTCATCATCTGCAACGGCATCTGCAAGGCTTCAAAGGCAGCCGTAGCCCCGCCACGGCGGCAGATGGTTACCGCTGCGGCAGGCTTGTTCTGCACGTGTTCGCCGTTCGAGAAGAAGGCTCGTTGCATAATAGCCAGCAAAGCCCCGTTGGGCTGGCCGTAATAGACGGGCGAACCGAACACGAAACCGTCCGATTCGGCAAACTTGGCAGAAATAGCATTGCATACGTCGTCGTCAAAGACGCAACGACCGTTGCCGTTAGCAGCACAACTGCCGCAGGCTATGCAGCCGCGAACGGGCTTGTTGCCAATCCAGACTATTTCGGAGTCAATGCCTTCTGAATGCAGTGTTTCGGCTATCTCGTGAAGGGCAGTGAATGTGTTGCCGCTCTTGCGCGGGCTGCCGTTAATGAGTAGTACTTTCATAGTGTAGAGGTTTTAGTATTTTCAGCCATACGAGGCTAAAAACACCCTCGTATGGCTGAAAATAATCGGTTATATGAATAGATCTTTCAGCGTTATATTTTGGTTGGCGTATAGGTGCCGGTAGTGTATTTCATTTCGCATAGATTGACTATGCCGTCAGCGCGGAGAAATACAGTCCATTAGGGTTCATTCTGACGATAAAAAATCTTGGATTGTGAGGGCTGTCATAGCCTCCACTACGGGGACGGCGCGGACGGCGATACAACAGTCGTGCCTGCCGCCATAGAGACGGCGAATCGTGGCAGCGGGCTTGAACAAGCAGCGGAAACGGACGGTTGTCCCATCGGAAATGCCGCCTGCTATACCACCGCTCATCGCTTGCGGCGAGAGCACATCCACCGGCTGACCGTCTTTCTCATATAAGTCGCTGCCGTGCAGAGCCAACGAATCGAATCCAAATCCGTAGTCAAAGCCGTGGCAGCCGTTGATGCTCATCATAGCCGCTGCCAAACGAGCCTGTAACTTGTCAAAAAGCGGTTCGCCTACGCCTGCAGGCAGTCCCTCTATGACGCAACCCACAATGCCGCCTATTGAATCGCCTGCAGCTTGAACCGCTTGCAGCAGTTGCTCTATCTTTACGGGGTCTGTTTCTTGCCCTACTTGCAGCAGTCGGGCGCGGATGGTGATGCCCTTGTCTGCTAAGAGTTGCTTGGCGATGGCTCCTGCCGCCACACGGGCGGCTGTTTCTCTTGCGCTTGCCCGTCCGCCCCCTCGATAGTCACGCAAACCGTACTTGGCTTGGTAGGTATAGTCGGCGTGCCCGGGACGGAACGAATGACGCAGCCACGCATAGTCCTGACTGCGAGCATCTTGGTTGCGGATAAGAAAAGCGATGGGTGTGCCGAGAGCCACCCACTGTCCGCCTTCTTCTATCACTCCGCTGAGCCACTCCACTTGGTCGGGTTCGACAGCAGCGCGTGGCGAAACGCCCGGCAGACCTCTGCCCGATCGGCGAGCAAGCATTTCGCGAATGACATCAAGCGAGATAAGCGTACCTGCTTGTACACCATCCACCACGCCGCCAACCGCCTTGCCGTGCGACTCGCCGAAGGAGGTGAACGAAAAATACTCGCCGAAGGTGTTCATCGCCTTATTTCTTTAAGAGAATCCAAATAATTATCGGTGCGCCAAACAGCGCGCTCATCGTTGAGATAGGCAACGGATACGTGCCCAGACTGCACAGCATATCGCACACTAACAGCAAGTCCGCTCCCACCAACGCCGTAGCCGGAAGGGTGAGACGATGGGCTGAAGTGCGCAATAAACCTCTCGCTATATGGGGGACGGCAACGCCGATAAACGCAATCGGACCGCAAAAAACCGTAACCCCACCTGCTAATAAACCAGTTGCCAAAACAATCATCAATCGCGTCCTTCCGATGCCGATACCCAAACCGCGCGCGTAGTTCTCTCCTAACCGCAACCCGTCTAACTTCTTGATAAGAAAGACCGCACACAGCATACCCGCAAGAATAATAGGGACTAAAATCTTGATTTCCTTCCAACCGACACTGCTCAAACTGCCGAAGGTCCACGTAATGAATAGTTTGAGCGCATCGGGATTGGCAAACGTCTGCAATATATTGACCAGTGCACTTGCTATGGAGCCGATCATCATACCGACGATAAGCAGACTGACATTGTCCTTGACGCGCCGCGCTATGACCAGAACCAACAGCAGGGTGAGCATACTGCCTGCGATGGCAGCCAAGGTGATGAGCAGATTGCCGCCGCCGATGGTCAGTCCGATACTCATTCCGCCGATGGTCACCAAAGCTACCCCCAAGCCCGCACCGCTGCTCACACCTAATATATAGGGACCTGCTAACGGGTTTCGGAACAAAGTCTGCATCATCAGGCCGCTGACCGACAAAGCCATACCTGCCATAATGGCGGTGAGCATCTTGGGCAGACGCAACGTGAGCAGGATATGCCGCTCAATCTGCGTCATCTCACCCCACGGAGACAGCCATCGGCTGCCCACGCAGATATCCAAGCCTGCCAATAAGACTAATAACAGGGATAAACCGAAAAAGATAATCGCATTTCGCTTCACGCGGCAAAAGTACTCTTTTTGTTGAAATGACCCAAAAAATTGTTCACTATACGGAAAAGTAGTACTTTTGCGCCCCCGAAAAAGGGGAAACGATACTTTTTTGGATCTAAAAAACGATATTCTATGAGTGTACATACACAAAACAGCCGTATAACGACTACTCGCATCCGTCAGATGGCGGACAATAACGAACCTATCTCTATGCTTACGTCGTATGATTTTACGTTGGCGCGCTTGGTGGACGAAGCCGGAGCGGATATCCTATTAGTAGGAGATAGTGCATCCAACGTGGTATGCGGCAACGACAAGACGCTGCCCATTACGGTGGATGAGATGATATTTCTGACAAAGGGCGTGGTTCGTGCCGCAAAACACGCGATGGTCGTTGTGGATATGCCTTTCGGGTCGTATCAGATTAGCGAAGAGGACGGCGTTCGCAATGCGATACGAATGATAAAGGAGTCAGGTTGCGATGCCGTCAAGATTGAAGGCGGCGAAGAAATACTGCCTACCATACGCCATATCAATCAGATAGGTATCCCTGTAATGGGGCATTTAGGGCTGACGCCGCAGTCGGTCAATCAGTTTGGCGGCTACGGTCTGCGCGCCAAAGAACAAGCAGAGGCGGATAAACTGCTGCACGATGCCGAGTTGTTGGCTCAGGCAGGTTGTTTCTCGGTGGTATTAGAGAAGATTCCGGCGGCGTTGGCAGCAGAGGTGACGGCTCGATTAACTCCTTATCATTGTGCCACCATAGGAATCGGCGCAGGCAATCAGACCCACGGGCAAGTGTTAGTGCTGCACGATATGTTAGGACTGAATGAAGGTTTCCAACCCAAGTTCCTTCGCCATTTTGCCGAATTAGGCGGCGAAATAAAAACAGCGGTTCAAGATTACATAGCCGCCGTACAAAGTCGCGATTTTCCCAACGAAAAAGAAAGCTATTAAAAAAGAAGAGGATGTGCTTTAGACACATCCTCTTTATTATTACGCCAACAGCTTGCGCATCTTAGTGCCAAGTGCAGACTTGCGTTCAATATGGGCGAGTACCTCCACTACAAATGGATTGCTTTCGAATCGACCGCGCACCGACTCAAAGTCTTGTTGCCGTTGCTCATCATTGCCGTCGGCACCGAAGCCCGTCTGGCTGTTGAGGTCAAACTCTTTCTTGGCATCTTCGTAAATCATCCGATCCAGCCGAACGACTGCGTCCTGCCATTCGTCAATGGTTCGGATAATCTTCTCCATCGTCACCTCCGCTGCCGAACAACCCCAAACTTGTTCTAAAACGGCGAGAGCCCACGTCCACTCGTAGGTGTAGTAGTTCTCGTGAAGAGAGACAAAGCGTTGCTGTACCTCGTGGAGCGTCAGTTGTCCGTTTTCTATCTCGTCCATCAGACGGGTAATCTCCGATTTAGGCGCAATCAGTCCGCTTAGGTCAATCCATTCGCCCGCGCCGATAGGTGTGTCGGGAACAAGGACACGGCGAATTTGCTCGATGTTGAGGTGCGTTGTGTCGGGTGATAGGTGCTTCTCAATGCGCGATATGAGCGAGTTGCCGAGGAACTTGGCTATACCGAGTTGGTAGTAGCTTATACCATGGCGCAGCGAGGCGTTGCGTATCTTGCAGTTCTTGTAGCCATAGACTTCGGTGTTCTCACCGCTAATCTGCTGCAACTCTGAGAGGACAGCCTTGCCCTGTATCATCTTTTGGATGGTATAGGGAGAGAGGAGATTGAAGTTGATTTGATCCAAACGAACGGGGTCTTTGCGGTTGTCTCGTTTGGGCCATTTCTGCGCATCACGGATGGTACCGACCGTTCTGAGATTGGCTCCCGGCACAAGAAAACTCTCGGAGTTATTCTCTATGAGGTAGGAGAATGGGAGTGATGAGGTGTCGGTATGATGGGTATGCCGCCCCATTACCAGACTGAAAGCGCCGATGCGGCTGGGCCACAGCAGGTAGGAGTCGGATGTCGTTTTCGACCCGCGCTCCACCAAGCCTTGGTGGATAGGACCGAGTTTGTACATGTGGTTCGACTGGTTGCTACCCGAGCCGGCATTGAGGAAGGAGAACATACCGGCTATGAGGAGGGTGGACTTATGGTGAGTCACCGTATAGGGTCCGGCAAAGATGGCTGCCGCCTCACCGTGCATCCCCTGACAATTGCTAAAGAACAGACTTTCGCCTGCCGAATAATGCTTGTCAAAGATGCAACCCTGCCCCACAAAGCACTTGTCCACAAGCGTGGAGTCGCTAATCTCTACGCCGGATGAGATAATAAAGTCCGTACATTTGACACCGCTTCCGATGCGTACGGGTGCAGCCTCGTTGGAATTGATACTACCGTTGCGAAGGCGGCTTGTTCCGGCTACTTGGGCATAATCTCCGATGCGCACGTTCTTGATACTGCCGCAGTTAATGATGCGCACGTGCTTCCCGATAGACCCCATTTCACTCTCTTGCTCCGCTGCGTAAGCATCTATCATCTGCTCCACTTTCTGAATCAGATTCGGGCGATGGCGGTATAGCGTCAGGATATATGCCAAGTGGGCACTGAGGCAATCGAAGATAGGAATCTCTCTGCCGCCTCCTTCGTTCATCACCGCCACCCGTACGCCGTTTCCGAAGCGGCTCTTCCCGTCCACAAGTACGGCATTGACGTTCTCGATGCACGTGTCCGAGCCGATATGGTAGTTAGCTATGTAGTTATGAACGTTGTAGATATGGCAGTCATCTCCGATGGTGCAGTTATGAATGACCGCATGGCGAATGCCTGAATGAATATGCACGCCGCCGGGCATCGTAACGATACGATTAAAGACACCAATACGCACTTCGCCTGAGAAGTGCGCATCTTCTACATACTGCGGGTCAAACCCATCCTTAACGAGGACTTGTTGCCAGTCTTCAGCGGAGCAACCTTGTCGTTGGAGTTGTCCTATCTCGTCGTTAGTGAGGGAGCGGTAAGGAATCATAAGGAGAGATAAACGCGTTTGAAAACGCTTTTGGTATATTCAGGAAAATCGCTGTCAAGCAGCCATGAGTAGTAGCCTCTGTCGCGGCGGAACACATCTACGACGCGCTGCCCTTTGTACTTGCCGAAGTTGAACACTTCCTTCCCTTGCGCATCGTAAAGCACCCGCCCTGCAAAGTCCGCCATTCGCTTGTCGCCTGTGAGGCTGTCAGACAGTTCTTTGACCGTAGCGGGAAGGTCTTGGTAGCGGTCCATTTGCGCCATCAGCACCTCGTAGGTAGCCATCGTGTCGGCATTGGCGGAGTGCGCTTCATCAAGATTCTTGCCGCAATAGAATTGGTAAGCAGCGGTCAATGTACGCGGCTCATGACGCTGGAAGATAGTGAATACATCTATGCAGTGTTTGCTCTTCAGGTCAATCTGCTGACCTGCCCGCAGGAACTCTTCGGCAAGGAGCGGAATGTCGAAGTGCGTACTGTTGTAGCCTGCAAGGTCGCCGTCGGCAAAGACTTCTGCCAACTGCGCCGCCACCTGTCTGAAGGTGGGGCAGTCGGCTACGTCTTCATCGTGGATGCCGTGAACGGCAGTTGCCTCTTCAGGAATGTGCATCTGCACCTCCACTCCACCCGTGTATTTGGTGGGCTTGATGCGCAAGGTCTTTCCTTCTGCCGTTTGATTCGGGAAGAGTTTGTAATAACTGATTTCCACGATACGGTCGGAGGCAATGTTGATGCCCGTCGTCTCAAGGTCAAAGAAGATGAGCGGGCGTGTCAGTTGCAGTCTCATTATTCGTTCAGGAGCATTGGCATTAAGAGCATCAGTGTTTCTTCGTTCTCTTGCGAGTCGGTAGGCAGGATGAGTCCTGCACGTGCCGGGTCGGCAAGCTCAAACATTACCTCGTCAGAGGAGACGGCACCAAGCAACTCGATAAGGAAGGGTGCCTTGAAACCAATAGCCATCGGCATTCCGTTGTAGGAGCAGGCGAGCGTTTCCTCGGCACTGGTGGAGAAGTCGATGTCTTGAGCCGAAATCTTCATCGAGTTCTCGTCAAGCGAGAGTTTGATGAGTCCCGTACCCGGGCTGGAGAAGACGGCTACGCGCTTGCAAGCATTGAGCAAGGTCTGACGATCCACAATCACCTTGTTTTGGTTGTTTTGCGGAATGACGGCATTGTAGTTGGGGAAACGACCCTCTATCTGACGGCAAACAATGAGCGTGCGGTCAAACTCAAAGCGGATGGTCTTGCTATCGAAACTCATGTTCACATCGCCGTCTTCCTTGGTCAGTAAGTTCTTCAGCAGGTTGGCGGGCTTTTTGGGCAGAATGAAATTAGTAGGTTCTGCCGTCTTGATAGTCATATCGGAGAAGCGTACAAGGCGGTGCGCATCGGTGGCAACAAGTACAATGCGGTCTTCCATCATATCCACGTTGATACCGTTCATCACGGGGCGCAACTCGTCATCTGCAGTACAGAAAATCGTCTGGTTGATACCATCAAGCAGGATATGTGCAGGCAACTGCAACTGACGGCTTTCGGCGGGCATCTCGGCTATCTCGGGATACTCGTTTCCGTTTAAGCCGACAAAACTGTAATTACCGTTTTCGGACTTGATGATAAGTTTGAAATTCTGGTCGTCCACGGTAAAGGTAAGAGGCTGCTCGGAGAACTCTTTGAGCGTATCCACAAGCAACTTGCCGCCAAACACCACTTTGCCTTCCCCCTCGAAAGCATCCACTATGACAGAGGTGCGGATGGTGATTTCGCTATCGGAGGCAGTAAGTGTGAGTATGTTCTCGTGCAATTCAAACAAGACACCCCCTAAAATAGGCAGAGCGGGTTTGGGGGCAATAACACGACTGAGGGTTTGCAGCTGGGCAAACAATCGGGAACTGGAAACTTCAAATTTCATAGTCTATAATAAGTATTAAGTTAATGGCATTTGGTGATAATGTGTTGCGCAGTGCCTACGCAAAACCGCGCAAAGTTACAATCTTTTTTGCGACAGGTCAAAAAAAAGAGCAAATTATTTTGTCTGTAGCGTTTTAAGAATGTTTACCGCCTTATCGGGAAGCAGACCTGACGGCATCGGACCTATATTCAATAGCAGATTGGCTCCTTTGGCACGCGTGGCTTCGAGTAGAGCGCGAATCTCCTCTACGGACTTGTAGTTTTGATCCGTAAGACTATACCCCCACGTCCTATTCATAGTCTGACAAGTCTCCAACGGCAACTGCTCACTCACCTCAATCTCACCCGATATATACCCTGACTTATTTTCACCGGGCACGTCCCGCTCGAAGCATTGTATATCCTCCCCCTCCTTCGCACTCTGGTGATGGTTATTGGCTATCAGGCAAGCCGGTTGGATAGAATGGATATGGTCGTACAGTTCCCTGAGTCGCCAATCGAAGTCGGGTTTCTGATTCCACAATCCGTCCATCCATATACATCCAATCTCCCCGTAATTCGTCAGCAGTTCGGTCAGTTGTGCTTTCATAAACTCAAAGTAATGGTTGTAGTCGCCTTTTGACGGGTCCTTGCCGTTGTCAAGTCCCGTGCGTTCCCCCATCGGATAGTCTTCTCTGTACCAGTCCACCAGTGAGTAGTACAGGTGCAGTTTTAGTCCCTCTTCGCGGCACGCTTCTGCTAATTCTCCTACTATGTCGCGTTTGAAAGGCGTAGCATCCATAATGTCATATTCGGTTTGTTCGGTGGCAAACATTGAAAAACCATCGTGGTGACGGGCGGTGAAACAGATGTACTTGGCTCCCGCCTGCTTAAACAGTCTGACCCATTCGCGGGCATTGAACGATGCGGGATAGAATCCGCCTGCCAACTTGGCATACTCTTCGCGATTCACCTTGTCGTTGTTCATCATCCACTCGCCGCGACCCGCCATCGAGTAGATGCCCCAATGCAGAAAAATACCGAACCCTGCTTCGCGGAAAGCCTCCCGCGCCGCCAAATTAGATTCGGACGGGACATAATGATTCTTCGCACTACTGTCAGCGAATATCGGCATCATCGCTACCGCTAACAGGAAACTAAAACAATAACGCATTCTTTTCATATTAGGTAAGTTTTCAAAAGTAAAGATAGTTTTCGTATTGCCAATCCTGCCCGAATATACCTCATGCTATCCTGTTAGCAATCTCAGCCCCCGGGTAATAATAACACAGAATCTCTCTGCAAGTAGCTCCCTCTAATGCCATCTCGGCGGCACCTAATTGGCACAATCCTACTCCGTGCCCCCATCCGTGTCCGTTGAGAATGAAAACATCTTCTCTTTTCTCCACATCAAACCACGAAGAATAGAGACAAGTACGACTTAATGCGCGACGGATTTTCAATTCCTTGCCGATTCGCTCCGTGCGCTTATCGCCCACTATTTCCAGTAGGCTGATTCGACCCGAAGCCCCCCGTTCAATCGGACGAAGCGAGCGGATAGTACCAAAGTCTATTCCTGTTTTTTCAAGCAGTATGGCTTGCAACTCTTGAGCGGTATAAGTAACCTGCCAGTCGTGGCAATCAAGCGTCTCGCTGTCATACGCCTGCAAGCAATCAAGGATGACCTGTTCTCCGCGCTGCAAGCGTTCTGCCGCACGGCCGCAATAGGGACATTCAACCGACTGAAGATAAGGCACGTTCTTGTTCTCCCAGCAGGTGGAGAAGATTTCCGTCTTGCCGCCGCAACACTTGTAGAAACGCGTATCGCAAATTTCACCATCATAGGTGAGTACCTGTCCGCGTGTTGCCTCTACAGCCTCTTCGGCGCGCGGGTGAACCGACCGAAGGCCCTCATACCGCTGGCAGTGGTCGTCGGCACAAAGGTCAAAACCGATATGTCCGCCCGACTCAAAAGCACTCGTACCCATCGCTGCCGATGGATTGGAAGAAGACTGACTACGGTTGTTCATACATTGTCTGACAGCCCACGAGCGAGAAATAACAGCGTGAGCCTTAAGCAGTTCGAGAGGACTGTGAGCCGACATCTCCGAAGAAATAACGGAAGTAATATAGTCCTCCATGTCAATCGTATTGATGGCAGTCTGCGTGCCGTTCGGGTTGCGGAGAATAGAGAGTTCGCCGGCAAATTCTTGCGTCTGCCTTCGATCCCAATGAAAACCGATTCCGATGCGCACATCGTGAAGAATAAAAGTGGGTTTGCCGTTGCGGCTGCTCCTCTCCCAACGGATTTGCGGAGCTGTAAGAATACCTATTCGCAGATTCATATTGCGGCAAAAGTAACACAGAATTTGTCAGTAACCAACTTTTGACGTAATTTTGCGCAAAATAAATTTCTGTACATTATGCAAGTCTTTTCTCTTCAGGGTCGTCTGTGCTCCACCGAAGCCATTCGGCACATTGCTAACGAAGCAAACGAGCGTTTCTTCTTCCTTTACTTGAAGCCCGACATCCGTTGGGTACACTTTGCACAGGAACGTATGCAGCATATCCTCAACGCATCCGGCGGCGTGATGGCGTATGCCGACCACTTCCGCATAGAAAGCGGCAGTGAACAACCTATCCCCGCCCCCGTCATAGACTACCAGCAAGGTGCACTCCGCGATGACTTCGACTTCGGCAGTGTCATTCTCTGCCGCACGGAAGCAGTTCGCCAAGCCGTCAGCGAGATGAAGAGTGAATACCAATATGCAGGCTGGTACGACTTACGGCTGCGTTTGAGCCGGATGGGGGAGTTGATACACATCCCCGAACTGCTCTATTACGAACAGGAAGAAGATCTGCGCAAGTCGGGCGAGAAACTCTTCGACTATGTGAATCCCGCCAACCGCGCCGTACAGATAGAGATGGAGCAGTGCGTCACCGAACATCTGAAGGCGGTGGGTGCCTATCTTCAGCCGATGCAGTATAAGTCCGTAGAATCGTATTTTGCTGCTGAAACGGCGGTAACAGCCAGCGTGGTGATTCCATGCAAGAACCGTGTCCGCACCATCCGCGAAGCGATTCTCTCGGCACTGAATCAAGTGGTGAGCGCACCTTATACGTACAATGTCATCGTAGTGGATGACAACTCAACGGATGGCACGGCTGACATCATACGCGAATTGGCTGCCTCTCACTCCAACCTTGTCTATATAGCACAAGACAAGACTTGGCACGCGATAGGCGGGAACTGGAACGCCGCATTGGAGCATCCTCTGTGCGGGCGTTATGCTATCCAGTTGGACTCGGACGATACCTACTACGATGAAACGACAGTACAGCGATTTATTGACTGCTTCGAGAAGGAACATTGCGCGATGGTGGTCGGTTCGTACCAACTGACTGATATAGAAGGTCATCCGTTGCCTCCCGGCAAGATTGACCACGCCGAATGGACCGAAGAGAACGGACGCAACAATGCCTTGCGCATTAACGGATTGGGCGCACCGAGAGGATTCCTTGCTCCCTTGCTTCGGACGATTCATTTCCCGACTACCAAGTACGGCGAGGACTATGCGGTAGGGCTTCGTCTGACGCGCGAATACAAGCTGTCACGCATCTGGGACGTGGTCTATAATTGTCGCCGTTGGGACGACAACTCCGATGCCAACTGCGACATCGAGGCGATGAACCGCAACAATCTCTACAAAGACCGTCTCCGCACATGGGAACTCCAAGCGAGAATATCCTTGCACGCTTAACTTTCAACTCTAAGCTATAACTTCTTTCAACTTTCAACTCTAAACTATCAACTAATATGACTATCCAAGACTACATCGCCGCTAATCGCGAGCGTTTTCAAGCGGAATGGGCGAGCCTGATTCGCATTCCTTCCGTCAGTTGCCAACCCGAACACAAAGCCGATATGGTGCGTTGTGCGGAGCGATGGCGTGAATTGCTATTGGCTGCCGGTGCCCACGAAGCACAAGTGATGCCGAGCGACGGCAATCCGTTTGTTTATGCGCATTATAAGAAAAGCGACACCGCCCCGACAGTGCTTGTCTATGCGCATTACGATGTGATGCCCGTAGAGCCGTTAGAATTGTGGAAAAGCAATCCGTGGGAACCCGAAGTACGCGATGGCAGGCTCTATGCGCGCGGTGCGGATGACGACAAAGGGCAAGCTATGATTCAAGCCAAGGCGTTCGAGTACCTTGTCAAAAATGACCTGATGCAGTGCAACGTCAAGTTCATCTTCGAGGGCGAAGAAGAGATTGGCAGCCCGTCCCTGTCAGCTTTTATTACCAAACACAAGGACTTGCTCAAGAGCGACATCATCCTTGTGAGCGATACATCGATGATAGGCAAAGACACGCCGTCCATTACTACGGGATTGCGTGGGTTGGCATATTGGGAGATAGAGGTGCAAGGTCCTAATCGCGACCTCCATTCCGGTCACTTCGGCGGTGCCGTGAAAAACCCTATCAATGCCTTGTGCGAGATGTTGGCGAAGGTGGTGGACGAAAAAGGACGCATCACCATTCCCCATTTCTACGATGATGTACTGCCCATCCCCGAAGAAGAGCGGAAAATGATTGCGCAGATTCCGTTCTCTGAGGAGGCATACGCACGTGCCATTGACGTGCCCGAAACGGTGGGTGAAGAGGGTTACTCTACGTTGGAGCGCAACTCGTGCCGTCCGTCGTTCGACATCTGCGGCATCTGGGGCGGCTACACGGGCGAAGGCAGCAAGACCGTTTTACCCGCCAAAGCCTACGCCAAAGTCAGTTGCCGTCTCGTTGCCAACCAGGACCACGAGAAGATCTCGCAGGCTTTCATCGACTATATTGCTTCGATTGCCCCGAAGGGCGTGCGGGTCAAAGTGACTCCGATGCACGGCGGACAAGGCTATGTTTGCCCCATTGATATTCCTGCTTACAAGGCTGCTGAAGAAGGATTCCAAGTAGCCTTTGGCAAGCGTCCATTGGCGGCACGCCGTGGAGGCAGTATCCCTATCATATCGGACTTCGAGCGCATCTTGGGGCAGAAGACGATTCTGATGGGCTTCGGCTTGGAGCAGAACGCTATCCATTCGCCCAACGAGTCAATGGACTTAGAGGTATGGGAGAAAGGTGTCGTTGCCGTCACCGAATTCTACCAACGATTTGCAGCAATCGGCCGAATTTGATAGGTTTTTATCAGCAGCAAACCTAATTCCGTACAACAAAAAACGTATTGACATTGCGTGTCAATACGTTTTTTGTTTCTTTCTTTTCTCGCGGAATTCGCTTCTTCGCGGTTTGCTGTTCAAGATGTCTTCTATCTCCTGATCTTTTTCTGAAAGACGATAGGGCAAGTTCGTTTTGATATTCCATCCTGCGGGCTTGCCGATATCAAACAGCAGACATATATCAATGTTGTCAAATCCTAAACTATACAGGGCTATGTAACGCAGGTCGCGAGTCGTTAGTCGCGGATGCTGCTTATGTTTACGCGCCATAAAGTTGTTGCTTGCTTCATTGTAGTCGTGATCGAACTGTTCCCAGTCCTTTTCAGTCAGCACCATCAACTCGTGTAACTCTGCACCCGCCGACTCAGGGATGTCATCTTCGCGTTTCTCAACATATCGACTCAAAGCCGATGTCAGCGATAACCTTGCATACAAATAGTGCTGCAACGCTTTCCGCTTATCGTTCAATTCCTTTTTCAGCGATTCGTTCTTAAAGAGAAGATACTCTTTTTCTTTCTTGTCGAGCGTATGTTGCATCTCGGCTTGAAGAGCGATACGGACATTCTTTTGCCTGCTATATGAATATACCAACCCGAAAATCAATATGGCAATCACTATCGCTGCGATACTTCCTATGATACCTCCTCGCAAACGTCGTTTATCTATTTCCAGCTGCATCACGCGGCTCTGCTCACGCTCAAGGTCGTACAATCGCGAAATCGTATAGGCGCGGCTGCGTGAGTCGGCGGTCAGTTGCTCTACCCGCGTGCCGTACATCCGTTCCAACTCGTGGAAAGCGGAGTCTTTCTCTCCTTTCAACAACAAAAGGCGACTGCGATGCATTATAAATTGCTCTTTACTCCATTGGGAAGATAACGTATCGTATGACAGGACGCGGAGGTACTTTTCCGCTTCTTCCGTTTCGCCTTTTTGCAAGTAGATACTTACTATGTTACCGGCATTCTGTTTGATGCCGAAACTGTCGCACAACAATTTGCTATAATGCAGCAGTTGCGTAGTATCAGGACGTGCTTCGCTCAACTCTTTATGAAAAAGAATATCATACATCATCACGTCGTTGTGCGCCAATCCCGCTTCCGCCATCGCGCTGTCAAAATACTGCATCATTGTTTCCCTTTGCCCGTCACCATAGAGGTCGGCATACGCCACGTCCCGATATGCGGCACATAGATGCAAGTGATCATCGTTTTGCCTGAAAAAAGGAATGGCTTGCTGGGCATACGATCGCATCACGGAGTATAACTGCTCATCCGCCGCCATATAAGCGAGATTAAGGTAAATCATACCCGCATAAGGACTGCCATACTCAAGATAGGGTATATAGTATTGCGCCTCTTTTAATGTTCGGGTGGCAGTTATTAGGTCTTTTTGTTCTACATATTGGATTGTGCCAAGCGTATAAAGTGCTTTACAGAGATTCGCTTCGTCAGAGGTTTGCCGGTAATAGGTTACTATGTTTTGTATCACGGAATCCTTGGTACTCCTACTTTCGCCGCGCTGTGTATATTGGTAGGCACGCAGGCTGCCCAATTCCCGCAACATTTGTAAGCGAACCTGTTCCTCTTCACCCATCTGCTCATACGGTAACTCATTCAATACACTCAAACCGCTGTCGAGATTCTGCCAAATTAGGTTTTCGGCTTCGTTCAAAACATCTGAAAACCTCATAATATCGGTATTGGCACATCCTGCAGAAATAATTATTACATAAATGAATAACATATAAAACAGACTTAACCCTACGCGACGTAAACCTCGCATGTGCCTATTTTGTCTGTTGGAATTAAAGACTTCTTTTTTGTTCATTTTTCCTATATTCTAAAAGGATATCACTTACCTATCATATTTGTGGCGGCAAAAGTAGCAAATCTTATTGGAAGAAGAGCCATACGGCTTCATCTTTTATCAAAATTTCTCATTTTTGAGCGATTTTTAGGCTAAAAAATACGATTTATACCTTTCAAAACCTCATAGGTTACATTCCGCACAACATTGCACATTTGTCTGTTATACATATTGTTAATTCCTATTTTTGTACTGTCTTTTATCGCACAAAACCTCCTATGAGGATTTTTTTCGCACTTTTATTTGCAAATGTCATTTCGTCAATTTTTGATTTATAACTATTTGATATACAATAGTGGTACTTTTGCTGATTTTGCCCGTTTTTTACATCTCAAATAACCCTATGAGGTTTTTTTCAGGTCGCTGAAACCCTGATTTGCGGATATGTCAAAATTTTACTATTATCTTTGCGGCGGCTAAAAAGAAAGATACTGCCAATTTCAAAGTTACATTAACTATCAAAACTTTTACAGATATGAAAAACAAACTGATTTTAGTCGCTGCAATGCTTGTCGCAAGCATTGCCGTTTCGGCTCAAACCTGGAGTGCCGGAACATCCTCGCTTTATGTTAATCCTACTTCTACGAAAGTGGGTATCGGTGTAACCAATCCGCAATATAAGTTGGATGTAAATGGCAAGATGTTCCTGCATTCGGTTGACGCTTCCGAAAGTAAATATAGAAGTTACCTGCATTGGGCAGCACATAGACTAATTATGGGCGTACCCGCCGGAACAAATGCCTATACGATGGTGGATATTCTTCCCGGCGGATCCAATCAGGAACCTCTTTATAGTCAGCTACGTCTCTTTACAGCAACGGCACCAAATGTACAAACCCCGAAGATTTGTCTGAACACGATGCAAAATTGCTGGTTTGACAATCCCGGAAATTTCGGTATTGGCACATCCAATCCGCAGTACAAATTGGATGTGAATGGCAAAATGTACTTGCATACGGTTGATTGGCGCGACGGAATGGCGAATAGCTACTTGCAATGGGAATGTCATCGTTTGGTAATGGGTGTGAGAAACGGTTTTTATGCACATACGGTAGTAGATATTATGCCGGGCGGCAGTTCGCAAGGAGAATTGTATTCACAGTTATCAATGTATGAAGCGTTAAATGAGAACACAAAAGTAGAAACGATACGATTGCGCACAGATGCCAATAGTTGGATAAACAACAATAGTAATTTTGGTTTGGGGACTAACACTCCTCAATGTAAATTGGATGTACGTGGAACGATACGCGCTGATGAGATACTGGTTAATACGGTTTCGGGGGCGGACTTTGTGTTTGACAAGGATTACAAACTACGCTCGTTAGACGAAGTAAAGAGTTATATTCAAGAACATCGACATCTGCCTGAGATTCCTTCTGCGGCAGAGATGAAAGAGAATGGTGTCAGCTTGGACAAACTGGCGATACAACTCTTGCAGAAAGCGGAAGAATGTACGCTTTATATCATTGAACAGGAGAGACGCATTATGGAGCAGGATGAGCGCATAAGAGAGTTGGAAAAACAAATAGAAATCAATCTAAAGTAAAAGGAGGAATACACAATGAAAACGAAAATCTTAACTCTAATTGCTTTTATATCACTATTGTTAGTGGGTTGTGAGAATAATGTAAGCTATGATCCCGAACCACAACCGCAGATTCGCGTCTTTAGGTTTAAAAAGCCTGAGTATCGTGATCATCTTATCGTTTATGATGGCAAAGATCATTTTGTTTTTATTAATGGAAACAGATGTGATAAAGCTTTTTACCAACCCGGAGAAGTTGAGTTTACGGAACGGTTCAGGAATCCGTATTGGGAACTTCCAAATGGGTGGTATTTACCCGATTGGGCATGGGGGGGGAATTATATTTTTCATGTATATCCCGATGATTACTATGGTAACGTCATTTTAGAGGATGTAACAGTCGATAACTATAAATCTTATTTGTACAATGGGGAATTTCTTTTTTCAAAAGATTTGGCTCATAAAAAGTTGTCTTCCAATGAGATATTCGAGCAAAGAAGCATTCTTGTAAAAGACTTATTGCAATACTTATATCCTACAGGTAATTATCCTCTTATAGATTATCATGAGTGGGACGAAAAAAATAATATTGATACAATTATTACCCTCAATCAGTTAGTCTATCATACGGCTATTTTTGGTAGACCTGCAGTTGCGGCAGGAAGTACGTGTTTGTGTGAAAAAGCCGAAGAGATGGACGCATATTGGGAATTGCTGCAACGTCAATTAACTGTAATCATCAATAATGGCGACTGGGATTCTACTTGGAAGATAAAATGATTCTGCGTTAATAAAAAGGAATAAAATGAGAAAACAAATAATACTTATACTACTACTATGTAGTGCCATATTGTATAGTCAAGAAGTGACGGAGGATTTAGCTATGGAAATCGCAAAAGCATATTACGAAAAAGTAAAAAACGATAATATTGATACCTCGGTTCTTCAAGTTAAATCTGAACTTCAGTCACGTGGTAAGTATCGTTCAGCAGAAATGATTTCACCTACCGGAATGGCAAATATGTGGCTCGTTCCTGTAGATGACGGTTGGGTGTTGGTTTCTACCAACAAAAAAACAGACCCTATACTTGCTCACTTTCAACAGGTTGAGAAGCCGATATACGAACAACTGCCACCGGCGGCACAATTTATGTTAGAGCATTACGAGGAAGTTATCGTTTACGCGAAAGAAAAATGTTTAAACTGCCCGCAAAATGAGCATTGGATGACTTTACAGCAAGATTCTGATAATAAAGCAACTGCTTCGCAAGGTACTCCGATTGTCGCTCCACTTTTATCCGTTCATTGGAAACAAACAGGTAATAATAGTATGACCCCTTATTGTGATAAATCTTATAACAAATTTTGCCCGAACGTGAATGCTCCTAATCAGTGCAATAAAGCGGCAGTAGGTTGTGTCGCAGTAGCGATTGGACAAATTATGTGGTACTGGCGATGGCCATACGCTGCCAATGTCCCTACTACTCCCGGTGGAAGTAATACAGAGATGCATTTTTATGAGTGGAATTTGATGCCTGATTCTATCAATAACGCAACACCGATGAATGAAGTGGATATGGTTGCCTCGTTTTTGAAAGATTGCGGATATATGGTTGATATGGATTACGGTGTAAGTTCCGGTGCATATGATAATGATGCTAAAGAGGCTTTAATTTCTTTTGGATATAATTCAAGCACTATCAAAAAACGAGATAAATTAACTACTCTTAATTGGGAAGATAAGATTAAAGCCGAATTAGATGCCGGAAGACCTGTTTATTACGGTGGTATGACACAATTTATAGGCGGTGGTGGTCATGCCTTTGTAGTTGATGGATATGATTCAGGCGGACTCTTTCACGTGAATTATGGTTGGGGGAGTATTAATCCCAATACGTATTATGATATAGATGCTATTCCTGCTGTTAATGAAGGAGAGTATTACACCCATCACGAATGTGCTATTATGGGAATTAAACCTGATGCGAATTGCTCATCTCGAATATTAAATTCATCGTCTTATTTTTCCCCCTACTTTAATTACGCCGTAGGTGGAGAATTAACGGTTTCAAATGCTACCATACAAAATACTATTCACGGTGAAATCTCTTCTGCTACCCAAGTACGATTAACACAGGGTGTAACAATATCTCAAGGGAGTAATGTACATATATCTATTCGAGAAATGCCGTGCGCTACAACGCGGTGGGAAACGGATGTTGAAACAGAGTCATCCAAACGAAATGATGCGCCTTCTTTGAAAAACGAAATGAATGAGAAAAATAATTCTAAACTATACATTTCTCCTAATCCTGTATCAAATGTTTTGCTGATTCACTCCATAGAAGCATTGACAAGAGTTTGTATTTACAACCTCAACGGTCAGTGTCTGTTGCAAACAAAGGAAACAGAAATTGATGTATCTGCTTTGCCTGCCGGGCTTTACATACTAATCGCGCAGACTGCCACTGATGATACACTTCAGAGCAAGTTTGTCAAGCGATAGGCGTATCTGATTGTTCGGCAGAAGAGTTCCCGGACGTGAAATAATTTATAGTGAAACCTAATGTCTGATAGTATGAAAAAAATCATTTTTATTCTTGTCTCCCTTTGTCTGGTTGCATCCTGCAAGAAGAATGATGCGGGCAACAATCCGACAGAAGGAGATAATAGGGAAGACAATATACGGTTAGAGCGAGCGGCTACTACCAACCCTAATCTTCCAACCCCCCCTATCAATCCGCTTGACAAGGGGGAAGAATTAAAACTATCTGACAAATTTCAGAATGACCAACTCATTCTTCCCGAATTGGATTCAATAAAAGACATGGAGATTCAATAATGGTGATATGGTTTGTTTCGCTGTATTTGTCATCTTACTGCTTTTCTCTGTATCCGTCAGGGGTGAGGTACAATCCTCCATACCTACTGTTCTGCTGCAATTTGAAGCATTGAGTACGGACACGTTTTCAAGTGGCTGTTTTTTCTTTATCGAGAACGGCGACACGCTCACATCAAACGTGCTAATCCGCCATCGGGGAGCCACTGCTGCGACCTATCAGAAGCAGTCGTTTGCACTTAAATTCATTGACGAAGCAGGTCATAAAGCAAACGTGTCCTTTATGGATATGCGGTCGGACAACTACTGGATATTGGACGCTATGGCAGTCGATAAGGCTCGGATGAGAAACCGTGTTGCGATGGATCTATGGTTGGATTTTTCTTCCAAGCCATACTATTACGATCGCGAACCGAAGCTATGCAACGGCTATCGCGGAAAGTTTGTAGAAGTCTATGTCAACGGAAGTTACAACGGCTTGTACTGCTTGATGGAACGAGTGGACCGCAAGCAGTTGAAACTTAAAAAGGCGAAAGACCACACAATAAACGGGATACTCTATAAATCGGTCAGTCACAAAGGCAGTTTCTTCGGTTCTCTATCGCCCTACGACAACTCGTTAGGTACTTGGATGCGTTTTGAGTTTCAATATCCTGATATAAAAGAAGACAGCCTGATTGATTGGAAACCGTTATACGATGCGATGGAGTTTGTTAATACGGCATCCGCGTTAGAGTTTGAGCAAGGCGTGTGGAAGCGATTTGATATGTATGTTTTTATGGACTACTACCTGTTCTCATATCTGTTGTCTGCACGAGACAATTGCGGGAAAAATCTTTTCTTGAGTTATTATAATATCAATCAGTATGATAAGCTGTTGATTACGCCTTGGGATATTGACCACTCGTTCGGTCGTGCTTTTGACGGAAGTGAAGAAGTGCCTGATTTTGATTTTACTTGGGGCGGCAATCTATTTCGGCGTTTCGAACGCGATATACCCATCTATCGTTTGCTGCTCATACATCGTTATGCATTTTTGCGGGAGAATGCTTTTTCGCTTTCTTCGCTGCGACAACGTTTTGCGGACTATTTTCATCTCTTTGAGCAAACGGGAGCAGCGGAACGCGAAACAGAGAGATGGAGCGGCGCAGATGGTATTACGTTGGATTTTGAAGAGGAAAAAGCGTATATAGACTTGTGGATTGAGCAACGTTTGCAGTTCACCGATTCATTGTTTCACTACCATCCTGTACATTCTTCTATTGAAGGTGTCAATCCTATGCTACTTGAACAGTCGCAGAAGACCTTTGAGAATGGTATGCTCCGCATTCGCAAGAACGGCAACACCTACAACGTCAACGGTACGGAGGTAGAGTGACACGAATCAGCGGATTGAAAGTAAGTGAAACGAAAATCCGTTCCTCTACGAAACTTGGGGAACGGACTGGTCGTTTGTATAATGTTTCAACCTATTTTTGATATGCCTTTACGATTCGTCCTACAAGCGGATGGCGAACTATATCCTTGTCTGTATAGCGGATAACTGCCACGCCCTGCGTGTCGGAGAGACGATCTACGGCATCCGCCAAGCCCGAGCGTTGCGAAGGCGGCAGGTCAATCTGCGTCAAGTCGCCCGTTACAATCATCTTGCCGTTGATTCCCAAACGGGTCAAGAACATCTTAATCTGCGGAATACTTGTGTTCTGCGCCTCATCCAAAATAACCACTGCATCCGACAGCGTCCGTCCCCGCATAAAAGCCAATGGCGCAATCTGTATCGTACCGCGCTCCATAAACTCGTTCAACTTGGTATGCGGAATCATATCCTGCAAGGCATCATAAAGCGGCTGCAAATACGGATCAATCTTATCACGCATATCGCCCGGCAGAAAACCTAATTTCTCACCCGCTTCCACCGCCGGACGACTCAGGATGATGCGTTTTACTTCCTTGTTCTTCAATGCTCTGACGGCAAGGGCAATCGCCGTATAGGTCTTGCCGCTGCCCGCCGGACCGATGGCAAACATCAGGTCGTTCTGACTATAGGCGCGCAAGAGTTGCTGCTGATGCTCGCTGCGGGCAGTAATAGCCTTACCGTGAACGCCATAGAGAATCAAGTCACCCGAAGGTGTCTCAGCACGCATCTCGCCGTGGATGAGCTGCAACACATCGTTTTCTGACAAATGTCCTGTCTTGAGGCAGTACTGTTCGCACAGCCGCAACGCTTCCGCAAAACGTGCCGTATCCTTTTCCGCCCCCGACACTTTAACCGTCTGTCCGCGCGCCACTACCCGCACGGCAGGGAACTGCGCCTTCAGGCACATCATATTCTGATTGTTGGTACCATAAAACGAGGCGGTATCCAGCAGGTCGTTCAATTCAATTATCGTTTCCATATACCGGTAAATCGGTTAAAAATTCTATTTCTTTATCCTTCACTCGCGCCACAACGGTCTGCACGCCGTTATGCAATACCAACAGCGGTACGCGCAACATTCGGTTATACACCGCCGCTTGGTCTAATGTCCGACCCGTCAATGGTACGGAAGGAGCTTTGAACTCAATGAGTATAACGGGCAGCAACTGCTTGCTATACACCACGGCATCCGCCCGCTGACCGGAAGATAATATAGCTTCCACTGCCACGCGCGATGCCGGATAACCGTATTGCGTCACTAATACCTGCAAGAATCGCTGCCTTACCTCCTCTTCCGGGGTCAGACGAACCCACTTGCGGCGGAACGGACAAAGTACGTAGTCCTTTCCGTGGTGCTGTTCTATGAGCAAGCCGCCGATCATCTATATTTAGCCTCCTCGCAGTCACCTAACAAGGACAAGTAACTCTCGTAGCGCGACACAGCAATCTCTCCCTTTGCCACGGCGGGAACCACGGCACAATCTTTCTCCCCGAAATGAAGGCAATCGCTGTAACGACACCTCTGCCCGACCCGAAAAATCTCACGGAAGTAGTGGGACACCTCCGCTTTTTCCATCGCCACACCCCCGAATCCCTTTATGCCGGGTGTGTCAATGATATAGCCGCCACGGACATTGCCGTCTTCAATCGGATACATCTCCGAAAAAGTGGTGGTATGCATCCCTGAATCGTGCATCGCCGACAACTCCGCCGTCCGTGTTATCTCTTTACCTAAAAGCGCATTCAGCAACGTGGACTTGCCCACACCCGAATTACCCGACAGCAGGCTCACCTTGCCTTCAAAAAGCGGCAGTAAATCAGACGGGTCAAGATGGGTTGCCGATAGGGCGAACGTGGTATAACCTAACTGCTCATAAAGACTTTGCCATTCCGCCATAGTATTTTTTTCCGCTTCGGTGAGTATATCCGTCTTGTTAAAAATCAGTACGGCAGGCACGCGATACGCTTCTGCCGTGGCCAAAAAACGGTCAATAAAAGTGAGCGAAGTTATAGGATGTGCTACCGTTACAATCAATACCGCCTGATCCACATTGGCGGCAAGGATATGCGTCTGTTTGCTCAGGTTGGTGGAACGGCGGATGATATAATTACGGCGTTCCTCGATGTCCGTTATCCAATTCGTACCATCCGATTGCTGCTCCACCGCTACGTAATCGCCCACCGCTACGGGGTTGGTGGAACGAATACCGCGTATGCGAAAATTGCCCTTGACGTATGCCGCGATAGCCGCCCCGCCGTCTCGGGGCTGCACCGTATAACTATTGCCCGTTGTCTTGATTACTAAACCTCTCATCGCCTTAAAACGCTTCGGATACTGTGATGTAAAACGAATAACTTTCTTTCGTATTCCAACTCTTGTACAGGTTGTTGCGCGCAAGATCCAATCGAAAATTGATGTTCGCCTCGTTAATCTTCAGACGCAAACCGATACCGTACCCCACTTTAGGAGTGGTCCACTGCCAGTCACCGTAGTGATAGACATCGCCCACGCCCGCAAAGACCGTTCCGCTGAACAACCAAAAAAGCGGGAAACGCAACTCCCCCTGCAAAGCCACCAGAGCATCATCGCGGAACATCCCCATACGCACTCCGCGTACCAACTCCTCGCCGCCTAACATTGGCAGCAACTGAAAAGGGCGATTGCTGTTAGTCCCGATTGACCACTCGCTGCGGAACTGCCAGGCAAACAGGAACCGCTTGTATAGGGGGACGTACTGACGCAGATCGGTTGTTATCAGCCCCATACGCGACAGACCTGACGTGAAGGACTCGTAGTGAAAACCCGATACCTGAAAGAACAAACCGCTATGGGGGTAATAGTGTATATCGCGCGTATCGTACTGCACCACGCCGCCGATGCCTAACATAGAGGCAGTTGCCTGAATACCGTTGGTACGCTCATAGAGATAGTGCAACTGCGGTCCCATCGACCAACCGCTACCGATATGGCATAACCCGCTGCCTTTGACGTAAGCTCTGTATGACTTATACGAAACGGCTTCCTTGACAGCAAACCGATTGCCTCGTTCAAATGTCAAATCGGGGTAGTCGCGATACCCTGCATCATACAGGATGAACCACGTCCGTTCCTTACCGGCATAGATAGTTCCTTTTGTCTGCAAGTACCATTGACGGTTGAGCGTATAAGCACCCGTCAATTGAACCATCGAACTCTCTTTCTGCCCCTCACAACGGAAATACCCCTGCACCGCACCACCGAATGCCCAGTTGGTTTCCGGCGCATACGTTATCATGGGCGCACCGATAGCAGGCAAACGCATCGCGCCGTCCACAATCTTGTCCAACCACGGCAACGAACCTGCCGCAACACGCGTGGCAAGACAACAATAAAAAACGATAAGGAAGCGAAAACGATTGACCATCAGACGGTCATTATCTCTTTCTCTTTCTTGGCATAGACTTCGTCCACCTGCTTGATGAACTTGTCGTGGAGTTTCTGCACCTCCGTCTCAGCATCCTTCTCTGCGTCTTCGGGCAGACCCTCTTTGATTTGCTTCTTGAGCGTCTCGATAGCATCGCGACGGGCGTTACGGATACTTACTTTTGCGTTTTCCGCTTCCGCCTTGCACTGCTTGGCGAGGTCGCGACGGCGCTCTTCGGTCAGAGGAGGAATAATGAGACGAATCACCTCTCCGTTATTGTTCGGTGCCAAGCCGATACTGGCATTGATGATGGCGCGCTCTATAGTGGAGAGCATCTTCTTCTCCCACGGCTGGATTTGGATGGTGCGTGCATCGGGGGTGGTGATAGTGGCTACCGAGGTAAGCGGACTCTGCTGACCATAGTAATCGACACGTACCGAATCCAATATACGTGCACTTGCCTTACCGGCACGAATCTGTGCCAACGTGTCGTCTAAATAAGCCACGGCTGATTCCATTTGCTCAGTCGCCTGCTGCTGAATTTGTTTGGGTTCTATCATAGTCTGTCTGTTTTAGGTTTATTCTTTGGATATTGCACCTGCTGCTTCGGCGCCGGTTATTCGCACGGCTTGACCAAAGTGCCTATTTTTTCGCCGTTCACTACACGGCGCAGATTGCCTACCGTGTCCATATCAAATACATAGATAGGCATCTTATTCTCCATACACATTGTAATGGCTGTCAAGTCCATCACGTGTAACTGCCTGCTGAGCACCTCCTCATACGTTATCTCGTCAAACTTAACAGCCGTCTTGTCCTTCTCGGGGTCAGCCGTATAAACGCCGTCCACACGTGTGCCCTTAAATAGTATATCTGCTTCTATCTCTATCGCTTTCAGTGATGATGCCGTGTCCGTTGTGAAGTAGGGATTACCCGTTCCCGCAGCAAAAATCACTACGTTCCCCTTCGACAGCAGACGCAAGGCTTTTTCCTTGCTGTAGTACTCGCCGATAGGCTCCATACGCACGTTGGTCATAACGCGAACTTTTTGCCCCATCGCCTCCAGTGCCGAACATAATGCCAACGAGTTAATCACGGTTGCCAACATACCCATCTGGTCGCCTTTCACGCGGTCAAAGCCTTTCTGCGCACCGCTTAAACCTCGGAAGATATTTCCGCCGCCAATCACGATGCCGATCTCCAAGCCTGTGTCTGCCAACTCTTTGATTTGGCGGGCATACTGCTCCAAGCGTTCACGGTCAATCCCGTAACCTTGTTCACCCATCAGACTCTCGCCCGACAACTTCAATAAAATACGTTTGTACATAGTAGTTTACTGCTTTTTAAGATACCGCCGCAAATGTACGCTCATTTGCGCAATTACCAAAATCTTTCTGCAAAATATCGCAAACTATCTTTGGTGGAATACAAGAAACTGCGTACTTTTGTCGCCGTGTTTCCTGCCGCTCCTTATGAGCGCGGACGGTATTTTTCTCTCATGACACATCAAGTAGTTGACATACGGCACATCAGCAAGACGTTTTCAGGGCAACAAGTGTTGCACGATGTCAGCCTGCAGGTGAGCGAAGGCGAGTCTGTCGGGTTGCTCGGTCCGAACGGTGCCGGTAAGTCCACATTAATGAAGATTCTTATCGGTATTCTGTCAGCCGACAAGGCGCAATCGAATGGTGAATCCGCTATTGTTCAATGTCCCGAACGCATAGGCTACTTGAGTGAACAAAATCCGCTCTATCAGGAGATGTATGTGCGCGAATACCTCCTTTTTATGGCGCGTTTCAGTCATAGCGAAAGCGAAGTGGAAGAGTTGATTGACCGCGTTGGATTGCGTGCAGAAGTGCATAAGCATATCCGAGAATTAAGTAAGGGTTACCGCCAGCGTGTCGGTTTGGCAACCGCCTTAATGGGCAATCCCCAACTGCTTATTCTTGACGAACCCACCACGGGTCTTGACCCGAACCAATTGGAAGACATACGGCACGTGGTGCGGGAGACAAGAAAGAAGTGTCCGATTATTTTATCAACGCATATCTTGCAGGAAGTCAAAGAGATGTGTACACGCGTGGTTATTCTTGACCATGGACATATACGTGCAGACCGTCCTATTGAAGACATCCCCGATCTCGAACAACTCTTCCACGACACCACCAACTGATTTTTTTTCGTATGGCTAACGATACTGATTTTGATATTCGCAACCAGATGACCGAGAAGGAGCAGGACAATGCTCTGCGTCCTTTGCGTTTTCGCGACTTTGCAGGACAGGCGAAGATAGTAAGCAATCTGAAGATATTTGTGGAGGCTGCTCGCTTGCGTCACGAGAGTTTGGATCACGTCCTGCTCTTTGGTCCTCCGGGATTAGGCAAAACGACTTTGAGTAACATCATTGCCAATGAGTTAGGTGTAGGGTTTAAGGTAACGAGCGGGCCGGTATTGGACAAGCCCGGCGACTTGGCGGGTCTGCTGACATCGCTTGAGCCGAACGATGTGCTGTTCATAGACGAGATTCATCGTCTCAGTCCCGTAGTGGAGGAGTATCTCTATTCGGCGATGGAGGACTACCGTATAGACATAATGATAGACAAGGGTCCATCGGCTCGCACGATTCAGATTGACCTTAACCGCTTTACGCTGATTGGTGCCACCACTCGTAGCGGATTATTGACATCGCCGTTGCGCGCCCGCTTTGGTATCAACTGCCATTTGGAATACTATGATGCGGATGTCTTGGCTGGTATTGTAGCGCGTTCGGCGGGTTTGCTGGGCATCGCCATCCACAGTGAAGCGGCAGGTGAAATAGCTCGTCGCAGCCGTGGTACGCCTCGTATAGCCAACGCCTTGTTGCGTCGGGTCAGGGACTTTGCGCAGGTGAAAGGTGACGGGAAGATAGACCTTGATATAGCGCGCTATGCGTTGGAGGCACTCAATATAGACACGTTCGGTTTGGACGAGATAGACAATAAACTGCTCTGCACGATAATAGACAAGTTCCGTGGCGGACCGGTGGGCTTGAATACGATAGCCACGGCAATGGGCGAAGACCCCGGCACGATAGAGGATGTATATGAGCCTTACCTCATCAAGGAAGGATTCATCAAGCGCACGCCTCGCGGTCGTGAAGCCACCGAATTGGCATTCCGCCACTTAGGCAAGATGCCGGTATTGATGCAGAGCGACAGTCCGACACTATTTTAACACGTCCATACTATTTGGCGAAATGGGATAAAGGGCTTACCTTTGCGGCGGATTAAAAGAAACAAAGTAGCGATAATGGATTTACAAGCATTTACGCCCAATGAGGCGATGACGCACGCGATAGGCGGTCAGGTACGGACTATGCTGACGGAGATAGGTGAAGATGTGGAGCGTGAGGGGCTGAAGAAAACCCCTGAACGTGTAGGCAAGGCTTTTCAGTTCCTGACCAAAGGTTATAGGGAAGACCCCGAAGCCATTCTTCGGTCGGCATTGTTTGAAGAAGACTACCGACAGATGGTCGTGGTGCGCGACATTGAGTTCTATTCGCTGTGTGAGCACCATCTGTTGCCATTCTTCGGCAAGGCTCACGTGGCATATATACCGAACGGCAAGATAACGGGATTGAGCAAGATAGCACGCGTGGTGGACGTGTTTGCGCGCCGATGCCAAGTGCAGGAGCGGATGACGACACAAATCAAAGACTGCATACAGAACACGCTGAACCCGTTGGGCGTGATGGTAGTGGTGGAAGCGGAACACCTGTGTATGCAGATGCGTGGCGTGCAGAAGCAACACTCGATAACGACAACGTCCGATTTTACGGGTGCGTTTAATCGGGCGGAGACGCGTGAAGAGTTTCTGCGTTTGATTCGAGGTTAAGGATTTTTTGCGGCTGACTTGCGGATGAACAAATCGAAAGAGGAGTTGTTGCCATCTGCTTGGAGACCTGCAGCCGACAAAAGACTATAGAAGAGATAATCCGTACGAAAGTGTTTCGTGCGGTTTTCTTTTAGTGCCGCCACTTTATCGGGGAAGGTACGGGCATACTTTTCGGAATACCATACGAAGGCTGCGGGATACTTCGTTTCTTTTGCACCGGCGGCGTGAAGCCAGTTGCCGCGTTCGCCTAACGACTCGCCGTGGTCGGAGAGGTAAAAGAGGATGGCGTTGCGATCTTTGAAAAGGGAAATTACCGAATCTACAAAGAGGTCCATACTGACGATGGTGTTGTCGTAGGAATTGATAACAGCCATTGAGTCGTTCTGCGTGATGACCCGATTTGTAACAGTAGGTTGGAAACGAATACACGATTCGGGGACGTGGTTGTTGTAGAACCAATGGGAGCCGATGGTGTGTAATACGTATAGTCGGTGCGTTTCCGTTTGCTCTTTGATTAGGTTTTGCAGTGCGGGGAGCAGATCTAAGTCATACCACGGATGGAAGACGAAGACAGTCTTGGAGGCGTTGGGGAAGAGGATGGTGTCGGCTTCGTAAATGAACGGCGCATAGGTTCGTCCGTAGTCTTGGTTGCTAATCCACGCGGAGGTGTAGCCTTGCTGCCTAAGGCAGGCGATGAAGGAGTGGGATGTGTTAGCCAATTCGGGGTGGAGACTGTCAGCGGGTGACAGGATATGGGGGACGGAGGCGGCAGTATGGGTATGTTGGGAGAAGATATGCGGCAGGCTCACCACGTTATGTCGGGCGGCTAATCGCGGACAGGTTTCTCTCGGATAGCCGTTAAGGCTGAGATGGTCGGCGCGTGCGGCTTCGCCGATAATCATAATGATGTCTAACGAATCGGTGGTTGCTGTGGCTTGCACTTTAGGGATTTGTCGCGGCAGGTTGCTTGCGCGCTGCAGGGAAACGTATTCGCCCACACTGCGTATGACGTGCATCGGGTAGCGTTGAGCCGCGCTCTTATGCAGTCGTCCGTTGCCCCAATACCAAGCCGCGAATAACCCGATGCTGCCAATCAGAATGACCCACGCCTGTGGCACTTTTTCTATGCGCCACCGCCATCTGACCCATAGCAGCGATACGAGGAGTTGGAAGACTACCCAGACAATCAGTTGCCACGACGTAACGCCTGACACCGTACCCATATTGGTATGCAATGTTGCGTCCACCAAGGCGGGATTGACCGTAGCGTGAAAAGCTACACGGTAGTAACTGATTACACCACCCAAAACAGCGTAAAGCGGCAGACATAGAGCGGCTATGTAACGATGGAGCGCAAGCAGCGAAGCGATGGCTATCTGCCCTATCCCTAACGCACACACATAGAGGATGACGGTCAGCACGCTACGCCATCCGTCTGTCGGGCTATCGAAAAAATCAGGGAGAATAAAACAGAGCGTGTTCCAAACGCCCATCGCCACTACGAGCCATAGATATGCATATCGGTTCGTCATAGGGAAGTCAGCACGCCAGATATGAGAAATGCTTAATGGATAACGAGAATCTTCACCACGGCGTGGTTATTGCCTTCGGCTGTATTGCAGAACGCGGTATAAACGCCAGAGGCAACACGTTGTCCGTTGCCGTTCTTGCCGTCCCATACAGCCAAGCCGCCGTTACTGCGCGTCTGACATACGAGGTTGCCCCCGTTGTCCACAATCTTCACCACGGTATTTTCCATCAAACCGGCTATGGTGATTACGCCTTGATAATCGGGACGTACAGGATTGGGATATGCGTACAGCGTCTCATTCGAGAAACTCTCTTCTGCTTCCGTGGCATCGCCTTGGTAAGATACTAATCCGGCTCCAGTACCGACAAACACTCTGCCGGAACGAGGGTCAATGGCAACCGACAGAATTTGATTAGATGGTAGCGGCGAGTTGTCTGTAGTAAAATGTTCAAGCGTTTCCAAACCGTCTTCGGAGAGGAGATACAGTCCCGAACTCTCCGTTCCCATCCATTTGCGGTTGGCACCGTCCACGGCGATAGAGTTGATGCGCTCTGTACCGAGCAGGTAGTCAGCCAGATTCGTGCCATCGTTACGGGGAATCTTCACGCGCGTGCAATTGTTGGATGTACGCAAATCGACTTTGGCAGGAACGATAATCAGACCTTCTTCAAGGGCTATCCACAGGTCGTTGTTCAAGTCTTGCACGGCATCGTAAATGGCTGCAGGCGTGATGGTTTTGCCGTCTTGGTCCACGAATGAATTAACGAAATACGTGCGGTCATCGCCTTGATAAAAGGGTGTAAGATTGTCATCGTAGAGAATCATCCCCGGATTGTAACGCGCATAGGGAATCCATTTCCAATTGCTGTGTCGGCGGTCGATGAACATCTCACCGCCGGTCATCAAGGGAAATGTATTTCCGTCGTTGGTGACGAGGCTGTACCTGTTCCACGACGCGTTTTCTTGGCTGCGAGCCTCTGCGAGTTGGCGGGGCGAGATGACGTGTAGCGGGTTGTAACCCATATTGAGCAGCCATAGATTGCCGTCCCCATCGAAGGTGGCGGCATCGGTACGGATATAGAAGTATTCCGTTGAACCCTCCACGCGCGATTCTAAAGGTGAGTTATGGTGGTGATACCATTTGACGAGTTGGTTGTTTTCGAACTCGTACAATCCGGTGCCGTAACTGGTAATGATGAAATGTTCTTTATTGAACGGATCAACGGCAACATTCATAAAGTCGGTAGCAGACATCCCTATCTGATCAGATATCTGTTGATGTTCGATATTGGTCCATCGGTCGGCTGTTATATCATAAATCATCACATTGCCGCCACGAAATTCTTGAACAGCCCACCGGGCACCCGGAACGACATAGAGACGGTCGTTCACCACTTTCATCCGATAGGGGATATTAACAGCCGGTCCTTCCGGGAAGAAGGCTTGTGTGCCGGCATCATCGTGGCGCACTATGCCGACTCGTCCCGCAGCATACCAAAGCACTCCATTGTCGTTGAGCGCATCATAAATGATGTAGGGTAACATTAGGATATTCATATCTGCTCCCGGGACATATTCTATGAGTGCCTTACTGCCGTGCATCAGATAGAGGTGTTCGGATGAGGGCTTAAAGGCATAAAAACTCATTTCGGGCGATATGTTTTTCCATCCGTCTTCTTCCCTTACGTGAAGTTTAAAGTCTGCTAACAGGTACAACTTGCCTTTGAAAAAGGCGATGTCTTGATACGATTCGGCTAGTATAGGTCGGCTATCGTTCCAAGAACGAAAATCAAGCAGATTGTCTTCTCTATGAGCCGCATATAGACGTTCGTTTGTCAAGGCATAGATAGAATCGGTGCTGCAGCATATAGAGCGCACATCTGTCTCTCCACCTTCTTCTCCTATGTAATAAGTGTCTGCTATCTCTTGTTTGCGTATATTAACTACCACTACGCCAAAAGGCATAGCGAGGTAGGCTTTGCCGTCGTAGATATGGAGTGAATTAGCTTTTTTAGAGGCACTCATCTGTTTGAGTTGCAGGTCTGAGAGTGCTGTTATACGGTCGTTCTGCACAAAGTCAATCAGACCGTCTTCGTACAATATAAGCAAGGTATGGCTTGGAGTGTCGTAGCCGATGTGTATGATATTTGCGCCGTGAAAACCGTCCTGCTTGGAGTAGCAAGTCATCTCTTCGCTTGCTTTATCCACTTTGACAAGTGCGTTACCTGCCAAGGCATAGATAGCGTCTCCTGTATTGACCACTTCGCTGACCTGTCCGTAAGCGGTATGTGAACGCCACGTGTGCATACCTTCGTCCGCCCGAACGATTACGACCGTGCAGAATAGAATGAGGAAGAGAATTGTTCTTTTCATACGAGAAGCAAACTGAGTTGTTGGACAGCACGAGCGCGGTGGCTGATGCTGTTTTTTGTTTCGGCGGGCAGTTCGGCAAAGGTCATATTGTAGCCTTTAGGAATAAAGAGTGAATCATATCCGAATCCGCCATCGCCTCTTTCCTCCTCCGCCATACGCCCTTCTACACGTCCTTCCACTTGAGCGGCTATCGGGTTATTTTCCTTGCCGATGTTGTCTTTGTAGGTTATGAGCGTGATGACGGTACGAAAACGTGCCGAGCGGTCATTTTTGTCTTGTAGCAGTCGAAGGGCTTTTTGGCGGTTGGCGGCATCGTTGTGTTCATCACCTGCCCATCGCGCCGTTCTTACGCCCGGCTGATTATTGAGAACGGGGATTTCCAAACCCGTATCGTCGGCAAAAACGCCGTCAATGGATTGGGTTTGAGGGTGGATCTGCAAGAAGTCCCACACCGCGCGGGCTTTAATAAGGGAGTTCGCTTCAAGCGTGTCTCCTGTTTCTTCGATGTCATCGTTAAAACCTATGTCGCGCAGCGTTAATAAGCAACAAGTTGAAGGAAGTATCTTACTGACTTCCTCCAACTTGTGTGCGTTATTGGTGGCAAACACCAGTGTCATTAGCGGCGGGGCTTAATATTGAGTTTGACGGGACGAATCATATTCTCGGGTGAGAGAATGGTATCCAATTCCTCTTTGGTCAGGATGCCGTGTTCCAATACCAGTTCATATACGCCCTTGCCGGTAGCCATCGCTTCTTTGGCTATTTTGGTCGAGTTCTTGTAGCCTATGATGGGATTCAGAGCGGTAACGATACCGATAGAGCCGGTGATATAGTTGCGGCAACGCTCTTCGTTGGCTTTGATGCCGTCCACGCAGTACTTGCGCATTACGTCAAATCCGTTCATCATTATCTCTGCACTCTCGAAGCAGCATTGAGCCATTGTCGGTTCCATAGCGTTCAGTTCCATTTGAGCCGCTTCGTTGCACATCGCTACGCACAAGTCGTTACCAATCACTTTGTAGCATATCTGGTTCATTACCTCGGGGATAACGGGGTTCACCTTACCAGGCATAATGGAGCTGCCGGGTTGGCGAGCGGGCAGGTCAATCTCGTGCAGACCGCACTTGGGACCCGAACCTAACAGACGCAGGTCGTTGCTGATTTTGTTCATCTTGGTGGCAATGCGACGCAGTACGCTCGAATAACCTACCATACAACTTGTATCGGAGGTGGCTGCTACAAGGTCGTCTGCCAAACGAACGTTCCAACCTGTTACTTGAGCCATCGCTTTGACGCATTTCTCCGAGTATCCGGGCTCCGAGCAGATACCCGTACCGATTGCCGTAGCACCCATATTGACGGTCAGGAACTCTTCGGCAGCATCATCGAGGTGTTGGAGTTCGTCGCGAAGGATAGAAGCAAAAGCACCAAACGTCTGACCCAACGTCATCGGAACGGCATCTTCCAACTGGGTACGACCCATTTTGAGAACATTCTTGAACTCTTCGGCTTTCTTTTGGAAACTGTCAATGAGTGCTTCAAAGTGTTTCTTGTACTCCAAGTGGGTAGCATACAAGCCCATGTGGATGGCAGCCGGATAAGCATCGTTGGTGGACTGGCTGCAATTAACGTGATCATTGGGGCTGCAGTATTGATACTCACCGGGTTCGTGTCCCATAATCTGTAGCGCACGGTTGGCAATTACTTCGTTGGCGTTCATATTGGTCGTCGTACCGGCACCGCCTTGAATCATATCCACGGGGAACATCTCGTGATGCTGACCGGCAAGAATCTCCTCGCAAGCCTGCTTGATGCCCTTGAACTGCTCGTCCGTGAGCAAACCTAACTCATGATTCGCCATCGCCGCACCCAATTTGGTATAAGCCAAACCGTTGATGAATGCGGGATAGTCGCACAACTTGAACTTCGAAATCGGGAAGTTCTCAATACCACGAAGCGTCTGAACGCCATACAATGCCTCCACCGGAATCTGGAGTTCACCAATCAAGTCGCTCTCTGTGCGCGTCTTGCCTGAAAATTGTGTTTTCATTACGTTATAGGTTTTATGTTTGTTTGTATTACTCTTCTTTTTCGATGGCTTCGGCTATCGAATTGGCTATCACGCACATCTCCTCGGACGGTAAGTCCAATTTGGGATTGGTGAAGAGCATATCCGTCTCTTTATTGAGCGGGATAAGGTGGATATGTACGTGATTGACTTCCATTCCCAATACGGCTACGCCTACGCGTTTGCAGCCGGTGGCTTGTCGGATGCCTTTGGCTACCTGCTTGGCAAACACCATCATATCGCCTAACAGCTTGTCGTCCAAATCAAAGATGTAGTCTGCCTCGGGTTCGGGCAACTTCGGAATAACCAACGTGTGACCTTTCACCAAAGGGTGAATGTCCAAGAAGGCATAAAAACGGTCGTCCTCCGCTACCTTGTAGCTCGGTATTTCGCCTTTGATGATGCGGGTAAAAATAGTCATAGTTGTAATTTTTTAAGAAGGTTATCAAAAGCGAGATTACAGACTGATTTCCAATATCTCCAATTCCATTTTGCCCACGGGTACCTGCACTTCTGCCACGTCGCCTACTTTCTTGCCCATCAGACCTTTGGCAATGGGGGTGGTAACGGCTATCTTGCCTTGCTTGATGTCAGCTTCGCCTTCGGTAACCAGCTGGTAGGTTTTTTCCGCGCCGTTCTTCTTGTTACGCACGCGCACTTTGGTCAGAATCTGTACCTCATCGGTTTTGATAGTGGATGTGTCGATGATGCGGGAGTCCATAATCTTTGCTTTGAGCATTGCTATCTTGCTCTCCAAGTGACCTTGTTCTTCTTTGGCGGCATCATATTCGGCGTTTTCACTCAAGTCGCCTTTGTCGCGCGCCTCGGCTATGGCTGCTATTACGCGGGGACGCTCGACGCCTTCCAAGTAACGCAGCTCTTCTTTCATTTTCTGCAATCCTTCTGCAGTGATGTAAGTTACTGCCATAGTATTAAGTGAGTTTTTATGTTTTCGTACTTGTTATGTCGTTTGTCGGGGTATGAGTTCTCTTTACGTAACTCATAAAACATCAGGAAACTCCTGTTGTTTCCTGATGATGGTAACGGGTGGTATGATAAGTTTCTTATCAGCCTCGCCCGAGATCAACGGGCTATGAATTTTCTTCCGTCTTGGATGTAAAGTTGTCCTGAAACGGTTTCGTTGACTTCGCGCCCCATAATGTCGCGAATCTTACCGTCTTTGAGCGACTCTACGGCATCCATCAGCCCGGTGGGGGCATTGGGACGCAATTTGAAAATCACGTTCAGAGAAGAGTAGTCCGAGCGGTCGCGGTTTCCGGTGATACGGTACCAACCGTTTTTAGAGCCGCCCCAACCGAAGTTGAAATGGAAATACGGAGCGGTGAGGTTGTCGTCCCCTTGAAGGGTTACGTAGCCGTCAATGACGTATGCGTGGAAGGCATCGCCTTGGTTGTCAATATTGTTATATCCATCGCAATAAACGGGGCGTCCGGCATCAAACTCAGCTATCAGACCGGTCATCAGTGTGCCTTGTGTATTGAGGTCTTCTACGCGGTGCAGTTCCAGGTCGTTCATATAGTTAAAGTATTGGCGGAATACTTTGGGGACGTTGGTACTGGTCGATCCGCTGCCGTCCGTGCCATAGTTCATATAAACGCCTACGCCACAGGCTAACATCAAGTCAGCAACGGCATTCTGCTGTGCTACCGTTTCCGGGTATTCGCCGCCATCAGCAATGATGCCGGTATATTGTGTTTTCATATTGTCCCAATCAAAGGAGTGACCCGTATAGGTATAAGTTACAGGTTCTCCCACCTTAGCGGGCGTGTAGGTAACCACACCTTCGTTACAGGTCTTGGGCCACTGCCAATAGCGGGCTATCTGCGCCATAGCTGTTGCCACGCAGCCGGTCAGGCAGTGTGTATTTCCGATAGTGGGGGTCATATTGTGATAGGGTTTGCCCTGGTTGTAGGCTATATCGCCCAAAAGGGGACCTACTGAATCTTTTACGGGTGCCGGAAAACCGAGCACTTGCTCCGCTTGTTCGGGGGCATTGATGATTTGAATCTGTTGGCCCAAGAAGAACAAATCAGATGCATCGTTCGCTTCAATTTGTCCTTCGGAAGAGAAACCGACTACTTCGTTGTCGGCGTTGATGATTACATAACCGCCGCCTGCACGGTTGTAGGCACGAAGTACATCACTCGGGTTGTCGGCAAAAAGCATTGCGCTTGCCATCAAGCATACGGAAAGTAAAATTTTCTTCATCGTTATGTTTATATTTGTATAATTACGGTGTTGAAAAGTGTTGTAAAGTATTGAAACGTGTCGAAAATACCACAACAACGCCGCAAAGGTACGTAACATTTCTTATTCTCCAAAACTTTTTCTGCAAGTTTTTGTACTATATTCGGGAAAATGATTACTTTTGCGGCGATTTTTGCTAATCAATAAAAACAATACATTATGACAATTGACAACTATTCATTCCAAGGAAAAAAAGCCATTGTACGAGTGGATTTCAATGTACCTCTCGATGATAAAGGGCAGATAACGGACGATACGCGTATTCGTGGAGCGCTCCCTACCCTTCAAAAGATTCTTACGGACGGCGGTGCGCTCATATTGATGTCGCACATGGGCAAGCCCAAAGGCAAACCTTCTGACAAACTCAGTCTCAAACAAATCGTTCCGGCTTTGAGTCAGGCACTTAATCGCCCCGTGCTCTTTGCTCCCGACTGCGCCAAAGCGCAGGAGCAGGCTGCGGCTCTCAAGGCAGGCGAAGTGCTGCTGCTTGAGAACCTGCGTTTCTATCCCGAAGAAGAGGGCAAACCGGTAGGTATTGATAAAGCAGACCCTGCTTACGAAGAGGCTAAAAAAGCGATGAAGAGTAAGCAGAAAGAGTTTGCGAAAACTCTTGCATCGTATGCCGATTGCTACGTGAACGATGCGTTTGGAACAGCTCACCGCAAGCACGCCTCGACGGCTGTAATTGCCGACTATTTCGATGCCGACCATAAGATGCTGGGGCTACTCATGGAGAAAGAGGTTCAGGCAGTGGAAAACGTTCTGAACAATATCAACCGTCCTTTCACCGCTATTATGGGCGGCTCGAAGGTCAGCACAAAAATCGGTATTATCACCAATCTGCTCAATAAGGTGGATAACCTCATTATCTGCGGCGGAATGACTTATACATTCGTGAAGGCTATGGGCGGAAAGATCGGTACATCCATCTGCGAAGACGAGCAGTTGCAACTCGCGTTGGATATTTTAGAGCAAGCCAAACAGAAAGGTGTACAACTCGTATTGGCGACCGATACGGTGGTAGCCAATCGTTTTGCCGAGGATGCCGATACTCAGGTATGCCCGTCGAACGCCATTCCAGACAACTGGATGGGTATGGACATCGGTCCGGAGAGCAGCGTGCTGTTTGCCAAATACATTGAGTCAGCCAAGACAATCTTGTGGAACGGACCTGCCGGTGTGTTCGAGATGGACAAATTTGCCAAGGGGTCGGAAGCTATTGCGCGATCGATAGCCAAAGCCACGGCTAACGGTGCATACAGCCTGATAGGCGGTGGCGACAGCGTGGCTTGCATCAACAAGTTGCACCTCGCCGACCAAGTCAGCTACATCTCAACGGGCGGCGGCGCACTATTGGAAGCCATAGAGGGCAAGACATTACCCGGCGTGGCTGCCATCAACGGCTAAAAAACGAAGAAACTGAAAACTCTAAACTAAAAAACTTCTTTCAACACTAAACACTAAACTACACACAACAATGGATATCGTAGGCAAAATCATTCAGATTCTTCCTCTTCAGGAGGGCGTGAGCAAGACCGGCAATCCGTGGAAATCGCAATCGTATGTATTAGAAACGCAGGAGCAGTACCCACGCAAAGTATGCTTTGAATTGTTCGGTGAGGACCGCATCAAGAATAACCCGTGCAATATGGACGATGTGGTAACCGTATCGTTCGACATTGAGAGCAGGGAATATAACGGTCGTTGGTACACATCTATACGTGCGTGGCGCGTTCAGCAAGGTAATATGCTTGGTCAGGGTCAAGGTCAGCCGTCACAGTCCGCTCAACCGGCTGCGACATCCGTTCCTCCCGCAGCACCTGCTGCAACGAATTCGATGGCTAATCCTGCTGTGGCTAACACTGCCGCTTTTGATGCGGTAAGTCAAGACGAAACGGAGGATTTGCCGTTCTAATCCGTTGCTACTAAGGCAGATGATTTCTTCGCGTAGTATATATCGCATTCTTGTTCTACTCCTTCTTGCGGGCGGCATCGTGTTATGTGTCGTCCGCTGGAGGGTGTGGTTCGGTAATCCCGAGGAGCCGATATGGGAAGGCGATACGATAGCCTATACGTTTCATACGTTCAGCGAAGAGACATTGGACGGTTTCATTAAGTACGAGGGCGAGCACTCGGTGGTGTGGCAGGATTTGCATGTGCCGGACACGCTTTCTTTTCTTCTGCTCGGCGATGTGCATAACGGAATTGACAGTCTTCATTGGGATGCAATCGCCCGGCGGCATCCAAATCTTGACTTCTATGCTCAGTTAGGCGACTTTATTGAGCGCGGATATTTCTACTATGAGCAACAATTAGTCAGCGAATTGGAAGGCACACCTTTTGAACAACTCCCCATTGTTTGTACGCCGGGTAATCACGAGTATCGCAAAGGGATAGTCAGACGTTTGCCCGAACTGTGGTACACCGTATTTCCGCAGCCTCAAAACGGTCCCGAACGATTCAAGGGTACTACCTATTATGTGGATTTCCCCGACTTAAGGTTTATCGTCATTGACACGAACGGGCTGCAACGTCTGTCGGACTATACGATTGTCAATACGTGGGTTAGGAAAACGCTTCAAGAGGCGGGCGACCGCTTCACGGTGGTGATGATGCACCATCCCGTATTCTCGGCAAGCATTGGGCGGCAGAATCCGCTTATTAATCTTACTTTCAAACGGGTGCTAAAAGATGCGGACATCGTTTTTGCCGGTCACGACCATAACTATGCCAGAAGACTGCCCTTTATTGTGACCAATAGTGCGCAAAAATTCTACCTAAATAAAGTGAGCGACAAAGACACGCGCATCTGTTCCGGCAAGCAACTCTATACAGTGGTGAATTTAGTTCGCAATACATTGTCTTCGGGTACGTCTTCCGCAGTTACGGACACATTGAGTGTGGAAACGCGGTTGATGGAAACGGGCGAGATGTATGACCTGGTGAAGGTGGTTCACCAACCTGACACAACGCGCGCCGAGAGCGAAACTTCGGGGGCGTTCATCCGAACGTATATAGAGCCGATGAACGACAGCCCGGAGATTATTGAATTGCCGGAGAAATACAAAGGGAAAAACTCGCGTAAGGTGCAGCGTTTTCTTCAGAAGCGTGCGGCTCGTCTTGCTGCGCGTTAAAGTTTGTTATGCTTCGGCTTTGCTGAGTTTGGCATAAGTCAGCAACAATGTTTTCTTACCGACTTTATCGAAGTCAATGTCAATTTTCTCGTTGTCGTTATCCACGTAGATACCTTTGACTGTGCCTACGCCGAAGACGCGGTGTTCCACTCGGTCGCCGGGTTTCCATTCGCTGGTAACGGTTTTGACGAGGGGTTTGTCATCCGATGTCTTGTCAGCCGCGCGGCTGATTGACTGTAGGCTATTGAGTCGGCGACCTTCTATGCGAACACTTTCTTGCTCTTCTTTTCGGGGGTACGAAGTGGACGGTCTATTCGAGAAGGGAGATGCGGGCGAAGACGATGCGGTTAATCGTAAGAAGCTGCGGTCTATATCGTTCAGGAAGCGCGAGGGTGAGGCAAAGGACACCGAGCCGTTGCGGAAACGTGATTTGGCAAAACTGATATAGACGTTGGTCATAGCGCGTGTCAGAGCCACATAGAGCAGGCGCCGTTCTTCCTCTATCTCTTGGGGTTTGGTGCAGTATTGAGAGGGGAACAGATTCTCCTCCAAGCCGGCGATGAAAACGTACGGAAACTCCAATCCTTTGGCGGCGTGTACGGTCATTAGTGTTACGCGTGGGGTTAAGTCTTTGAGGTTTTCATCTTGGTCGGTGAGCAGACTGACCTCTGCGAGGAAATCCTGTATGGGGGTGAAGTCGATACCTTCCTGCATACGTTGATCAACGAAGTCGTGAATGGCGCTGAGCAGTTCGTCCAAGTTCTCTTTGCGCTCTCGTCCTTCGGAGGTTTTATCGGTTAGGAGTGCTGTTATCAGTCCGGATTCGGCTAATACCGTTTCTGCAAAATCGTATGCATTCTTCGTTTCCATATCTTCGGAGAAGTGCTGCATCATTTTGGCGAACTCTTTGAGTCGTTTCATTGTGGTGACGGACACGTGCAGGTCGTGTTCGACGGGGCTACCGGCTACGGCTAACATACCGCAGTTGTCGTTGATGGCGCATTGCGACACTTTGCGAACGGTCATATCGCCGATGCCTCGTGAGGGCAGGTCCACGATTCGCTGGAATGACTCGTTATCTAAAGGATTGGCACTAAGGCGGAAATAGGCGAGTGCGTCTTTGATTTCTTTGCGCTGGTAGAATGATGTGCCGCCGTAGATACGATAGGGGATACCGTTTTTGCGCAACTCGTTTTCGAAGACGCGCGACTGAGCGTTTGTTCGGTAGAGGATAGCTACATTCTCAGGGTGTTTAGCATACTTTTTAGCGATGATCGTCGCCACCCCGGCAGCCTCTTCGCGGTCGGTACTATAGGAAGTGAGTTGCACCGTGTCTCCTACGGCTTTTTCGGAAAAGACTTCTTTGTAGATTTGGTTTTCGTTGTGGTGAATGAGGCTATTGGCAGCCTTGACGATGGTCTGCGTGGAGCGGTAGTTCTGCTCTAACTTGAAGAGTTTGGCATCGGGATAGCCCTGCTGGAAGGTGAGTATGTTGCGGATATCCGCTCCTCGGAAGGAATAGATAGACTGGGCATCATCGCCTACTACGCATATTCGATTTTCGGGTTCGGCTAGCATTCGAACTATCATGTACTGTGCGTAGTTGGTGTCTTGGTACTCGTCCACTAATACGTATTGGAATATGTCTTGATAGTAATGTAAGACATCGGGGTTGGTTTGGAACAGCAGGCAGATGTTTTTGAGCAGGTCGTCAAAGTCCATTGCGTTGGCTGCTTTGAGTCGCGTTTCGTACAGGCGGTAGAGTTCAGCCATTTCGTAGAGTCGGTCGAATCGGTCGCGTTCGGTGATTGCGTGGTCGCGCGCGTACGATTCGTAGGAGACGAGGGCGTTTTTGGCAGCAGAGATGCGGGAGAGAACGAGGGAAGGTTTATAGATATTGTCATCGAGTTGTTGCAGCTTGATGATCTGCTTGATGAGCGACTTGCTGTCGGTGGTGTCGTAAATGGAGAAGTCGCGTGTGTAGCCCATTTTATCGGCTTCTTGTCGGAGGATGCGGGCGCAGATACTATGGAACGTCCCCATCCATAGGTAGCGTGCATCGCTTTCGGGGACTAATTGCGTGATGCGGTTCTTCATCTCGCGGGCAGCCTTGTTGGTGAAAGTGAGGGCGAGTATATGATTAGCGGGAATGCCTTTTTGGAGCAGGTAAGCTATCTTATAGGTCAGTACGCGCGTTTTGCCGGAGCCGGCACCTGCAATCACCAAACTTGGTCCGTCGATATAGGTTACAGCCTGCTGCTGCGAAGGGTTCAAATCACTAAACAAATCCATAATACGGTTTCTTTTTTAGAGGGAATTAGTAAACTGTTTATAAAACCGGTCTATCGCCGTTGGTAGTCGAAACTTTCTCCCCATGTCATAAGAACATTGGGGATGTGCAGGTTCTGCATACGCTCAAATTTTTTCATCGTGATCCAGTAGGCTTCGCGGTGGTCAATGGTATGTTCCATTTCGTTCTCGTGTCCGGTAATAATAAGTTTCGGTCCAAAGCCTTTGAGGGAGCGTTCCATCGAGTTGATCCAGCAGTTGGGGAGCAGGATGTCTATCCGGTAGTTTTTGTGAATGTCGTCAATCCAAGTCAAGTCTTCTTCGTTCCATTGGTCGCCGGTGTGTGCTACCGTGCCGCACTTATCGAACTCCATCACGTAGATGTTGTTGGGTATATCGTCTTGGTGTCCGGGGAGGATGTGGAGGGTCATTTTGAGGTCTTTGAAAGGTACGTCCACTACGGAGTCCGCTACGAGCAGTTGCTGAATCATCGGGTCAACGCCTACCCATAGTCCTTTGGGTGCGATGACTAACTTGCCGCGTGCGGCAAAAGCCTTGGCTATGTTCAGATTAGCGTGGTCGCCGTGGAAATGGGAAACGAACATCGCATCGCATTGTCCGGCAATCTTATAGATAATAGAGTCGGCGATAAAGGGGTGATCTTTAGTGCCTCCCGGAATCAGATCGACAGCCACGGTAGCATCTTTGGTCTTGATGATAAAGCCGTCGTTGTAGAGTTTGTAGATACGCAGACCTTTCTTAACGGGGCGTTGCATATCATCCAGCATCCGTTGCATACGCGCATTTATAAAGGTATAGAAGGGTTCTGCCTTATCGTTGCGGGTGTCGTGGAGCAACTGGTCAAGGGCGATGAGAGCCATCTTTCTCGGCAGGAGCATTTCTTTTTGAGGCGGATAGGCTTGAAGGGTTTCATCGATGGTGGCGAATGCCACGCGTGCTTGATTCTCAATGTAATTGTCCGGGTAACGCCAGAAGATGAGGTGCTGCTCATTGGGGTTCTTCTCCGGCTTTTGGGAAGCGGCGGGTTCGGCGCACAGGATAATAAACACGGTGAGTGCCGCAAGCCGAGCAGCATACTTGGAAACAGAAAAAGACGGTTGCATACGCAAATTGGTTTTTAGAAATTCACTTCAGCGCGGCAAAGATAATACTTTTCTTTGAAAAATAACACTTTTCTTTGAAAAATTAGGAAAGAAGTGTCCCTACCGTAGCAGATGCCATCTTAAATAAGCGGCAAAAAAAGCGGAGAAAGAAACTTTTTTTCAAAAAAAATTTGTCAATACAAAAATAGGCAGTACTTTTGCGCCCGCTTTCGTCCGAAGTGTATTTGGGGTTGTTTTGCTGAAGGGCGAAAGTATGGCGGGGTAGCTCAGCTGGTTAGAGCGCATGATTCATAATCATGAGGTCCCCGGTTCAATCCCGGGCCCCGCTACTCAGGAGACAACCGAACGAACGGTTGTCTCCTGTCTTTTTTACGGAATAGGATTTGTGGCAGACAATGAATGAGCAAGAACAAATAGCAGTTAAAAAGGCGGGACGGAGGCTGTGGGGGTTGTTTCACAGAGCGTGTGCCGAATACAATCTCTTGGCAGACGGCGACCACGTGCTGATTGGGTTGAGCGGCGGAAAGGACAGTCTGTTGCTTACCGAGTTGCTCGGCAGGCAACAACGTATCTATCGCCCTGCCATTCGCGTTACAGCCGTCCACGTGCGTATCAGTGAGCGCAAGTACCTTACCGACTTGACGTATCTGGAACGTTTCTGTGAAGAAGCGGGTGTACCTCTTTTGGTGCGTGATACGCATATTGAGGGGGAAGAGAAGAAGTCGCCGTGTTTTCTTTGCTCGTGGTACAGACGCAAAGCCCTCTTGCAGGTAGCGCAAGAGGAGGGCTGCAACAAGATTGCTTTCGGACACCATCAGGACGATGTCTTGCAGACCTATCTGATGAATATGATATATGTAGGGCGCGCCACCTCTATTCCGCCTATTTTGACTTTGGACAAGATGCCGCTGTCTTTGATACGTCCGCTATGGTATATGACAGAAGCGGATATACGGGCTTATGCAGTTCTGCGCGGTTATCAGACGCAGAAAGTGGTTTGCGAGTGGGAAGATCAGACCAACCGCCGTAAGATGCGCGACTTGCTGCGAACTATGGAGGCTATCAATGGCGATGTGCGTTCTTCGCTGGTACATGCCATACAAAGGCAAAGCGAATAGGATGGTAAAAAATAATGCAACGAATACGGAAAAACAACTAAACCGAAAAGAAAATGATACAGGGAATAGAAACGGTAATTCTTCTTTTTTTTTCCAACATAATGATGACCATAGCGTGGTATGCGCACTTGAAGTTAGGGCAGTTTGAGTGGTTTCAGCGTTGGCCGTTGATTCTTGTCATTTTGTTGAGTTGGGGTATTGCTTTTTTTGAGTACTGCCTGCAGGTGCCTGCCAATCGTTTGGGTTTTGAGGGGAACGGCGGTCCGTTTTCCTTGATGCAACTGAAGATTATTCAGGAAGTGATTACGTTGTTGGTGTTTGTATTGTTTTCTATGGCGGTATTCAATATGCAGTTGCATTGGAATCATGTTGCGGCGGCACTATGCCTTATATTGGCGGTGTACTTCGTGTTCGGATTTTAATTAAAAAAGACTTAAAAGTGACTAAAACGAAAGAAAATAGCAGTAAAATAAGTAAAAAATGCAAAAAAGTGGGCAAATAATTTGCAGGTTGTAAATTTCCGCCTTACTTTTGCCGCGTTCCCCAAGGGGAATATATAGTCCTTCATACGGGACACCATATATAGACATAGACGACGCAAGGTGTTGCGCCATATAGAAAGCGTTATAAGCCAAACTTGATTTTCTGAAAACTCGACACTTTTGGAAATCAAAGGCCGGTTCGCCGGCAAATTTACTTGTTCAAGTACGGTTTTTTCTGACGCTCGCGTTTTTCAGCGTGAGTTTTCCGTGCATAATTTGAACAAGTAAAGGTAGTCGAGAACCTCAGAAAATCAAATGAAGCGAACGAGAGTTCACGCTTTATTTGTGTTTTCTCGTTTCCCTTTTTGTTAGCGCTGTTGACTGACGGCAGCCGCAGCAAGACAACAGAGAAAGGTAGTGATAAATTTCGATAATCACGTAAAACTGAACAAGAACAGCGGTAAAACAGCGACCTTTGACGTATTGAGAAAATCAAATCAGTCTTTCAGACAGCCGATAGGTACGATGTGTGTACCATCTTTGAGGGTGTAGGCGTATTCGCCCACGGCTGTAAGAACCATACGGAAAGCGGGTGAACCGGCTTTTGAAATATCTATTTTGCCGGCTAACTTATTGAGTGACTTTTGTGCTTCCTCTTGTGCAGTGGTACCTCCGAGTTTGATTTCAACTAATCCATATTTTCCGTTGCTCAACTCTATCACGGCATCACACTCCAACTCTGTCTTGTCGCGATAATGAAACACTTTGCCATCCAATGCTTCAGCATAGACGCGCAAGTCCCGAACTGCCATTGTTTCAAACAACAGGCCTAATGTTTCAATGTCTTGCATTAAGTTGGTCGGTGAAGTGCGAAGGGATGCAACGGCGATACTCGGATCTACAAAGTACCTTGTATTGGAAGTTCGGATAGCCGTTTTAGACCGCAGATGTGTACCCCATGCCTGCATATCTTCTACCACAAAGATACTTTCCAACGCAGACAGATAGGAAGCAATGGTCGTTTCCGACAAGGTGGCATCGTCGTTGGCTCGCATATCGTCGCGTATCACGCTGATATTAGTTTGTGTGCCTTGCAATCGGGCTAATGAGCGCAATAATCGATGCACGCGGTTAGGATTTCGGAGCGTATTATCTACACGCGACATATCCGATTCGGCAAGGGCTTCAACATAGTTGTATGGAGTGCGCAGTGCCACTCGCTCGGAAACCGACAGTGTATCCGGCCAGCCACCTCTACATAGCATAAAAACAATGTCAAAAAGATTCCATTTGTTCGTTCCAAAGATGTTATTTTGCCCATCGAATAATGCTTTCAGACTGACTTCGCCTGTTGATTCGCCAGACTCCCAAAGGCTCATCGGACGCATACGCAGCAGGGCATATCTTCCTATTCCCGAATGGTTTAGGTGTCTCTCGTTTTCGTTTTTGTCACGATACGGAACGGCTGAACCTGTCAAGATAAACTGACCTTTCTTCCGGCGCATATCCACCTCCGAACGAATGCTGTCCCATAAGTCGGGTATTGTCTGCCACTCATCAAACAGACGAGGCGTATCGCCACCGAGCAATGCCGATAGGTTCGTTTCTGCTAATTGTCGGCTACGGCGCAACGTATCCGGATTAGCCAACAATACCTGACTGCCAGCCAAACGCATCGCCGTGGTAGTCTTGCCACACCATTTTGGTCCTTGAATCAATACAGCACCGGCTTCTTCCAACCTGTCTTGAAGAATCCTGTCGGCGATGCGGGGTTTGTAAGTAATTTCTGCCATAATAAATCTCTTTTTTATTCGCCGCAAAGGTAAATCATAATTTTCAAACAATCAAAGATATTTATATATTTTTACGGAGTTTGGACGATTTTTATTACGGAGTTTGGACGGATTTTATTACGGAGTATGGACGACATTTATTATTGAGTTTGGCGAAACCACTTGATTTTCTCAATACAAAACACACTATACGGATACGCATCCTTACTAATAGGATAGCCATCCCAAACGGATAGACAACTGGATATAAAATAAGCGTTCATATATCATCACCAATAGTATCGATGATACCCACACCCACTGCGAGTGTCAATATAAATCAAGCAATACCATTGAACCAAATAAAATAATTAAACCAACCCAAAATACGAAACTGCCTGTCAGCATATAGACGGAGTTCGAGAATAGAAGCCAACACCTCCGGCGTTGGAGAAAGAAATAGATGCGCGGTAGGCTTGCCGGTCTTGACCGCAGAATGAGATTAACTCTCAACAAAACAGTGCTCTTTGACGTATTGTGAATAATCAAGATTGAAAACTTTAGACTATTAGACTATCCTCTTGCATAAGAAAGTCTTGCAAGTTAAGGATGAGTACGCCGTTATCCAAACGATGAGTAGGTGTTAAATCAGCAGTGATGATCACTTTGGCGAACGAGTCATTGACGAGTGTCAGCGACTTAAGTTCTTGTTCTATCTTATCGTATGTAGGCATTGAATATGCCGATTGTATGTAGCATCTGCGGTATCCTATGTTGCACACGAAGTCCACTTCGTAAGGGATACGCTGACTAACACCGTTACTATCTTTCTTGTTTAAGACAACTTGACCTACATCCACCGAAAAACCACGGATACGTAATTCGTTGTATATAAGGTTTTCCATTAGATGTGTAGGCTCAAATTGGCGAAAGTTGAGCAGAGCATTGCGCAGACCTAAGTCTTCAAAATAGTATTTTTGAGGCGTGGAGATATATCGTTTACCTTTTATATCATACCGTGTTGCCTTTTCAATAATAAAGGCATCTTGAAGACAGTCTATGTATCGTTTGATGGTCTCTTGGGCGATGTGGCTTTGTTTAGTTGAACGGAAAGTATTTTGCAATTTGAGCGGGTTCTGCAAACTGCCGATAGTGGAAGCAATCAGACTGACAAGTTCTTCCAAGTCTCCATCGTCATATATGTGGTAACGCTCGCGGATATCTGTTAGGTAGGTTTCTGTGAAAAGCGATTTTAGGTAATCCTGTTTTTGTTCGACATTGCTCATATCTGCTATTTGCGGCATCCCTCCATAATTAAGGTATGTCTGTAGCAGTTCGTGAAAAGGTACAGACAGAAAAGCTGAACGGAACTCTTGAAAACTTAAGGGATGAATATGTACTTCCTCACCTCTGCCTCGGAATGTGGTAATCACATCCTTGGATAGGAAACGGGCATTACTGCCGGTAACGTATATATCCAAAGTGCCGCGTTTGAGTAGTGTATTCAGCACATCTTCAAAGTGTTTGAGATGTTGCACCTCGTCAATCAATATGTAGTATAGGTCATTATCTGTTATCCGTTTATCTATTTCTTGCAACATAGCCTGCGGCTCGTGTAGCGGATAGTTGTTGTAATCCTCCAAGTCCACCGCAATAATATGGTCGTCTTTCACCCCTTGCTCAAGCAGGTGTTTGCGATAGAGATTGAGTAACAGATACGATTTTCCACAGCGACGCAACCCGGTGATGATTTTTATTAGTCCGTCTTGCCGACGCGTAATCAGTTTTTGTAAGTACAAAGGACGATGAATAATCATACTACATATAGATTTGAGAAAACAATGATACTAATTATTGATATTTTTGCGTAAATACGCATTTTTATCAGCTGCAAAAGTATGGCAAAGTTTTTAATATGGCAAGCGTTTCTTGATATTTTTGCGTAAATACGCATTTTTATAACCTTGACTATTCGCAATACACATGGAAATATGACTGACAACAATTAACCAAAATACTAATCCTTAAAACCCTTAAAACTATGAAACAAAAACTATTCTCAATCTTCCTTGCTCTTGCAGTGTAGCTGCCGGTAATCGTGTAGCAGAGAATAGAATAGTTTTGACTGTGCCGCGAACACATTAAAACGCGCAAATTGACCTTTGACATACTGATATTACCGCAAAAAACAATATTTTTTGCACAAGCTCTTGTCTGTTAAGCAAAAATGCCGTACTTTTGCAGCACATTCTTAAACGCAGAAACACGATGGATAATAAGAATTCGAAAGAAGAGAAAAAAATGAATCCCGTTTATGAGTATTTGATGAAACTCCGGGGACATGTGTTTGTAAACGATCCGATGCTTCTTGTTTGATGAGATATCTAATTGATACAAATATCTTCGTTTATATGATGGTTGAGCCGGATATGCTTAATCGTGATGTGGATGCATTGCTACGAGATTTTGATAACCAACTCTATATTAGCATAGAGTCAATAAAGGAATTGGTTGTTGCATATCGTAACAAAGGTCTTTGGGGCAATGTCTGGCATTCTGAAGAAGATATGGTTCGTGATATTATGAATAGCAATATCTCAATTATTTCGTTGAAACCGGAACATCTTCTCACTTATGCAAAGATGGAAATTAACACGATGCAAGGGCATAAAGATCCTTCCGACCATATTATCATTGCACAAGCCATTACGGAGAAGGTCCCCTTGATTTCCAGTGATACACGATTTGAGTTCTACAGGAAGCAAGGACTTGACTTTATTTTCAACAAAAAATAGTTTTTAGTATAGGATAATCTTTTAGGGAAAGATTTCTTTTTTTAGCGGTAATATCAGTAAAAGCGATATTACCGCTTGTTTTTGTGTCTGTTGAGCATCTGTTTGAACAGGAACTGAAACGGAATTGAACAGGAACAGCGGTGAAAAGCAGCGGCCTTTGACGTAGTGGACATTTTGACAAAAAAATGACAATAGCTTTTGGCGTATTGAAAAAAACTGCATACTTTAGCACAAAATTTCAATAGCACTATGAAGGAAGTCAGTCGCAGCGAGTTTGGAAGAGCGCGAACAATATCTGAAGGACTTATTCGAGAAAGTGTATTTTTCTGACATTATCGGTCGTTATCACCTTCGTGGCGTGGACGAGATTGGCATTCTGACCGATTTTCTGCTTAAATCGGAATCTGTGGAATGGTAGAGATTTAAAGCCTTTTCTGCATTTTCCGTAAAAAGTATCTATAACCATTGTCTTTTATAGCAAACCGTTAGAGGTTTGTTTTGTCAGAGTGAGAACAATTTGCTTTGTGCAAATTGTTCTTGTTTTACGTCAATATGTCCGCTATACAAACTGTATATAGGAAAATAAATCAACCAAAATAAATACTAATCCTCTAAAACCCTTACAACTATGAAACAAAAGTTATTCTCAATTTTCTTTGTGTTAGCAATGTCGCTTCCCGTCAGCGTACTTGCTAACGTAAATGTTACGATAACCGTCAATGGCAGCACGGGTGGATCCGTGTCCTATACATACAAAACTAGCAGAAATTCGAGCAATTCGACAAGCAGTACAACATCTACCGCAACCGTTAGCCAATATGTAGGAAGCAAAAATGCGTATTCAGTTTCTTTAACGGCAACACAGACCGACGGATATCAGTTTACAAGGTGGGAGAGTAATGGTACATTATCATCCACAACAAACACAACTACGTCTTTGACTATCCCCGCAGGTACTTCCACTAACTATACCGTTACTGCGTACTTTACAGCCACGGCTACCGATCCGGGAACGATAACAGGTTTGTCAAACAACAATGCGTATGGTACGGTTAGTGTCTCCCACTCCGGGCAACAAGCAGCGGGGACACAGGTTACGCTGACCGCCACACCCAAAGACGGCTATGCATTCTCACAATGGAACGATGGTAACACCGACAATCCCCGCACCGTTACCGTAAATGGAGATGCTAAATATACCGCTACTTTCGTTGAACATATATATCGTACAGATGCATTCTATTATACGGATGCAAATACAAGTATCGGAAATATGTCTCCCAATTCTGGAGATTATGTAGTTTGGAGAGTACATGTGGGACGAAATAGTGAAACGTACTTTAAAAGTTCCATACACATAGATTTCCTACTATACAATGTAACAAATGCTGAACACGGTGTACATAATTATGGTACCGGATATACAGCCGCTCCAGAACCCGGAGCATATACTAACGGTGTTAGTACACTTAATAAGTCAAATGCACAAGCCGGCAGTTGGCTTGTAAATGCAACATATAGTGGCAATAGTCGTTGGGCTGCTTATTATTTAGATGACGGTACATGCTTGGACATAGAAAGTGGTCTTATAGTAGTCGCGCATGGAACGAATAACACTCCGTTTATTCAAATCGTAAACGCAACTCTTAGCGATGGAAGTACGCTTAACTGTACCATAGGAGAACCTTCACTAACCCTTAATTGGAACTGGAGTTGGGATGATGTATTGAACACTAATTCGTTGTCAAGTGGAGCTACTACAACTTCATACGCTATGGGGTGGAAAGATGCAGACGAAAATTATGTTACACTTGTTAGTACTATTTATACCGCCAATGCGGTAACTGCTAATGGTCAAACATTCCTTCCTAACGGAGTTTATCCCGTAAGTCGTTCTGCAGGATTGGGAAATATAGCAGGTGGAGATGGTACATATTTAAGTGGAACTACTTATCGTTCTCAATCAACAATTGGTACGAATACACAAATATACATCAATGGTGGAGCAGTTATCGTGAAAGACGGTGCAAATGGCTTACCCTATGTTACGATGCTCTTTGGCGTAGATTTTTCATCGTCCCAAACGAGATATTCTGCGTTTTTCTCGGTTGGTTCACCTAAATCAGCAGTAACATCATACACACTTGATTGGGATGCCAATGGAGGCTCTATTAATACAGCAGGAACAGCCGCAGGAGAGTATGAAGAAGGAGCATCTCTTACAGCTCCGACTGTTACCAATACCGGCTACGAGTTCGTCAAGTGGCGCGATGTAACCAATGGCGTTGACTTCTCCGGCTCAATGCCTGCTAACGATGTAACCTACACCGCACAATGGACACAAACCGTGACGCTGAATCAGAACAGCGCGACAACTAACGGTACAGCATCTGTAACAGCGACTTATAACGGCACTATCGGCTCTATTGCCAACAATCCTTCCAAAACAGGATATGACTTCGGCGGATGGTGTGACGCTTCGGGTTCGCTGATTATAAATACAAGTGGAGAATTGCAGAGCAACGTAACCAACTGGACAAGCGCAACCGGCAAATGGATTCACGCCGGTACTTCCACCCTCTATGCAAAGTGGACACAGGTTGTTACATTGGATAAGAACGGCGGTTCTGAAAATGGAACTGTAACGGTAACATACAACGCAAATACAACTGCAAGTTTCTCCGCTGTTACGGGTCTCCCGGAAGGTTATAGCGCATTAAAAGGTTACTACGATGCGGCTACCGGTGGCAACAAGATTTTCAATGCCGATGGTTCGTTGGTAACAGGTTCGGCTGTTGCCGGTCTGATTGATGCTTCCGGCAACTGGATTCACACAGGCGCAGCACCCTCCATCTATGCGCAGTTCACGCCGAACACCAACACAAACTACACGGTGAAACATTGGCAGCAGAATCTCGCTGATAATGATTATACAGAAGTAACAGGAGACCGTCAGCAACTGCAAGGCACAACGGATGATGCCACAGCGGCTGATGCCAATACATATACAGGTTTCACCGCACAGAGTTTTGACCAGGAAACAATTGCCGGTGACGGTTCGACAGTTGTCAATATCTACTATAACCGCGACACCTATACCGTTAATTTAGCCGTTTCCCCCGCCGGATACGGTTCAGTCAGCCCGTCCGCTGCAATTACAGGAGTTCGGTACGGTACGGTAATCACGACAGGCACAGGCGAGAATGCGAACAAAGTAACTATTAACAAAACTGTTGTTACCGCCAATCCTGCCGCAACTACGGCTGAGTACACTTACACCTTCGACAACTGGATTAACGGCACAGCGACCGTGACCGGCAGCGGGCTGAC
>JAFUVS010000004.1 GCA_017471175.1 Paludibacteraceae bacterium | reverse complement strand
GAAAAATACGCTCTACTTTTGTCGCGCTGCTTCCGAAAAAACGAACGTTTTTTCGGAAGTTTTCTTTATATACCTACTAATCAGTAGTTTTTCTCATAGTATTTTAGCGATTAATATCCACCTCCGAAAAAACGAACGTTTTTTAAGAGGTGGATAAATCTGTGATTCAGAGAACAAACAACCTGATTATCAACCCATAAAAACACAACTGCTTATGAAGAAAACGTATTATCTTCCTCAGACGGACATCATTCAGCATGTCGCGTTGAAAAGTATTATGGATGGTACCACTATAAGTACCCAAAACCAAGATATCGAACCCGCAGATCCCAATGATCCCGGAGCCTTAATGATGTAGCACTATGCGTCGCACACCGTTGTTTCTTCTCGCTATGTTGTCGTTTGTGTTGCCTATGGCTGCGCAGACGTTTACGTGTGATGTAGATCAGCTGTGGTATAGTTGCGACAAGTCCACCCATGAGGCAGTATTGATAGCCTGCCGGAGTGCCCAAGCCGACTATACCTATCAGCAGGCGAACGTGTTTATACCTGCCACTATTACGGTAGGCGGTGCCAACTACGGCGGCGGTAGCGGTTCGGAAAGCGAGAATGTCTATACCGTAACGGAGATAGGCGAAAGCGCTTTTGAGGGTTCATGGATACAGACGCTATCGTTTGACCCGGAGAGCAAAGTGCATGTTATCCGTCGCAGAGGACTGTACGGAGTAGGCATCAAGACACTTGATTTGCCCGCTTCGATGCGCGTTATAGAGGAACAGGGGCTGTACATCAGTTCGTCCAAGATAGCCAAGTCTTTCATCTCCACGCTGGTTCTTCCTGCTGGGCTTGATAGTCTCGGTTTGAGTGCGATTGTACTGAACAAGCTTCAGAAGCTCCGTTTCCTCGGTATGATTCCTCCCAAGTGCGCTATAGCAGAAGGAGATGCCCGTAATCCGTGGACATCGGCAGGTGTTGTTACTCCCGCCGATATAGTAGTGGAGTACCCCGAGGGGTGCCGCGACTTATATAAGGAACGCGCGGGCATAGGCGACTATTTCACCGCCTTTGCCGAGCCGGAGACACCTACCGGTGTGGAAGAACAGGATACATCGGGAATACGGTCATCCGCCGAGTCCGCACGCAAAGTATTGCAAGGCGGCAGGGTAGTGATTATACGCGGCACGCGTAGTTATAACCTCTTCGGTCAGGGACTGTAAAGTCCGCAGCAGTAATGCTGCCTGGTAGCACAAGCGAGTGCTATCAAAAATGCTCTTTGACGTATTGAAACAGACAAATAAGAAGGGATAATACACACTTTCGTCTATTACATCCGTCTTTAACGGACTATGCTTAATGAGTTAAGCAATTTTTATCCAAAAATGCTTGTTCTATTAAGCAGTATGTTGTACTTTTGCGGCGGAATTCAAGATGACAGTGTATATTATAGGATTATGGAACAACTACAGAACCAGCATTTGCGTCTGCTGACCAACCTGAAAGCGGACAATGAGCGCAGTCTGATGGGCAGTATCAATTGGAATGCACGGCTGATTGCCATCCGTGGCGCACGCGGCGTGGGGAAAACCACTATGTTGCTGCAGCATATCAAGAAGACGTATGGTATCAATCCGCACGAAGCGCTCTATGCGAGTATGGACCACTTGTATTTCACACGTCATTCCCTGCTTGAACTTGCTGAAGAGTTCCACAAGCATGGAGGCAGGTGCCTGTGCTTGGACGAAGTGCATAAGTACGACGGCTGGAGCCGTGAGATAAAGAATATCTACGACGGCTTCCCCGACCTGCGTATTGTGTTCACCGGTTCGTCACTGCTTAACATTCTAAATGCTGAAGCCGACCTGTCACGTCGTTGCGTGAGTTACGATATGCAGGGTCTGTCGTTCCGCGAATACCTGCTGTTCAAAGAACATTTATCGCTGCCTGTCATCCCGTTGGATGATGTGCTGCATCGTCCATTGGAGGCTTGTGAGGCTGTGATGGCGGCATGCAGGCCGCTCAAGCATTTTGTCCCTTATCTGAAAGAGGGTTATTACCCGTTCTTCCTTGAGCCGGATATTGATTATCTGACGCAGGTGCAGAAAGTGGTGAACCTGATTTTGGAGATTGAGTTGCCGCAGTTGGGCAATGTGGATATCGCCAATGTGCGCAAACTCCGCAGTCTGCTGTCCGTTGTAAGCAGCGGCGTGCCGTTTGCGGTGGATATCAGCAAGATGGCACAAATGGCGGAACTGAACCGCAATACCATTGTCGGTTACTTGTCGCATCTTAACAGGGCGGGGCTGCTGAACCTGCTTTACAGTGACGCACAGAGCCTGAAACGGATGCAGAAACCCGACAAAATCTATATGGAGAACGGCAATCTGCTTCATGCGCTGTCGCTTTCCGGTGTGGAAGCCGGCACGTTGCGCGAAACATTCTTCGTGAACCAATTGGCGTATGGTCATCAAGTAGAGTACTCCAAGCGGGGCGACTTCCTGCTTGACGGCACATATACGGTTGAGGTGGGTGGTCAGAACAAGGACGGCAGGCAGATTGCCGGTGTAGAAAACGCCTTTATCGCTGCCGACAATATCGAATACGCATTAGGCAACAAGATTCCTCTCTGGCTGTTCGGTTTTCTGTACTGATGCTTCACGGCATCATTTCTTGCAGAAGCCGCGCCATAGAAAATTCCCGTTTTGCAGTCTGTCACAGAGCGTCAGTACGCTCTGTGATGCTTTTTGTCTGTTTCAATGGTAAATACATGGTAGGGCATATTTGTGTATGTCCGTCTTATAAACAAACAAAACAACAAACCAAATACAATTATTGTTTAACTAAAACTCAACAATTATGAAAAAACTATTTTCTTTATTAATTGCTACACTCATTACTTCAATGATGTGGGCCGGATTTAATAGTTATACTATTGGATGTAAGATTGGTAGTTCCAGTGGCTCCGCTGGTGGTGGTAAACTCGTCGGAACTTATGGAACTTCGTCCAGCAACTATGAACAAAATGCTCTTTTTATAAACAAAACGGATGAAAAAGAAAGTTATTCTAGTTCAATGTACGATGGTAGATATGTCAAATTAACAGCAAAAAACAATACAGGCTTCACTTTCAAAGAGTGGGTTGTTTCTTCTAATATCACCACTAAAACAATAAGTAGTAATGTTATACAATTCACGACCCCTAATGGTAGTTGGTCTGTTTATGCTATTTTTACAGATAATTCAGGTTCGGGCAGCGGTTCTGGTGGTGGTTCGCGTTCATCTGCGGCTGCTACTAAAACTGCATCAGCACAATCCGTTACAGTAAATCGCACAGGTACAGGTGCTGGCAAAACTATCAACTATGCACTTCCTTCAGATGTTGTAGATATGGGTACTGCCGGTTACTGGCGCACGCTGAATGTAGGGGGACAATACACATCATCTACAGGTGATTATTATCAGTGGGGGTCAACAACAAAGAACACCTATGCGTCAAGTTATACCCTGCCTACTACAGCAGATTTAGTATCAACAAATGATGCTGCTACTACAGTTTGCGGAACAGGTTATTGCACGCCGACCAAAACAGAGTGGGATAATCTGATTAGCGGTTGTACTTGGACGAAGAACACATATACCTATACCGTAACCTCTTCCTCATCTGGTAATTCAATAGAGATTCAGCACTCAACAGGTAGTAAGCAGGGAAGTTCAAATGCTACTTCCACTGCTTTGGGTTGGTATTGGACAAGTTCGTACAATAGTGGTAACCCTTATATATGTGCAATATGGAATACGAAAGCAACGCGAGAAACAGCGGCTATTACAAGTTTTAACAGCGCAAAGATATACTATGCTTGTTGCATCCGTCCTATTTATAATATGACCGGTACTCTCTATACTCTGACCATCAATGTCGTAAATGGTGGTACTACTTATACTTACAAGTACAAAGGTATCAACGGACAACAAGTAAGAGTAACTGCATCGTATGAGTCCGGATATAACGCCAAATGGAATGATAACAATACTGATGCTACTTCGGCACGCACATTTACCATCAGCAGCAACGCTACCTATACTGTTACATATACATCTTCTGTTTCCTACGTTACTGCTACGTTCAACAACTGGGATGGTTCGCAGTTGGCACAATATACCAATGTAGTAAGCGGATCACAACCTACCTACAGCGGTGCCGAACCTACCAGACCTGCTACACAGACGGAGTCTGAGGTAACAACTTATACATTCACAGGTTGGAGTCCTACTTTGGGCAATATCTCTTCTAACACGACTTACACCGCTCAGTTCTCTTCTACTACCACTCCGCGTACATACACTATCCGCTTCTTGATGGATGACGGCGAGACCGTACTTTCTTCCGCTCAAGTGGTATATAACGGTAGTCCTATCGAGCCCGCAGAACCTACCAAGATTGGTACGGAAGAGTATTCTTACAACTTCACAGGTTGGACACCTGCCGTAACAGCCGTAACAGGCGACCAAGACTATGTAGCCGTATTCGAACAAGTAGCCAAGGCTCCGAAATATGATCTGACTATCGGTGCATTCACCTACGGTTCCGTTACATTGACCGCCAACGGTAAGACAGATGTTGTTCCCGCAGCAGGCGGAACATATCAGTATGAAGAAGGTACAACGATAATCGTTAAAGCCGTACCCGCCAAGGGTTATCACTTTAACCAATGGAATGACGCCAACACGGCAGCAAGCCGTCAGGTATCAGAGATTGCCGCCAATATGACCCTTACTCCGACCTTCGCAGAGAATACTCCGTTCTTGATGGACGATACATGGGAGCAGGCTGCATTCATCAGTAACTGTGCCGCAGCAACAGGCGTTCTGACCGTTACACTGAAAGACCGCACATACAGTGCCGGTCAGTGGGCAACGCTGTCCGTACCTTTCAACTGCACGTTGGATCAGGAAGACGAACTGTACAATGCCGTATATAAACTGCACACCCTGACTCTGGCTCAAGACGGCGGTAGCGTATCTTTCGAGTTCATCCGCACAAACGTAGTAGAAGCCAACGAGCCTTATCTGATTGTTCCCCGTCACGACATCTCGACCGTTATCTTCCACGGTGTAACACTGACCACTCCGGCAGAAGTAAGCCGTACGACAGACGACCGCGTAACCTTTGTAAGCGGTTTGTGGAAACAAACTATCTCAGGTCCGACCGAGTTCTATGTAGCGACCGGCAATTCGCTTCGCTACGCATCGACATTAGGTTCGGTAGTGAAAGGTAACCGCGCCTTCTTCCGCAAGATAGGTGACGCCGCTTCCGCTCCCCGTCGTGCCATTATGGTAATTGACGGCGAAGAGGTAGAAGTGGAAATAGCCGGTGACGCCATCGAAGAGGTACAAGATGTACGCAAGTATATGGAGAACGGCACCCTCATCATCGAGCGCAACGGCGTTCGTATGGATGCACAAGGCAAACGTATCAACTGATTCGTAGAGAATATATTGCAATCCCAAAGAGTGTGTGCCGCCGGTACACACTCTTTGTTATATAGTGTGAGTACAGATACTACGCCTTTAAAGGTACAACAGGTACATAAAAAGAATCGACTGCTTATGAGCCGATTCTTTTTTACTATCTGACCGAACTATGTAAGTTCGATATTGTAGATTGTTTTAACGTCTTACTACGTTAGTAGGCATCGAAGTGAGGACGTGACGGTCAAACTGCATAGCCTTGCGAGCAGGAGCCTCTTCTTCATCGCTGGTGGGCAGATGACGATAGAGAATCTGTTTGCCAAATTCAAAGCCGGTGCTCAGCAGATTATACTGGTTGGTGATAGCGTTTTGCTCAACTTTTACACCCCAGCCGTTGTCACCCTCAAGAGGTTGAAGAATCATCTCAACAGCAGGTACGCTGTACATATACATCGACTTATCGTTCCAAGCCAACTGCATTGCACCTGCAGGTATAACGGCAGCAGGCATAAAGTCAATTCCGTAGTCGCCCGCAGAAGCAAGATAGGTGAAGCGGAGCAGTTGAGCACCCTTGAACGCCATCGTATCAGCAATGGTCATCTCGCGTTGGAAGTTCTCCAAATCACTTGCAGACTCATAGTCAGCAGCAATCCAAGCGTTGAAACTGTTGATAGCCAGCTTTACGTGCTCGAAAGCAGCCTCGCCGTTGGTGAAGATACCGGGTTCAAGAACCTTAGCTTGCGTAGTAGCCTCTGTGCTCCATACACCGGTCGAGATAGATGCCGAACCATCGAATCCGCGGTCAGCGTTCATTCCTTCGGGAGCATACCAAGCCTTGCCGGGGAACGAAGCTACATAACCTACAGACGCACCGTCATATTGACCATTGTCGTTGATATAGAAACCGTCCGAGAAGAGATTCAACGTTACATCCACCAAGAATGCACGAAGAGGCACTTGCTCATTGTCAGGATTAGTCCAAATGAACACACTGTCAATCGTGTCCAAAGTAGCCAGGTATTCATCGCCTTGATAGTACGCAACTGTGGCTTGTGTGAACGAGAGGTTCTCCAGTACAGAAACAATCTCTACATCATAAGTAGCCGTTGCTTTGCTCTTCGTTTCGGTAATGGTCAGTTGAGTCTTACCCATATTCTTTGCGGTAAGCGTAACCACGTTCTTTGCAATTTTCCAAGATACGATATCTTCCACAGATGCCGTAATTTCATACGTACCTTCCTTCGGAGTAATCGTGAAGCGGTCGGTATTGGCAACTTCGGAAGAAGACTCGGCATCATAAACCGTTATAGCCATCTTTACGCTCGTCTTGCTGAGTGTGAGTTGGCTGGCATCTTGACCTTTGTTGTCATCGCCACCATTGTTCTTTTTGCAGCCGGTCATTACAGAACCTGCTACGAGAAGTGCTAAAGCACCCATCAGAAATTTTTTCATAACGCGTTATTTTTGGTTTGTTTTATGGTTAATTGACTTGTTTATAGTCTGATTGATTTAATTCGTTTTTTTATCACCTAAATAAGGATTGTAAGTGATTTCTGAGCCGGGAAGGCTGAAGTTGTAGTACGAATCAGACGGTTTGATAGCCATACCTTTGGCATAGTCGTGGTTACCGCCGCGCTTACGACTCTCGCCAAAACGACGGAATGTATCCAATCCGTAACCTTCGCCCCACATCTCAATGCGCCAGTTATAAACAATAGCGTCCTTGAGTTTGCTATCCGTAGCCAATCCTGTCTTGAAATCGTTATACTCATCCTCCCAAAGGAAAGCTGTCGTATCCAAACGCTCGTCCGTAATAGCGGTGATGTATGAAGCTGCTTGCGTGAGGTCTCCAAGACGCCAGTTAGCTTCCGCTGCTACGAGGTACATCGACTCAATACGCATAAAGACGTTATCGCTGAGCCAGTCACGGTCTATATCGTCCGCATCCGTTGAAGTGGGATTCTGCGCCGAGAAGAACTTGCCGTCCGGGCAATCTTTATAGATGCTGTTCGCCTTACCGTCATTGAACCATTTGCGGCGTTTGTCCCAAGCAGGAATCATATCACGCAACGTAGCATCAATCACCTTCGTATCGCCTGCCCATGCGTAACTGTACGAGTGGATATCCACTTGTCCGAACCAGCTCTTCAGACCACCGCTCGTTTCGATTGTTACCTCCTGCGCCCAAATCCATCCGGGGTCGGTTACGCTATTAAAGCCCGTTGTGAGCAACTGATTCTCTTTGAGCGTTTGGTACTTATTGCTGTTAATCACTTTCTCTGCATTAGCCAAGGCTTTCTGTACGTGGTCTGCATACAGCGGCGTACCGGCACGATAAACACACTCATTCAGATAAGCATAAGCCAAGATACCGCATACAACCTCGCGGTCTAACTCCAACTTACTGCTGCGTGTGTAACTTGCACCGAACTCCTCAAACAACTTGATTGACATCTCAAGATCAGAGAAAGCTTGATTATAGACAACGGCTGCAGTAGAAAGCGGTTGAACCGCGTCCATATTATCCTCCAAATAAAGGGGAATGCAATCAAAATTGCCGAGACTATCTGCCAAGAACTTCTCACTCTCCTGCACAGGCGTATAGAACTTAGCCAACTGCGAATACATATAGCCGCGCAATCCGAGAACCTGTGCATAATAAAGTGCATTGGTATAAGCCACCTTATTGTAGATGCTATCCATCTGTGCCTTCGTCATTCCGGCAGCTTTCAACTCGGAAGGCCAACCGTTCTCAGCAAGGTCTGTTACAAACGTGTTGCCGTTCTTGAAAGCACGGATAGTTGCATTGATATTATGGATTTGGCTGTAATAGTGTCCCCATATAGTACCTGTTCGGTTGGTGGTGAGCATCTGCTCATCGGTGTAAAGCCATCCGTAGGTCTTACCCGTAAGTGCGATATCGGAAGCCAAAATGTCGCCCCAGAGGTCAATACTGCGTTTCCCGAACTCATCGTGCGAGTCACCGCTCATTGTATATAAACGAGCGTACATACCGCGCACAGAGCCTTCCAATTGGTTATCCAATTTCTCATACTGATCCTGTCGAATAGTGCCTCCTTCAGGATAACGCTCAAGGAAATCCTTTTCGCAAGCAGTAAGAACAAAAGCCGCAGCACTGAGTGCCAGAATAATGTGCTTTTTCATATCTTGTTTTCCTTTCATATTCTTAAGTTATTCCGTTTTCTTCGATTCTCTTCTTTTAGAATTGAACCTTTATACCACCGATAATAGTGGAAAGCGGCGTGTACTGGTACGCATAAGACGAACCGTCAAGACTTACGGTCGGGTTGTAACCGCGACGTGCCGAACCGATAGCGAGGTTATCAGCCTGTACATAAAGCTCCAAACGGCTGAGTTTAATCTTCTCAATCAACTTCTTCTGGAACTTGTAACCCAAACGGATATTGTTAAGGCTGATATAGGAGTTAGAAGTCAAGAAGCGGGTCGAACCGGTGTTGGTATAAGTATCCGTACCGTTATTCAGACGCGGGATATTCGTGTTCGTATTCTCGGGTGTCCAAGCGTTACGCATATCCACGTGCCAGTTGTAGTTACCTACTTTCTCGTTACCCATCAACATCGCATAGGTGTTATCATAACCCCAACCGCCGATACGATAGCTGCACATAACATTGAGCGTGAAACCGTATGCCTCAAAGTCAATTCCGAAACCGCCGTCCAATGCAGGTTCAGCCGTTCTTCCGATAAAGTCCGATCCGATAAGACGAGCATCATCCGTATGTACAGTATCTATATTGGCATTCGGATGCTCCAAACGGTATTTATACACATCTGAAATATAGTTATCGATAGCGTGGTTCTTCGCCTTTTCGATATCTTCTTCCGTAATCTGAGAAGCCTCTTTGGTATCACCGAAACTACCTTTGTCGCTATCGTAGTAACCTACGTACATTGCTTTACCGTTGGATGCGTTCACACCCACGTATTCGGGCAATTTCCAGTCAAGCATTGAGTGTCCTACGAACAGACCGCCGTTGGTAGTCATCTCCGTTTCGCTATCAATACTCTTGGGAAGCTCCTCAATGTTGTTGTGGTAGTGTCCGCCGTTCAGACGAATATCCAACTTGATATTACGCATATCCAAAGCGTGGATATTAGCTTGGAACTCTACACCTTGGTTGGTCATCTTACCGCCGTTGATATAGACTGACGAATAACCGATAGACGGAGCCTGATAACGCGGCATCAACATGTGGTCAGTCAGTTTCCAGAAGTAATCCAACTCCAAGTCCACATACTTGTTCACAGAGAACTCAAGTCCGAGGTCCACTGTTTGCGTACGCTCCCAAGTCAGGTTAGGCGCACCTTTGTAGTTCCAAATGTAACCAATCTCTCCGTCCACGTAGTCAATATAATAGTGATCTCGGAAGAGGTCGGAACCGATACCTTGGTTACCGAGAACACCCCACGAGAAACGCAGTTTGGCATCGCGAATCCACTCTGAAAAAGTCTCATTGGCTTGGGCGAAAGGCTCATTGGTGAAAACCCATCCTACACCAATCGAACCGAAGTGTCCCCAACGTTTACCTTTGGCAAACTTGGACGAGCCGTCCGCACGGTAGTTGGCAGTGAGCATATAACGTTCCGCATAAATATAGTTGGCCTGCGCAAGAACAGACTGCAGAGCCGTTTCGCTCGTACCCGAACTGATATGCGACATCTGAATGGCGTTGCTAAGCTCAAGACTATTGGGGTCAGCGATACGGTTCATACCCGCCGACATACTTTGGTTGCGCGAGAAACTGAGTTCGTGACCCGCCAAAGCGTCAATGGTATGGTCGCCAATCACCTTGTTATATTTCAAGATCTGCTTGGTCTCGAAGAACGTGTAGTTGGTCTGTGACTTGGAGATACGTCCCAAATTAGCAGCGTCTCCATAGTACTTATTGGTCAGACTCGAAGCATTGATACCTTGATATTGCGTACCGGCTGTTACCTCCAATTTAAGATCCTTATAGAACTTGAACTCCAACATACCGTTCACAATCACTTGGTGCTGCATAGTACGCGACTTATCGTAGAGCAATGCACCGGCGGGGTTGATACCGCTACCAAAACCACGACCATAACCCTCGTGCATACCGTAGTCAAATGCCTTACCGCCGGTCTTGGGGTCAATCATTATATTGCCATTCTCGTCATACAGATAAACAGGGTAGATAGGCGGAATACCGTTCACGTATGCGAAACCGTTATTCATATTGCTGCCCTGACCGGGGTTGTTAAGGTTCGAATAGGTATAAGCCAAACTTACCGTACCTTTGAGCCACTTCTTAGCTTGGAAATCCACGTTGTTACGCGTGGTGAAACGGTCGTAGTCCGAACCTATATAGTAACCTTCGTCCTTCAGGTAACTGAACGACGAGAAATAAGACACCTTGCTGTTACCGCCGGAGATACGAAGTGTTGTATTGGCTTTTTGACCGGTACGGAAGATTGATTCCTTCCACGTAGGCATATTCTTGTAGCAGTCACGAAGTTGGAGGTTGCTATAGAACTCGCCGTCATCGGTGAAGAAAGGAGCGGTAGCCGTCTTGCCTTCCTCATCTACCCACAGATTGTAGATAGCGGGCAGTCCGGTTGGCGAGAAGAGGTTCTGGTTCGCTAAATTCGCATCATTATTAAGGTTATTCTTCAGACTCTGCCATGCGATACCGAGATACTCTTGCGGATCGGTAATCACATCGTACATCGGCAGCAGGTGCATATTGGCACCATAAGTAACGTCAATGTCTATCTTGGCATCTTCGTCTTGTTTACCTTTCTTGGTCGTGATAACGATAACACCGTTGGCACCGCGGCTACCATACAGGGAGGTAGCGGTAGCGTCCTTCAAGACGGTGGTCGAAGCGATGTCACCCGGGTCAATGGCACTGATGTCGCCGCTGTATGTTACACCATCTACTATATATAGAGGAGCTGAACTGGCATTGGCAGAACCCAAACCACGAATGCGGATAGCAGCGTTCGTACCGGGCTGACCGGAGGTATTGATAACCTGCACACCTGCCACCTCACCTGCCAGGGCTTTTGAAATCTCGGAGGGTGCTTTCTTTTCGATAGTCTCAGCATCTACGGACTTGGCCGAACCGGCGAAACTACCCTTCGTCACGTTACCATAACCGGTAACTACCACCTCTTGGATAACTTCTGAATTCTCGCGCATGACGACGCGCATATTCGTACCCTTGATGGCCACTTCCTGCGTCTGCATGCCCACATAACTGATGATCAAAGTTTTAGCATCCTTATCCACGGTAAGGATGAACTGACCGTCAAAGTCTGTAATCGTACCAATGGTAGTTCCCTTCACCTGCACACTTGCGCCGATGACGGATTCCCCTTTTTCATCAACGACTACACCGCTGATTTGCTTATCCTGCGCTAACAGACTGATTGAAAGCAAACTCAGCACAAATAGTGTCATTACTTTTTTCATGTTAGTTGAATAAATATAATTTGTAGTTAAGGTCAAATTACGGGCTTTTCCCCTGCAAAATTATCGGCTAAAAAGCGTGCAAAAGTAAGCCATTTATTTTTTGTAAACAAGAGATAGCAATTTTTTTTTGCTTTTTTCTATCGTTTGCATACTTTTTCTTACTTTTTCTCACTTTTCCGCTATTCATACGAAAGGATAAAGAGCCGTTCCGGACAAAAGATTTCCTGAGCCACCTGTTGCAGTATATTCGGCGTAACTGTCTGTAATTGAGCAAAAGATTGTTGCCACGTATAGGCTTGATTGAAATAGAGCATCTGCTTTGCCATTGCTAATACATTGTTTTCGTTGTTTTCCGCTCCGATAGCCATTTGTCCGCGCAGTTGACGGAGCGCTTGCGCCAATTGGCTGCCGGTCAGGGGAGTTGCAATCAGTTCGCTTAGTTCCTTATATATGAGTTCCAAACATTGTTGCTTATCTTCAGGATCACAAGCCATATAGATATTCCAGTAACCGGTATCGCTAAGCGGTGTGTATTGCGACTCAACGGTATAGACCAGTCCTTTTTGCTCACGCAGCGACATATTCAGTCGCGAGGACATAGCACCTCCTCCTAATATATTATTGAGCAGATAAAGAGGTAGTTGCATTTTATCTCCGAGCGGATAAGCACGTTGCCCTATCATCAGATGCAGTTGGTGAGTATGACGGCGATAGGCCGCCTCGTGCGGACTTTGCAAGGACGGTTTGAAAGGAATTCGATGACAATCAGCATTGTTATTATCGTTTAGTGCAGACGATAAAGAAAGCGAATCATACGTACTACTATCTGCTTCAAGCAGTTTTTCAATAATGGAACGCACGCGCGCGAAAGGCATACGGGTCTGCACAAAAACCACCATCCTGTCCAAACGATAATACTGCTGCATAAATTGTAGCGGCATCGCGGAAGAACGGCTGATTCTTCGTAACGAATGGGGAGTGCCGAGTATGGGGAGTGCTAACGGATGCCCGTTGAAAAGCAAACTCTCAAAGTCATCGTAGATGAGTTCGGACGGGCTGTCGTTGTAACTCTCTATCTCGTCCAATATAACGCTTTTCTCTTTGTCCGTTTCCTCCTTGGGGAAGGTAGGTCGCCGTACAAGGTCAAGCAGCAGATGCAAGGTTCGTTGAAGAAAAGGAGTGGGCGTTGCGGCATAAAAGACCGTCTCTTCCTTCGTGGTGTAGGCGTTCACTTCGGCCCCTATATCTTCAAGTCGATGAATAATTTGCGATGACGTGCGAGGCACGAATCGGTTGCCTTGTCGCGTGAGCACTCCCTTGAATACGCAATGCTCAATATAGTGCGCCATACCATTGATTTCAGACTTCTCATCGCGTGTACCGGCACCTACCATAATGCCTGCGTATGCTACAGGCGAGGGCGCGTGACGATATACAAGCCGCAGCCCCGACGGGAAAGTATGATAGAAAAAGGAGGACATAATTTGCGTTTGCGTTTTGCAGAATAAAAAATTGGTTTTACTTTTGCGCGCTGAAACGATGATTCCAATGCGGCATTGGCGGAATTGGTAGACGCGCCAGACTTAGGATCTGGTTCGCAAGAGTGTAGGTTCGAGTCCTATATGCCGCACTATCAGCAACTTTTAGTAGTTAGTTTGTGTTTTAGCCTCCTGCCACAACGTTTCCATCTCATCAAGGCTCATCTCATTAAGAGATTTGCCTTTTTCTTTTGCCTGCTGCTCAATATAGTTGAAGCGGCAAATGAATTTTTGGTTGGTTCGTTCGAGGGCATTATCGGGTTTGAGGTGATATAGTCGTGCCACGTTGATGAGTGCGAAGAGCAGGTCGCCCAATTCGCCTTCCATACGTTGTTTCTGTTCGGGTGTAGGGTCTTCGCCTTGCGGAACAGCAGCTCTTGTTTCTGTCTCAAACTCGTGTATTTCCTCCTTTACTTTGTCCCACACGTCTTCTTTCTGTTCCCAGTCAAACCCGACGTTGGAAGCTTTGTCCTGAATACGATAGGCTTTGACGAGAGCGGGCAGGGAGTCGGGTATTCCGCCTAAAACGGTATGATTGCCGTCCTTCTCTTTGAGTTTGACCTGTTCCCATAGTTTAGACACTTCTTCGGCATTGGAAGCGGCTTCTTGTCCATAGACGTGCGGATGGCGGAAAATAAGTTTGTCGCAGAGGCGATTGCACACATCCGCTATATCAAATTGTTCTGTTTCCGAGGCTATTTTGGCATAGAAGATAATATGCAGCAATACATCGCCCAGTTCCTTGCTTATTTCGGTCATATCCTGCTTTATGATAGCCGCGCTCAGTTCATTAGCTTCCTCTATGGTATTTTGGCGCAGGCTTTCAAAAGTTTGCTTTCGATCCCACGGGCATTTCTCCCGAAGGTCATTCATTACGGTAAGCAAGCGGTCAAAGGCTTGCAGTTGTTCTTGTCGCGTATGCATTGTTTGGTGTGATTTATTCGGTTAGTTTCTTTATTTCTATTTGTCCGTCTTTCATTTGTGCATAGGTGAACTGCTGAAAGAAGTCACCGAGTATGATGACATCAGGCAGACCCACACGGCATAAATTCAGCACCACGTGCCGATGTCCGAACACACAGAAGTCGTACTGCCTGTGTTCGTTTGCCCATAGCACTAACTCCTCTTTGTCATCCCCTTTGTAGGGGAACGGATGTCGCAGTTCTTTCAGTCGACTTCGTCTTGCCCATTCGTAGCCGAAAGCATCTCCCCAAGCGGGTGGAAGCAGGCGGAAAAGGAACTGCGGCAACGGGTGATGGAAGAACGCACGCAGGTGCATAAAGCGCTTGATACGCTTCTGTATATCCTTCGGCAGGCGACTCATAAAGTCTTGTGGCACCAATCCGTCACCGTGTGCAAGGAAAAGTTGTTTTCCCTGCCTCTCAAACGATTGCGGTTGACGATGAACCATCACTCCCGTATTGCGTTCCAAATCACCAAATGTCCAAATATCGTGATTGCCGATGAAATAATGAACCTTTATTCCCTGGTCGGTCAGTCGCCGGAGTGTACGTACAAAGGGAAGATACTGCTGTTTTCCGCTTGGAAGATGCCAATTACCCTGTTGGTCGGTCCACTGATGTCTCTCGAATATATATTCGTACCAAAAGTCGAACATATCGCCAAGCAGAAAAATCTCTTCGGCATCCTTTGCCATCTGCTCCAAGAGACGGACTAATCGCCGTTGGTGTGCTTCGGGGTCGGAAATGACGCGCGAACCGAGGTGTGCATCGCTTAAAAAGTAAATCATAGGATCGTTTTATTAGAGAAATCCTAATTCAAGTTTAGCTTCTTCCGACATTCGGTCTTGCGTCCACTCCGGCTCAAAAACAATCTCTACATTCACGGTGTTAATACCCTTTACCGTTCCTACTTTCTGACGAATATCCTCCACGAGAAAATCGGCAGCCGGACATCCCGGAGCAGTCAGCGTCATTTCGATATTACACGTATCACCCTGTATATCTACCTTGTAGATTAGTCCAAGGTCATATACATTGACGGGTATTTCGGGGTCGAAGACGGTTTTGAGCATTTTCAGCACCTCTTCTTCTATTTCTAAAAATTCGTTCATATCTTATGTGAATAAATATGCTTAATCAGTCTGTTGATTGGGGTTTCGCAAGTTTGAACTGTGGCATCGTCCGCCACAGGATGACAGCAGCGGTGAGCGCGGAAAGCGCATCGCTTACAGGCAAACTCCACCACACTCCGGACAGCGGGTCGGAAAAAACAACCGGCAACAACAGCGACAACGGAATGAGGTAAATGACCTGTCGGGTGAGACTCAAAAAGATGGCTTTCCCTGCCATCCCGATGGAGGTAAAGAAATTACCCGTCACCATCTGGAATCCCACTAACCACATCGAGCAACAAAGGATTCGCATCGGGATAAGAGTAGCGTCAATCAACCCCGCATCGTGAGTAAAAATACGTGTCATCCACACGGGTGTACATTCGCCGAGAATAAAGACAATCCCCATTACAACAGAGGCGCAGAAAGCGGTCAACTCGAATGCACGAAGCATACGCGGGTACTGCTTTGCCCCGTAATTGTAACCCACTATGGGTTGCATACCTTGATTGAGTCCCATCACTATCATCGCAAAAACGAACGTGAAGCGGTTGATAATTCCGTAGGCAGCCAACGCCATATCGCCTCCGAAGCGCACCAACTGGCGATTGATGATTACCACTACAAGACAATGCGCAATGTTCATAAGGAATGGAGATGTACCTATAGCAAACGAGCGAAGCGTTATCTGCCGGTCAAGCCGCCATATACCTTTTTTGAAATGAATCAACTCGTGCGGATTGCAAAAGATGATGAATTGCCAAATGACGGCTATTATTTGTGATATGACGGTTGCCAAAGCAGCACCGCGAACGCCCATATCCAGTACAAAAATAAAAATCGGATCCAACAATATATTGACACTGACAGCAACGATGGTGGCAGCCATACTGGTTTTAGGATGCCCCATAGAGCGCAACATATTGTTCAACCCGAAATAGATATGCGTAACCACATTGCCGTAAAGGATGATTTCCATATAGTCGCGCGCATAGGGCAACGTGTCCGCGCCGCCGCCGAACGCACGCAAAATCGGTTCAAGCCACACTAACCCGACTACCATCACAACGGCACTCAAAATAATATTGAGAACAATGACGTTTCCCAACGTCCTTCCCGCGTGCTCATAGTTTTTTTCACCGAGGAAAATAGCAACCAACGTGGATGCTCCTACACCGACAAAGCTTCCGAAAGCGGCACAGATGTCCATCATCGGCTTAGCAACAGTCAGTCCGGAGAGAGCCAACGGTCCGCATCCGTGTCCGATAAATATGCTATCCACTATGTTGTACAGCGAACTTGCCGTCATCGCGATGATGGCGGGCAAAGCATACTTAAAAAGCAGGATTCGGATGGGCTGTGTACCCAATTCGGTGGCTTTGAGGGAAGCGGAACGTGTCATTGGGTTTCTTCTATACGAGCGGCTATATTGTCAAAATAAACGGCTGCCGGATGTCCCTTCTGCAACACGATGGGCGCGCCGTTATCGCCGCTCTCGCGGATAGACTGAACCAATGGTATCTGCCCGAGCAATGGAACGGAAAGTTCGGCTGCAAGGTCCTTGCCGCCATCCTTGCCGAAGATATAGTATTTGTTCTGCGGCAACTCGGCGGGCGTGAACCACGCCATATTTTCGATAATACCGAGAATCGGAACGTTTACCTTTTCGTTACGGAACATCGAGATACCCTTTCGTGCATCGGTCAGCGCAACGGGCTGCGGAGTTGTTACCACAATAGCCCCTGTCAGCGGCAGTGTCTGAAGCAATGTCAAGTGTACATCCGCCGTGCCGGGAGGGAGATCGATAAGAAAATAGTCTAACTCGCCCCACGCGGCATCGTTAATGAGTTGCTTAATGGCATTACTTGCCATTCCTCCTCGCCAAATCAAACCTTGGTCTGCATCTACGAAAAAACCGATACTGAGCATTCTAATTCCGTATTGCTCAATGGGTTGAATGAGAGAGCGACCATTCTCTTCCACTGCATAGGGACGACAGTCCTCCGTATGAAACATCTTGGGCAGGCTCGGTCCGTGAATATCGGCATCTAAAATACCCACTCTCAGCCCTCTTTGCGCCAAAGCGATAGCCAGATTAGCCGCCACGGTGGACTTCCCTACTCCGCCCTTGCCGGAATGGACGGCTATGATATGTTTGGCTTGCAGAGAGCGTTCCGTTGGGTCTTCCGTATGCTGCACTTGCCGGAATTTGGGATGGATATGCACGGTGGCATTCGAGTCCACATACGTCTGTACGGCAACTTCAGCGGCTCGTATGACCGACTTAAGGAACGGGTCGGTATCCTTGTCGAAGATGAGCGAAAAGTGAACATCAAATCCGCTGATTCGTACATCGTCTTCAAGCATACCGCTTTCTATCAGGTCTTTGCCCGTACCGGGGTAACGTACGTGGCGCAAGGCATCTATGATTTGTTTCGGATACATAATAGCGAAACGTTAATTTTAGTAGATAAATTTAGCCCAAAGCCCTTTGCGGGAAATCTTGTTCTGTTCACTATACTTGACCAGATACATTTGTCCGCGAACCAGACCGTCTGTAGGTAGTACAAACGTACTTCCTCCTTCCTCAAGCGGATAGACATAGAGCAGTGTTCCAGCGGTGTCGAATACCCTCAATTCGCTGTTCGCTTTCGCTTGCTCGGTAAGGTAGGCTGTTAGCACATTATTCTGATTGCTGACTATAAACTGACCTTTTTTAGCGGGTGCATGAACGGTGCGTACCTGTACGCTGTTCCCCGGATCAGTAACGTGTCGTTCACAACCTTTCTCTTCCGCTGCACGCACTACATAGTAATACTCCGTACCTGCCTGCAAGTTATTGACTACATATTCGGTAGCAGGAGCAGAAATAACTACAGCCGTATCTGCAAACACGTAAACGGGTTGCGCCGAGAGCGTATATGAAAGTGAAGAAAGGGTTACACTATGGCTTCCGCTCAAGGTACGATAGGTAAGGCGGAATCGATGATAGTCTTGCTCAAGGGAGAATGTATAGTCACGTTGCACCGTGCCGCTGAGCGAGCGCACGGCTATGCTGTCCACACGTTTCCACTGTTGGTCACCTGTCAATGCATCTATCAATACACAACCTCTATAATCATTCTTGTCTGAACTATATGTCTGCGTGACTGCCACACTTAAGTCCGTAAGAGGCAATAGCGAATGGTCGGTATTGTAAGTTGTCCCCGTCTTAGACATACGCAAATTGGGTCGGAAGTTGCGGGTCAGTTTTTCTTGTTTGACACTATAAACCGTCAACAAATACTCTTCGGCATCTTCTTGTGCTTCCCATTGTGCAGTAAACGCATAAGGTGTTATACTATCCGCTTCAAGGGCTTGAACAGGCTCAATGACAACGGCTCGCCGACTTTCGCCCGTTACGGTAACTTGCGTGAACTGCTGTCTATTGGCAGTTTGCGCATAAAGCAAGGCTGCCGTAGAAGTGCATATAGTAGCAGGTTTATAACGGACATAGACCGTTGCCTGACACGTACTGTCTGCAGCCACGCGCAAGGCAAGAGAGGCTGACCAATTGACGCTGTCCAAACTAATCTCAAACAGGCCGACATTAACGGATATATTTACCACCGAGTCTTGAACCCCTTTTCCCTCAAATCGGAGGACATCCATCCCCGTATCGTAACGCCTGCCATTCAACAACGTACTCTGTATAGTAGGAGGGGTTTCAGGGGTGAAGAATAGCCCCGATCCGGTGTTTTCGCCGTGATGGAAAGCAACCGTTGTACCGTTAAAAACACGGATATTGGATAATGTATGCCCACTCAACACTTCTCCGTTTACTGCAGCGGGAACAAATTGGGTTACATTGTATTGACCGGGATAGGTGTCCGAACCGGTGGTCATAGACGGATTCTGATACCACGCCTCGCAGATGTCAAAGACGAACGGCTTGGCGTTGTTCGGTGTGTTGTTGTCCCACCGCTTTTTGTTCCAATAGATATGCGATATGAGCAACCCCGTACCGGCAAGACAACCATCGGGTGCGTCCCAACCGACCCGCTGTCTGTTTTCTACGAGCCAGTACTCTATCGGATTCGGATTAGCGGCAGTAAGGTTATGCTTTTTAGAAGCAATCAAATAAGCCTTATAAGATGTCTCTATAGGGTCAAGTGTACAATCTTGCGGATCGAGCAATTGTTCGGGAGTGAGCCAACCGAGCATAAAACGCTCGAAAGCTGTATAGGACGGCGGCGTGCGCCCTTCATTATTGTAGTTGCCGTAGCACATTATATCCCAAGCACCGACGGTGTAGTTGTCGCTATTGGCTGTATCGTAATGGTCGTCTAATCCGAGTACGTGACTGAACTCGTGGCAGAAAGTGCCGATACCGCACATATTCGTTCCATATTCGCCGCTCAATTCAGAGGTACAGGCATAGTCCCACAGCCAGTAGTTCTTACCGTCTTTTCCCTTATAATAGTAGCGGATTGTTTGCCCGCCGTTATCGGTAAAGACATAGTACCGATGCGGCCAGATAGCCTCTTCCGGACCGCCCTCCGCCTCGTTATGACCGGCAAAATAGACAAATATGTTGTCTATCTGCCCATCGCCGTTCTCATCGTAAAGTGTCCAGTCGATTTCGTCTTCGAGCAGGTCACAAGCATCTATCACCATTCTGACCGCATCGCCGTCTGTTCCACCATAATAAGCCCGCTTGTTAGGCAATGTCACCGGTCCATAGACGTCAAACGTAGGTCGGAAAAGGCTGTTGGATGAGGCAAGAAAATAGTCCCTTGCACTACCTGTTCCGCCATTGTCGCTATATCCGGTCTGATTGAGCATCGCCGAAAAAGCCTCACGGGGATTAGGTACAGAGAATCGGACATCCGAATAATTGACGAGAATAACCAGACTTCTTACATCGCCTTGCGTAGGGAACGTGGACTCTATTTGGGGCATACGGCGGAGCGGATTTTGCTGCCGACAGGGCGCAAAGACTTGTCCGTTTGCGTCTTTCCTATAGTGTTTGTATTCATCACCGCACAGACCTGTGCCGGGTTTGGCAACCACTGCGTACAACTGCACATTCAGTACTAAAAGCAGAAATGCCGCGAAAGCAATCTTCCCAATCGTTCTTCTTTTCATTGTATTTTATTTTTTCGCAAAAGCGCGCAAAGGTACGAAAAGTATCGCATCTATGCAAAAGAAAGCGTAAAATGCCAAAAAAAATGAAAAAAATTGTTTATAATCGCTTTTCGCCGTACCTTTGCCGCGTTTTGGAGAAAAATAACACATTCAAAACATAAAGAACAACTAACAAATTAAAAACAATACTATGACAAAAGTAGGTATTAACGGCTTTGGCCGTATCGGGCGCTTTGTTTTCCGCGCCGCACAAACTCGTAACGACATTGAAATCGTAGGTATCAATGACCTTTGCCCTGCCACGTATTTGGCTTATATGCTCAAATACGACACGATGCACGGTATGTTCAACGGCACTATCGAAGCCGAAGACTTCATCGATGCTGACGGTAAAGCCAATGGCGGCAAACTCATCGTTAACGGCAAATGCATCCGCGTAACTGCCGAGAAGAACCCCGCTGACCTTAAATGGAACGAAGTAGGTGCAGAATATGTAGTGGAATCTACCGGTCTGTTCCTGACCAAAGAGAAAGCACAGGCTCACATCCAAGCCGGTGCGAAGTACGTCGTTATGTCTGCTCCCTCGAAGGACGACACGCCTATGTTCGTATGCGGCGTAAACGAAAAAACTTACGTGAAGGGTACACAGTTCGTCAGCAACGCTTCTTGCACCACCAACTGCTTGGCTCCTATCGCTAAGGTGCTCAACGACAACTGGGGCATTGCCGATGGTCTGATGACCACCGTTCACTCCACCACCGCTACGCAGAAGACCGTGGACGGTCCGAGCCTGAAAGACTGGCGCGGCGGACGTGCAGCAGCCGGCAACATCATCCCCTCTTCTACGGGTGCCGCCAAGGCTGTAGGCAAAGTGATTCCCGAATTGAACGGCAAACTGACGGGTATGTCTTTCCGCGTGCCGACTTTGGACGTAAGCGTAGTGGACTTGACCGTTAATCTGAAGAAGCCTGCTAAATACGCTGACATCTGCGCCGCTATGAAGAAAGCCTCCGAAGGTGAACTCAAAGGTATTCTCGGCTACACCGAAGAGGACGTTGTTTCGTCTGACTTCCTCGGCTGCCCGCTCACATCCATCTTCGATGCCAAAGCAGGTATTGCGCTGACCGACACGTTCGTTAAGGTCGTTTCTTGGTACGATAACGAGATTGGCTACTCCAACAAAGTACTCAACCTCATTGCTCACATGGCTACGGTCAACGCTTGATTCCCCAAGATTTGATATCTAATCCCCGCATCTGGCGGATTGCACTGATTCTTGCGCTTTATATCGTTATTCCCCTCGGGATAATAGCGATATTTAAGCGCAAGCGTTGGATGCAACGTCTTGGTACTGTTATTGCCGCCTATGCAATGGGGCTTTTAATTGCTGTAACGGGACTGACTCATTTCCCTATAGATAGTATGGAGGAGATGTATCTCTCCTCGTGCCAGAACGGGCTTATGTCCTTTTCCGTAGTGGTAGCCATACCGCTTCTTCTTTTCAACTGCGATTTTCGCCTTTGGACACGGGCTTTGCCCAAAACCATCATAGCTCTGCTTTCAGGACTGGTAGCAGTGGTTAGTGCCGTACTTATCAGTTACTATATAGCGGCGGCTAATATGCCGGAAACCAAGACGCTGAATAGCGATGTGCTTCAACTTGGCAAGATTTGCGCCATGCTCACAGGAATGTACACTGGCGGGACACTCAATTTCAATGCCCTCGGTGCTTCCCTCGGTGTCAATAAAAGCGTTATGGCAATGGTATTAGCTTTTGATATGCTCATCACCGTCATTCTTTATTTCTTCTTGCTTGGGGGAGGGTATAAACTATTTCGTAAGATTCTGCCCTTTATTGATGAAACGACACCTGCTTTTCGGCATAGTATGCGACAAATGGAGCCGCCTGTTACCGATGTGGAGAACTACCACGGTATGACCTCGCGCGCTAATTTCCCCGGTATGTTCCTCGGTCTGCTGCTTAGCATCGCCTTCCTCTTTATCGGTTGCCTGCTTTCATATATACTATGGAAAATAGGTTGGATTGCTCCCGATGCTGAAGATCCTAACAGACCTGTTCTCAACGAAATGGTCATTATTCTTACGGTTACCACCCTTTCTATTCTCGCCAGTTTCTCTGACCGCATACGCAATTTGCCCAAGACCTTTGAACTGGGTATGTTCTTCATACTCCTGTTCAGCGTGATGCTCGCTTCTATGTTTGACTATCGCGCGGTACAAGGCAATACGTTCTTTATCGGATTGCTCGTTTTTATGGTCATCTTCGGGGCCTCGATTATCCACTTGATCCTATGTCGTATTTTTAGGGTTAGTGGTGACTTGTATTCAATCAGTCTTATTGCGTTGCTTTGTTCGCCGCCCTTTGTACCGCCAATGATGGGGGCGATGGGCAATAAGAAAGTGCTTATATCCGGCATCGTTATCGGTCTAATCGGGTATGCCGTCGGGACGTATATCGGTTTTGGCGTGGCTCTTCTCCTGCATGCGGTATAATATTCTCATACTGCTATTTATGTATGTATCGGCTTTTGCGGCGTTCGGTTTGAACCCACAAGGTTCTATTTTGATGTCTGACAGCGATACAATCACTACACAACTTGATAATTCCAAATCCAAAAAAATAAAACGCGGTTGGAACTTCGGTATCCTGCCGGATGTTTCCTACGATGCCGACCTCGGCTTTCAGGGGGGAATACTGACCAATATATATGACTACGGCGACGGCTCGTATTATCCTGACTACAGGCAGATGTTCTTCTTCGAGGCGGCTTATTCTACCAAACACTATGGTACGCTTCGCTTCAACTATGACACGCGCCACCTCATACCCAATCATCATCTGTCTATTGATGCCACTTACCTGCCTGACGCGATGTGCGACTTCTACGGCTTCAACGGCTATCAGAGCAAGTACCAATATGAATGGCATCACTGGAGCAAGAATCCGAAGAATATGGATACCATTCAATACGTATCGCGCGCGTTCTATAAGTACCGCCGAGATTTCTTCCGTCTTTGTGCCGACATTGACCGCGACCTATCGCCCCACTGGAAAGTGAACCTCGGTATCGGTGTATTAGGTTATTTGACAGGTCGTTGTGACTTTGCGCGGCTGAACGCTACCATTCTGACTGACAGCACACGGTATCTTAACCCGGATATTGAATGTCTTTACGATAAATACGTCCGTTGGGGATTGATTGATACGGAAGAAACCAACGGCGGCTGGCATCCATACGTTCGTTTCGGGGCTGTATATGACTCGCGCGACCAACAGGCTTGCCCCACGGAAGGAATCTATACAGATGCCTTCTTTACCTATTCGGCAGCATTCAATTCGGCAGCTTTTGGCAACCAAGCCGCAGCAGGCTACAACCACCTGCGATTCAATTTCACCTTTCGCCATTATCTGCCCGTCTATCGCAACCGAGTCATCTTCGCCTACCGCATCGGAACGCAGAACATCCTGTTAGGGCGCAGTCCGTACTACCTCAATACGTATCTCAATACGCTCTTCATACAGCGCGTCCTTTATGAAGGATTAGGTGGCGGCAACTCGCTTCGCGGAGTCTTACGCAATCGTATCCTCGCCAAAGGATATGCTTACACGAATATTGAGTTTCGCTTCCGATTATACGATTTCGATCTTTTCAAGCAGCATTTCTATATCGGTGTCAATCCGTTCTTCGATATGGGTATCATAACCCAACCATACCAATTGGACGAACAGAACGTGCGCAAGAGGATAAACGAAGCCAACGAGCGCGACCATACTTCTGACAATGCAGACGAATTCTTCTCTTTCAGTCTCAGCGATGTCTATCGCCCGCATCTCTCTGCAGGCATAGGACTCAAAATCGCTATGAATGAGAACTTCGTTCTTTCTGTGGATTGGGCAGCCGCTTTCTCGCGTCAGGACTCACGGGAATACACCAATTTCTATGTCAAAATGGGATATCTGTTCTGACTATCATACAATACGAATTTATAACTCGTGAAAAAAGTATTGCAAGCAACCACACAATATTAACTATAAACTTTTAATTATTAACTATTTAATTATGTCAAATATCCGTTATGACTCCTTGCAGGTGACAGCGAACACCTACGTACCCGAAATAGGAAAGACCTACCCGCAAGACGACCCGCACGCGCGGCTCAAACCGATGCACCGCACCCATGAAGAAAAAGTGGACGAAAACTACCCCTATCTTGACGACTCGTTCCACAACCGTTGGCGTATATTCTGGTCATACATCTTCATCCTTTATATCTCGCTCGGTACCTACCTGTACCTATGTATGGGAATGCGAGTACACGGCAGAAAGAACTTGCGCAAGTACAAAGACCAACTCAAAGACGGCTTCATCACCCTTTCCAACCACGTCTATTTCTTGGACTGCCCCGCCGTACTGATTGCCACCGGCGCAAGACACACCACCCGCATACCGATGTTTGCTCCCAATTTTTCCACCGGTGTCAGTTATTTCCTCCACGTAGTAGGCGGAATTCCTATACCCGAAGATAACTTCGAGGCTATGAAGAAGTTCAATGCCGCCTTCGACACGTTCCACGAGCGCAAGAGCCGCTTCCATATCTTCCCCGAAGCCGCACGATGGGATTTCTATAAACCGCTCCGACCCTTCTCTAAAGGGGCTTTCTCTATGGCGTACAAGTATAATATGCCGCTCCTCCCTTGCGCTGTCAATTTCCGCCCGCGAACAGGTATCTATCGACTCTTCGGAAAGAAAGATACACCGCTGATTACCGTTGAAATAGGTGAACCTGTCTTTCCCGACACAACCCAACCGCGCCGAACGGAAGTGCAACGGCTACTCAACGAATGTCGGCAACGTATGCTCCGTCTGATGGGCATCACCCACAACACGTGGGACGAAGAATATACCCCCAACTCAAAACTCTAAACTTCCCGACTTCTTTCAACTCTCAATTACACTAAACATTCAACCCTCAACTCTAAACTTTTATGAACCTCCTCTTCGATCTCGGACACGTCCTTATAGATATTGACCCTAAACGCACCTTGCACGCTTTCGGGCAACTGCTGAACAAACAATCCTCGGAATCTTCCAAACCGCTATTGACAGCTGACGGTCTGTTAGGCGGACATACATCGCGTTTGATTGACCTATACCAAGTAGGGCAAATCACTACCGACCAATTCCTTACCACCGCGCTTAAAGCCTGCCGCGAAGACGCGACAAAAGAACAGGTTTTGGACGCTTGGCTCGCTATGCTCCTGCCCTTCCGCGAGGACAAAGCCCTGTTGCTGCGCCAACTGAACGAACAGCACATACCTTTCTATATATTGAGCAATATCAACGAAACGCACGTGGAGTGGACGAAGCGGAATTGCCCTGAACTACAACTCGCTTCCGGCATTTTCTTCTCCAACGAGATGCATATCGCCAAGCCGGACGCTGCGGCGTACCAATACGTGATTGACCATACCGGCATCGTACCCGAACAGACGCTTTATATTGATGACCTTACCGCCAATTTAGACGCAGCACGTCCGTTCGGCTTCCAATGCTTGCAAGCCACCGATGACAATGCTTGGATGCCTACTGTCAGGCAACTGATAGAAGAAAAAATGTGAGCCACTGACCCGAAGTGACAAGACAGAGAAAAAAGAGCCGCTAAAGCATTAGGCGGCTCTTTTTTATTTTTGCTACTCTAAAAGCAAGATTGGATTAAAGAGAATAATCGGCGGACATTATCCTAAATAGGTACGGAGGATATGGCTTCGTGAGTTTTGCTTAAGTTTCTTGATGGCTTTTTCTTTGATTTGACGCACACGCTCACGGGTTAGATGCAACTCCTCGCCAATCTCTTCCAATGTTTTCTCCTGCACGCCTAATCCGAAGAACTGCCGCAAGATTTTCGCTTCACGCTCCGTGAGGGTGGCTAATGCACGGTCTATCTCCTTAGTCAGCGACTCATTGATTAGCCCTCTGTCGGCATTCGGACTGTCTTCGTTGGGCATCACATCAATCAGGCTGTTGTCCTCCCCTTCTACGAAAGGCGCGTCCATACTGATATGACGACCCGACATCTTCATCGTTTCGGCAATCTTCTCAATAGGCATATCCAAGATTTCTGCCAATTCTTCCACGGACGGACGACGCTCATGCTCTTGCTCAAAGTGCTGCAAGGTCTTGTTAATCTTGTTGATTGAGCCTACCTGATTGAGCGGCAAACGAACGATACGCGCCTGCTCGGCAAGTGCTTGCAGAATACTCTGACGAATCCACCATACAGCGTAGGAAATAAACTTAAAACCGCGCGTCTCGTCAAACTTTTCCGCAGCTTTGATCAATCCCAAGTTGCCTTCATTGATAAGATCGGGAAGACTAAGACCTTGATTTTGATACTGTTTAGCCACCGACACTACGAAACGTAGATTGGCTTTAGTCAGTTTCTCTAATGCGGCACGGTCGCCTTGACGAATACGTCCCGCCAATTCCACTTCATCTTCTACCGAAATCAAATCCTCACGACCGATTTCCTGAAGGTATTTGTCCAACGAAGCGGACTCGCGATTCGTTATGGATTTAGTAATCTTTAATTGACGCATAGTACTTCTTTTTACGAAAAAAGCCCGCAAAAATACGGCTTTTTTGCTGTATTACAAATTTTTTTGCAGATTTTTTTTGCAATCCGATGAAAAGTAGTACCTTTGCCGCCCGTTTAATGTCTAATTAAGCATGGTTCGGTAGCTCAGTTGGATAGAGCAACAGCCTTCTAAGCTGTGGGTCGCGGGTTCGAATCCCGCCCGAATCACCAACATACATTCTACAAACCCTCAATGGCAGGTTACCCTGCGTAATGTCAATTTGATGCAGACTAAATTGTGCTGCGCTCTATATGAGAGATGAAATCGGATTACATTATTGAAGTGAATCACGTCTCCAAGCAGTTTGAAGACGGTCAGTATGCCCTTCGTGACGTCAGTCTGAATGTACGAAAGGGAGAGTTTGTAACCATTTTAGGTCCGTCAGGTTGCGGCAAGACAACGCTGCTGCGATGTATAGCGGGTTTCCAGGTAGCCAGTTCGGGCGATATTCTGCTCAACGGCGAGGATGTAACGCAAATGCCGCCGCACCTTAGACCCGTCAATACCGTTTTCCAAAAGTACGCTTTATTCCCCCATCTGAACGTTTATGAAAACGTGGCTTTCGGCTTGAAACTCAAAGGGGTAGAGAAAAGCGAAGTGGAGCGCCGCGTCAAGCGTGCACTCAAGATGGTGGCGATGTCCGACTACGAGTTCCGCGATGTGGACTCCCTCTCCGGCGGACAACAACAGCGCGTGGCGATAGCCCGGGCTATCATCAACGAACCCGAAGTGCTTCTTCTTGACGAACCGCTCGCCGCACTCGACCTCAAGATGCGAAAAGATATGCAACTCGAACTCAAAGAGATGCATAAGAAACTCGGCATCACTTTCATCTACGTCACCCACGACCAGGAAGAGGCTCTTACCTTGAGCGACCGTATCGTAGTTATGCGAGAAGGTAAGATTCAGCAAATAGGAACGCCTACAGACATCTACAACGAACCGCAGAACTGCTTCGTGGCTGACTTCATCGGCGAAAGCAATATCTTGAGCGGCACAATGATTCGCGACCGGCGCGTGCTATTCTGCGACAAGGAGTTCGACTGCATCGACGAAGGCTTCGGCGAGAACACGGCCGTGGATGTGGTTATCCGCCCCGAAGACATCTACATCTGGCGCAAGGGCGATGGTATCGTGCAACCCGAAGACGTGGACCCGGACGATCGTGTACCTAAAGGCAATTTCACCAAGTGGTACGGCGTGGTGGATAGCTGCATCTTCAAGGGTGTTCACTACGAGATGACCGTCAAAACGGCTAACGGATATGAGTTTATGGTACAGGACTATCACGAGTTCCTGCCCGGCACGGAAGTGGGTATGTTGGTCAAGCCCGAAGACATACAAATAATGAAGAAAGAGCATTACATCTACAACTACTTCGACGGCGAAATCACAAAGAACGGCAAGGTGCGTTTCCTCGAAGCCGACTGGGACGTAAGCGACGGACAGATTGCCCCCTTCAAAGCCGGTGATAAAGTGCGGGTACGAGTCCCCTTCCGCAACATTGACCTGCAAGACCACGAAAGCGAAGGTATCCTGTCGGGCGAAGTGCATTTCATCCTCTACAAGGGCAACCACTATAACCTCACCATCCGCACCGATGAGGGCTACGATATGTATGTCTATACCAACGACATCTGGGACGATGGCGACCGCGTTGGTATCGTCATCCCCAAGGAGAGTATCTTATTAGATAAAGCAGAATAGGCAGCCATGAAGATTTTTCAGAAAAGAAAGAATTGGGCTTGGCCCTATATCATTTTCCTGATATTGCTAGTCATCCTGCCTTTGGTGCTGATTGGTATCTATGCCTTCACGGACTTGGAAGGACATTTCACCTTGCGCAACTTCGCGCAGTTCTTCAGTAAGAGCGAGGCGGTCAATACCTTTATCTACTCCATCGCCATTGCTCTGATTACCACTATTATCTGCTTGCTGTTAGGCTATCCTGCCGCCTACGTGATGGCGATGCGTTCCTTCCGCACGCCCGCCGTGATGGCACTGCTCTTTATCCTGCCGATGTGGATCAATTTCCTGCTACGCACCATCGCCACCGTCGAACTGTTCCACATGTTCAACCTTCCATTGGGTGAAGGCGCATTGCTCTTCGGCTTGTCCTACGACTTCTTGCCCTTTATGATTTACCCCATCTACAATACGCTGCAGAAAATGGATGTCAGCCTCCTCGAAGCCGCCAAAGACCTCGGAGCTACCAGCACGCAGACTTTCTTGAAAGTCGTCCTGCCGCTCTCGATGCCGGGTATCTATTCGGGTATTGTGATGGTGTTTATGCCCACCGTCAGCACGTTCGCCATCTCCGAACTGCTTACCCACAATAAGATAACCCTCTTCGGCTCGCTCATCCAGCGCAGCTTCGGCGAGGGAGGTATCCTTATGTGGAACTACGGCGCAGCACTATCCCTCATTATGCTGGTTATTATTGGTGCCACATCTTTCTTCGGGCAGAGTGAGTCCGAGACGGGCAGTCAGAAAGGAGGTCTGGTATGAGCAAAGCCAATATATCTACCATCGAGAAGCGCGGTCTTTGGTCCCGAATTGCCGGACAGGTCTATCTGTGGTTGCTGCTCATAGTGTTGTATGCACCTATCCTGCTCATTATCATCTTCTCGTTCACCAAGAGCAAGGTCTTCGGCAACTGGACAGGCTTTACCTTCGGTCTATATGAGAACCTGCTCACCGGCTACGACTATGATGCCCAAGTGCGGGTCGATCCCAACCTCTATCGCGCTATGTTCTACACCGGCTTGGTGGCAGTTTGCGCTGCCGTGCTGTCCACACTGCTCGGTACACTCGCTGCCATCGGCATCTTCCATATGCGGCAGAAAGCACGCCGAGTCGTGTCCGTTATGAACTCCATACCGATGATCAACCCCGATATACTCACCGGTATCAGTCTCTTCCTGCTCTTTGCCTCTATCGGACTGACACGAGGATTGGGTACCGTCATCATAGCGCACGTCGTCTTCTGTACGCCCTACGTGGTCTTGAGCGTTATGCCGCGACTGCAGAAAATGAATCCTAATATCTACGAAGCCGCCCTGGATCTCGGTGCTACCCCGATGCAGGCTCTGCGAAAAGTACTTCTGCCCGAACTTCGTCCCGGTATGATGAGCGGATTTATCCTCTCGCTAACCCTCTCCATTGACGACTTCGGCGTTACTTTCTTCACCAAAGGAAGCGGAGGCATCGAAACACTCTCTACCTTCATCTATGCCGATGCACGAAAAGGAGGACTCACTCCCGAATTGCGCCCCCTCTTCTCGCTCATCTTCCTGACCATCCTTATACTGCTTGTTATCAGTAATGTAAGAGCATATAGACAAAGAAACAAAAATAACTAACCCAAAACTAAAAACGTAAAAGAAATGAAAAAAGTATCTTCTATCCTTCTTGCAATCCTGTTTGCCTTAACCTCGGTAGCCGCTGATCGTGAGCATACGCTCAAGATCTACAACTGGGCGGACTATATCGATATGACAAACGTTTTGGATAAGTTCCCCGCTTGGTATCGCGAACAGACCGGCGAAGAAGTACAGGTCATCTACCAGACGTTTGACATCAACGAGTCAATGCTCACGGAGATTGAGATAGGTAAAGAGGATTACGACGTGGTTTGCCCGTCGGAATATATCATAGAGCGTATGCTTCGCAACAACCTGCTGCTCAAGATTGACAAGAACTACGGCGACCTGCCCGACTACACACAATTAGTCTCACCCTTTGCGCAGAACATCTTCCAGCAGATGGCTCCCAAAGGCTCCGACATCAATGTCTCGGACTATGCAGTAGGCTATATGGGCGGCACTACAGGTATCCTCTATAACCCCACCTACGTGAACGCCGATGACATCCGCTCCTTGGGCGGATTGCTCAATCCTAAATTCGCTGGCAGAGTGTTTATGAAAGACGCTTTCCGCGATGTCTATTCCGTAGTCGTTCTCTACGTCTATCGCGATGAGATAGCACGCGGCGAAGTAACGCGCGAAGACTTGGTAGGCAACGTGACCGAAGAACGTATCGCACGCGTGGAGAAATTCCTCACCGATATGAAAGAGAATATCGCCGGCTGGGAAGTGGACTTCGGAAAAGAAGAGATGACCAAAGGCAAAACGTGGATGAACCTCTCGTGGTCCGGCGATGCCCAATGGGCTATTGACGAAGCCGCCGAAGTGGGTGTGACGCTCAATTACCTTGTCCCCGAAGAAGGCTCCAATGTCTGGTTCGACGGCTGGGTAATCCCCAAGTATGCCAAGAATACCAAGGCTGCCAGTTACTTCATCAACTATATGTGTATGCCCGAAAACGCCATCCTGAATATGGAAGAAATCGGCTACGTAAGCGTCATCGCCTCACCCGAAGTGCTTGAATGGGCAAATGATGAAGAGACCTACGAAGAAACTGTGGATTTGAGTTACTACTTCGGCGACAGTGCCGTTGCCGTTCACGCCAACCCCGTTCTCTATGCTGACCGAGCTGTCATCGAACGCTGCGCACTCATGCATGACTGCGGTGACCAGACGGAAGCCATGCTCGCTATGTGGAACCGCGTCAAAGGCGACAACCTGAGCAGCACAATGGTCATCATTATCGTAATTATCGTTTTGGCGATTGTTCTCTTTGCGGTCATTCAAACCGTCAACAAGCGTCGTCAGCGAGCTATACATTCTAAAAAAATGAACAGACGATGAAAATACGTATCAGCCTTTTCATACTTTGCCTTTTGAGTACCGTCAGCGTGTTAGGCGGACCGATGGAAGACGAGTTCTTCGCCCTCCGCAACCGGTTCCCCGCACGCGACAACGAACTGAAAGCAGACTTGGACAAGTACCTTGCTGCTTACCCCTACACCACCTACTACTCTGATGTACAGATGATGTTGGGTGTTGTACAGACCGAAAAAAAACAGTATAAACAAGCCCTGCGCAATTTCCGTAATGTCGATTGGAAACAATTAGGTCGTTACGACCAGCCGATGTTCTTCTTCTATCGCGGCTACGCCTTTATGCAAAGCGGTGAAGCAGATGCTGCCATCTCCTGCTTTAAGGTACTCAAAGAGAGTAATAACCCCTATACGCTGCAAGGCAAATACTACTATGCCTACTGCCTCTATAAGAACGGACAGTACAACGCAGCTTTGCCCGATTTCCTCGCCTTGGAGAAAACGGAACAATACGGTTCGATCGTACCCTATTATATCGTGCAAATTTACTACACGCAAGGCAAGTATGATGAGGTTTGGGAGCGTGCCAAATACCTCCTGGAAAACGACCCGGAAAACGCCAACAATGCCGAAATATACCGCATCGTGGGCGAAATGTACTACAACAAAGGACAGTACGGAAAAGCGGCTGAACACTTGGAAAGATACGCCAAAATACTCGGCAAGAAGAAAAAGAAACTGATGCGCAACGACCTCTATCTGATGGGTATAGCCTACTACAAACAAGGACGTTACGAAGACGCTATCCGCTCCCTCAAGCAGGTCAAACAGGAGAAAGATTCCATCTCGGAAAATACCTGCCTCCACCTCGGACACGCCTACATCAAAACCAACCAGTCTGAAAGTGCCAAGTTAGCCTACTCGGCTGCTATGAACTTCCGCATCAACGACAAGACACGCGAAGAGGCTATGTACAATTACGCTCTCACCACCTATCAGAGCAACACCGCTTTGGGCGAGAGCGTAACGGCGTTCAATAACTTCCTCAACGAGTACCCGAAAACGGAACACGCCACCGAAGTCTATCAGCTCTTGGCGGATGTCTATATGAACACCAAGAACTACCGCGCTGCTTTGGATGCTATCAATGCTATACCTAAACAAACAACAAAAACGCAGCAAATCAAGCAGTACCTGCGCTACCAAATAGGCGTGGACGCTTTCTTGCAGGGTAAGATGCAGGATACCGAAAAATGGATGACTGAAGTTATTCAAAACGAACAGACTTGGTCGTCCTACAAGATAGACGCATACTACTACCGCGCTGAAGCCCGCTACCGCCTCCACCAATACGAAGACTGTTACAACGATCTCCGTACATTCCGCACTACGCCCGGTAACAACTCCGGCAACCTCGCTAACGTGGACTACCTGATGGGCTACGCACTCTTCAGCCTCAAGCAATACTCCGAAGCCGAAGTTGCTTTCCGCAGATACGTTAAGACGGCGGACAAGAAGCAAAACACCTACGCCGACGCTATGAACCGCATCGGCGACTGCTGCTTCAACCACCGTGGATTCAAAGACGCAATCGCCGCCTACCAAGTGGTTGTCGATCAGAAAGGTACGGGGGCTGACTACGCCACCTTCCAAATCGGTTACGCACAAGGCTTGCTGCGCCAATATGCCGACAAGTCTGCCACAATGGAGCAACTGGTAGCCGCCTACCCGAAGTCAGACTACGCCGATGATGCCCTCTACGAGATAGCACGTGCCAACCTGCAAAACGGCGATGAAACAAAAGCCATTGATGCCTACACACGCCTGATTACCAACTACCCGAACAGTAGTTACGCACGCAAAGCCTCGCTCGAACGCGCTATGGTTTATCGCGATGCCAAAAACTACGAAGAAGCCATAGCAGGATTCAAATCCACCATCGAGCAGTACACAGGCAGCGAAGAAGCCTATTCCGCTATGGACGGATTGGAGCAAATCTATGTAGAAACCAACAATATATCCGAATACCTCGCTTACGCTAAACAGACAGGCAAGATGAAAGCGAGTGCATCTGCTGAAGAAGACTCGCTCACCTACGTTACAGCCGACCTGCAGTATATGTTGGGACATTACAAGGAAGCCGCAGCAGGTATGACCACCTATATCAGCCGCTTCTGCAGCGGAGGCAGGTACTGCACAATGGCTACCTATCAGGCTGCTGACAGTTACTACCGACTGAATAAACCCAACGAAGCCATCGAACTCTACACCACCCTGATGGAAACACCCGGCAACCCCTATATGGAAGAAACTTGTACACGCCTGGCGGAATTGCTCTACGAAAAGAAAGACTACGAACAGGCTCGCAATTACTTCATCCAACTCCGCTCAGTCACCGCCGAAGAGGAAAAGAAAAACACCGCTGATTTGGGCGAATTACGCTGCTCGTATTACCTAAAAGACCCGAAGAATACAATAGAAGTTGCCACACGAATATTAGAAAAAACAGACTTGAACGAGAACGTGCGCGATGAGGCTCTCTACAATCGCGGACAGGTCTATTACCAACAAGGCGACTACGCTAAAGCCGCTGCCGACTTTACCACCTTAAGTCAAAACGTGCGCATCGTAACCGGTGCCGAATCAGCCTACCTGTTAGCTGAATGCTATTACCGGCTGAACGACTTGGACAAGTCCGAAAACGAAATTATGGCGTTCGCAGGCAAGAAAACACAGCACCAGTATTGGCTCGCCAAGAGTCTTATCCTGCTCTCCGACATCAACGTCAGCCGAGGAGACCTATTCCAAGCCAAACAATACCTGCTCTCCCTGCAAACCAACTACAAGGCGTATGACGATGACATTCAGCAGACTATCTTGGAGCGATTGGATGCCATCCAAAAACAGGAGGAAAACGAATCGTCAAGCGACCCTAACACCCCTGATACAGAAGATAATAACGAAAACGAAGAGGAGGAAACACGATGAAAAATATATTGATAATCGGTATCTTGTGTACTTTCTTACCGCTAACAGCTGCCGCTCAACAAGACACAATTGAGCGTAACGTGGTCGTAGAACGTGAGTTCCAACCCGTCATTCGGCACGCAGGCAAACTTAATACGCCCTTACAGCAAGTCGAAACCAAAATTGAACCCGCTGAGTTGCAGTTCAGCGACTACTCTAAACCGTTAGACGCTTCCTTCAACGTCAAGCCGTTAGGCGTATCGCCCATCCGTTTTACCCACCGTAAACCGCAAAACGGACACATCACGTTAGGAGGCGGTTATCCGCTCTCATACCTTGACTTTGCCTATCAGATAAACCACAAGAAAATGCTGCAACTCAATCTTTTCGGCACACACGACGGACAATGGGGACTCAAAACATGGTCCGATAGCCGATTAGGACTGAACTTGCAGGCTTTCTTAGATGCCGGTAAAATCACTTTCCAAGTGGATGGAAAGAACCTCTTTTTCTCACGCTACGGCAGATATTTTGAAGGGGATAAACAACTTTCTATCAAGCATTTTAAGGATCTGAAAGAAAACGATAAACAAAATCTGTGGACCATTAACAGCGATTTAGGCTTCCGCTCCTCATTCGAGAGTTCGTTCCAAATCCAAGCCGAAGTCGGGTACACTGCTTTTATTATGCCAGGTATCGTAACGGAGAACATCGTCCGCTCCCGTCTATGGTTAGGTTGGCAGGAAGATGCCCATTCCGTAGCCCTCAATATAAGGGGACGCAACGCTTTTCTTGCAGTAAACGAAAAAACCGGACTGGATGAATCGCAGTACAATACGCGCCATTGTATCCGCTTCGAACCGTACTACGGCTACCGAGCCGACAATTGGAATATCCACGCCGGAGTCAACATCGATATGAACATCGGCAGAGGCAGACTGCTCTCCGGCAACGATGACCTAAGTTTCGCACCATCGCCTAATGTAGAAGCGGAGTACCGTATTATACCCTCTTGGTTAGCCGTTTACGGCTCGGCTAAAGGGTCATTCGGCTATGGTATGCACCAAGACTATGTGATGGCAAATGTGTATCGCAATCCTATTAACGGTATCACCAGCCACCACGTGGCTGCCTATACACCTATTGATGCTTCCGTAGGATTTAAGATCAAACCCATAGACGGACTGCTGCTTGACCTATACGGCGGATTCGCACGGATGAACAACCAAATAACACTTTGCGCACCTGCCATCAACGACCTGCTTATCTATCCCTATATCAACTATTTCTACAGCGACTACCGACGCTGGAAAGCAGGTGCTGAAATCACCTACCACTACCAGGATATCGTACACATCCTCCTCGCAGGCAACTACTACCACTGGACAATGGTGAAAGCAGAATTCCCTGACTACCTGATTAAAGAACATATAGAAAAGCAACCATACGACCGCCCGATGTGGGATGCTCATCTTCGCATTGATGTGAATATCGACTCGAAATGGAGTCTCTATTCAGACAATATAGCGGTAGGAAATCGTAAGGCACTGCTCACAGATGCCACCGTCACCGAACTCAAACCTATCATTTACCTTCGACTCGGCGTTAAATACAATATGAACCGCTGGCTGTCGTTCTACGGACAACTCAATAACTACCTACACCGATTCAACGATATCTACTACGGCTACCAGTCGCAAGGCATCAACGGCGAAATCGGACTGACTTGGATATTCTAACGGATTACTTTGTCTGCGGGAGACTTCACAGAATATTCGAGATACAATTTTTGCGTAGCAGCAGGTTGTAAGTTCAGTTCATAGGTAAGAAAACCCTTATCCGTGTCATTCAATGCACCCTCCGTTGTCTTATTGGAGAGTGTTACACGAACTTCCTTATTGGCAGACACGGGATACTGGTCTTTTACTATTACCTTAACGGCTTCCGATTTGGTGTTCTTAACGGTCGTTTGGTATGCATACGTTTGTTCTTTATTGCTGCCTAACGTCTTATTAGCAGTATATTCTTTTACTTGTTCACGTTTGACTTGTACAGCGGGGTCAGAACCGAGCGTGAGTTGGATTTTATCTTCGGTAGAGGCAGCCGATAGGTATGTCTGCCCGAAGAATGTACCGTTATAATGAACAGATGCTAATCCGTCCAAGAGGTTGAGTTTTGACCAGTTGCGGATTTCTGCAACTAAAAAAACATCCATATTGTACTTGGGAACAACCTGATAGACAAAGTCTATGTTCTCCAGTTGTTCTTCACCGAGCGCAATGACCTGCTCTTTTCCATTGCCTTGTACATCGTACGGTACATCAATACGATATTCCAGCGAAAGGTCTTGCTGCGTGGCGGTTATAACGGAAGCGGCAGTTGCATATTCAACATCCTCCTCGGCATAAACCATAGCCATATCCGCCATCGGCTCCGCTGTTTTTGCCATCATTGCCACATTAGCGGAGCGTCTTGTCGGTTTTGGAGCAGTTTCTTGCAAACGAAGTAACCACGGCGATAGCTCGGGTACCTGATTATTCGTAGAGGGTGTCGCCGTAGAGAGAGTGAGCTGAACTTTGCTCCAGTCAATACCCGTTGTCTGCGTTATGTAGGCTTTCTTAACGAGTTGAATCGGCTGTCCAATCTTATCAATATTCACGTCATACTGCATACTCCAACCCGCAGCCGATGTAAAATACTTGATTTTCAACTCCTGTTTTTGCGCTTTGGGACTACTGATGGAAAGAAGTAGTACGCCACAGCGGTTTTGCCCTTTGGTGGACTGCTCGCTAATCTGCTTTTTAAGACGCTGAATGGCTTGATTAGTATCCTCAATAGTCTTTTCTACCTGCATTAGTTGTTGTTGTATAGAAGCGGTTTTATTTTGGTAATAAAGCAAGTTGGCATCTATAGTAGTAGTGGTTACCTTCTCGGATGATATAGACGCTTCTACCCCGACTTGCAGCAATTTTAAAGACGAATTGAGGGTCGTTTGAAGTGATTGCTGCTGCTTGAGTTCTTCCTGTTTCTTTTGCAACTCCTTTGTCAGGTTGTCTTTTTCCTTATTAGCTGCTGAAATATAATCGGTTATGAACTGCGAAGAAGTAATCACTGTTCCGCCGCCTAACGAAAGTTGTATAGAAGGTATATTGAGTTTCGGACTAAGTCCTTCCACGCGAATCTCATTTTGCCCTTTTTGCAAGGTAATCGTTTCTGTCTGATTGATTTCCGCACCGTTTAAGAATAACGACACGGATGTGATGGCTGATAATAAGAAGGTTAACATATTTTTATGATTTAACGTTTTATCGTAAAATTACTACTTTCGGAACGAGTAATATTTTTGGGCGAAGAAACTTATGACTACCGTTACAAGCGTTATCAGTATCTTCGAAGGCGTGGGATACCACCCCAAATGTTCAACTGTGAGTTTAAGCCCGACATAATTGATTAGCAAATTCAATGCCACAACAAGTATATACCTCGTCAATTGCTTTCTTCCACGTAAAGTAGAACCGATAAATGTAACATACCGATTGAGCCAAAAACCGGTAAAGAGAGTAATAGGAAAAACAACACATAGAGAAGCAATATGCGGCGTGATACAAAACGTATCAGGAAGATAAAATAAATTGGGCAACTGAATATAAATAAGGTTGTGTTCAGCATATATTCCTGCTCCGAAAACATAATTATAAACAAGAAAATAGAGCACCCAATCTAATACGAGATTCGCACTTCCGCAAACAGCATAGCGAAAGAGTTGCTCGGGTACGAAACGCTGAAAAGGTCTGTAAAAAAAATGAATTATTTTAGTAATAAATTGCGCTATTTGTTGCATAAACGATAGAAAGGCTCTATTTTTGCGCGCTTTTCAGAGGACAAAAGTACAGCATTTCCAAAAATCAGCAAAAAAAAAAATGGACGACTATCACGAAGAAAATGCAACACGTGCGCGCCAAAAAATCTCTTGGTCAGCATTTCTTGCGGGACTTATCAGTCGCCGAACGCATTGCTGACACAGTAAAAAGCGGACCCGTCTTAGAGATAGGTCCGGGAATGGGTGTGCTGACCGAATTTCTTCTTCGCAATCCACAAATCTCTCTTACAGCAGTCGAATTAGACCACGAAAGCGTAACGTATTTGAATAATACGCTTTGCTTGTCTCACCCCTTTCGCCTTATAGAAGAAGACGTACTGAAAATGGACTGGTCAGAATTATTTACGGGCGAATTTTCGGTTATCGGTAATTACCCGTACAATATCAGCAGTCAAATTTTTTTCAAGGTTTTATACTATAAGAATCAAATTCCTGTTTGTTCGGGAATGATTCAGAAAGAGGTAGCCGAACGGTTAGCTTCCGCGCCGGGCAAAAAAGCATACGGCATTCTATCCGTATTACTACAAGCGTGGTATGATATTGAATATCTGTTCACTGTAGATGCTCAGTCCTTCAATCCTCCGCCAAAAGTGCAATCCGCAGTGATTCGAATGACAAGAAACAAACGACGAAGTTTGGAATGCGACGAAAACCTGTTCAAGACAGTTGTCAAAACAGCCTTTAATCAACGTCGAAAACAAATGCGCAATTCTCTTCAACAGTTGGCAGGAAAGGGAAATCCTATTCTGGAAGAGAATATATTCAGTAAGCGCCCAGAACAACTGACTGTAGAACAATTTGTTGAACTTACCAAACTTTTACAATCATGTCAGAACTGAAGATATTTTATAAAGACGATAACGAAAAAATTCGTGTGGCTCGCTCCATCAATGCCTTAAAAGATTTGGACAAACACGACATCGTATGGATTGACCTTTTGGACGTAAGCGACAAAACAGAGGACACATTAGAGGGATTCCTGAAGATTGATATCCAAGAAGATGAAGAGATGGAAGAAATCGAGATGTCAAGTCGTTATATACAGACTGATGATTCGATTGTTGCCAACTCCAACTTCTTGAAAGACGACTACTCGGTAGAACCTGTTAACTTCATCATTAAGAATAATATACTAGTTACTACGCGCGATAATGAATTGGGTAGTTTCAACGAAACAATGAAGAAGATGTTCGTCAACGCACGTAATTTTCCAAACGGCTACCACGTTATGGTGGCACTGATGGAAACACGAGTAGAAAAAGACGCCGATATGATCGAGGATACCACGGATTTGATTACAAATCTTTCCGGTAAAATCAACGCAAAAGAAGAAATGGACGAAGAGGTACTTATTCAAATCAAGGACTTGCAGGAAAAAGTAACCCTCATTCGTCAGAATGTGATGGATAAACAAAGAGTTATCAGCAACCTGCTAAAATGTGATTTTTTTCCGCCCGAACTCCAACCGCGCCTTACTATGGTCATCAAAGATATTAACTCCTTGTTAGACTATACCCGATTTGGTTTTGACCGTCTTGACTACCTGCAAGATACTTTCCTCGGTCTCGTTAATATCGAACAAAACAATATCATCAAAATCTTTACGGTGGTAAACATCGTCTTCCTTCCCCCTACCCTAATAGCCAGTATGTACGGAATGAATTTTGATTTTATGCCTGAACTGCATTGGCATTATGGTTACCTTTGGGCTATCTGCCTGATGATAGTATTTACACTCGCTGTGTTGCTGTTTTTCAAATTGAAAAAATGGTTATAAACGTTTTCAACAATCCGTATTCAACAGTACAATCTGCACTTGTTAATAAAACCTATTTATCAAACTTATCATCTTCTTCTAATTTATAATATTTGACTACAAATTACAATAAATGTAGTTTTTATCGGAATTATTAACATTGTGAACACATAATTTAATTGTTGAATTTTTAAAATTTCTAATAAATAATAAAACATACCAAGTAGATGTATAAAACCGAAGCTATCGTATTGGCAGTTCAGAAAAAGAACGATACTACATCATTAGTACATCTATATACCCGTGAATATGGTCGCATTCTCTATTTAGTCTATGGCAGAAAAGGTGCAAGTAAGAAACGTTTGAGCGGCGTTTCAATGAATCTGCTTACTCCGCTCGCATGGTTAGATATAGAAGGTAGCGAATTGCCCGGAAAAGAAATTCATTCGCTTTCTTCGGCACAATTGCATTATATATCCCGACATATTTCAGAAGATGTGCAACGGCAATGCTTGGCTATGTTTATGGCGGAAGCATTATATAAAACACTAAAACACCCTTTGTCTGACGAAAGGGTGTTTAGTTATTTATGTGAGCAGATAATAGAATTGGATACCGCTGATTCAGTAGCGCATATAGCTAATCAATTTATAGGTAGTATATCCGAATTATTAGGCTACGGAGGTGAACCCTTGGAGGAGTTTCGTAATCTGCATTCGGCAACTTTGCTTAATATGTTGTCTATGCCTTAAGTTCTCTTATTAAGTTTTCCACCAGTTCAGGCACACCTTCGGTTGCCCTTTTTTGTATATGGTGAATTTTTGAAGCGTAAACTCCCATCGTAGGTTGTCCGGGGTCAATTAAATAGATTTCTGCGCTATCCGGTGCATACTGTAGAAGCGATGCAGCCGGATAGACATTTAGGCTGGTACCTACCACTATCATAATATCTGCAGTAGCTGCTATTTTGCAAGCTTCCGTGAAATAGGGTACACCTTCCCCGAAAAAAACGATATAAGGACGCAGTAGTGAGCCGTCCGGATGTCTGTCTCCGTAATGTTGTTCCCATCCTTCTAACGGTACGGTAGCCGTTTCGTTGATAGAAGAACGTAACTTGGTTATTTCGCCGTGTAAGTGCAAAACATTGGTTGAGCCGGCTCTTTCGTGCAGGTCATCCACATTTTGAGTAATGACTTGCGTATTTGGTAGATCCTTTTGCAGTTTAGCTATTGCAAGATGTGCTGCGTTTGGTTGTGCTTTCATTGTGTCACGTCGTCTGGCATTATAGAAATCTACTAATAGTTGTGGGTTTCTCTCCCAGGCTTCGTGTGTACAGATTTCTTCTACGCTGTATTTTTCCCATAGTCCGTCAGAATCTCGGAAAGTACTCAATCCGCTTTCGGCACTTATTCCGGCACCGGTAAAAACAACAATTTTCTTCATTTTGCTTCTAAATTTTTAAGTTATGTGCCGCAAAATTATACCAAATAATTTATTTGTTGGTATAAACTTTTTCGCAATGTGCTATTATTCGTGTAAAATATGTACTTTTGTGCGTTTTTAATTATTTTGTAAACATTAACAAAGTATAACTATGACAAATGTAACACTAATAGGAGCCGGCAATATGGGCGGTGCGTTAGCGCACGGCTGGCTAAAGTCTGAACAAGTTAAACTAACTGTAGCCGATAAAGACGAGAAAATATTGCAACAATTCAGTGAGCAATACGCGTCTGTTGTTGTAACAACGGACAACCGCCAAGCAGTTAAGAATGCTGATATAGTTGTTTTAGTTGTTAAGCCCTGGCTAATGGACAAAGTGCTTGACGAAATTCGTCCCGAATTGGACTTGGATTGCCAAATCGTCGTCTCAGACGCTGCTAATTATGGAACAGATAAATTGTCTTCTAAATTAGGTGGAGCCGGTCAGTACTTCTATGTTATTCCTAACATTGGTGCTGAATATGGTGCAAGTATGAGTTTTGTATCGCACAACGGTCAGGCTACAGCAGCGAATATAGATAAAGTAATCCGTCTGTATAGTTTATGTGGAGAAGTGATGGAGGTTCAAGAGAATCAAGTAGAAGCCGGCATGATGATGGCTTCGTGCGGTATAGCTTACGTAATGCGTATGGTGCGTGCTATGACGGAAGGCGGCGTAGAAATGGGTTTCTATCCTGTCCAGGCACAAAAGATTGCTATGCAGACTATGCAAGGAGCCGTAACATTGCTTAATGAATCCGGTTTACACCCTGAAGTGGCTATAGACAAAGTTACTACTCCGGGCGGAGTAACCATTAAAGGTCTTAATGAATTAGATCGTGCTGGCTTCAACGCAGCCGTTGTACGTTGTCTTAAAGCAGGAATGAAATAAATTGAGGAAATGAAAAGAATAGTAGTTAAAATAGGTTCCAATGTACTGACCACTTCTGAAGGACGTATAGACTTAACCCGAATATCCGCTTTGGTAGATCAGTTGGTTTGGTTGCGTGAGCAAGGATATGAAGTCATACTGGTTTCCAGCGGCGCAGGAGCATGCGGCAAAACATTGTTACAGACAGATAACCATTTAGATTCAGTGGAGCAACGCCAATTATATTGCGCCATCGGACAAGTCAAACTGATGAATCTCTACTTCACACTCTTCCGTGAGCATAATCTCCACGTAGGACAAGTGCTGACAATGAAGGAAGACTTTGAGCGCGAAGAGCAATACAACAACCTCAAGCAATGTATGGAAGTGATGCTCCATAATGACGTGATACCTATAGTAAATGAGAATGATACAGTATGCGTCACAGAGTTGATGTTCACTGATAACGACGAGTTGTCAGGCTTGGTGGCTAAAATGATGGACGCAGAAACATTGATCATATTAAGTAATATAGACGGTCTCTACGATGGTAACCCTTCCAACCCCGAAAGCAAAGTTGTACGTACTGTAAGAGCCTCTGATGATGTGTCCGCTTATATTCAAACTTCCAAAAGTAGTGCCGGTAGAGGCGGTATGCAATCTAAATATCATACGGCTACGCTTACAGCACAAACAGGTACACGCGTCATCATCGCCAACGGCAAAACGGAGCATATTCTTCGTAATATATTTGTATGCCCTGAACAAACTATCTTCACAGAGTTTGTCGGTTAATACAGATGAAGCAAAAACAACCTATATTCAATCGCAAGCAAGGAATAGGTGTACTCCTTTTCCTTGCTTTTGTTGTGATTATAAGGCTGTTTATTTATTTACTACCCTCTCCTACCCCTCCTGAATGCCAAAATGATTCTATTCTCATAACTAATCAAAATCGGCAGGATACTATCTTTTTGCGTCAGTTTGATCCCAATACAGCAGACAGTTTAACTTTGCGTCAAGTTGGACTTAAGCCGTGGCAAATAAAGAACCTGCTTCGCTATCGTACTAAAGGGGGTCGCTTTCGTAGTAATGAAGACTTTAAAAGACTATATGGCCTGACAGATAGTGCCTTTCAAGTCCTTCTGCCCTATATTACCATAGATACAATGCCTTTTTTTGTGCAAAAACGGGAGCGTTTATTGCGGGACAGCCTGCGACGAGATAGTCTTCAGCAGCGATACAACGCACGCAGAGACAGTATCGAAACAGCATATATGCAACGTAGAGACAGTCTGATTAAAATAGGGAAATTGCACATTAAGAAAGATACGATTATTGACATCAATACGGCTGATACGAACGACTTGCAGTATATTCAAGGTATAGGCAAATACACTGCAGTACAAATAATTCGATATCGCAATCAGTTAGGCGGATATTGCAATACGCAGCAACTCCTCGAAATTCAGCATATCGAATATTTGAATTGGGATTCTGTCATGCCTCACTTAATTTGTGATTCATCTTTAATACAACCCATACAAGTGAATATAGCTTCAGTTGAAAAACTGCGGCATCATCCCTATATCTCTTTTACGAAAGCTAAAGCGATCTATGAAACACGCCGCCGTAAGATTCGTCTGAACGGGATTGAAGATCTGTGTCCGTCTGTATTCACTGCCGAAGAAGCATCAAAAATTCGACCCTACTTTGATTTTACTCCACCTCTAAAACCCGCTCACCGGTAGGCAAAGTGCGCAGTTGAACATGCACTGTGTCATCCGGCAGCAACGGCTCTATTACGTTAGGCCACTCTATAAGACAGTAGCAGCCGGAGTCTAAGTAGTCCTGCGCACCGAGATCCAAAGCCTCCTGGATGTTGCGAAGTCGATAGCAGTCGAAATGGTAAATATCTTCAATACCCTCTTTTTTGCCGCCGGGTAAATTTCTGCTATCTACGTCATAAACATTGACAATAGCAAACGTAGGACTATTAACTGCATCCTGTACTCCTAACTGTTCGCAGAGCCATTTGATAAATGTTGTTTTGCCGGCTCCCATCTCGCCATAGAGAGACACTACCCTCCTTGGAGCAAAAGATTGAAGCCAGTCGTTTGCTGTAACCTCTTGTCCCGGCTCATTGAGAAGTACGAGACCGCGTGTAGCGTCTGATTTTAATGTATAATGTATCATCTTCTGTCTAAATATGCGATTCTCAAAGGGATAAATCTTTGCGAAAATGCTCGTAAACCTTTGTGCCTAAGCTATTTCCGAGTACTTGCCGTAACTCCGTCAAATCAGCCGTTTTAGCACGGCTAACGGAGTGAAAATGACGTAGCAGTTTTTGCTTTGATACCTCTCCAACTCCTTGTATATCATTAAGTTCACTATGTGTTTGCGATTTACTTCTCTTCTGCTTGTGGTATGATATGGCAAATCGGTGTACTTCGTCTTGAATTTGAACTAACAGACGGAACAGTTCGTCCGTTACTTTCATACCGAACTCTTGAGTCGGCGTGCCGTAGAGAAGAACATTGGTGCGGTGTTTGTCATCTTTCTTTAGACCTGCTACAGGGATGTCTAAATGCAACTGGCGTTTTAATACTTCTTTTATGGCATTCATTTGCCCCTCTCCGCCATCGGCAATTATCAAATCGGGTAAAGGCTTGTTTTCACCCAATAAATCCGTATATCTACGCTTTACAATTTCGCGCATATCTGCGTAGTCGTCCGGACCAACGACCGATTGAATCTTGAAACGTTTGTAATCGCTTTTTGAAGGACGACCCTTACGAAAGACAACGCAACCCGCTACAGCGTCAGATCCTTGTATGTGCGAGTTATCAAAACTGTCGATGAAAACAGGGATATTTTTTAGTCCTAATAGATCTTGCAGTTTGCTTAATATGCGCATACTGCGTTGATCCGGATTGAGTTTATCTGCTTGCCTTAGACAGTCTTCCCGGTATTGCATCACATTCTTCATAGCGAGGTCAAGCAGACGTTTTCTATCGCCGGAGATTGCTATGTTCACGTGCAGATTTTCATCGATTAAATCAGGTATAAATGGTACTATGACTTCATTAGTGTTGCTGCCTAACTGTTCGCGTAATTGGTGCATAGCTATTGCCAAGAGTTCTTCTTTCGTCTCTTGTAGTTGGCGATGAAAAGCTACAGTTTGTCCTTGTACAATTGAGCCATTGTGTACGTGCAAAATCGCTACATAGATATTTTCTCCTTCCTCCGTATATCCGAATACATCTAAATCTCCGTTTATTGAGTTGGTTATCACTGTTTTGCTACAGAATTTTTCTAACAGTTCCAATTGTGATTTTACTATTCCCGCATCTTCATATTGCATTTTTTCAGAGAGCGCATTCATACGCTCTTGTAGTTGGCGCGTTAATAGGCGTGCATCGCCGCGAATTATCTTTTTAGCCATTTCGATGTACTCGTCGTACTGCGCTTCGGTAATTTTTTGCTCGCATATACCGCAGCAGTTATGTAGATGATACTTCAGACATACCTTATATTTACCGTTGTCTATCCCGTTTTGGGTGATAGGCATTTGGCAGGTTCGTATAGGACAAAGTTTATGAATAAGTTCTAATACTAAATCTACTGTATTGCCGTAGCTATACGGTCCGAAGTATTCGCCTGTTTTCTTTTCTATCTTACGTGTCTTGAATATGCGCGGATATGCCTCTTTCGTGATGCAGATACTCGGATAGGATTTGCCGTCTTTCAGCAATATATTGTAGTGGGGTTGGTATTGTTTTATCAGGTTGTTTTCTAATAGGAATGCGTCTTGTTCTGACGGTACGACTACGTATCGTATATCTGCTATATGTCGTACTAATTGTCGCGTTTTCAGCCACTCATGTTCTTTTTGAAAATAACTGGATACACGGCGATGCAGATTTTTTGCCTTACCAACGTATATGACTGTTCCTTCTTTGTCGAAGTACTGATATACGCCGGGTTCTTCGGGTATTTGTCGCAGCAGTTGTTTTATATGTTCGTTTATCTCAATCACCTACTTTTGCCACTTTTTTATAGTTGTACCAGACTCGTTACTTCTATATCGCTATCTATATTTTTTCGTCCGTTAAGCTCGCTAAGTTCTATCAGAAAATTCACGTATATTTTCTTTACTCCAGCTTTTCTTACTAAACGGATAGCACCTTCTATTGAGCCTCCTGTTGCTAAAAGGTCATCGTGAATGAGTACGATATCGTTTTCGTTTAAGGCATCACTATGGAGTTGAATAGTGTCCGTGCCATACTCTTTATTGTATGATGCGCTTATTACGTCCGCAGGTAGTTTGCCAGGTTTGCGAGCAAGCACAAAACCTGCACCTAATTCCATAGCTACTGCCGGACCTATAATAAATCCCCTGCTCTCTAAGCCTACTACTTGCGTAATGCCTTTGTCCCGGTACATTTCTGTTACTTTATCACGTATCCAACGCAGGCATTCTGCATTTTTCAATGCGGTTGTAATGTCTTTAAATTGAATTCCTTTCTTTGGAAAATCCGGGACGTTGCGAATCAGCGATTTGAATTGTTCTTGTGTCATATTTCTTTTATATTTAGTTTCTTTCAAGAAGTTTTTAATTTCAATGTTTCACGTGGAACATTAGGGTATATTCTTATTGTATAGGTGAATCATATCACCGTCCTAATAGCAGAAGCAGTACGCTAATATCGTTTGGACTGACGCCGGGTATTCTACTCGCCTCGGCAATTGAACTCGGACGTATGGCTGACAATTTCTGTCTTGCTTCAGTAGAAAGCGACTGTATGGATTGGTAATCGAAATCTTGTGGCAGACGAATAACATCCAAGCGATGCAGTTTGTCGGCCAATTGTTTTTCCCGACGTATATAACCTTCATACTTTATCTCTATTTCTACCGCTTCGATGATTTCATTTCGGTAGGAAGATATTTCCATTGGATTATCGGTATGGAGTATGTCGGTAGAATTGATGTTGAAAATCGGTTTTAGTGCAGGGCATTGTGTCATTAGTCCTTCTATGGTTACTCCGGGTCTGGTCAGCAGGTCTGCGTAATGCGCAGAGCGAGTCAGTGGCGATGAACCAATCCTATTGAGATATTCATTGACCGATGTAGGCGCAATCGTATTTTGCTGTAGATACGCAATCGCTTCAGCCACTATTTTGCGCTTATATTGAAAAATGCCGTAGCGTTCTTCAGATGCAAGCCCCAACAAATAGCCTTTTTCCGTAAGCCGCATATCCGCGTTATCTTGCCGCAGGAGAATACGGTACTCTGCGCGAGAGGTAAACATACGATAAGGTTCGTCCACTCCTTTAGTTACCAAGTCGTCAATGAGTACCCCTATATAACTCTCATCGCGTGATAGGATAAGCGGCTGCTCGTTGTTAATCTTTTGATGGGCATTGATACCTGCTATTAATCCCTGTCCGGCTGCTTCCTCATAGCCGGTAGTGCCGTTGATTTGCCCGGCGAAAAAGAGATTGGAGATGACCTTTGTTTCTAAAGTATGATAAAGTTGTGTCGGGTCGAAAAAGTCATATTCAATGGCGTAGCCTGGACGGTATAGAACAACGTTTTCTAATCCTTTGATGGTGCGGAGTGCTTTCCATTGCACTTCCCACGGCATACTCGATGAAAAGCCGTTTACGTAGTATTCACCGCTATTTTCGCCTTCTGGTTCAAGAAAAATCTGATGCGCATTCTTGTCGGCAAACGTTACGATTTTTGTCTCAATGCTGGGACAATACCTTGGACCTATACTTTGTATTTGTCCGTTGTACATAGGCGACTCGTCCAAGTGGCGGCGTAAGAGGTCGTGCGTCTGCTCATTGGTGTAGGTAATCCAGCAACTCTCCTGCTTCAGTCTCCGCTGCACGGAAGGTAAATAGGAGAAATGATGATAGGTGTCATCGCCTTTTTGTTCGGTGAGAACTGAGAAATCTATGCTTCGCTTATCTATGCGTGCCGGGGTGCCGGTCTTCATACGGGCGGAGCGAAAACCGAGCGACTGGAGTTGTTCGGTAATTCCTGTTGAAGCCGGTTCGCTAATACGACCGCCTACTATTTGTCGGTTGCCGAAGTGGAGCAGTCCGTTCAAGAATGTACCTACGGTTAGAACAACTGCACGTGCTGAAAAAGAAATGCCTAATGCTGTTTTAACACCTTTAATATCAATAGTTTGATAATCTATTTTCCTGTTTTTAGATTCTGTATGATAGGTTATCAGTTCCGTTACGCTGTCTTGCCATATCGTCAAGTTAGGCGTATTGGTCAGGATCTGTACCCACTCTTCGATGTATCTTTTTCTATCGCTTTGGCTGCGGGGACTCCACATAGCCGGTCCTTTGCTCTGATTGAGCATACGGAACTGAATGGCAGTCTTGTCCGTAACGATGCCCATCATGCCCCCGAGTGCATCTATTTCTCTGACTATCTGTCCTTTGGCTATTCCTCCAACGGCTGGATTGCAACTCATTTGCGCAATCTTATTCATATCTTGCGTAATGAGCAGCGTGCGACTACCCATCCTTGCGGCGGCGTGGGCAGCTTCACATCCGGCATGTCCGGCTCCTACAACGATAATATCGAAATCGGTCGGGAGATTGTGCATCTTATTTGAGTCTTTTTCGTTCGTTATAGTCCTTTTCGCTTATTCTTTGTGTGCCAACGGCTATATCCTGAATATGAACCAGCTGATATGGTACGCATAGGCGGATAGAAAGCGTTTTCGATATGTTCTAATCGAGTGATTTGATTCGTTGTTGAGTCCACTAAAATGCTGATGACATCGAAGCGAATCTGCTTATTGATGCGATTCATTTTAATGTACGCGTTAGCAGCTCGGCAGATATTCATTTCCTTTTCTTTGTCCACATATTCTTCCGGCATCTTGTTGCCAAATTGTGTGGTACGTGTTTTAACCTCTACAAAAGCAATTGTTTGTGCGTCTTCTGCAATGATATCCACTTCGAGGTGTCCAATGCGCCAATTTCGCTGTAGGATGTGATAATTTTTTTGAGTCAGCAAATTGGCTGCCACGTCTTCCCCCCATCTGCCTATGTCGTTATGTACTGCCATTTTGCACGATGCTTAGCAGAGCCGTCAATTCTAAGGTATTACAGCGACCATTCAAATCCGTCTTTCTTGTCTTTGATATTGAAGCCGAAGGACACAAGTCGGTCACGTATATTGTCGCTTTTAGCCCAATCTTTTTCCTGTTTGGCTTGAAGACGCATCTCAAGCAGCATATCTACTGCTTGTTTGTAGGCGTTCATTTTGGTGTCGGAATTGGCAGTCTCATCCATTCGTAATCCGAGAATATCCACCACAAATGTTTTCCACGTGTTTTGCAATTCCGTTAAGTCGTCTTGCGAGATAGTGGCTTTCCCGTCATAAATTGTATTGATAGCGCGTGCCGAGTCGAACAGGTGGGATATAACGATAGGACTGTTCAGGTCATCGTCCATCGCTTCGGTGCACAGTTCCTGCAAGTTAGTCAGTTCGATGGTTGTTTTCTCGCCTGCTTTGAGGCTCATTAGTCGGTTGTAGGCTTCTTGCATACGGGTAAGTCCTTTTTCTGCTGCTTCGAGTGCTTCGCTGGAAAAATCGACAGTTGAACGATAATGCGCCATCAAGATGAAAAACCGTATTGTCATCGGCGAGAAAGCCTTTGACAAAAGTTTGTGTTCACCGGTAAAAAACTGTTGGAGTGTGATGAAATTTCCGTAACTCTTGCCCATTTTTTTACCGGCTATGGTAATCATATTGTTGTGCATCCAGTAGCGGACGGTATCGTGTCCTAAGGCGGCGCAACTCTGTGCTATTTCCGCCTCGTGGTGCGGGAACATCAGGTCCATTCCGCCGCCGTGGATATCAAATGTTTCGCCTAAGTACTTGCACCCCATTGCCGAGCACTCCATGTGCCATCCCGGGAAGCCGTCCGACCAAGGGCTGTGCCAGCGCATTATGTGTTCGGGGGCGGCTTTCTTCCACAGTGCGAAATCGTAACTGTGTTTCTTTTCGTCTTGTCCGTCCAATTCACGTGTATCGGTTTGAATGTCTTGCAGGTTGCGGCCGCTTAGTTTACCATAGTGGTAGTCTTGGGCGTATTTCTCCACGTCCATATAGACGCTGCCGTTGCTCACGTAGGCGTAGCCCTTATCCATAATTTTTTGGATAAATTCAATCTGCTCCATTATATGTCCGCTGGCGTGGGGTTCGATAGAGGGTGGCAGCACGTTGAGAGCTTCCATATCGTGGTGGTAACGGTTAGTAAAGTACTGAGCTACTTCCATTGGCTCTAATTGTTCCAAGCGTGCTTTTTTAGCTATCTTATCCTCGCCTTCATCGGCATCGTGTTCCAAGTGTCCTACATCGGTGATATTGCGCACGTAACGTACTTTGTAACCGAGGTATTGCAGATAGCGGAAGAGCAAGTCGAAGGTGATGGCAGGGCGTGCATGACCGAGGTGAGCATCGCCGTAAACGGTAGGTCCGCATACGTACATTCCTACCCGTCCCTCGTGTAAGGGACGAAAATACTCTTTCTGACGTGAAAGTGAATTATAAATCTGTAGCATAGTATAGAGTGAGTTAAAAGTTCTGAAATCGTTTTTTTTCGATAAAATCAGAGATTTTATTCTTCTTTCAATAGTCCCATTTCTTTCGCTTTTTGCAGCATATAAGCTTTTGCGCTTTCGTATTCGTTCGGGATTATTCCATCTAAGATAGCGTCTTTGATGGCGGTTTTTATTTCTCCTACTTGGTTACAAGGTGGCAAGTGGAGGGTCGCCATTATTTCATCGCCGCGAACAGGAGGCTGGAAATTACGAATGCGGTCTCTTTCTTCAAGTTCCACCATTTTTTGCTTCAGCAGTTCGTAGTTCTTGTGGAACCGTTCCACTTTCTCTTGGTTACGTGAGGTGATGTCCGCATTGCATAGTACCATCAGGTCGTCTATGTTATCGCCTGCTTCAAACAGCAGTCTGCGAACGGCAGAATCCGTCACTTCCTCTTCGATGAGGTGGATGGGGCGCATGTGCAGATTGACCATCTTAACCACATAGTCCATTTTTTCGTTTTGTGGTAGTTTCATAGCGCGGAAGATGCGCGGCACCATTTTCGCGCCGACGTAGTTGTGGTTGAAGAAAGTCCAGCCCGCCTTATCGTCCCATACTTTGGTTTTGGGTTTGCCTATGTCGTGCAGGAGAGCCGCCCAGCGAAGCCATAGATTGTCGCTTTTCTCGGCTACATTATCTAATACTTGCAATGTGTGCAGAAAGATATCCTTATGCCCTTTTCCGTCTTTTGTATCAACGCCCTTGAGATTGTTCAGATCGGGGAAAATTAGGGGCAATAGTCCTGTTTTGTCAATCAGTTTCCAACCTACAGAAGGACGGCGCGAGAGCATTATCTTGTTCAGTTCATCCGCTATACGTTCTTTGGTAATGATACGTATACGTTCGCGGTTGCGGTAGATAGCATCAAATGTCTCGCTATACAGGTAAAAACCTAATTGGGACGCAAATCGGATGGCGCGAAGCATACGCAGCGGGTCGTCTGAGAAGGTTATATCAGGGTCGAGTGGGGTGCGTATGGTACATTCTTCCATATCTTGAATGCCGCCGAACGGATCAAGCAATTCGCCATAGCGATTCTTGTTCAAGCAGATAGCTAATGCGTTCATCGTAAAGTCGCGTCGGTTTTGGTCGTCTTCTAATGTGCCGTCTGCCACTATCGGATTACGACTATCGCTATGGTAACTCTCTTTCCTGGCTCCAACAAACTCTATTTCCGTGTCTTTCTTTTTGACTTGAGCTGTGCCGTATGTGCGAAATATACTCAAGTGGGCTTTACCTAATTTGGCGGCTACTGCTTGCGCTAATTGGATGCCGCTTCCAACAACCACTACATCTATATCCTTGCTTTCGCGGTGCAAGAAAAGGTCGCGTACCCAACCGCCTATCACATAGCATTCCATCCCCAACTCATCGGCTGTTTCGCCTACGAGATGGAGAATAGGGAGGTTTATTTTAGGATTGTTGATGACCATTTTCTTAGAAATACAATATAAACGGATTCTGTACCCATTTGAGTCGAATTATAATAAACGTGTATAGTGCTACTATTAAGACAGCTGTTATGAATGCTAAAATGCCTTTATTATCCAATATATGTCTTCGATAGAAGAGGTATAAAGCAACGGGAAGCAGGCTTAGTAAATACGGATAGATACTTCCGGCTATGGCGACCAGTAACGAGCAAAGAAAAACATTTTCCGTATAGTCCCGTCCGAATTGCGTAGCCGAGATGCGGAGACTTCTATATGCCTCGCGCACCGGCAATACTGCCAAGCCGACAAACACCAACCCGAGCGGCAAGTGCCAATTCAAGATGTATTCCCACCAGTGAATAATAACGTTCTTTTTAAGTTTTTACTCGATGAAACCTAATCTTTTTAGTAAGTATTGCGGGTCAGCAGGTTTACCTCGAAACTCCTGATATAGTTCTTGTGCATCGCGTGTACCGCCTTGTTCTAACAGATGGCGGAAACGGCGCGCCACGTCGGGATTGAGTATATCGCCTGTCTCAGCAAATGCGGCAAAAGCGTCTGCATCTAAAACGGCTGACCACGCATAACTATAGTAACCGGCTTCGTAGCCCGTCATAAAGATATGGTTAAAATAGGTTGAACGGTAACGAACAATTATTTCAGGTATCATCGACATTTTTTTCATCGATTCCGCCTCAAAAGCAATGGGGTCAAAACTCTCCGTAGAGGTCATCTCGTGGTAGTCCATATCAAGAATAGAGGCGCAGAGCAGTTCTGTTTCTACAAAGCCTTTATTGAATTTGCCGGCTGCATTGATTTTATCAATTAGTTCATCGGGTATGACTTCACCTGTTTGATAATGAAAGGCGTAGGTTTTCATTATATCCGGGTGATAGCAATAGTTTTCCATAAACTGCGATGGCATTTCTACGAAGTCACGCGGTGTCCTTGTGCCGGATAGTCCTTTGTAGTGCGCGCGTGACAGCAGTCCGTGCAGAGCGTGTCCGAACTCGTGGAACAGCGTTTCTACATCGTCCATTGATAGCAAAGAAGGATTCTCTTTGGTAGGTTTATTGAAGTTGCCTACGTTGATGATAACGGGTCGATGATCCACGCCGTTGGCATCTACGTATTGACTGCTTATTTCGTTCATCCATGCGCCGGGTCGTTTGCCTGCACGGGGGAAGTAATCGGTGTAGAGAATACCTATCAATTCACCTTCGCTGTCTGTTACTTTGAATACTTCCACTTCCTCGTTATAGACTGGCATATCTTCAAGCGGCTCAAAGGTCAGTCCGTAGAGGTTGTGTGCTAATTGGAAGACACCGCGACGCACATTGCCTAACTCAAAGTACTGCTTGATTTCTTCTTCATCGAGGTCATATTTCTCTTTGCGCAGTTTCTCGGCGTAGTACCACCAGTCGTAGGGTTGGAGTTTCTCGCCGGGCAAGTCTTTATCCATCATCTCTTGGAGGGCAGCTGCTTCTCGTTTGGCGGCTGCTAAACTTGGTTGCCAAACCGATTGCAAGAACGCATCTACGGTCTTTGAGTCGTGAGCCATACATTCAGATAAGATATAGTCGGCGGGGCAGTCGTATCCCATCAGTTGGGCTTTCTCTACGCGCAGTTGCATCGTACGTATGATGAGGGCTTTATTGTCATTTTCGTTGTTGTGATTGCCGCGTGTGGTATAGGCTTCTAATAGTTCTTTGCGCAGGTTTCTATTCTCGCAGTATTGTAGTACGGGCGTGAACGATGTGCGTTTCGGGGTGAACAGCCACGCTTCGGGACGACCTGCTGCCGTTGCCTCTTCTTTGGCAGCCGTCTTGGCACTTTCCGGCAGACCTGCCAGTTCGCTCTCATCGGTTACAAATAGTTGATAAGCATTGGTTTCTGCCACCACGTTCTGTCCGAACTGCAAACTCAGTACCGAAAGTTCTTTGTTTATATCTTTCAGCCTTTCTTTCTTGTCTTGAGGCAGGTTGGCTCCGTTGCGTTCAAATTGTTTGTAGGTTTCAGTCAGAAGGCGCATTTGTTCGGTATCTAATTCAAGCGACTCTCTTGCGTCATATACTGCTTTTATTCGGCTGAATAGTTTATCGTTGAGCATTATACTGTCGTTCAGGGCAGACAGGATAGGAGAAACAACGTTGGCTATCGAGTCCATTTGGGCGTTGCCGTCTGCATCTAATATATTGAAGAACACGCCTTCTACTTTCTCTAATAGTGCTCCCGATCGGTCAAGTGCTACGATGGTATTTTCGAATGTAGGTTCTTGAGGGTTGTTGATAATAGCTTTTATTTCAGCCTCTTGTTGGGCAATAGCCTCTTTGAAAGCAGGCTTATAGTGTTCTACTTTCACCTTGTCGAATGCAGGTACGCCGTATGGTGTGTGCTGCTCTGTCAGAAAGGGATTGTCGTTTTGGCAAGCTACAAGACTCAGTGCCATAAGCGAATAGATTAGTTGTTTTTTCATAGTTGTGGGTTGTTTGTTAAGCGATTTTATAGACAGCGATGTTATTTTTCTATGCGCAATAAAAGGGTTATTCCGTTGATTTCCACTTGTTCGCCTTCGGTCAGAATATCTGTCTTCAGCGAGGTTGCCAATACCTGCGAGGCGATATAGTCGTGGAAGTGCTGTACGGCAGGGTCGGTTTGTTCGTTGGTTGAGAGCGTTACGCGAATTCTGTCCGTTACTTCCAATCCGGATGATTTGCGCAGGTTCTGAATGCGGTTAATCAGTTCGCGAGCCATACCTTCCTCTATCAGCGTTTGGGTCAGTTCGATGTCAAGCGCGATGGTCAGTTGTCCTTCGTTCATTACCAACCAGCCGGGCATATCCTCGGTGGCTATCTCTACATCTTCAAGCACTAATTCGCAGTTCAACCCTTCGCTGTTCAAAAGGAAACGTTCGTCTTGCTCAAAGTGCGATATATCGTCTTGTGTCATCTTTCCGATAGCGGCGGCTACGGCTTTCATCTGTCCGCCCACTTTCTTACCGAGGACTTTGAAGTTCGGACGAATTTTCTTGACAAGACGTATTGTGCTATTTTCGTCATCTACAATATCTAATTCTTTGACATTCACTTCGCTGCGGATAAGTTCGCTTACGTGCAGCAGGGCTTCTTTCATTGCGTTGTCCGCAGCGGGAATGACGGCTTTCTGTAGGGGTTGGCGAACGTTCTTCTCGGCCCGTTTGCGCAGCGACAGAATCATTGATGTGGCTTGTTGTGCCAATGCCATCTGTCTTTCTAACAGCGGGTCTATCATTTTTTCGTTCACCTTCGGCCATACGCTCAAGTGAACGCTCTTGCCCGTTAGGTCGCGATAGAGTCGGTCGGCAAAGAAAGGCGCATTGGGAGCCATCAGTTGTGCCAATGTAGTGAGGCATGTATAGAGTGTGGCGTAAGCAGCCTGCTTATCTTCGTCCATTTCGCCGCCCCAGAAACGCTTACGATTCAATCGCACATACCAATTCGACAGTTCGTCTTGCACAAAATTGCTTATGGCACGTCCGGCGCGGGTCGGCTCGTAAGCCTCGTAGCAGTCGGTTACCTCTTTTACCACTGAGTTAAGACGTGACAAGATCCATCGGTCAATCTCGGTCAGACGGTAGTCGTTAATGCACAAGGTGTCATCTGCTTGCCAGCCGTCCACATTGGCGTATAAAGCGAAGAAAGAGTAAGTGTTGTAGAGTGTGCCGAAGAACTTACGGCGCACTTCGTCCACGCCTGCTGCGTCAAACTTGAGGTTCTCCCACGGCGATGAGTTGGTGAGCATATACCATCTGACGGCATCTGCGCCATACGTATTAAGCGCGTTGAACGGATCGACAGCGTTACCTAATCGTTTGGACATCTTGTTGCCGTTCTTATCCAGAACCAGACCGTTGGAGATGACGTTCTTGTATGCCACTGTACCTTCAATCATGGTGTGGATGGCATGCAGGGTAAAGAACCATCCGCGCGTCTGGTCCACGCCCTCGGAGATGAAATCAGCGGTACGCGGCAGGTCCGCGTTCTCGAACGGATAGTGGTTCTGTGCATACGGCATGGCGCCGGAATCAAACCATACATCAATGAGGTCCAGTTCGCGCTTCATGGGTTTGCCACTCGGCGATACCAGAATAATGCTGTCCACGTACGGGCGGTGCAAATCAATCACACTCGGGTCATAGTTCGCCTTGCTGTAATCGACCGCAACATGTTTCGGCCAAGGATTGCCTTTCATGAATCCGGCTTTCACGGACTTCTCTATCTCTTCAAACAGTTCCTTGATGGAACCGATACATATTTCTTCTTTTCCGTCCTCGGTGCGCCAGATGGGGAGCGGTGTACCCCAGTACCGGCTACGGCTCAGGTTCCAGTCATTCAGGTTCTCCAGCCATTTGCCGAAACGTCCGGTACCGGTGCTCTCCGGCTGCCAGTTGATGGTTTTGTTGAGCGCCATCATCTGCTCGCGCGCTTTGGTGGAACGGATGAACCACGAGTCGAGCGGATAATAGATAATCGGCGTGTCGGTGCGCCAGCAGTGCGGATAATTATGGACGTGCTTCTCAATCTTGAACACCAACCCGTTCTGCTTCATGAACATGCAGAGACGGATGTCCAAATTCTCCACTTTCAGGGCTTTGGGCTCATCGTATTTGTCGTTGGTCCAGAAGTTCTCGCGGTCGTACGCATTCTTGACGAACTGTCCTGCCCAGGGGTCATAGAGTTCGCGGTTGACGTATCCGTTGACGAAGGTCTCGTCGAGGTCCTCCGGTTTCCAGTACTTGCCGCTGAAATCCACCATCGGCCGCAATTCGCCGTTGCGGGTGAGCATATATAATCCCGGCACGTCGGCTGCGTCCGCCACTTTCTTGTCATCCGCACCGAACGTAGGCGCGATATGCACGATACCGGTACCGTCCTCGGTGGTGACATAATCACCCGGTATGACGCGGAAGGCGTCCGCCGAACGGTCAATAATCGTGTTGGTCTCTTTGATATAATCCACCGGTTTGACCCACGGGAAGAGCTGCTCGTATTGCAGACCGACAAGGTCCGTTCCCTTACCTCTCCAAACGATTTCCGGTTGGAGCATATTGCCGTCCTCATCCACCCCGCAGAGTTCTTTGCGGTACGCATCCAGACGCGCCTCGGCGAGAATAATACGCTCTCCGGCAGGAGTCTTCACCTCGATATAATCAATCTTCGGGCCCACGCAGAGGGCGGTATTGGAAGGCAGCGTCCACGGGGTTGTGGTCCAGGCGATGATATAACGCCCGTCCTTCAACTTGAACAACGCCGTGCAGGTCGTGTCTTTCACATCGCGGTAGCAACCCGGTTGGTTCAACTCATGGCTCGCCAAGCCTGTTCCCGCCATCGGCGAATACGGCTGAATGGTGTAGCCCTTGTACATATAGCCCTTCTTGTACAGCTCTTTGAGCAGGTACCACAGCGTTTCGATATATTTGTTGTCGTAGGTGATGTAGGGGTTCTCCAAATCCACCCAATAGCCCATTTGCTTGGTCAGATTGGTCCACTCCTTGGTGTATTTCATCACCTCGCGGCGGCAGGCGGCATTGTATTCATCGACGGTAATCTTCTTTCCGATATCCTCTTTCTTGATGCCTAACATCTTCTCCACGCCTAACTCCACCGGCAGACCGTGGGTGTCCCACCCCGCTTTGCGGCGAACCGTATAGCCTTGCATGGTCTTGAAGCGGCAGAAAGTGTCCTTTATAGTACGGGCTAAAACGTGGTGAATACCGGGCATACCGTTTGCCGAAGGCGGACCCTCGAAGAAGATAAAGTCGCCTTTTTTCTGGCTATCAGTCTTTGACTCTTGTTGTTCGGCGCGGCGGAAAAGATTCTCGCTATCCCATTCTTTCAAAATCGCTTCACTCAATGCAGGAAGATTCAACTGCTTGTACTCGGTAAACTTTTTCATTTATGGTGTGTTTTGTCGTATATAATATGGCATAAAACGCGCAAAGGTAGCGCAAATTTTTAGAAATTTGCGGATATTTTTAATTAAAATGCTGTTTATATGTTATTTTTAGTACTTTTGCGCACTTTTACGAAAATTTTTTTGCCTTATGAGAAATAAAACGGCTTGCGTAGTAGCGCATTTTTCGCGTACTTTACTTGGTCTTGTATTCCTTTTTTCCGGTTCAGTCAAAGCCATTGACCCGTTAGGAACGACCTATAAGATAGAAGACTATTTGAAAGCCTTCGGCGGTTTTTTTACCGACCTTATCCCTCTTGCAGGGACTGCTGCTTTCGTGCTAATAGCGTTGGAGTTTGTATTGGGTATTTGCCTCGTTATGAATATCAAGCCGCAATTCACTTCATGGTTGACATTGGCTTTCTACCTTGTGATGACTCCTCTCACTCTTTATATAGCCCTTACTAATCCGGTGAGCGACTGCGGCTGCTTCGGAGATGCCATTATCTTGACCAATTGGCAGACGTTTTGGAAAAACGTTGTCCTTCTTACGCTTGCCGTATTGTGGCTTTGCACGAAGAAAGACGCTCCCGGTCGTTGGGTATGGCAGGTGGAATTGTCTGTTTCGATGCTTGGAGCGGCAGCAGTAGTATGCTTTATGCTATGGACGTTGCGCCATCTGCCGGTCGTTGATTTCCGCCCGTATAAAGTAGGAAATGACCTGCCTGCTCTGATGGAGTATCCCGAAGATGCGGAGCCGGACCAATACGAAGTAACCTTGGTTTATGAGAAAGATGGTAAGGAGCAGACGTTCACTTTGGAGAATTATCCGAAAGGAGATTCGACGTGGACGTTTGTCAGCCAACAATCCACGCTCATTAAGAAAGGCTACGAACCGCCTATCCACGACTTTGATATACTCAATACCGAGGAAGAGGACATCACCTACGATTTGCTTGAATCGGAGCAGCCCGTCACGCTCGTCGTAATGCATGACCTTCGTAAGACAGACAAGAAAGCGTTAGAGTTGCTTCGCTCGCTGCCCGAAGAGGACACGTACTATGTAACCGGCAGCGGAACGGACGATATACTTGCTTTCTGCTTGGAGCATCCGCAATTTGATGCCGAACGTTTCTGTACGTGCGACCCTGTTACCCTCAAAACGATTGTTCGCGCCAATCCGGGTATTGTGGTTATCAAGAACGGTGTGGTACAGCGCAAACTTAATGCGCGCGACTTGCCATAAAGCGATCCATCAGCCCGACTATACCAAGATAGGCAACTATCAGCCCGGTGCCGATACCCATTCGAGCCCATGTTCCCATTCCGCCTAATAGGTAATACCCTGCTAATAGAAGCAGGCATACCGTTGTGGCTATGGCAATCCGTTTAAGGTCGTAAGGAATGGTTAAATGTCGTTTGCCGACAAAGTACGACAGCAACATTATCACAAAGTAGCATACTAACGAGGATGCCGCAGAAGCCATATACCCGTACTTCGGCACCAACACTACTTGCAGCACAAAGGTAATCACCAAACCTATGAGCGAGAACCACGCGCCCCACTGCGTCTTGTCGGTCAGTTTGTACCAGAACGAGAGGTTGAAGTAAATGCCTTGGAAGATATAGGTCCATAGTACAATCGGCACGACCCGCAGACCCTCCCAATAGGATGGCGCAATCAGGTACTTGAGCAGGTCTAAATAAACGACCATACCGAGCAGGATGAGGTACGAGAAATAGATGTAGTATTTCATCGCATCGGCATAGGCGGCTAACGAGTCTTTCTCTTTCTGCTTGGCAAACACAAACGGCTCGTAGGCATAGCGAAAAGCCTGCGTGAACATCATCATCACCATAGCCACCTTAAAGCATGCGCCGTAGATTCCTAATTGTGCTTGTGCATCTTCGCCGCCATAAAGGAACGGAAAGAGGATACGGTCAAGTGTCTGATTCATAATGCCGCAAACCCCTAATACCAACAGCGGAAGCGAGTACCGTAGCATACGGCGCAGCAGCGCGCCGGAGAAGTTCTGTTCTGCCTTGCCGCCTGCCAAGATAGTGGGAAGCAGGCATAGGGTCTGAATACCGGTTGCCAGAATATTCGCCACAAACACGTAGCCCACGCCGTAATTCGGGTCGTACCAAGCGTCAATCCAACCATTACCCTGCAACATTGGGCAGACAACGAGGAAGAATATATTGAGCAGTATATTGAGGAAGACAAACAGCAGTTTGAGTGCCGCAAATCGAATTGCCTTCTTTTGATACCGCAGGTAGGCGAACGGGATACTGGCGAACGCATCCATAGCTACCACGATGGCTAAAAGACCCACAAATTCCTTGTGGTCTGCGTAGCCCAACCAAGTGGCAATCTGTCCTCGGAAAACCCAACACAAGGCGGCAAATAGCAATGAGGTAGTCCCAATACTTGCCATTGTCGTTCGATAGACGGTGGTTGGATTCATACCCTGCTCGTTGGCGAAGCGAAAAAAACCCGTTTCCATACCGTACGTCAGGATGACGAGCAACAGAGCCGTCCAAGCGTACAGATTGGTAACGATACCGTAATCAGCCTGCTGTGCCAACACATACGTGTAAAGCGGCACCAACAGCCAGTTCAAAAACTTACCGATAATAGACGAAAGACCATAGATAGCAGTCTCTTTCGCCAACAGCCGCATAGCTCCGCTCTTACCTTTCATCGCGCTTGAATTCTCCGTATTCTTCAAATGTGTAGTTCAGAAAATCGTTCATCGGCTTGGCGGCTTTGGCTATGTCAAGTGCCAAATCAACAAAGTGTTCATCGCAAACCTGTTCGTCAGTAATGGGGGTGGAGTAGGTGAATGCCTTGCGTTTGAGCCAGTCGATATGCACAAAGTCGGGCGGAAAACCTGCCGGACCTTTCTTTAGCATCCATTCAGTGTCAAAATCGCCGAAGTATCGCTTCCAGTTGCGGCTCTTCATAATCGCTTCCACCTCTTCGTAGTTGGCATAAACTTCCTGCCGGAGAGCCTTCAGTAAGTCCACACTCGGTCCCCATATACCGCCGGCGAACATACAGTGACCGGGCTGAATATGAATATAATAGCCTGCCCGCATAGACTTCTTGCCGCCCGACTTTGGATTACCCGGCGAAGGGGCAGCGGGAAACGTGCCGAACCACTCTTTATAGGGTCGCTTGTCATGCGAAAAACGGACATCGCGATAGATGCGCCATATACAGTCTTTAGGTTCTACGGACGCCAACTGCGGATCCATTTCGCTCAATCCCTTCAGATACGCTTCCGTAAACTGTTCAAAACGCTTGCGGCACTCGTCATAGCGGTCGTGGTTGGCAAGAAACCACTCGCGGTTGTTATTTATTGCCAACTCGGATAAGAAAATCAGTATCTCTTTCATTCTGCTTGTAGCATTTGTTGCAGACATTCCCGCAAACTGTCCGTCCAGTGCGGAATCTGAATGTCAAATGTTTGTTTTATTTTCTGTTTGTCCAATACGCTGTAGTGCGGGCGCGGGGTCAGGTAGGTGTATTCTTCCGAGCGGATGGGCAACACGTGAGCCTTGTATCGGTCTGTGCCGGTGATTCGGTTGGCCTGCTTGAGTATCTCCACCGCAAAGTCGTACCACGAGCAAACACCCTCATCAGTAAAATGATACGTACCGGCTTTCCATTCGTCTGTGTCCAACGCAGCATAAACGGCTTTCGCCAAGTCGCCCGCATAAGTTGGCGAACCGATCTGGTCATATACAACCCGCAGTTCTTCCTTTTCCGCCCCGTAGCGGAGCATCGTCTTCACGAAATTGTTACCCCAAGGCGAGTACAACCACGCTGTGCGAAAAACAATGGCGTTCGGACACAGCCGTAGTAGCCTCTCCTCGCCCTCTAATTTGGTGCGACCGTAAGCGGTCTTGGGCGCTGCCTTGTCATCCTCGCGATAGGGCAGCCAACCCTCGCCCGAAAAGATATAGTCGGTCGAGATATGGATAATCTTTTTTCCCGTTCGAGCTATGTTCTCCACGGCATCCGCATTCACTTTTCGTGCTGCGGCTTCTTGTCTTTCCGCGCCATCCACATTCGTGAAAGCAGCGCAATTAACAATCACATCGATAGCACGTTCGTCCACCGTTCGTGCCACTTGTTCCGCATCGGTCAAGTCCAACTCATCAATATCCGCATACGTATAGCGATGTTTCGGGTGCTGTGCACTCAATCGGCGCATCTCGGTACCTAACTGACCTTTACTGCCTGTCACCAATATGTTCATACCTGTCAAAATTCTATTTTTGTGTTACGCAGCAGCGGATAGACCTTGTCCTTGTCGCTCAATATACGTTGTTCGGAAGGTATGCGCCAATCGATGTTCAAATCGCTGTCACTGAGCAATATGCCGCCTTCTGCCTCTTTGTGATACGGGTTGTCGCATTTGTAGGTGAACAAGGCTTTTTCACTCAATACCGAGAAGCCGTGTGCAAAACCGCGAGGGATATATACTTGACGGTGATTTACATCGCTGATTTCCACGCCGTACCATTGTCCGTAGGTGCGCGACCCTTTACGCAGATCCACTGCCACGTCCAATACGCAACCTACCGCGCAACTCACCAACTTGGCTTGTGCCCACTCGCCTTTCTGGAAATGCAATCCGCGCACCACACCATACGAACTCATTGACGTATTGTCTTGTATGAACCGGGCGGATATGCCTGCCGAGCGGTAACGCTCCTCATTATATGCTTCAAAGAAAAACCCTCGCGAGTCGCGGAACACATCCGGCTCAATCACTAACAGCCCTTCTATGGGTGTTTCTATTATATTCATATCTCTTTCTTAATTGGTTTCTATTTGTGCACCAAGCGATTGCAGCAGTTGTGCCATATACTCGTTCGTTTGCAGTTTATTGAGGTACCACAGCATGTCTTCTTCTTTCTCGAATCCGCTGATGATAACGGCACTCTTACCGACGGCGTAGTTAGCTATAGCTTGCAGGTCGAAGTCGCGAATCAGGAACTGGCTGAAGTTATAGACCGCTATCTCATAGAGCAGGCTGTTCAGTTGCTTGTCGTCTTGCGCGATGATGATAGCGATGGTGTTCTCTTTCTCTGCGGCGGCTGTTGCGGTCTCTTCTGCCTGTGTCTGTTCCTGTTCTTCTTTGCGTGCCTCTTCAAGCGACGTGGGTGAACCGTCTTGTTGCGCCGTTTGACCCTCGCCCATCATAGCGAGCATTGACTTAGCCATTGCGCTCAATTCGTGTTCAGGGTACTTGCTCACCATCTCTTGCAGGCTGGTAACGAACTTCTCCTGCCCTTCGGTGCGAGCCACGCCCACAGCGTTCAGGAACATGAATCGCGGCATCAGGTACGACTGCGGGAAGCGCGTCTCGGCGTACTCCTTGTTGGTCTTCACGATGTCGTACATACCCTTGCGGTATGCCTCATACGTCTCCACATATACCGAGTCTTGCTCTTTTGCCATCTGTCGCAGCGACTCCAAGTAGGCGGGATTAGATACGATACGTGTCTGTTCGCTTTGCGGATAGCGGCTGATTAGCAGTTGCTTGCAGCGTTCGGCTTCCTCCTCGTCATCTAATTTAAGAGCTGTCAGATATTGCCTGTACAGCAGTTCAATCACCTCCTCATCCTTCGGGAACCGCCGCTCATAGTCCTCCATCGTCTCGCGGCTCAACTGCAAGTCCTCCAAGCGGTCACGATACAATCCCGTCAGACCATACAGAGCCTCGGCTATCTGTTCGTTCGATGCCGCTATATCTTCTTCTGTATGAGGTATTTGTTGCAGGTAGTATTCGGGTTGGTACTTATCGTAAACGGCTGCTGCGGCTGTAGGGTCGCCCGATAAAGAGTCGGTCGAAACCGCTTCTGTTTCGCCTGTTGCCAATTCTTGTGAGGTAGGCGTGACGGACTTGCTCTGCCGACGCCAGTTGTCTTCCAATGCGCGGTTGCCCCATTGCTGGCGGAACAGACGCTTGCCTTTTTGCAGAAGGTCGGTGTTGTAGAAGTACCAGCTGTTATCTTTCTGCCCGCCTATCAGCCTGTCTGTGTTCACCGACAGCGGGTCTTGATTCAGCTCCTCTTCGCGAGCTTCCTCGGCGCGACGAATACTGTCGGCTTCCTCTTGGGCTTTCAGGTCAACGATTAGTTGCTCCACCACTTTTCGTTGTTCCGCTTCGCTTAACGAAGCCAAGTGCTGCAGCGAGTCTTGCAGGCGAATCGTCTGCACGTACCCCACAAGGTCGGTCAGTACGTCCCGCCGCTTCGATATCCGCTCGTAGGCTTCGTGTTGATGCCCAATCAGTTGTATTGCCTCATCGTAGCAAGGAGCAGCCTGTTCGTAAGCCATCTGCTCATAGTATAGGTCGCCCGCTTTCACTAATATCAATGCCTTGTCCGTACCGTTTGTCTTGCTGTTGGCTATGCCCGCTTCGTAGCAGCGCAAAGCTTGCGCCGTGTCCTTGTTAGCGAGGTAGATATTGCCCATCGTGCCGTAGATAACGTCCTGCTTGTCTTTGTTTTTCTCTTTCTTCACCATACTGCGCAGGCGTTTCATCGTCCGCAGCGTGTCACCCTGCAACTCGTAGTAACGCAGGTGCGCTTGGAAGTTCATCTCGTGTTCGGGCTGCATATTGATAGTGCTCTTGTAAGCGGCTTTGGCTGCCTGACGCTGACCGGTTAGTTGGTACAATTGCCCCAATACAAACTCAAACCGGGGTTTATAAACACTGCGTTTCTCCCCGCGCTCTGCCACTTTGACAAACGGTATGGCTTCCTTGTAGCGTTTCGCCTTGATGTGTATATCTGCGCTCACGGCGGAGTAGAACGGCTGATGACTGTATTTGAGATGGTCGGGTTTCACTTTCTTGAGCATATCTTCCGCATCGTAGATCCACCCCATCTCGGCGTAGGCGCGTGCCACCCATAGTTGGCACTGTGCCACAATGTCCGGGTCGTTCTCATACAGACGGCTCACATAGTTGAACGTACCGATACTGCCTAAGAAATCCCCTTTGTGAAACTCCGCCTGCGCCAACATCAGCCACGCACGGTACATCTGCGGATTGAACTCCTTGCTCTTCAGCCAGTTCTTGTATTCGGGGTCACTGCTGCGCTTGTAGTCAACCACCGGCTTGGCGTGTATCGAATGCAGTTTGATGCACTTGCGGCATTTCTCGATGCACTTCTCCATCTCGCTCGTGGCTGCCTGTTGCGAACCGCTGTTGCTGATAGGGTATAGCGGTATAACGTCCGAATAATCATCCTTATTCGACTTGTTGATGGCTTGCAAACCATCATCGTATGCTATCCTGCCGTTGAAATACACATTATGAACCACCCGCATCCCGTGGTAGGCACGAGTCGCTCCCGTGTTCTTGGTCGTCTTGCAGCCGCTTACGAACAAGCCGCACGCAACAATTCCGACTAATAGAAGTACTTTTCTCATTCTAAACCTTTTATATGTGACGGGGCTGCCACAAACTCCTTCAAGTATTCAGGCTCGAAGTACGCCACATCCGCCGTTTGACCTGCATCCATCTTCCGGGCAGCCAACTTGCCCATATACCGAGCATCCGCCCGTATATCGTTGATTAGATGTATGTGCTTGTTTTCTAATACGTCCTTGCATTTGGCGGCACCGTTGCCGAAGTAGTAAATCTCTTTTTGGGGCAGCCAACCGCCGTCTGCCACTACCTGCGCCCGCACCCCCATCACTTCCCGCAACGACCTGTCGTACAACGCCGTATAGACCTCCATACGCCGCGCATCAATCATCGGACACAGCAGTACTTCCTCCTCTCTCCCGTCTGCTCCACTCTCTGTATCTTCTTTTCCAAATGAAGATGGCTCCACACTGCCATTCCCTTCCGCTGCTTCCACTACGCCTTCAATACAACCCTTCGATAACACTTGCTCGCAGAGTACCTGCAGCGATGGCACACCCACCAACGGCACGCCCCAACCGTATGCTAATCCTTTCGCCATACTCACCCCGATGCGCAAACCCGTATAACTCCCCGGACCGCTGCTCACTGCCACGCAGGACACCTGCCAACCGCGCAAACGGCACTCCTCCGTCAACTCGTCTATATAGCGCGGCAACAACTGCGAATGATTGGTTCCGCCACTATGATTCCCGTCTTTTATCCCGGTATCAATACCGACTTTTATCCCTGTATTCGCAGCATCTTCAGATATACGGTACGACAACACCTCACCCCCGCGACAAATAGCCGCAGAACACACATCCGTACTCGTCTCTATGCAAAGGATAATATCATTCATAATTTTCGACTGCTTTTTTATTGAAGGATTCAAAAAGCGCGCAAAGGTAAGAAAACTATTCAATCCGCACAAAAAATCCTTTATTCTACCCAAAAACGTTCTTCTAACCCTCCCGCCTTGCAGTGTCCTGTGTCCGCGATTTTATGAGCGAACCCTCCCCCGTTTTCCCCGCCATTTTCCCCTTACTATATTAGGTGGTTCTTATGTGATTCTTATGTGATTCTTATGTGATTCCGCTGTACAAACCTAATTGTCAGCACGTAAATGCCTGATTTAGTAATAAAAAATCGTTGTTGGTAAATTGAAGGCAATTGTTGACCACACATTTAAGTAGCAAAAAAATGCTGACAAATAGAAAATAATTGTTGCCAAATTGTTGGTAATTGTTGACCATTTCTTACCGCAAGAGAATAAAAAAAGGAAAGCAATAACACTTTCCTTTTTTTTGAATAATATGGTCAGTCTTCGGTGTTCCGTAGTCAGAGGATACTGCTCCACTCTCAACTAAAAAGAACCCTCAACTAAAAAGCCCCTTCCACTCTCTTCCCTTGCGCGTCATAGACAACGCCTTCGCGCTCGATATAGAGTACGCCGTCACGGATGAACTTGCGACTTGGAGCATCGCTTGGAGCGCGGACGTCACCGTCCGCATCAATAATAATCTCGCCACGGTCTTCGCCATCCACGATGATACGCATCTTCTCGATGTTCAGCGTTTCCGTGCTGCGGAATATACCGCGATAAGCCCATATCGTGCTACCTTGAGAAATGTTCGGATAGTAGATTTTGTTCGACTTCAAGCCCATATACGTATTGCCCGTATCAGAGCCTTTTAGCGTACCGTTGCGCAGCGTGCCGACCAACTCAATGTTGCCTTTCGTCTTGTAGCCGTTTGCATTCGACAAGTTGTCGTATGCCTCTTTCGAGTTCAACGCCTTACCTAAATCTTTTGACACGTCAATCTTTACATTGCTGAATACGAATGAAGTCTTTTCGGCTAATTTTGCATCAGCATTGACGATATAGCCCTTGCCGGCTTCCATCTTCTTGGCGTTGGAGAAATAGAGGTTCACGCCGCTGCCTACGTTCGCATTACCCGTAGCGTACTTGAACTCATAGACCCGTCCGCTCATTTTCAGCGTGGTCATCATTCCGCCGCTGACCTCGAACGGCAGACAGAGCGTGGACCAGCGACCTTGCTCGAACTGACGGTTGAGTGTTACCGTATTGGCTGTTTTACCACCGTAGCGCGTAGAAAAATCATCGTAATAATCGTTATCTTCCGCCTCTTCGAGGACGATATGCAGTTCGGCAGGTTTGGGTGTCGCGGTGAACGTTGCCGTATAGGACATATTGCCCGTCACGGTGAACGTGCGCTCGGCATCGGTATTGCCGTCCTCCGTCCATTCATCGAACACGTATCCCGATACGGTCGCATTCGCCGTTACGGTAATGTTCTGACCCGCCTGACAGATGTACTGATAACGTTTCGTTCCCACGTTGATCGTCAGCGTATAGGTCTGATATTCAGGTTCATAGATAGCGCGAACAGGCATACCGAGATAGTACTCGTTACCATAACTATCTGTCATATTTGTGGCAGAGACATGATATGTATTGGTTGAGAACCGTACAAATGCGTAACAATTGTATGTCGCTCCAAGATAATCAGAACCGGTAAGAGCATACTCGTTGGTCCAATAATACTGATTGGATAAATCGTATATAGAACTTCCTTGATAGCCTCCTGCGGGCAGGATGATTGATAACGATGTGTTCGTTTTGTTAGTAAATGTGTTATCGTTGGAAATTGTTGTATTATCAAGAAGTGCAAGAAAATCATCGCCATTAGGCATTCGCCAAGAAGATCCCATATTCACATACGCAGCATCTTGCGCGGATGACAACTGATCCCCGGTAGAGAAACTGCTTATATTGGATATCCCCGTACTTGAGTTGAACGATGTTCTGGCACTTGTGCCACCCCAATAGAAGCGACTACCTAAATTATTTGTTGAAGTCGCCCCTACATTTCGGTCAGCCCAAGCCACGCCATAACCCATATCCACGGGTTGGTAGGTCAGTCCGTCGTCGCCCGTGCGGGCATCAAGGTTGTAGAGGATCCGCATCGTGTCAGCCGCAGCACCCTGATAGACGTTCACAGACTGATTATCCGAAACAAGTTGGTAGGATGCACTCAATGCCGTGTTTTCAGTCAGTTTCACGACACGAGAACAGGTAACAACATCATCGCTCCACTTACTGAATTTATATGCGTCATTGGTAACGGTGGCTGTAATGGTTACATCTGTTCCGCTTCTGTAGGTGCCGCTTGTTGTCTGCGGATCATATCCATCCGCTGTCATCGTGAACGACATATTGCTGCCGCTCAATGTAAGAGTGAAAGTTTGCACATATTGCGCTGTAAACGACACATCAGCCTTCCCCATCGTACCCAAAGCGCGATCCCAACCGATGAACTCATACCCGCTGCGGGTAGGTGTTTCGCCAGTATAAGTAATGGTAGCATCTTCGTACACGTTTTTGCGTTCCAGAACAGTCTCTCCATCGTAGTCATAGAAAACGACTTCGTGTTGCGCGCCTGCGCTTTCTTTATACACAGCCGTGTAAGTAAGATTGTGATACATTTTGACTACCAGCGGATTGGAAGTCGATACCACATTACCTGCTGCATCCTGCCACTCCTTGAATGAAAAACCTTCGGCAGCGTTTGCGGTAATTGTCATCTGCTGATACAATTCGCAGTTATAGATGTATGTATAGCCGTTGGAATGGATGGTCAGCTTGCGCATGTCCATACTCAAGATCGGGCGTATGCCGCAAGCCGCAAAAATAGCACCCGTACCCTGTGAACCCGTCTTGTCGCTATTAAGCGTCGGGGCAGAAGGAGGATTTCCCCACTGGTTACTCGGTGTGGAGTACCCCCAGGCCTTTGCACTACCATAGGTATCGGTCGTGGCAAAGGTAGCGGTCCAGTACTGAATAGAGTTAGCCCACGTTGTACCTGATGATGTCCGCGAACCGTTATGCGGGATGATAATGTAGTTCGAGTTCGTCTTGCTCGTCAGCTTGCGATCGTAAGTGTTGATTGTCGTCACATTCACATTCGCCAACAGGTTAGCCCATTCCTCGTAGGTAGCGATGCGCCAGATATGCCCGCAATACTTATACGCAGCATCCGTCTCTTCCGTTACTGGCAAGTTATCGCCCGAAGACATCGATTGCGAACCTTCATAATAACCCCCTGTAGAACCGGCATCTGTAGCAACAGTCAAAGTTCCCCAAGTGAAATAACTACCCGTTGCCGTTTCCGAAGTGGCAAAGCCGCTTGATTGATCTTTATCCACATTGTACTTTGCCCAAATACCTGCTTCGCCGAGGTCAACTGCTTGAGAGGGGAGGTCGTATTGACTGCTTGTACCAGCACCAGTACCTGCTTGATAGACTGTAACGTCCTTGGATACGGATGAAGATGTACCTACTATAATAGCACCGAGCATGAGGTCTTTGGATGTGCCAAAAGTTGCATTATTCCCCACTATTTCCGAACCATCCCGTGTGTATTTATAGAAACTATATCCCGATGTCTCATCCGAAGTTGAAAGGGTGATTGTGCGTGCAGCTTCAGCAGCGGTTCGCAAATATACTGTACCGGCAGTAAAGTTGTCTGTACCATCGGTGGCGGTTATGGTGGCTTTATCGCTCGGCTCGATATAAAGGACGTATTCGCTGTCAGAGGCAAAACGGGCATAGACGGTGGTACCGGATGTCATTGCTTTGAGTTGATTTTCTGTCACAAGTGAGCCTGCATCGGAAGGCGAAGTGAACCAACCTATGAAACGTTTGCCATCTTTATTATATGGAGCAGCAGGAACGGTTTTCATCGTATAGTCGGAGCGCACTACGCGGCGGAGATTGGCATTGTATGTGAGTCCCTCATTCCAATAGCCTTCATTTGCAGCGCAGTTAAAAACAACAGAGTCAATCGTATTTCCGTATACGTCCGTACCCTTGTTCAAAGTGCAATACTGCGGGAAAAATGAGGCTTTCTTTGAAGTACTTGAACCACTTGTCGTTTTGCTTTGATATAGATTATTGTCGTGATAAAAAGCCAATCGACCTTGATAACTACTACTATTATTATAATACCCTCCCCACCAGTTATAGGTAGGGTTGGTAGTAGCGGCGGTGGTAGTGGTTGAATAGGTTGTTTGCCCCCATTCGCTGAAATATATACCAACCTTGCTATAACCATATTGTAAAGTATTAGAAGAACTACCGGTATATTTGAACATTTCTTGCAGCGGATTGGTGTATAGATTTCCTTCGCGGTCGCGTAGGGTAGTTGCCATTATCTCCACCGTGCGCGTAAATCCTCCCGAAGGCACACTATTCATCTCAAACATTTGCTCATAGCAATGATCTGCCAGTTCTTCTGCCGGAAGAATGATACTCGTATTGTTCCCATTTTGAACACTCAAATTGGTCTTGGCAAACATACGTGCATAGCAATAGGGCTTCAAATTCTGCGCAGGCAATTTTGGAAAACCTGTTAAATACCAATATGATCCACTTGATTCAAACATCCCATAATAACAACCTGTTGTTAATGTCGTAGCAGGCAATGACAATGCGGACGCATCTACCTTGTACGCACTTCCGGCAAATAGATTCTTGAAACAATAGTCACATGGAATTACATCTCCTTCAGTCTGAAAATCATCTCCATAGACCAAGGACATAATGTTTCCTGCAAGTTTACGTATGTACGCCGTCCCTCCTTGAGATGAATAGACACTAAAATGCACATAGTTATTGTCATCTTTGTGAAACGGCGTTGAATTGTTCCCTTTGAAATAATACGTTGTAGCAGCACCAGATAATGTTAGTTTGACCGTTTCTGTTGAAGAGCCTGATGTCGTTATTTCTGTCCACGTATTCTTATCCGTTGAGTAGTATAACTCTATTCCCGGATTTCCTTTTACTCTAATTTTGATTGCAGAATAAGAGTTATCTGTGTTGTAGATATTAAAATACTCATTCACCTGCGCCTGTACCGTCATCGGCACGAGGGTGAGCAACAGTGCCAGTAGCGGCACGAAAAGATAGAATAATTTTTTCATACGTTCATAAATTTTTAATAGGTTAATATATTGAAATTTAAGAATTGCGGATTTAACGATTGTAGAAAAAGACAGACACGAAACAATGTTTCGTGTCTGAAGCAAAATATGTTTGTCAATCGAGATTTACCTTGATATAGACATTATCAAGTAAAACGTTCTAAAAGGACATCAGGGTCTTGACGTACATCCCAAACATCGGCTATATAAATCGTATTATCTCGCACATAATAAATGAATTTACTTAAGCCCTTGATAAGAAAACTCCTTACAGTACCATCTTCTGATAATTGATAAACGGGAACACCAATATTCGGGAATTTTACTATTTGAGCCAATGTATTATCTACCTTATTGAGGTACGATTCCTCTGCTTCAATTCCAAAATGCGTAAACAAGTAATCTCGAATATCACCAAAAGCTTCCTGTGCTTGATTTGACCAAAGTATATCCATATCTCTACATTGAACGATGTGCCATTACTTGTTTATGGGTTTTATATTGTCCTGTAGCAAATTGTTGTTTTGCCGTTTCAAAGCGTGCTTTTACTTCGTCCCACGTGTAGGGAACTACAGATGATTCTACCTGCGTATCCTCTATTCTACTTTGCATAGCCCTTATCACGATTTTTTGTTCTTCTAACGGAAGCATAAATGCCATATTGAGAACATCTGAATAAGTAAATTCTTGTACCATAGTCGTATAATTTTTCTTCGTTATAGCCGATATATGTGTTTATAAACACGCAGCAAAAGTACGGTGTTTACTTCTTTTACACAAATTTTTGCTTCTTTTTCGATTTCTACAATACGTCAAAGAACGACTTCTTTATATTATTCTCCTCAAATTAAGGATTCAAGGATTCAAAGATTCATAGATTTCAAAGATTGTTGCCGATAACAAACACAAAAAGCGGCAATATCGCTTTTACTGATATTACCGCTTTTGTTCTTTTTCTGCCCGCAAAGATACAGCCTTTCTGCCAACCCCGCAAGACGTTGTATGTCATTTTGTAAAAGTCTTATTCCTTAACTATAAAGGATGGAATAGCTCTTCGTGCGTACCTGTATTGGTCAATAATAACGTTAGTTTGTCATCGTCTTGCCGCCAAATAAGCAACCAGTCGTCATCAATATGACATTCCCAACAGCCTGCAAAATAATCTCTCAACTGATGAGGTCTGTACTCGATAGGCAATGTACCTGTTTCGGCAAGTATTTCAACGGTTTCGCGAAACGCTTGAACGCTTTTGCCTTGTCTTATACAGCGTCTGAAATCGGAATTAAATCTCTTGGTTGTTTCCAGCGTGTACATTATAGTATCGATTTGATCATTTCATCGACGGAAGAGTAAGTATATACACGACCTGCCATCACATCTTCCATCGCTTCATCTAAAGCATTACGTTTCTCTATCTCGTAACCGAGTGTTTTCATATCCGACCGAAATTCTTTTACATTTCCATAAGGTACATGCACCACGTATCTGCGGTACCCGGGTTTTAATTTTGCATCTTTCATAATTGCCTCCTTCCTTATTTTCTTATTGCTATCTGCTAATCTTTTTCTGCCCGCAAAGGTACAGCCTTTCAGCCAACCCCGCAAGACGTTGTATGTCATTTTGTTGTTTTTCGCGGTAATATCAATACATCAAAGACCCCATCTTCTTTCCGATACTCCCTATTGCTTTACTATACAACCTATCCGGCATTGACAGATTGCATAAAAAACCTTTCCTCTTACTAAACGGTCGTTTATTAAGGAGGAGATTAAGGCAGAAAGGCAAAACATTAGGACGGAGAAAAAGAATAGAGAAAAAGGATGATTGGTTTGGGGAAAACGTGAAGAAATGGCACAACAAGACACAATTGCGCTTTCAAAATAGGGAAGTGAAAGCGTCAATAGTGATCATTTCGGGTCGAAAATAGCCGCGAAAAACAACAAAATGTCGGTT
>JAFUVS010000018.1 GCA_017471175.1 Paludibacteraceae bacterium | reverse complement strand
TGGCAGAAAGGGAACATTGAACATACGAACAAACTTATTAGACAATATATTCCTAAAAGAATTGATTTTGAAACTATTGATGACTATTCCATTATGCAAATACAATACAAAATCAACCGAAGACCAAGAGAAAAATTAAATCTTATGACACCGAATGAATGCTTCTTCAAACATTTCTACTAATTTCGCACTTTAATGTTGAATCTGCCGAAGTAAGTAAAATGTAAAAAAAAATTGTATAATTCAAAAAAAATGTTGTACCTTTGCGGAGTGATTAACAAACAACGGAAAGCAGTCATACATGTTATACCAATGGATCATATCGCTGCCGATGATGCTCTGTTTCTTTTGGAGCATTTTCTGGCTCGTCCGGTGGTATGGTGACCGCTCCGAACCGCGGGTCAAGCGGACTATAACCCTCTTCTTCATCGCGGCGACCGTGCTTTATACAGACCATTGGCTGTACTTCTCGGAGAGGCAGTCGTTCGTCGGCACATGGACCTACCTCATCGCCAACCTCAGCGTCTATCCTATTTATTATACGTACCTGCGTGCGCTCACGCGCACCAAGCCCAACGCAGAGATGTACCTTCTCTTCCTGCCCGCAGTGCTGATAGCCGTCTTGTATCCGCTCGACGTGCATTTCCGAATACCCTATGGGAGGGGTAGTTTGCTGCTCTTCGCGCGGATTTGCTTTGCCATAGAGGTGATATGGGTTTGGTGGCGCGGTTATCGGGTCTTACGTGAGACCCGCGCACGGTTGGATGACATCTATTCGGATGACCGTAGTTACCTTCTCCATCCCACCTATTTGATCCAGCACCTCTTGGGTATCACCGCGGCATTCTCCATGTGTCTCAACCTCTTGGGACGGGATTTCTTCGCCGAGAGTATGATGGTTAGTATACCGGCGATTATTATGTCGGCACTGCTGTTCGGTATCGGCTATGTAGCGGCGCATACCACCCTCCCGCAGGAAACCATCCATACGGAGGCACCACAGGCTAAGGAAACGACGATTGAAGAAACCGATGCGCTGATGCAGGCGATAACTACCGTTCTTCGCGAACAGGAACTGTTCGCCTCGCCGGATTTGACTATTCATGACTTGGCTTCCGCCGTACATAGCAACCGCACCTATGTCAGCCAATGTATCAACCGCCGCACGGGACTCAGTTTCTCCCAATACGTAGCGCTTTACCGCGTGGAGCACGCACAACAGATACTCCGCGATTCCGGCTATGGCACCGATAAAGAGGCTATCATGGATGCCATGATGTCAAGCGGTTTCTCTTCCGACAAGACTTTCTACCGCGTCTTCAAGGAGATTACCGGCGAGACACCTCTCCAATACCGCCATAACAATCTCCAATAGCGTTTTTCCGTCATTTTTTCCACATGCAGTGATGTAATCCGTCACTTTTGTACGATTTGAGAGTCGAATTGTACGATTTGCGAATGCTTCTTCATAAGAAAGCGATACCTTTGTATGCAATTATCAGTGCAATAATTAACACAAAAATAAACTTGCTTATGAAAAAGTATTTTCTTTTGGTCATTAGTGCTCTTGTCAGTTTGAGCGCGATGGCAGACTTCGAGAAGGATGGCTTCTGGTACTACATTAACGGTTCAGGAGCAGTCGTAACTTATGCGCATGATGCGCAGGACCAACCAATAGCGGGATACTACAAAGGCGATGTGGTTATCCCTGATTCGGTTGAGTATTACGGCACCAAATATGCCGTTAGAACTATCGGCATAAAGGCTTTCTGCAACTGCCCTGACATGACCTCGCTCACTATTCCCGCCAACATTACGCTAATAGAGGGCGACTCAACGACATTCCAAGGGACTCCGATTACAAGCCTGACCATAAAGGACAGTTCGAAAGCACTCAGTATTGCATGTGACATTAATCTGGAGGATGGCGAAACCGGCGACCCCTTTATGACCCTTGCTTCGTCGCTACGACATATCTATCAGGGCAGAAACATAAAATGCGACTCCTACTATGATCCGGAAATCCCCAGAACTATCTTGAGGAACTTCACCGCATTGGAGAGTGTTGTTTTCGGTGAGAATGTCAATAACATTCAGGATATGCTCTACTCGGGCTGCACGGCTCTGAAACACATCGAATGCCGCTCCACCACTCCTCCGTATGTATGGTCTGCACTTACCGACCTCGACTACGAGAACATTGAGTTGCTCGTACCCAAATACTATAGCTACACCTACCAGAACGCTGCGTTTTGGGGCAAATTCACCAACATTGTAGAACCCGAATACCCCAAACAGTTGGAATGGCGCAACATGCTTCCTGTCAATGGCGAAGACAAGTATTATGTTACCACCGATATGGCATTGCAGGCTTTGGCGGCATTAGGTGCAGCCAACGACAGTGTGCAGGCACAGTTCGGTTACTATCGGGACAATTTCAACGCCAAAGTGTCCTACCGCCACGGAAAAGAAAAGGATATGGAAACGAAAGCATTGCTCGCCAACTATCCCAATACCATCTGGAGAGTACAGCAGAATGTTTCGTGGGCTTTGTCGGAGACTGACACCGCATACGTTATCGAATTGGCATACGAAACCGACCAATGGTTAAGTTACTATAATGCCGAAGCCACCGGTTATCTCGGTTGGGCTAACTATCCCTACGAGCCGCAAACACTCTCTAACCTGTTAGATTTGGATGTTACCATTATTTCAACCAATCCCGATGTGGCCACTGTGGATAATAAAGGCGTAGTGACGATTCTCAATGTCGGCACCACAACGATACGAGCCACATATACCCCCGCCGAGGGGGAGGCTGTCAGTGCCGAATATACGCTGACCATCGAGAACGGCAACCACTACGACATCAAATTTATGGGAGTTATCGATACAGAGAACTATAGAACGACCTATATAGAGGTGAACGAGAACAATGCCGCTGACATCTTCGGCGACGGCAAAGTGTCGTTCGACTATGACAAAGGCATCCTGACCTTCAGCAACTACCGCCGTCGTCTTACCGACGCTGAAAACGGAGTCTTGGGTTGGTCCGGTTGGATGGATTATACTACACATGTACCTCTGATCGTAGAGATAGAAGGTACCTGCTCTTTCACCAATAACTCGGCAGGTATCGGAAGTACAGGTCCGCTGATTATACGCGGCAAAGGCGACAATGCTAAACTGATATTGGAAGGTCGTTTCCCTCAACTGATGGGAAGCAACATTACGATTAGTCATGTGGATGTACATTTGGTAGAAGAAACTCCCCACCCCGTTCTCACGAGCGACACCTTGCGTGTGGTGGATAACGCCTATTTGGAAATCTACGGCGGCAGAGAGGATGATATGTACACGTGGGAAAATGAAGGCGATTGGGTAGAAAGCGGAGGATTAGTGGCACAGTTCAATGACCTTCAAATGGGTGAAGGCATCGGTATCATCACCCCGGGCGTTATTATAGGCAGCGAGGAGGATAGCGAAATAGGAAGAAGAGAAGAAGGAATGAAGACTTTCTTTGTCGGAGGTCACGAGGCTATGCATATTGAGATAGGTCCGCAACCCATCGTTACTCCGCCATCCAGCGGTACTGTAAGCATGGCGGCTCTCGAACTCACCGATGACCCGAAAGGTACAGAGATAGACGGCATCCGCTATACCATTACCGCTAATGATAGTATAGACGTAACAGAAGGCTGCCTCGTACTCGGCTCTACGATGACCGAGACGCAGATGGAGAAAGTGATAGAGATGCTCATCCCGGGTACTGCCGAGTTCGCCGATAAGTTCCACGGTATCAGTTTCTTCCTGCCTGAAGGCGAAGGCGAAATCTATGTTACGATGCAGACCTTCGGCACGCACGAACTCAACATCAAAGTAGGCACAGGTGCCGCCACTGCTTTCAGTCAGCCCGAAAAGGGAGAAGTGCATATCGCTTACAACTGCACGGAGCCGACTATGGTTTATATCTATGCAGTAGAAGCAGCTCCCAAGGATGCCGCTCCCCGCTATACTCCTGTCCGTTTCGCACAAGCCGAAACAGCGGATGAAGACGAATCGAAAGGCTCTGTCAGAATCTATTTGATGAAGATTACAGAAACCAAGACGGCTTTGGAGGATATACTCGGAACGCAATCGTCCTCTTCCGCAATCAAAGTTCTCCGCAACGGCGAAGTCCTCATCATCCGTGGCGGAAAAGCCTACAACGCTCTCGGCACCGAACTCAAATAACACTTTGTCCATTGCGTCCGGATTAGATACGGACATAAAAACATTTAAATTATGAAAAAATTCTTTATCTTCGCCATCGCGCTGGTAGCCGGCGTAATGAGCATGAATGCCCAGACGGCATTGGACACCACGCAAGTGGATGGTATCTGGTATATCCTTGACAAAACAAACCACACGGCAACCGTCACCTACGGTCCCGGCGAAACAGGCGGCATCGGTCAGGACACCTACAGCGGACGCCTCATCATTCCGGAGAGTTTTTGGGCGGGTAGCGGAGAAGATTATGCCGACTACACCGTAACCGCCATCGGTGACAATGCCTTTGCGTGGTGTAACAACCTGACAGGTATCACTATTCCGAAGACCGTCCGTACGCTGGGTCTGAACCTCTTGCAGCGCTCGGGTAATGTGACCGAATTGAAAATAGAAGACGGCGATGAGCCAATCTATTTCCGCTATAATCAAGGAGACACAGGCGAAGAAATTTCCTTCCAAGAGTTAGCGTACAGTTGTAGTTATCTCTATCTCGGCCGTAATGTGGAAGTGCTCAGCAATCTGGAGTGGACCTCACCCGTTTTCCATACCTGGAGCGAAGTGAAGAACGTCGTACTTGGGGAGAAGTTCACGGAAGTACCGCTCGCTTTCTGCCCTTACGCACGTAATCTGCAAACCATTCAGTTGAATATGTCTTCGGTACTCACCCCCGGTACTCGGATGTTTGCGTTCTTAGAAGAAGACACTCCGCAACCCGATGCGTCCGCTATTACCCTCTATGTGCCCCAAGGCATGTTGGAAGCATATCAGGCAGACGCATACTGGAGTCGCTTTACCATTGAAGAGATGGACAAAGAACAGCAATATGGTATCAAGTACGCCGAAAGTACCTTTCATTTCCGCAAAGACGGACTGTTCTATCAGATACAGGAAGATCAATACAACCATAAACGCTTGGCAGTAGTCATACCGCAAGTATGGTATCTTAACCCCGATGGTTCCTATGTCAGCCAGTGGAGTGCAGAATACCCCTATACAGAGTCATCCATCATCATTCCGGATTCAGTGACGTATTGGAAAAGTGATGAAGGAATATACTCAAGGTATTCCGGTACCCCTGTTACCGGATGGGACAAATACACATGGCCAGTAGAAATAATCGGAGACTACTGCTTCCGCAATGCGAAAAACCTAGAAAGTGTCACGATTCCATCCACTGTCTATCGGATAGGCACAGAGGTATTCGAATACACTGACAAATTGCATAGTCTCACCATCCCGGAGTCGATAAAGGAAGTAGGATGGCTCGCTTTTGCCCGTACGGGTCTGAAAGAAGTGGTTATACCCGCTTCGTCCTCCAATTGGCTTGACAGCGACGCCGCTTTCCAGGATAACGCGAACCTCACCAAAGTGACCTTTGCCCAAGGTACCACGGCTATTCAGGACCGTATCTTCTTCGGCTGCGTTGCCCTGCGTACCATCATCATCCCCGATGAAGTAATGTACATCGGTCCCGGTGCTTTCGCGGGTTGCGAAGCCTTGACGGAAATCCACCTACCGGCATCGCTGCAAGTATTGAACAACCGTCTGTTCCGTGGATGCCCGCTCCGTTCACTGGAGATCCCCGCGGGAGTCATTGAGATCGAAGGATCGGCTTTGTTAGGAACCAATATCGCTAAACTGACCGTCAACCCTGCCAACACCGTCTTCGACAGCCGTGACAACTGCAACGCCATCATCCGTACTGCCAACAATACCATCGTAGCGGCAACCGCCGGCGCCTTTATTCCGGCTACCGTGGATTCTATTGAACAAGAGTCGTTTAACGAACTGTATGGTATTCGTTCGATCACTCTGCCGGCTAACCTCAAACATGTCGCGGACTACGGATTTATGAACCTCACAAATCTCACCCTCATCACCTCGCTGATTGAGAACCCTGCCGGCGTGCTCGAAGAAGGCGCGTTTGAGAACTGGTACAACGACCCGCACGAGACAGCTACCCTCTATGTCCCTGCTGGCACACTCGCTGCCTACCGCGCTGATGAGCAATGGAACCGCTTCCAAAACATTGTCGAGATGACACCGGAGACCAAACCCGCTTCCGTAGAAGACATCGCGCCGATAGCCGAAAGCGGCACTGCCTCAATGGCTGACTTGCCTGCCAACACCGACCTCACCAACGCCGTAGTGGGCAACCTCTATCTGACCTGCGACACCACCAACGGGGACCATTATGATGCTATGGAACAAGCCCTCGTCCTCAATACCGTCGTCGATGAAGTGATGATAGAGAACGTACTCGCCAACCCCGACAACATGGATGTAATTCGTAATAACTTCAGCGGAATCATCCTCACTATCCCTGCCGGAACAGGCACACTCAGTCTGACGATCCAAACCTCCGGCAACCACGAAGTGGCAGTACGTATTGAGGGACAAGAAGCAGAGACCTTTGCACAGGCTGCCAAAGGCTTGATCGAAATCCCCTACTCGGTTGAAGGTGATGCATACGTCTTTGTCTATGGCGTGGTAGCAGAAGAGCAGGAAGCACCGGCTTCTGCTCCGTCCAAGTTCCGCGCACGTGCAAAACGTACCGAAGCAGCAGAGAACAGCGTCAGCATCTATGACGTACAATGGGAAGTATCCTCCGCCACCGGTGTAGAGAATGTACGAAGTGACCAAAAACCAAGTACCAAAGTACTCCGCAACGGTCTCTTGCTTATCGAGCAGAACGGCAAGACTTATAATGTTTTGGGAACAGAAATGAAGTAACGCGGAGGGTTTCAACAGACAAACCCTCAAACAACTTCACATCCTTAAACAAAAAAAGTGCTGTAATCGGCACTTTTTTTTGACTATATATAGAGGGGTATAAAATTGAAAGGTGAAAGAGAACACACGCCCGAATCTTAATAATCGTCACTCTTTGCCCTTACTTGCCGCATACGAGACACCTACGAGACACGTACCTGACGATAGATCGAGAGGATACCAACGAGATACCGTGCTAAAATTTTAATAATCGGCAATGGATAAAATTGGGAACGTGGAATACTAATTGCAGTACTTTGAGAATTTTCTTTACCCACTTTGAGAATTTTTCTGACACAAATTGAGAATTTCTCTTGCATATATTGAGATTTTTTTGTACCTTTGCAGCGATTACTGAAAATACATCATTCACAATATTACAAGTATGAAAAAGACATTCTTTCTAAGCATTGCCGTGTGCCTGCTGGCGAGTTGCGGCAAACTGACCGTGGACAACACGCCTGTGGCAAGTATCGAACTGGACCGCTATCTGGGTACGTGGTACGAGATTGCGCGGTTTGACCATCGTTTCGAGCGCGGATTGACGCAGCCGCAAGCCGAATACAGCCTGCGTGAGGACGGCAAGATAAGCGTGGTGAACACAGGCCTCAAAGACGGCAAAGAGAAACGCAGTACGGCGGTAGCCAAGACAACCGATACGTCGGCATTGCTGCGTGTGTCGTTCTTCCGTCCGTTCTACGGTGACTACCGCGTGTTGCTGCTGGACGAGGATTACCAATATGCGCTGGTCGGCGGCAGTTCGGATGATTTTCTGTGGATCCTTGCCCGCCAGCCGCAGCTGGATGAAGAGACCAAGTCGCTTATCCTCGCCGAAGCCCAACGCCGCGGATATGACACATCCAAACTGCTGTGGATGTATTGAAAGAAACGATAATTAGTAGAGCAACCATGATTACCATTCAACACTACGAGACCGGGAAGAACGGCATTTTCGAGGCGTGGATGAGAGCCACGGAAGAAGGTGCATGCACGGAACCGGTACAGGTCGGCGAGATGACCTACGTACGTCCAACGCCCGGACGGATGATTATTGACCATACGCGGGTGTATGAGGGCTTTGAGGGACGCGGCATTGCCCGTCAGATGGTTCTTGCCGCCGTGGACTTTGCGCGCACCCACAACCGCCGAATCATCCCTGTCTGCTCCTACGCGCAGAAAGTGCTGACCCGCACCGACGAATACCAAGATATCCTGGCGTAAATGGGCAAATACCTCTATATGCAATAAAAATGCTTTTGGAGGTGTAACCTTTTGACGATTTGTGTATCTTATCAGTAGGTGAAGGACAATTTATCCGATATAGAACTGATCCGGCAAGTGCTGCGCGAGAACAATCCGCGGGCGTTTGAGATGCTAATGCAACGCTACTCTTTGCCGGTTTACAGTGCTGCCTTGCATTTGATGCATGACGAAGAGGATGCCGCAGAAGTGACACAAATGGCATTCATTCAAGCCTACAAACAATTAGATTCATGGCAAGGCGGCAATTTCGGCTCGTGGGTGACTGTCATTGCTAATCATATCGGGTTACGCCTGTTGGAAAAAGAAAAACGACGAGGGGAAGTACGATTTGAAGATGCACAATGTACAACGGATGTGGCGGATGAGGCATACAACGAGCAACGGGAGCAGCAACTGCAAACCTTGGAGCAAGCACTTGCACAACTGCCGGAACAAGAGCAACAGATCATCCGATGGCATTATTACGAAGAAGTTCCGCTTCAAGCTATCGCACAGCGGCTTGGACAAACAGAAAACAATATCAAAGTGCGGCTTTTCCGCATCAGAGAAAGACTAAAGAAAAAGATAGAACATGAAAAGAATAACTGATCAGGAATTAGACATGCTGTTTGAGCAGTCTGCACAGCAACACAAGGCAGTGGGGCAAATAAACCGTCAGGTGATGCGCACCGTGCGCCGCGACATGCGCCTCAAGGCATTGCGCAAATGGGCTAAACTGCTCGGTCTCTGTTTCGGTCTGCCAGTAGCGGTAGTGGTGTATATCTACGCGCTGTTCATGTTCATGCCGGAAATGCCGGAGCAACTGCGAATCGTTTGTATGGCCGTCCCCGTTGCTACCGTCCTTGCTCTGGCAGCGCAACGGCTCCGTTATTTTTCGCCGGAAGTGTAACCTTTCCGCACTCCACGTATCATACAAATAGAAGGGCAGACCGGTAGCCCGTAAAAATAACATGGTTAAACAATTAAATTTATAGTATTATGGAAGCATTAAGTCATAAT
>JAFUVS010000017.1 GCA_017471175.1 Paludibacteraceae bacterium | reverse complement strand
GTAGGCAGCGGCGTGAACCTCTACTTCTCCAATGCCAAGAGCATCGAAGCGGGCAAGTGCTATATCGTGAACGCCAACTCAGCCTTGGAGACTCAGAGCAAGAAGACCCCGTTCGTGTTTGCCGGCGTAACCATCGACCTATCGAAGGACAATGGTGCAGCCTTGGACTCGGAGGATGCTTACGATGACCTGCCGGGCGACAATTCGCAAGGCACGATCGAGTTGGTCGGCACATTGCGCAACGGTACGCTAAAAGGCTCTGATACGGGCAATAATAGGTATATGGGTCTGAAGTCGAACAAAATCTACTATCCGAACACAGGGACGGGCAGCACGATATGGGCGTATCGCGGCATATTCCGCAGCTCGGAATTTTTGGATAAGGAGAGTATGCAGAAGATGCGCATTATCGTGGACGGCGAAGACCGTGGCGAGATTATTATTGATGCGGACGGGGACATCCTCGCTCCAAGCGATGCAGCAAGCCGCAAGTTCATCCGTGACGGCGTGCTCTATATCGAGCGCGAAGGCGTTGTGTATGATGCGCAAGGAAAGAGAGTGGAGGGGATGTAGTTGAGGGGTAAAAGCATTAGGCTCGTTTGCGAGTGGGGGGTCTTTGTGGGCGCGATGCCTACGACTCAACAAAGGGGTTTTTCTCGCAAACGAGCCTTTTGTTGTGCCCGTTAGTGCTGCTATATATGCGTCTTAAGTTTGTGAATTAGAGGACGTATCGCACTTGCTTGAAGTGGTAGGTGCGGAGTTGGTTGTCTTTCGTGAGGAGGACGAGTTCGCCGGAAGGGAGGATAGTGTGTATGGAGGCGAGGAACTGGCGGTTGTTGCGTTCTGTTTGCGGCATAGTGGGGTCGGTGGAGACTTCGCGTTCTTCCCAAAGGAAGAGTCCTTGTCGGCGATAGAGCGCGTTCATATATGCTTGATGGATATTGTCGGGAAGCAGGATGCGAAGGGATTTGAGGTGGAGGAGGAAATGGTGGAGGATGGTGAGTCGTTCGATTTCGTGTCCGGTGATTTGGCAGAGCGAGATGGGGTTGGGTGCGGAGGAAAGGAAACGGGTTTGGTTGACGTTCAGTCCGATACCTGCGATGGAGCGGTGTAGTCGGTTGGCTTGCCAGAGGTTTTCGATGAGGATGCCGGCGAGTTTGCGGTCTTTGAAATAGAGGTCGTTGGGCCACTTTATTGTGAGGTAGGGTTGCAGGTCATCGGGGAGTGTGGGTAGTACGGCTTGGTAGAGGGCGAGGCTGACGGCTTGGTTGAGCAGAAAGAGTCGTTCGAGGGGGATTTGCCAATCGCGCAAGAGGGTGGAAAAAAGGAGATTTTTGCCTTTCTCGCTTTCCCATCCGTTGCCTTGTTGTCCCCGTCCTGCGGTTTGGAAGTCGGTATTGAGAGTGAAGAGGTCTTCGCGGTCTAAGAAGTGCTGCCGCAGCAGGGTGTTGGTACTATCTGTTTCGGCGATAAACATCGAGAAGGTATCGTTCGATGACGGATTTTATTTCGGTTGATTTGCCTATGGCGCTGCTGACCATGACGGCGAAGACCCAACGTCCGCCGTCAGGCAGTTCGATATAGCCTGCGTAGTTTTTGGTGCCGGCTATAGTACCGCTTTTAGCGTGTACGCGTCCTTCAAGTTCGGTGCCGACGAGCAGTGAGCGCAGCGTGCCGGAGCGTCCGCTGACGGGTAGTGATTCGTAGAAAGCTTCCCGATTGGATGAGGCGTACATATAGGTGAGTATATCAACGAGTGATTCGGGGCTGACGGCGTTTTGTGGAGCGAGTCCGCAGCCGTCTTTGATGGTGGCTCCGGCGAGGTTGACACCGCGATTGCGCCAGTAGTTACGCACCATTTTTTCGGCGTTATTGAGGCTGCAAGGTGTATTAAGTCTGGCGCCGAGCAATCGATACAGCATTTCGGCGTAGAGGTTGACGCTATGTTGGTTGGTGAGGTTGACGATGTCGGCGAGGGGCATTGAGCGGTGGGTATAGAGGCGGGTACGCGGCAACAGGTCGCGTTCGCTCAAGTAGGTGGCTTTGCCGTTGACGCGGATGCCTGCTTGTCGAAGTCGGTTGGTGAAGTGCTGTGCGAGTAGCAGTCCGGGGTTGGGCAGGTCGCCGCGCACGCCGAATTGTCCGTGGTTGGAAGGAATGGCACCGACGAGGTAGCGTTTGAAGTTGTAGGGCATGCCGTGGATATAGGCACCATCGGTTTGAATCTGCGTGCAGCGGATATGGTTTTCAAATTCGATGCCGGGCACCTCGGGGACGGTATAGAGGACTTTGGCTACGGAGCCTTGTTCGTTGCTGCGTAGGATGACGTTCATGGTGTTGTCCATATAGGCGAGTGCGTAGATACCGGGTGCATAGTAGTTGCCTGCGTCTTCCCAGAGCCAAGCGGGGTTGAGTGCATCGCCGTCGAAGTAGGAGAGGTCGGCAATGATATTGCCTTCGATGGTTTGTATGCCAGCATCGCGGACGGCTTTGATCCACTGTTGGAAGAAGGTTTGTCCCTGTTTGGCACCTCCGAGTGTGGGGTCGCCGTAACCGTGGATATAGAGGCTGCCGTGGAGTGTGCCGTTGTCTATTTTGCCGGTGTATTCGAGTACGGTCTGTAGGCAAGAGTCTTCGCCCATAATCTCGAGTGCGGTGGCTGTGGTAAGCACTTTCATCACGGAAGCGGGTGTGATGGCGTTGGCTTTGCGGTAGGAGTCTATTTCTTCGCCGCTACGGAGGTCTTTGATATAGACGCCGACATTGGCGTAGCGGGTATGTTTGTCTTTGAGGAAGATGTTGACGGATTCGGACTGGGCGAATGTCATCAGCGGCAGGAGTGCCAGGAAGAGTAGTTTTTTCATTTCCTTATACCTTTTTCAACGGCTTGTCGAACGATTTCCATTGCTTCGTTTTTATCTTCGAATTGCGAGATGTCGATGGGTTGTCCGATATGGAGGTGTACGGGGTGGCGATGGACGAAGATTTCGCCTTTTCGCTGCACGTTGTAGCAGCCGGTGAGCGAGAGGGGTACGACGGGCAGGTTGAGGTCGAAGGCAATACGGAAGGCACCACTGTGGAAGCGTCCTAAGTTGCCGTCTTTGGAGCGTGTTCCTTCGGGGAAGATGACGGTGGAAACGCCGTTATGGAGTTGTCGTTTGATGTCGTTCAGGCTTTCAGCGGAGGCTTTGGCGTTGGAGCGGTCCACGTAGATATGTCCGGCGGCTTTGCAGGCAGTTCCGACAAAGGGTATGCGGCGCAGTTCTTTCTTCATCAGCCACTTGAAGACAACGGGCAGCCAGCCATAGATAAGGAAAACATCGAACATAGAGGCGTGGTTGGCAACGAAGACGTAAGACTGACGGGAGTTGATGTTTTCTTTGCCATCGATGGTGACAGGAATGAAGAGCCAGTAGAAGAAGAGGCGACACCATAGCATCTGTACCCAGTGGATGGGTGCGGTATTGTTGAAGGGGAAGAAAATCATCGTGATGATGGCGCACATCAAGGTATTGAAAATCAAGATGGGCAGCACGAGCAGTTGGTAGCAACAATAGAGGAAACGGAGCATAACAAGAGAGTTTTTTAGTCAGTAGTGTATTTTTGCATAAATCCCCGGTAGAGGGCGCAGATGCGTCGGATTTCTTCCCACGTATCGTCGGAGAGTTTGGTACCGATGATTTCGACGACCCGTCCGGCGGCTATGGTGCCTATTTCGGCGCATCGTTTCAGATCAAATCCATCGCTGAGGGCGTGGAGGAATCCTCCGGCATAGAGGTCTCCTGCTCCGGTAGAGTCGGTGCAGGAGGTGGTGATGGCTCCGATATGGCACATATTATTACCCTGTTGCACGTAGCTGCCTTTTTTCCCGACTTTGACGACGGCGATGTCGCATTGTTGCGCTATCTTTGCGACAGATTCGACAGGGTTGAGGTGGGTGTAAGCAAAACTCTCGTCTTCGTTGGCGAAAACGATGTCCACATACTGCTGAATGAGTTGTTTAAGGAAGAGGTGGTTTTCGTTGACAATGTTGTAGGAAGCGAGGTCAAGCGAGACCATACAGCCTGCTTCTTTGGCGAGTCGGATGGCTTTTTCGATAAGGTGGTTGTCCTGCACCATATATCCTTCGATATGGAAGATGTCGTATCCGAGGAAAGCTTCTTTTTGTATGTCGTCGGCGTTGAGGTCGGCGGAGGCACCGAGGTAGGTGGCGAAGGTTCGTTCGCCGTCGGGTGTGATGAAGACGATGCTACAACCGGACATTTTGTCGGATGAGAGGAGGATGGGTTTGACGCCGTTTTTCTTGAGGTCTTCGCGGTAAAATTCGCCGACTTCATCGTTGCCTATCTTGCCGATGAAGGCGGCTTTTCCTCCGAGTTGTGTGATGGCGGTGACGGTATTGGATGCGCTTCCTCCTGCTACTAATCGTCTGCGTATGTTAAGAAACCGCTGTTGGATGTGTTCAGCCTGCTCCATAGAGATGAGGTTCATACTTCCTTTCGGTAGCGAGAGTTCTCGGAGGTCTTCTTCGTTGACTTGTAAGAGAATGTCAGTCAGAGCGTTGCCTAATCCTAAGACTTTTTTCATAGTAGGTAAGAGTGTAGCGTTGTGCGCTTACGGGAAGCGTTTGCGGTTAGTTAGTTTGTTCTATGTTGAACGAAAAAACGCGCAAAGATACGATATTTTTTGAAAAAAACTTTTGGTAGTTCAAAAAAACGCAGTACTTTTGCGCTCGCTTTCGGGTTGAAAAGGTCTTGAAAGCGTGAAAAAGTCGAGCTTCCTTAGCTCAGTCGGTTAGAGCATCTGACTGTTAATCAGGGGGTCCTAGGTTCAAGTCCTAGAGGGAGCGCGCGGCAAGGAGATTGTCTGAAAGGGCAATCTCTTTTTTTTGTGTTTTTTTGATTGGCATCGTATGGCGGAAGCGTTACGAAAGCGGCTATGACCTATGGGGTACCTATGATTGACCTATGGGTGACTTATGGGCGACCTATGGGTGACCTATGGGTGACCTATGGGTGACCTATGGGATAGGTAGGGAGATGATAGGGAGAAATACGTCAAACTACAAAAAAAATAACAGCAGATGTCAAAAAACAGAGGATATGTTTGGAAAAATGCAAAATGAGCCGTATCTTTGCGCGTCATTTTCCGGCAGGAAACAGATACGACTATCGATGTTTCCGGCAGGGAATGACAATACAACTATCAATATCGACAACACAACTATCAACAATAAAAACGATAAGACAATATGGGTTTATTCTCATTCACACAGGAGTTGGCCATAGACCTTGGCACTGCGAACACGATAATAATGATGAATGACAAGGTGATGGTGGACGAGCCGTCTGTAGTGGCAATTAACACGTCGAATAATCAGATGGTGGCGGTAGGCAGGAAGGCGCAGCAGATGATAGGTAAGGGCGGAACGATGATCAAGACGACTCGTCCGTTGCGCGATGGGGTGATCGCAGATTTCTATGCTTGCGAGATGATGATTCGCGGTTTGATACAGATGATACCGGAGAAGCATAAGTTGTTTACGCCGAGTATTCGTTTGGTAATATGTATTCCTTCGGGTTCGACGGAGGTGGAGATACGTGCGGTACGCGACAGCAGCGAGCATGCAGGCGGCAGGGATGTGTATATGATCTTTGAGCCGATGGCGGCAGCGTTGGGTATGGGTATTGACGTGGAGGCTCCGGAGGGTTGTATGGTGGTGGATATAGGTGGCGGTACGACGGAGATTGCGGTCATCTCGTTGGGCGGCATCGTGACGAACAAGTCCATCAAGACGGCGGGCGATGAGTTCAACAGCGACATCATCGAGTATATGGGCAGGATGCACAACTTGAAGATAGACGAGCCGACTGCGGAGCGCATCAAGATTGCTGTGGGGTCGGCTTTGCCCGAATTGGACGAGCCGTTAGACGACTACGAGGTGATCGGTCCGAACAAGGTTACGGCCTTGCCTCTGATAGTGCCTGTAAGTTATCAGGAGATAGCGCACTGCCTCGACAAGAGTATCATCAAGATAGAGGGAGCCGTACTTCAGGCGTTGGACAATACACCGCCGGAGTTGTATGCGGACATCGTGAAACGCGGTATCTTCCTGACGGGTGGCGGTGCGCTGTTGCACGGGTTGGCAAAACGATTGACGGATAAGACGACGATACAGTTCCACGTGGCAGAGGATCCGCTGCACGCAGTATCTCGCGGGACAGCAATAGCGTTGAAGAACGTGAAGAACTTTGCTTTCCTAATGCGATAGGCTATGCATAATCTGCTTCGGCTGATACAGAAGTATGGCAACTTCCTGCTGTTTTTGGTGATGGAAGTTGCCGCTTTTTTGTGGCTATTCTCGGAGCAGAAGTTGCAGCAGTCCACGTTCTTGGCATCGTCTAACAGTGCGATAGCGTCTTATAATCTGTTGTTGACGAATGCGGATGAGTATTTTCATTTGCGTGAGGAGAATGGTGCGTTGGCGGCGGAGAATGCGCGTTTGAGAGAGCGTTTGCATCGTTTGGAGAGTGTGGTAGAAGATAGTGTGGAGCGGGATAGCAGTTATGTGTATTCGCATTTGCAGTGGGATTATATGCCGGCGCGTGTAGTGGATGTGGCAACGAACAGCGGGCATAACTACCTCGTTCTGAACAAGGGCAGTCGTGACGGTGTTCGCGAAGGCGAGGGTGTGCTGTCGCACGATGGAGTAGTAGGTGTGGTGTCTGCGGTAAACAGGCATTTTGCGCAGGTGATACCGGTGATACATCCGAAGATGCGTTTGTCGTGCCGTATTCACAGGAACGGTCAGATGGGTTTTTTGGAGTGGACGGGACCGTCTTCTCGTTATGCAAACTTGACGGATATAGGTCGTCATATAGTAGTCGAGGAGGGTGATACGATAGAGACAAACGGGCTGACGGGGTTGTTTCCCGAGGGGGTGACGATCGGTGTGATAGACAAAGTGGAACTGCCTGAAGGAGATACATATTATAATCTGCGGGTGGCATTGGCAACGGACTTCAAGAGTTTGCGGTACGTGCAGATTGTTCATAATCCGCTTACAGCCGAGCAGGATAGTATGCGCGTAAAGAAATGAAGTGGGTACGAATCATATTGTTCGGATTGCTGATGCTGTTTGTTCAGACAACGGTGTTCAATAATCTGCATACGTTGGGTGTATGTCATCCGTTTGTGTATGTGCTGTTTCTGATATGTCTGCCGGTGATGCCTCGTTGGGCAGAGCAGTTGTTCGGATTTGCGATGGGTGTGGCGATGGATTGTATTTGTTCGAGTCCGGGAATACATACGGCAGCATGTGCGATGGTGTCTTGGCTGAAGCCTATGTTGTTGGCTCGAATGGTGCAGGAGTCGGAGCGTATAGTAGGTCCGATAGTGGCTGCGAGTGCGGGTGTACAGCCGTTCATTCGTTTATCGGTGTTGCTGACCGTGTTGCATCACTTAACAGTGTTTGCATTGGATGCTTGGAGCTGGAGTCAGTGGTGGTGGGTGTTGTTGGAGGTAGTAGTGAGCGGCGCGGTGACGATAGGAGTTCTTTTTGTCTATGGTTTTCTGATACATAGGTCATGATCAATCCGCAGTACTATAAACGTGCTTACGTGTTAGGCGGGATAGTGGTAGCCGTGGCGTTGGTGTTTGTAGGTCGGCTGTTCTATCTTCAGGTGATCGACACTTCCACCAAGGACAAGGCAGACGGCAATGCGTTGGTGAGGCAGACTATTTATCCTTCGCGCGGTTTGATATACGACAGAAACGACAGTCTGATAGTGTTCAATCAGCCTGTGTATGACGTAATGATAGTGGTCAAAGAGATGCGCAAAGGTTTTGATACGCTGTCTTTTTGCCACGCGATGCAGATTAGTCGTGAGCAGTTTGAAGAGCGTATGTCGGAGGTGTGTGACAGGCGGCGCAACCGAGGTTATTCGGCATACGTGCCGCAGTTGTTTTGGGGAATGTTGTCGAAAGAGGATGTGGCAGCGGTTCAAGAACGATTGTTCAATTTTGCGGGAGTGTCGGTTCGCAAGCGTACGCTTCGAGACTATGTGTATCCGTCTGCGGCTCATATAGTAGGCAGTGTGGGTGAGGTGAATCGTCAGGACTTGGAGAGTGACTCGTACTATGCGATAGGAGACTATTCAGGCAGGGACGGGATAGAGCGTCAGTATGAGGTATTGCTGCGTGGCAAGAAGGGTGTGGAGGTGCTGATGCGCGATTCGAAGGGTCGGATTCAGGGCAGTTATCATAACGGTGAGTTGGATTATTCTGCCGAGTCGGGAACGGACTTGCAACTGACTATTGATATTCGTCTTCAGCAGTTGGCGGAGGACTTGCTTCAAGGCAAGATGGGCAGTGCGGTAGCCATAGAGCCGAAGACGGGCGAGGTGTTGGCGATGGTGTCTGTGCCTTCTTGGGATCCGCATAGTTTAGTAGGCAGGCAGCGTTCGAAGAACTATGCCGCCTTGCTGAATGATCCGCATAAACCACTGATGAACAGAGCGGTGCAGGCACAGTATCCTCCGGGGTCGACGTTTAAGTTGATACAGGCGTTGGTAGGTTTGCAGACGGGTGCGATTACTCCGAGTACGCTATACGGCTGTAACGGTCCGGGTTCAACGCCGATTAAGTGTACGCACCATCATGGTTCGCCGGTGTCGTTGGAGGCGGGTATAGAGCAGTCGTGCAATCCGTATTTCTGGCAGGCTTATCGCGATATATTGGAGCAGCACGGATACGGTAAGAATAATGCTATATTTCGCCGCACGTATGACCATTGGCGCGACTTGGTAGTCAGTTTCGGTTTTGCGCAGCGTTTTGAGAGCGATATATCGAATCAGGTGACGGGCAGTATTCCTCGTGCGAAGACTTTTACTCGTATATATGGCGAAACGGGTTGGCGTGCTATTACGATTCGTTCGCTCAGTATCGGTCAGGGCGAGATACTGGTTACTCCTCTTCAACTTGCCAATGAGGCGGCTTGTATAGCGAACAGCGGCTACTATATGACACCTCATTTGGTGCGTCCTCTGCCTACGATGCCTGCCATTGAGCGGCATCAGACGGGCGTGGATTCCTGCCATTTTGATGTAGTTCAGCGCGGAATGGCGCGTGTGATGACCAATGGAACGGGCAGGTGGTACAATATACCCGAATTGCAGATGTGCGGCAAGACGGGGACGGTACAGAATCCGCACGGGAAAGATCACGCTATCTTCATCGGTTTTGCTCCGTTGGATGATCCGCAGATAGCGGTGGCGGTGGTGGTGGAGAATGCGGGCTTCGGTGCCACGTGGGCTTGTCCTGTGGCAACGATGATGATGGAGAAATACTTGACGGACTCCATTTCTCGTCCCGACTTGTATGACAGGATTCGTTCGGCTCATTTTATCAATACACAGGCACAATGATGCAGTCTTCGATCAATAGCAGAAACTCCATTTGGAAGGGAGTAGATTGGGTTACCATCCTAATCTATTTGGCATTGGCTCTCTTCGGTTGGGTCAATATCTACGGTGCTTGCTATACGTTTGAGCAGAGTTCTATCTTTTCGTTTTCCAATCCGGCGGGTAAGCAGTTTGTATGGATATTGTCGGCACTCGTGATGGGGTTGGTGGTGCTACTTATCGATGAGAAATTGTATGATATTCTGGGTTACTGGATGTATGCAGCAATCATTGTGCTGCTGTTAATTACGCCTTTTCTTGCCAACGATACGAAGGGTTCTATGTCGTGGATTGATTTAGGACCGCTCAAGTTGCAGCCGGCTGAATTTGCCAAGTTCGTAACGGCGATAGCTGTGGCCAAGTATATGAGTCGGTATGGCTATTCCGTTCGTTCATGGCGCGATTTGGTGATACCATTCTGCCTTATCGGTGTGCCGATGGTTATTATTATGATATGGCAGAAAGAGACGGGTTCTGCGCTTGTTTTTGCGGCTTTCCTTTTGGTATTCTATACACAAGGAATGAACGGCAAGGTTCTACTGTATGGTTTTTTGGCAATTTTAGTGGTGGTAGTCATACTGAAACTGCAAATCATTCCCGATGCGTGGATAGATAAAGTTCTTATGCCCCACCAGCGGGCACGTATTGAGGTGGTACTCGGTATTCGTAAAGACCCGATGGGGTATGGGTATAATGTGGCTCAATCGCTGATAGCCATCGGCTCGGGTCGTTTCTTCGGAAAAGGTTTTTTGCAGGGAACACAAACCAAACTCAGTTTTGTGCCGGAGCAGCATACGGACTTCATATTCTGTACGGTAGGCGAAGAATGGGGATTTGTGGGAACATTTGCGGTGATTGCTCTTTATGTGGGACTTATCTTGCGGATTATTTACCTTGCCCAACGTCAGCGGGATTTGTTCTCACAGATTTATGCCTATTCGGTGGCAAGTATATTGTTTGTTCATTTTACCATTAATATCGGCATGGTGATCGGACTGCTTCCTGTCATCGGCATACCGTTACCTTTCTTCAGTTACGGCGGTTCGTCGTTCTGGGGATTTACGTTGCTGCTGTTTATCTTGCTGCGTATGGATGGATCGAGGATAAATAAAATGCACTGATTGTTTCGCTATACGCCGTTTTTGTCGTACTTTTGCGCGCTTAAAAAGAGAATCATACTATGATAGATGCTATTCGTGAATTCTTCGGAGTGGTTCACTGGGGGGATGCCTTTGCCGCTTTCGTGTTGCTGATTGCCATTATTGACCCGATAGGTAATATGCCGATTGTGGTGCAGTTGCAGGACAAGGGGGCTAAGATTCACCCTACTCGTGTGGCTCTTTATTCGCTGCTTATTTTCCTTGTATTCTTGCTGTTGGGCGACTTGATGTTGCTTATATTCCAGTTGGACATACGCTATTTTGCCATCGCGGGCGGTGCGGTCATTATGCTGCTTGCCTTGGAGATGGTGTTAGATACGCAAATCTTCAAAACTACCGATTTGGGCAATGAGAGTAGCGACATCATCCCATTAGCGTTCCCGATGTATGCCGGTCCCGGGTCGTTTACGGCGTTGCTGTCAATGCACGTGCAATATAGTATCTCTTCGTTGTTAATAACAGTGGTGCTGTGCGTCATATCGCTCTATGTGGTGCTTCGCGGCACGAATTGGCTCACGCGGCATCTTGGTCCTGTGGCTCTCTATGTAGTGCGTAAGTTCTTCGGCGTGATCGCCTTTGCTATTTCCATCCAGATTATCCTTACCAATTTCTTCTCGTGCCTGCACGGGGCTTGACATACGATGTTATCCGTCAGTCCGCGTTAGAGGTCGGGATGGATGATGTGGGAGTAGTACCGGCTCAGCGTTGGGATAGCGATGCGGTGTTTATGGACGAGTGGGTTGCGCAGGGACTGCACGGCAATATGAGTTATTTTGAGCGCAATCAAGCCAAACGATACGACATACGAGAATTGGTACCTGATGCAAAGACGGTCATTGTAACACTGCTTACTTATTCCCATTCGGGGCACGATTACCACCGCACACTCAAGAGTAAACTCTATGAGTTGAAGCAGACGTTGGCGGAACAATGCGACTGCGGGCAGGAACTATTCTCCTCTGACCACCAACATATATTCTGTGATTCTGCCCCGGTATTGGAGCGGCGTATGGCTGTGGCGGCGGGATTGGGATTTATTGGCAAGAACCACCAACTGATTCATCCTCAATTAGGCAGCCGCGTACATATAGGTGAGTTGGTGCTGCAAGTGGAGGTGGAAAATACCAAACCTGCCTTGTCTTTCGGAACGGGGTGCGAAGGTTGTAGCCGTTGTATTGAAGCGTGTCCCGGGCAGGCATTAGGCAGAGCGGAATGGGACGCGAGGCGGTGCGTAGCATACGTAACCCACAAATGTGAGATTTGTCAACAAGTTTGTCCTTATAATGAAAAACTTAAATGAAATGCGTATAGCCCTTGCATCGGATCATGCAGGCTATAATCTCAAGCAAGCAGTTATTCGTTTTCTGACAGAAAACGGGGCGCAAGTACAGGATTTTGGCTGTTATTCCACCGATAGTTGCGACTATCCGGATTTTGCGCATCCGTGTGCAGCGGCTGTTGAAAACGGTGAGTATGACTACGGAGTGGTTATCTGCTCAACGGGTAACGGCATCTGTATGACTGCCAATAAACACCAACATATCCGTGCGGCTCTCTGCTGGGAGACACGTCTTGCCGAGCTGGCACGTCAGCATAACAACTCCAATATACTCGGGCTGCCTGCCAATTTTGTAGCCGAGGACAAGGCATTGGATATTGTCCGCACATTCTTCTCAACCGACTTTGAAGGAGGTCGTCACCAGCGTCGTATTGACAAGATACCTATGGCATAGGCTGTTTAACCTGCTTCGTGCCGAATGGCACTATCTCTTGTCAGGATTGGGCATTGTGCGTTTTACGCACATGCCCGCTTTCATTTCGGTTGAGCCTGCCGATTTTTGCCAACTGCGTTGCCCGGAATGTCCCGTAGGTATGGCTAACACGGAGAAAAAGCCTGTCAGCCGGAAGACGATGCCGCTTCCCTTGTTCCGCCACCTGTTGCAAGAGTTGTCGCCTTTCGTTCATACGGTTCAGTTCTATTTTCAGGGCGAACCCTTATTGTGCAACGACTTGCCGGAGATGATACGTCTTGCGCGCAAAGAGGGACTCTATACCATCGTCAGCACCAATGCGCAGAGTCTTACCGAAGAGCGGGCAGAAGCACTTGTGCGCGCCGGTCTCAACCGAATCATCGTGTCAATGGACGGACTGACACAAGCGACATACGAGGCCTATCGTAAAGGGGGAGACGTGCAGAAAGTGTATGCTGCTCTTCAACATTTGCGCCAAGCCAAAACACTAAACCATAGCCGCATACGGATAGAGTTGCAGTGCCTTCGTCTGCGCTCCAATCAAAACGAGTGGGAGGCTTTCAAGCAGCACTACCGTGATTGGGGAGCCGACAGTCTGACCTTCAAGACGGCACAGTTGTATGACTACGCAAAGGGTCATCCTTTGATGCCGTCCGACGAGCGTTACAGCCGTTACAAGAGACAAAAGGACGGTACGTACCGGCTTAAACGCCGTCTCTCTTGGGGTTGCCACCGCCTCTTTACGGGCTGCGTCATGGATGCCGACGGAAGGGTCTTGCCGTGCTGCTTTGACAAGGCGCGGCAACACGCTTTCGGTACGCTGACAACCAATACTTCTTTCCGTTCCGTCTGGACATCTGATAATGCTTTGCGTTTCCGCCGGAGCGTTCTGCAACACAGGTCGTCCGTCCCTGTCTGCTCCAACTGTACCGAGTAAAAGCGATTACGGGGCTTTTATTGGACAACAATTGGACAACAATTATCCAATAATTAGACAATAATTAGACAACAATCTATTAGCATTGAACTTATAGATCAAATCGTTGTCTTTTGCTTGCAGCCTGTAAGCAGCATATTGTAGTATGATATTAGTATGTGATTAGTATGTGATTAGTATGTTACTCCAATACCATCACTGAACCCAGACTGAACTCTCATAGTACCCTTACCGTCCACGGATCCGCGCCGGAATAGTTCAACATGTACAGGAGACAACAACAGCGAAAGACACTTCTTATGCCTTTCGCTGTTGTATTGCGGCGGGAAATAACCAGCCGGTATGAACTTTCTACTACCTATTTAGTCTATACGCTGCCCTTGGGCGGTATAGGTAACACCGTTCCGCTCTATAAACAAGAGACCATTACGTATGTACTTGCGGGCGGGGAGTGCTTCGTGCAAGTCCTCTTCACCGTTCATCACTTCTAACTCGGTAACCGTTTCGCCATCGGCGATGATGCGGACGCGCTGGGCGTTAACGGGGATGTCGCTGCGGAAGAAGCCACGGTAGGCACGGATAGAGGTGCCGGAGGTGGTGCCTTGCAAGGTGCCTGTGCGGAGAGTGCCTACCAAGTAGAGGTTGCCGCGTCCTGTACCGTCGTTATAGCCTGTCAAAGAGGTTATGTCGCCGTTGTCGGAGTCGGTGTTGATAGTCACGTTCGGGAAGACGAAAGAGGTCTTGGCAGCCAGTTTGACGTTAGGGTTGACGATATAGCCTTTGCCCGCTTCGATGGATTGGGCAGGAGTAAAGAACACCTGTATGGTCTCGTCATCCAACTGCTGTGCATAACGGAATGCGAAGACACGGTTGTATAAGCCGAGAGCCATCATCATTGCCTTGTTCACATTGAACGGCAGGCAGAGGGTTGCCCACTTGCCTTGCGTGAACTGACGGTTGAGTGTGGCGGTATTGACTCTTTGTCCGTTGTAGTCTTGTGCGAACTGCGTGTAGTAGTCGCTGCTCTCGTTCTCTTGGAGGATGATGTCGGAAGGCAGTTCATTTTTCTCAAAGACAGCAATGAAGGTGGCGTTGGCTATCACTATTACCTGACGCGGGTTGTCGGTGTTGCCGTCTGACCAATGGCTGAACTTGTAGCCGCTTTCGGGTTCGGCGTTAAGTGTTATCTCTGTCCGGTGGAGACAGTCTCCTTCCCATTGTTCGCCGCAATCGTTTGCTCGGATGATCACATGATGCTCCGTAGTCGGGAGCAGGTCGAAGACGGCGGTCAGTACGGAGTCTTGGGTGAGTGTCAAGGTTCGCGGGTTATCGGTATTACCGTCTGACCATTGGCGGAAGATCCAGCCTGTCTGGGGTTTGGCAGTGAAGGTAAAAGTGGATCCTTGCGGGTAGTCGTTTGCGGACACTTGGTTGCAGTTGTCGGAACCGATAACGAGGTGATACGTAGGAACCGGCAGAATCACTGGGTCCGGTTCTTGCGGTGTCGGTGGTAGTTCGGTGAAGACTGCTGAAAGGGCTGTGTCTTGCGTTATGCGGACGGTGTAGGGATTGTCGGTAGAGCCGTTGCTCCAGTGGTCAAAGCGGAAGCCGCTTGACGGCTGCGCCTTGAACGTGATTTCCGTTCCTGCGGGATAGTCATCCGTCCGTGACTGCGAGCATCCTGTCGTATTGACGGTCACCTTGTAGGTGTCGTCAGCCGACAGTCCTCCTGCACACAGCACCGATGCAGCCAGCACGCACAGGCGTAAAATAGACTTGTTTTTCATAACTGTGCGGGGCGGATTTATTGGACAGTGATGCTGCAGTTCTGGTTGACAGTGACGGTGAACGCCACCTTAACGAACATAGCGGTATATTTTTGGTCTCCTGTAACGGTGACGGTACGCGGGTTATCGGTGTTGCCGTCGCTCCATTGTGTGAACCGGTAGCCTGTGTTGGGAGTAGCGTTGAGTGTAGCGGTGCTTCCTTCAGCATAGAGTCCTCCGCCTGTAACTGTTCCGTTGGTAGCAGCGGTGGTGATGGTAAACGTATTGAATCCGAAGGGTACGATATCTTTGAACTCTTTCCATCCTGTAGCATTTTGGTAAGCAGAGACGGCTTTGTAGGGGACATAGAGTGTGCAAATTGTTTTTTCAACGCCGCTAAAGACATCTGAACTAATAGACTGCGGAGTCTCTCTATAATCGTATATTTCAATCAGGTTGCCGCAGTTCGCGAAAGTCTTAGTTCCAATGCTTGTGACGCTGTTGGGAATGGTTATGGAGGTCAAACCGGTGCAATAAAAGAAAGCATAGCCTCCAATGCTTGTGACGCTGTTGGGAATGGTTATGGAGGTCAATTTGCTGCAACCATCGAAAGCATAGCCTCCAATGCTTGTGACGCTGTTGGGAATGGTTACAGAGGTCAAACCGGTGCAACCAGAGAAAGCACTATATCCAATGCTTGTGACGCTGTTGGGAATGGTTACGGAGGTTAAACTGCTGCAAGAAAGGAAAGCCTTAGTTCCAATGGTTGTGACGCTGTTGGGAATGGTTACAGAGGTCAGACTGCTGCAACTATAGAAAGCATAGCCTCCAATGCTTGTGACACCATCGGGAATAACCAAGTCGGTAACTAATGTGCCATTCAGATACAGGTTATGGGCATAATATAATGGATTAGAAGAGGCAGATTCATCTAAAAATGCTATTTTACACCATGCGGCTAAATCGGATATGTGAACGGAGGTCAATTTGGTGCATTCAGAGAAAGCAGAGTTTCCAATGCTTGTGACGCTGTTGGGAATGGTTACGGAGGTCAATTTGCTACAATCACTGAAAGCCTCCATTCCAATGCTTGTGACGCTGTTGGGAATGGTTACGGAGGTCAGACTGCTGCAATACTCGAAAGCATAGTTTCCAATGCTTGTGACGCTGTTGCCTATGGTTACGGAGGTCAATTTGCTGCATTTATAGAAAGCAAAGTTTCCAATGGTTGTGGCGCTGTTGGGAATGGTAATGGAGGTCAATTTGCTGCACTCACGGAAAGCATCAGTACCGATACTGACGACTGAATACGGTTTGGCATTGTAAGTGATTGTAGCAGGGATGACCACTTCGCCGGTGTAGGTTCCGCCGGATGTGACAGCTGCCACATTTTTGGTTTCGTTAATAACGTAGGCAATGCCGTCAATCACAACGGAAGCCTGTGTGAGACCTGTGCCGACAAGCGTGGCAAACAAGAGAATCAGAAGTTTTTGTTTCATAAATGTTTTGGTGTTTTGGTTAGTAATTTGGTTATTTTTGGTTTGAAACCAATGCATATAAAACAAAGCGTGAATGTTATCCACGCTTATTCTCTTCAATTGAGGTTCCTGCAAGACCCTTAACCCAAGAATAAACAATAACGCCCACGCTGATATGCATAACACGCCGTATCAGCGTGAGAATATACATATCCGAGGACATCTATTGCACTATCTTGTTTCGGGGGTTAGAACTTTGCAGGATTCCAATTGAACCAAAACAAGCGTCAATAAACGCCTTATATTATGTCATGCGATGTTTCTTTTTTGGGACAAAGGGCAGACAATTCAGTTCACTTATCCCCAGCATGAAGCATCACGGCGGCAAAGGTACAGAGCAAAAACGACATACACAAGGGAGAGGGGGATTTTTCTGTCAGTGGCGGGAGGTCAGGTAGGCTGCGAGGTACTCCTGTTCGGGCTGGCCGGGAGTAGGAATCCATTCGGCTTTGTCGAGGATGCCGAGTGCCGCCAAGTCCATCACGGTGGAGTAGCCGCTGCGGCAAATAATCTTTTTTGCGTCTTGCAACACGTTTACTAATTGTCGGTCGTCCATATACGGAACAATTGTCAGGTTATCCCGATGCCATTCTACCGACGGTTCACCTACCCTTCCGCGTATGATGAGTACACGTTCGTTGCTCGCTTCATAGCGTTTGCGGATGGTTTGCTCCAAGAGCGTTCGCTGCGGCTCTAATCCGGACAACAGGGCAACGATGTCATAAGGCACATTCTGCTTTGCGGGCAAGTCTTGCTTGACTTGTTGGGCTTGTTTGTCAGAAAGAATGAGTCGGGACAGCGGTCCGATATATCGGATTTTATCCGAAGGAAGTCCTTGCTCGCGGTGGCTTAATGAGCCGCTCAAACTCCTATTCGGGTCTTCGTAATCGGGAATCCACACTTCGTCATAACGCTTCCATATCAACTGATGCAACCACGAAGCAAGGGGTTCAGCCCATCGCCACGGACGCGGTAAGCGGAGAAAAAGTTGGTGGGTAAGATAGACGCTGTGTGTTCCCTTGACAAAGCATCCGAAGCGATTGTCGGAAATGACTTGGTCTATTTCTTCGCGCTGCACAAGGCGTTTGAGCAGACGGTGGTCGGCGATGCTTGCCTGCACTATCTTGGGGATGGCGCGAATCATTGCCCAAGTTTGACTATTGCCGGAAGAATAGCGTAACTCCATGTGTGTCAACTCGAATGTTCGCAAGGTGGGGAATGCCGTTTTCAGACGGCGAAGACTCATACCGTCGCCTGCCAAGAGGACTTCGTTGCCTTGTGCAAGCAACTGACTGACGAGCGGAATACAGCGGGTGGCGTGTCCCACCCCCCAGTTGAGCGGTGTAACCAAAACTTTCATAATGCCGCAAAAGTATCGGAAATCTTGTTTACGTACAAACATTTGCATACCTTTGCGCGTTTTTTATCGAATCAAATACTATGAAATGCGGTATCGTAGGATTGCCTAATGTAGGCAAATCAACCCTCTTTAATTGTTTAAGCAATGCGAAAGCCCAGTCGGCTAATTTTCCTTTCTGTACGATAGAACCTAATGTAGGCGTAATAACCGTGCCGGATGAGCGTCTCATTCGGTTGGGCGATATGTGCCATCCCGAACGCGGAGTCATACCTGCTACAGTGGAGATAGTGGACATCGCCGGCTTGGTGCAGGGCGCGAGCAAGGGAGAAGGATTGGGAAATAAGTTCCTTGCCAACATTCGTGAGACAGATGCGATTATTCACGTGCTTCGCTGTTTTGATGACGACAATGTGGTACACGTTTCGGGGACGGTTGATCCTATTCGCGACAAAGAAATCATCGATGCCGAGCTCCAACTCAAAGACCTTGAGACTGTTGAGTCGCGCATTGCCAAGACGGAGAAACAGGCGAAGGCAGGCGGCGACAAGCAAGCCAAGGTGGCGTTAGAGTTGCTGAAACGTTATCAGGAAGTTCTCTCGCAGGGTCGTAACGCGCGCGAGGTGGAACTGCTCAATAAGGAAGAAGAGGCTGCGGCAAAGGAGATGTTCCTGCTCACCAATAAAGCCGTGATGTACGTGTGCAACGTGGACGAAGCCTCTGCTGTCAGCGGCAACCGGTACGTAGAGCAGGTGCGCGAAGCGGTGAAGGGCGAGGATGCGCAAGTGCTTGTCTTGGCAGCCAAGACGGAGGCAGAGATAGCCGAATTAGAGACCTATGAGGAGCGGCAACTGTTCCTTAATGAAATCGGGTTGGAAGAGTCGGGCTGCAACCGACTGATTAAGGCAGCCTACGCGCTTCTTAACTTACAGACGTTCCTCACGGCGGGTTCGGACGAGGTGCGCGCGTGGACGTTCCACAAGGGTTGGAAAGCCCCTCAATGCGCCGGCGTTATCCATACGGATTTTGAGAAAGGTTTTATCCGTGCGGAAGTCATCAAGTACGATGATTTCGTTACGCTCGGCGGTGAGGCACAATGCCGCGCAGCGGGTAAACTCTCCGTAGAGGGAAAGGACTATGTGGTTCAAGACGGAGATATAATGCACTTCCTGTTCAATGTCTAACGATTAGTTTCTTATGAATATGCTTACTTATATTCTCTCCAATCCGTGGCTTTTGACCTTGATGTTGATAGTGGGTCTTGTGCTGCTCGTTAAGGGTGCAGATTGGCTTGTGGACGGAGCATCGGCTATCGCCAAACGGTTTGGTATAAGCGACTTGATTATCGGTCTGACAGTGGTCGCTTTTGGCACTTCTATGCCGGAGTTTGTGGTCAATATGGTGTCCGTGGCAGACGGCGTAACCGACCTTGCCATTACCAATATATTAGGGTCGAATATCATCAACACGTTTGTTATTCTTGGTTTGACGGCTTTGGTTTATCCTGTAGTGTCACAGAAGCGTTCGCGCGACTTCGATATACCGCTGTCCATCATAGCGGGCATTTTGGTGTTTGGCTGTGTGGCTGTTCAGTCGCCTTTCGGTGAGGATGGCAGAGGTGTAACCCGTTTGGGGGGCGTGCTGTTGCTGTTGGTTTTTATCTATTTTCTGTACAATACGATTCGCCACGCCAAAGACCATCCCGATGAGATTACGACCGACACCTACCAAGTGATTCCGACCTACAAGGCTGTTCTTTTTATCGTATTCGGGTTGGTGGGTTTGGTTCTCGGCGGTGAGATGATTGTTAAGTCGGCGGTGAAGATAGCCGTTAATTTAGGTGTTTCAGATGCTATTATAGGGCTGACGATTGTGGCATTAGGGACATCGCTTCCCGAACTTGCCACGTCCGTCATTGCCGCCACCAAGCATAACTGCGACATCGCCCTCGGCAACGTCATCGGATCGAATATCTTCAACGTCTTTTTTGTACTCGGCACGTCGGCAGTCATTCGTCCTTTACCTGCCTACAACGGTATCGAATTGGATGCCTGGGTTGCCGCCATCGGCAGTATCTTGGTATGGCTGTTCGTCAAGTCCAATCACGAACGCAAGATTCAACGCTGGGGCGGAGCCGTCTTGTTGATTGTCTATGCCGTTTATCTGACGGCGCGATTGTATCAGGTGGTCTGATTTACAGTTTGGCGCGAAGCAAGAGGTGTATGTCTGTTCGGCTGACGGCGGGCAGATGATGCGTTTGTACCCAAGACGGTGCATACGCTTTCTCCGCAACTTTCAGGTAAAGAGCCAGTTGGTCGATGATTTGCCAACGAAGATTGAGGTACGCTTGCCCGCCTAATCCGTACAGAGCTGGGATGGAAAAGGCGTACAGCACATCGTTCTCATAGCAATAGATGCGATTGTCCCAATCGGTGGCACGGAAGCCTTGCAGCCGCATTTGCAGCGTCACCGGTATGCGCTCGAAACGGTATTGGATATCTTGCGTGAGGCTGTATCCATACGTAGGTGAGGCGGTCTTATCGCGCGCAATATTGCCGTCTGCACGGGTAACGAGTCGCCAGTTGCCGTCCTCCCAAGTGAATGTATAGCGCAACAAATAATTGGCTTTATCGCCTTTCTGCCGGGCTCGCAACCGCCAGTCCATGCGATAGTCCGTATCAGGCAGATAAGTGATGTCTCCCATTGTGTCATATCCCCACGACGGAGCATAAGCGATGCCGTATTTAGTGCCTTCAAAACGAAACAAATCGCCGTACCAAGCCAATCGCCAATGCCGTAACATACTGATATCCACACCTACATACGCACCGTTCTCATCGTTCAGTCGCGAAGTCTCTGAAAAAGCATAGCCTTGCAGGTTATCAAAGTGGGGTGAGTAGTAACGATAGAGTGCTATCAGTCCTAACCCTGATAGCGGATTGAGCCGCACCCCGCCTATTACGCCTGCTCCCCATCGGTTGAGGTTCTGCGTGGTCGCCGCTTCGCCGAAGAGGTCTGCCATCCCGATGCGGTAGCGAAAATTCACGCCGCCAATCCACTGGTTCGTTCCCCGAAAATAGTGCTGATTATAAGCCGCATTCTCGTAATAGTAGCGCACGCTGTCCGAATAGAGGTTCTCCGTCATGGTCAGACCGATTTTCAGGTTGTTATGGCGGTAGGTAACATTCACTCCCATCACTTGATGCTCCAATGTGTCATTGAGCATTGTAAGACTATACCAATTGCTTATGTCCCATTGCCCGATACGTATTGTCGAACCCATCCCGCGAAGTGACTCAAACGATGCGGAACTATGGTAACGCAGTCCTTCCGACCGAGAAGCGGCATTGAGGACGTACATTGTCTTACCGAAATGATAAGGTGATGCCGCCACCAGTCCCTGTCCGAATGAGGCTTGGTAATTGCCTGCCACGAACGTATGCAAGACACCGATGTCTTTGAGTTGGAAGTATCCCCCGTACAACATATCGCGTGCTGCGACACCAGTCGGGCGTTGGACAGTGAATCCCAAGCGCACCTTGTCCTTGTATCGGAAGCGGTAGCGCAGTTGGGCGTATGCGGCATCGTTCTGTTTGTTGCGGCGTGGGTCTTCCAAGTATCGTCCGTCCACCCGTGCCGTCAGTTCATGGCGGGCATAACGGAACACATCGCGCAAAGAGACGGAGTCTTTCTCTGCCGGACCGGCACACACGAAAGGCAGCAGATTGCGTATCTCGTAATCGTGCAGACTGCCTATCAACTGCAACTCATAGAGACTATCCATAGGGTGGTGATAGACGTAAGCGAGTATATCGTCAATCTGCCTGTCCGAGAGGAAACCTAACTGCGCAAGGTCGTCATAGGTGGCACGATTGAGGTTAATAGGGTGTTCGGCTATAGAGAGCAGATGTTCCTGCAAGTCGTCATAGTCCACCTCTCCTTCCTCGGACAAGAAGGAGTAAACATCTTCAATCACGGCATCGGTATCTGCCGGAGGGAGAGAAGCCTGCGCACTAACCGACAGGAGGAGAAGAACTGTCAGCACGAACCACATAACAGCGCAAAAGTATCGCTTTCCTTGTATATGTACAATCATTTCAATACTTTTGCCCGTCCATTGCGAATCTTCTGTGAACAAGGTTTTACCCATACGAAAGACTGTTTTTCGGCTCATTGAGTGGTCGGTTATGTTGGCGGCTTATGCCTACCTTATATATCGGCTCCTGACGTTTGATGACTATGCCTCGTTTGCAGCCGTCTTTTCGCGTGCCGATTTTCTACAGTGGACTGCACTCTTGGGTTGTGTTCTCCTTCTTCCTCTCAATTTCTTTTGCGAGGCAAGCAAGTGGAGACAGTTGCTTTCCGAATTGCACCCTGTCTCGTATCGCGAAGCGATTCGGCAGGTCTTATATGGTCAGATGGCAGCTTTCATAACCCCTTATCGGTTAGGCGATATTCCTGCGCGCGTGTTGCGGCTTGGTACGCGTGAACATAGCAAGCAAGCATTCGTTATGGGGCTGTATGGCGGACTTATTCAGACGGTAGTGATTGTGGTTTGCGGCTTCTTTCCTGCCATCCTTTTCCTGCGTCATACATCCTTGCCTTATCTTCCCCAAATCGCACTTGTGGCGGCTCTTGTGCTTGCGCTTTTCGGTGCGCTGCAATATAAAAGCCTGCCTCGGTCTATTCGACTGTCAGGCAGGCAATTACTTATTACTTTCGCGTGGAGTGTCGCGCGTTATGGCTGTTGGCTTGTTCAGTTCGCATTAGCCTTGTCGTGGGCAGGTCAGTCCATCTCTTTCGCTAACCTTTGTGTCGCGCTCCCCGCTTATTATCTGTTTGTTACGCTCACTCCCAATATCCCCGTGGCGGATGCAGGTATCCGGGGCAGTTGGGCGGTCTTCATCTTGGGCTTTTACGGGTCGGATGCACCTACGGCAGCTTTAGTGGCTGTGGCAATCTGGTTCATCAATACCCTTCTGCCCGTAGCACTATATTTTCCGTGGACCAAACTTATTGCGCTTCGCGAACCAAACGAACGGCACAACCGCGATTAGTCGGAGTCGTTGAACGAGGATACAAGTAGTCCTTGCCGAACGAGAAAGCACTGCCCGAACTGGCTGACCAATAGTAACCTACCGTTTCGGCTTTGCTCACCACTTCGCCGTCCGAGAAACCCGTCATCGGCAGAAAAACGCAACCTTTCTCCTCCATCTTCTTCCACTGGGTGGTGTTGTACTTGTTGTCCGAGGCTTTCGTGCCGTTTTTGCCCGCTACGTAGCGGTTCTTCTGCGGCAAGCGGAGGTTATCCGGCAGAATGAGCATTCCTGCCACGCCGTTTACTGTGGCTAATGTGAAGCGGGATTTAGCATCATCGCGTTTATTGAGCAGATAGTACCATTCGTTGCTCGTCAGCGTGCGCCATTGCTTCTTACCCCCGTTCACAATGTAGTTTCTGCCCCATTCCTCAAAGTCCGTGAAATCCGTTGAAAAATTCGTGAACGCTGTCGGACGGTCGCCCGTTCCCCAACAGAACAAGTCCATCACGTCCGTCAGCGAGTTCTCTGTCCCCAACGCATCGTATTGCTCCGATGCAAACATCCAAGTATGTTCGCTCACATTGTAGCAAAGGTTTCCAGGCGCAAACACCACTTTTCTGCCGTCCGCTACCGTAAATGTAAATTTGTCGCTTGTCGGGTAGGTCATCTCTTTTGCCGTCTGTCCGCCTTCATCCGCAGCCGCATTATCTCCCGTTGCATCGGTGGCAGGTTCGGCACTCACGCGCTCGGCATTGGCACGGTGTTTCTTTTCCCATTGCTTGTAGCCTTCATCGTACCCTAAAGTGCCCTCATCTCCGGCGAACTCAATCACCATACCGTATGCCGTAGCGTGGCGCTTGGTATAGACGATAGGGAAATAGATTTGCGAAGTGACGGTGGTAGTGATATTGATAATCACCTGTCCGTCTTGCAGGTTGGCGTTGTCGTACATATTCTGTATGGCATTGTCGGTCAGCGAACGCTTCGACAAACCGCCTATGCCGAACACGTAACTCTGTGTACACTCACCCGTTACTTTCTTCAGGTAGCGGAAATTGCCGTCTTTAATCACCACATTCGTGTTGCCGTTCGTGTTCGGATAGTGCGAACTATTGATGCCGCAACCACTTATCAGCAGGCAGATAAAAACCAACGATAAGTAAAAAATTCGTTTCATATTCTTACCTCTTTGTCATTTAACGCGCAAAAGTACCGCTAATTTCTCATTTGCACAAACATTATACTCGCTTATAACCTTACAGGACCTCAAAACGGCGTTCGTGAAGATTTTCGGGGTAGCGATTGGCGCGAATCGTATCGCCTAACAATTGCAAGTACCGAAGCAGTATGTCCGTATCTTTCATATCCTCCGTCTGCATCGGCTCCGCGTAACGGAACATACCCGATGCACCGCCCGACAGCAACGTGTAGTTCAATCCCGACACCGTATAACTCGCTTCGGGGTCAATCGCTTCCCACTTGCCATCAGCCGTTTCCACTTCCATACGCACAATCCTTCGCGTATCACCTACCCCGCAGAACATCTTCATCTCATCCCACTGAACGGATGAAGCCACGGACGGGTCGATACTGTAACGCAAGCCGCTGCATATATGGAAGTCGCCGCTCTCCACCGGATAACTCGCCACGCTCACCTCCATCGCGTCTAACAACTGCTGCCCCGTCATTCTAACCTTCGCCAAGCGGTTATTGAACGGGAAGAGCGAGATGAGTTCGCCTAACGTGATTGTACCCGTATCTATCGGAGCACGCAGTCCGCCGCCGTGCATCACGCCAATCTGACCGCCGCCCACAGCGCGCATCGCGTCCGCCGTGAAGTCGCTCAGGTTGGTCTCTTGCCAACGGATAATACGCGTCTTGTGTGAGTCCCTATCTAACAAGTTCACTTCGCTGTAACCGACCGGCTTGTTCACTAACGAATCCAATCGGCTCTCTATCTCCGCTATTTTATCCGTCACCCTTGCCGGCAACAAAGAGTCAGATATGGTAACCGGGTCAATCAGACGAATCTTCACACCGCCCTCTGCGGGAATAGTCAGCTCACCTACGTACTTGCCCTTCGAGCCGGTCGAAGCCAACCATACCTCTTTCCCTTCGGCATTGTTCATCCGCTGTCGTATCACGTGGTGCGCATGCCCGTCCAACACGACATCAATTCCTCGCGTAGCACGAATCAGCTCCGGACTATTGCCCATCGGTGAGTCATCGCCAAGGTGACTGAGTACAATCACATAATCTGCCCCTTTCCTGCGCGCCTCGTCTGCTGCCCGCTGTACACATTCAAACGTGTCTTCCTGATGGAAATCATACACCACCTGACCCGTCGAATCCATAAAGAAAGTAGGGGTAGAGGTATGCATCGTGGACGGGGTGGCAACTCCTACACAAGCCACACGCACAGGTCCATACTCGCGTATCACATACCCGGGATACAGCATCCCGCCCGCATTCCGATGGCTGAGATTGCAGCATACCACATCCGCCGTCAATCGCTCGCACAGACGTTTCTGTTGCACTAAACCGTAGTCAAACTCGTGATTGCCAAGCGTTACCACATCGTAAGGTACGGTGTTCATTATGTCCACGATGTACTCTCCCTGCGAAATGGAACCCACTATATCGCCCTGAAAAAAGTCCCCTGAACTCACGACGCTCACGTAAGGAGTGGTTAGCAGAGCCGAGTCTCGCATTGCTGCTATGTCCACGTAGGCATCCACGGCGCAGTGCACATCGTTCTCAAAATAGACGACCACCGCCTGCCGCCGCTTGCAACTCACTATCAGTAAACATACTATGCCTGTAAGGCACCAATAAAGAAAATCTTTTTTCATAGGCTGAATCGTTTTTAGTGAATGATTTAGGTAACCTTGGGTTCGTTCTTCTTACCGCCTTTCTTTCGGTGGTAGAACTTGCCCGAAGGCTTGCCGCCGCGCCGTTTCTTGCTGCCGCTGCGGCTGTTGGGACTTGGGGAATATGGCTTGGGACCTTCACCCAACGCTGTCGGTAGAGCCTGTCGCTCTATGGTCTTATGTAAGAACTGCTCAATCTTATAAAAATACCGCTGTTCCTCTTCGCTCACTAATGTGACCGCCACACCTTGATTCTCCGCCCGTGCCGTCCTGCCGATGCGGTGTACATAGTCTTCCGCATCGCGGGGTACATCGTAGTTGATAACCAACGGTATATCGTCCACATCGATTCCCCGTGCTACGATATCCGTTGCCACTAATACATCCACTTTTCCGTTGCGGAAGTCCAACATCACCTCGTCCCGCTCTTTCTGCGTCAGGTCGGAGTGCATCGCCCGCGCGTCAAGTCCTTTCTGCTGCAGTGCGCGCGTCAGTTCCTTCACGCGCTGTTTCCTGCCTGCGAACAGTATCACTTTCTTCATCCGCTCGCCGTCCCCGCCTGCAAGCAAAGGTGATTCGCTGCCGAGCAGCCACTGCACCATTCCCGTCTTCTGACCTTCGTATAAATCCACTGCCATCTGACGAATACTCTCCGGCGGACGGCTCACGGCTATCTGTATCTCTACGGGATTGTGCATAATCGTCTTCGCCAATTTGCGTATATCCTGCGGCATCGTGGCTGAAAACAAGATGGTCTGACGCTCTGCCGGCAAACGCTTCACGATGGTCATTATGTCGTCGTAGAAGCCCATATCAAGCATCCTGTCCGCCTCGTCCAAAATGAAGTATTTGACTCCCGAAAAGTCCACATCGTAGATATTCATCAGACTGATTAGCCGTCCCGGTGTCGCTATCGCTATGTCTGCGCCTTTCTGCAACCCCGTTACCTGATTGCCCCACGCACCGCCGTCATTGCCACCATAGATAGGTACTGATGAGAAAGGTACGTAGAAGCCGAATCCTTCCATCTGCTGGTCTATCTGCTGAGCCAGTTCGCGAGTGGGAGCCATTATAATCGCATTGAGCTTATCCGCATCGTGTCCGTCATTCTGCAAATTCGTCAGCAGCGGCAGTATATACGCCGCCGTCTTGCCCGTTCCTGTCTGCGCACAACTAATGACATCCTTCCCCTCCAATAATACGGGTATCGTCTTCTCCTGAACAGACGTGCATACATCAAAATGCATATCCCATAGCGCATCCAACACGCCGTCCGATAACTCTAATTCGTCAAAATACATACTTCTTTTTCTCCAATCCGTTTATTCATCCTTTTATGCGGAAATCTCCACCTCATATCCTTTCGCTTGAAGCGGCGCGGCAATCTGCTCCATACGTTCGCGACTGATTTTCTCCAAAGTGCGTACCGGCGTGGCGCGGTCTATCACATAAATCATTATCTTCTTCGGCATCAGACGCTCCACCGCATCGTACCAAGCCGCCACTTCCTCTTCTGTCGTGTTGTCAATCGTCTGCCCGTCCCGCGTCCCGCGCAAGAAGCAGGTCTGCAACGTGAAATCGCCCCCGAACTGCTCTAAATAACCGATAATCTGTTCCACCGTCAAGTCCTTGTTGACAGGGCAGTCTATCGCCCGCATCGTGGCATCTATTGCCGAATCCAATTTCAGAATCCGCTGGTCCACTTTCCGAAGGGCTGACACCACATCCGCCCTGCCCAACTGCGTCGAGTTGCTCAACACGCACACTTGCGCCTGCGGACAATAGCGGTCGCGAAGTGCCATAGTGTCATCTATCACGCCCGCAAAATCGGGATGCAACGTCGGCTCGCCGTTACCCGAAAAAGTAATCACATCCGGCTGCTGCGCCATATCTTTGAGAGCGGTTGCCAATGCCTCGCTAATCGTCTCGCGGGTGGGCAACACAGGATGATTGACCGGCGTATTGAAACCGCACTCGCAATACACACAGTCAAACGTACACAACTTAACCGAAGTCGGCATTACGTTCATTCCCAAGGACAAACCCAAACGGCGGGAATGGATAGGACCATATACAATCGTAGGAAAAAGCATAACTGAAAAATTTTTTATATCGCTGTAATTCGATTCCCCAAGGCCTGCGAAATCTGACCGCGTATCTGCATATATTCCATCTGCTGACGCAGCAACGTCTCTTGGCTCGCGCCGTCCAACGTCCCGCTCGAAAGCATCTGCTGCACTTCATCGATACGCAGATTGATTAGGTCAAACTTCAACTCCAACAGAATCTGTATAATATAGTTTACCAATTCATTCGGATCTTCTTTCTTCACCTCCGCTTCCACGTTCTCCGACACATACTGTTTGCTGAACATACGGCTAAGCGGGTACGGGTCGGACAGCAGACTGATTGCCAACTGATTGATAGCCGGGTCTTGGTGGAATGAGAAGTATCTTTCCGGCGTGAAACCCGCATCTTGCATTTGGGTTTCATACTCCTTCATAATGCGGGCATACACCTCGTTCGACACTTCTATCCCGTCCTGCGCCAACTGCGAGAGGATATACGCGCCCGCCGTCACTGCCTGACCCTCTTCCGTGGTAAACAGCACCCGCTGACCATCGCGCAACAGCACCTGTATCAGGTTGCGGAAATGCGTATCCAACTGACCATAACGCTGCTGAAGTCGCTTGTCCTGTGCACTGTACATCAACGTCGTATCCGCTTGCACGGGGGCATCTGTATCAGTCGCTTCGGCTGTTTGTGAAGGAGCCTCTGATGGGAATGTCGTCCCTTCGCCCGCTACTGCACTCTCACGCCGTTTGATTTTTTCGTCTATATACGTCTTGCGCTGACGGGTCATCACCCGCTGCAAGTCCTCCTCGCCATTGCCCGACAGCGCCGACAACAAACGGATATGCTCGCTCCGCTTCACCAACTCCGGCTCTAATGCAATCGAATGAAGAATATCTGTCAGGGCTTGCGAACGGCGTATCGGGTCTTCGCCCGCTTCGTGCAGCAATAAATCCGCCTTGTAGTGGATAAAGTCTGTGCTGTGCGTCTCGATGTACTCCACCACCAACGATGCGTCCATACTTCTTGCAAACTCGTCCGGGTCTTTTCCGTCCGGCAGCAACAGCACCTGCACGTTCATACCCTCTTCCAACACCATATCAATCCCGCGCAATGCCGCATGAATACCTGCTGCATCGCTGTCGTAGATAATCGTTATGTTGTCCGTAAAACGATGGATAAGACGTATCTGCTCCTTGGTCAATGCCGTGCCGCCGCTCGACACTACATTCTGTATGCCAGACTGATACAGCGATATAACATCCATCTGACCCTCCACGAGGTAGCACCTGTCCGCACGTTTGATAGCCTGCTTCGCCAAGAACATACCATATAGTTCGCGGGTCTTGGAGTAGATAATCGAGTCCGGTGAATTGACGTATTTGCCCGTATTCTCTTTCTTCTTCAGAATCCTGCCGGCAAAAGCTACCGTCTTGCCCGATATGGTATGAATAGGGAAGATAACACGATCGCGAAAACGGTCATATAGCCTGCCGTCCTCCGACTTGCCCACTAAGCCCGTTCCGATACCCGTCTCCGCATCGCTCACAATAAAACGCTCCGCAAAACCTTTTTTCTGCAACGCCTCCGTCAGCGGATTACCCTTCGCCGGACTGTATCCAAGCCCGAAGCGACGTATCGTCTCGTCCTGCAAACCCCGCTCGCGGAAATAACTTAAACCGATTGCTTTCCCCTCTGCCGTCTCCCATAGTTGCTCCACAAACCACTTCTGCGCAAACTCATTCACCACGAACATCGACTCACGGTTGTCCTGCCGCTGCTGCTCTTCCGCGGTCAATTCCCTGTCTTCCACCTCAATATGATACCGTTTGGCGAGCAGTTTCAACGCCTCGGGATAACCGCACTGCTCAATCTCCATCACGAAATTGACCACATTACCCGCCTTGCCGCAACCGAAACACTTGTATATACCTTTGGAGGGAGACACCGTGAAACTGCCCGTTTTCTCCGAATGGAACGGACACAGACCAATCAGGTTCGCACCGCGCTTCTTGAGCGACACGTACTGCCCCACCACATCCTCTATGTGAGCGGCAGAAAAAATCCTGTCTATCGTATCACGGGGTATCATTTGTAAGTTATCTCTACAATCTGTTTATAAATTGTTCTCCAGTCTCATCATCACGCATACGAATAGTTTTTCCTTCCGCTGCCTGTGCGCTGGAACGCTCCAATTTGCGGCGGAACTCTTCCTCTGTGAACAATGTGTCGTCCTGCTTCTTTTCAAACAAACGATGCACGTATCGCGAGAGTTGCTTCATCATACTCTCATCTTCAGCGACATAACTGAGTTCTCTCAAAAATTCGGGATTTAATGTAGTAACCATACGATATACCTCCTTTCCTTTCGGCGGCAAAGATACAAGTGATTTTGTTATTATACAAATGTTTGCGTGCTTTTTGTATGAAATTCAGGCAGTTTAAGGCTCATTCGGTTGTTACATTAGTGGTTCAAAGAGGAGAGAAAAAAGAGAGTGTGTCGGTTTTGGCACACTCCCTTTATCTTGTTCATTGCTTATCAGATAGCAGTATTTATGACACAGACCGTTAGCGACTAAATGGCGTTATTCGGGTCGCCGCCATCGGTTACCGGTTGCGTGTCGTGCGAGGCAGGTGGTGTAATGCCGCTGGCGCATAACATCTGCACACTCGTGGTGTTCTCAATGCCCGTTTGCGGGCTTGTATATTCCTTTTTCATAACTTATAGTTGTTTTAAGCCCCGCCCCCTAACCCCCTCCCCATAAGGGGCGGGGGAGGGTATAAGAGGTGAGGTAATGGTTTGTTGTTAGTTAGTTTGTTCGTTGTTCTTAATTATTCCCTTTCACTTTTCAATTCACTCTCTGTCCTACAGCATTGTAGCGTATGCCGTCACGCTCGATGATGAGGTTGCCGTTATCTAATACTTTGCGGGCGGGGACCGGCAAGCCTACCGCGCTCCGAGTGTCCGCATTATAACCCTCAATAACGTCTGTCGGTGTTTCAGGGCGCACCACAAGACGTACACGGGGATGAACGGCTTGCACGGTGTTGTCGCCGCTGTAGAAGTAGGCGCGGAACGCACGAATCTTGTTGGCTACATTGGGCCAATAAAGGGCATTGTTCTGTCCGAGGAAGAGGAAGCCGCTGTTCTCGCCTATCTCAAGGTCGGTGGGGTGCACGGTGCCGAAGAAACGTGTATTGCCTACGTTTGTGCCGGTCGTGTTGTTGGTGAAAGCACTCGCGGTGAGGGTCACATCCTTGAAGACGGGATTGACGATGTTCGCACCGCTGACCTGCACTAAATACGGCGTGCGGGCCGAGAGTGCTGTTACTTCGCTCACGTTGAAGTCCAATCCTTCGGCGGCATCGCCTGTAACGGAAGAGAGGGTGTAGAAGGTGGCGGTTCTCATGTCGGACGCTTCAATCTGCGATGCAGTGAGGTCGAAGGGGAAGCAGACTGTGTTCCACATACCGGCATAGAAAGTGCGCATAAGCTGGAAGTCCATCTCGCCGGTGAAGGTGCTTGCCGTGGCGGTGTAATAGTCGGATGTCCCGTTGTCATCAAGAGTGACGGGTACTTCGGTGAAGACGGCTACGACTTTGTTATGGTCGGCAGCGATGTCGTTGATGGTGTATGTGGCAACGCCGTCTGTTCCTGCGCTGTTGCCTTCGTCCGTCCAGTGCGAGAACACGTAGCGGCGGTTGGCAGGATCGGCGGTAAGTGTTACATCTTCTCCCTCTTCAAACGTGCCATCGCCTGTTACTGTGCCGGCTTCTGTGGGAGAGACGGTAGCAGCAACAGTGTAAGTAGGTGTGACAGGTGCCAGTTCGCCGCAGTCAGAGAATACCGCCTTTATGCTTTCAGGTCCCCAACCATAGAAGATGTACGGATTTTCCGTGCCGAGGTTGTTGCCGTCGCCGTCCTCCCAGTGATGGAAAGTATAACCCTCATCAGGAGTAGCGGTGATATAGGAGCCTCTACGCCCTAATTTCCTGGAAGTAGCACGTGTGTAGCTATATACGGCTGTTCCTGAACCGCAGATAACAGGGTCTGACTGGCAGTATTTGTAATCCCCCGTTGTTCCGCTGTAGCAGACATTCATATTAACAGTATATCCGGTCTCATGGCGGAAATCTTCACACCAAACCGACATCAGTTTGTGATGGTCTTCAGAATAATCATCGCCGACAGTCACATAGTTGTTGGCAGATTCCACCGCGTGAAACCAATAGACGTTCCCTGAACTTGTATAATAGACCTGTGCGCCTGTGCCAATCACGCTTCCCGTGCGTGTGTCGGCGGTCAGTCCCTGCGAGGCAAGGGCGGTACCGACCGCTTTTGAATCGCTCACAAAGTATGTGCCGACGGGTATGTCCTCAAAACTGTTGATGGTGACGGCGGCATCCACAATAAGCGTTACCCATATTTTGGGAATCTGGCTGTTGAATTCTGTCCCCTCTTTGAATATGACCACCCGCTGTTTGTTTGTCGGGTCATCAGGGTCTGGTGTGGCAGTGACAGTGACGGCACTATTGGCGACACCTGTGGAGAAATCCACACCTATAGTGTTGGTTGAGCGGCCCCAAATCTGTGCTTTGGCGGGTGTTGTGATACACAACAGTGCGAGGGTGAGTGCGCAAAAGAATGCGCGGGTTCGGGCGCGTAGTGCGCCGTGGGGCGTTTGTTGCTTTTTCATAAGCGTAAAAATTTAGTTGGTTTGATAATTGGGTTTGTTACGACCTTTGTGTCGTGTGGTGTATGATGCAAAAATAAAAGCGTGAAGTTCATTTGTTCTTCACGCTAACTGAGGGCTTCGCAATCCCTGTACCAAGTAGAAAAACAACCGAAGTCCACGCTTGATATATCTAACCCTCCCGTCCCGTATGACTATGGACTTCGGTATAATATACCCACGAGGACATTCATTGGCTGCTGTTTGGACTTGGTACGAAATGTTGCGAAGATTTCAGTTAGTCGCAAACAACGTTCAACGAACGTCTTAAATTATGTCCTTACTATTTTACATCGGTAAGCGATGCTCCTGTTTTACGTCATAGGAGAGACTATCGTATGTTTTCGGCGGCAAAGATACGGGTGTTCTGCGGATTATACAAATAAATGCAGTGATTTTGTGTGAATTTGCATCGGGAGAGCTGACAGGTTTTTATATATGCATCAGCGTATATAGACGGTGACCGGCTACTTGTGACTCTTCCGCTACAGGGAAATTGATTCTCGGAGCCGGCACACCCGATCCGATACGAACGGGCGCAACTTCCACGTGCATCTCGTCCCAAAGCCCTGATGCAATGATGGTCTCAAGCCATATCCTGCCGCCCTCTACTAATAAAGAATGTATGCCGCGAGCGGCAAGGTCGTTCAGAATAAATTGCCAATCCGTGTTGCGTTCATACACAATGGTTTCGCTGTCCGTCGAGAAGATACGGAAATCACGCGGCACGATATGATGGCGGTCGGGAAGAACGCGAATCGGATTGCGTCCCGACCATCGGGTGGTCTGCAAGCGGGGATTATCCAACAGGGCTGTGCGAGTGCCTACCATAATAGCCATATTCTCTGCACGCATCTTATGCACCAGTTGTTTGGTCACCGGATTGGAGATGACTAACGGGCCACACGCTATGTCATCGGTATCGCTGCTATCACGGTCAAAATCCAAATAGCCGTCTGCTGTCTGCGCCCACTTGAGGATTACGTAGGGACGGTGACGTTCGTGCAGACAGATAAAACGCTTGTTCAACGCTCGGCACTCCGCTTCCAAGACACCAGTAACGACCTCTATTCCCGCCTCGCGCAGCATCATTACCCCCCTGCCGCTTACTTTCTCGTTCGGATCCAAACAACCCACTACCACGCGGGGAATGCGTTTTTCTATCAGCAGTTTGGCACAAGGCGGTGTCTTGCCGTAGTGACTGCACGGCTCCAAACTGACGTACAGCGTGCAGTTAGAGTAATCGGTTATGCCTTTCTCCTCTGTGTGCCGGAGACAATTCACTTCCGCATGCGGACCGCTAAACGCCTCGTGCCAACCTTCTGCGACAATCTCTTCGTGCCCCGCACTGTCTATGTGTACTAACACGGCACCCACCATCGGATTGGGAGCTACATAGTACTCGCCTAAACGGGCTAACTGCAAGCAACGGCGTATGTATTTCTCGTCCGACATCATCCTAAGCTACACCTTATTTATGTGAATTTATTATGCGTCATCCGAATCAGACTATTTGCGAGATGACAAAGCTGCCATCAGTTTCTGATTGGGCGTGGCGGCAGACGTACCTGTTAAGCCGCGCTGCTTGGCATACTGCGTCCAGTTCTTCGCACCGTGTTCCGAGGAGAAGGGCAAACCCAACTGCAAGAAATGGCAGTAAGCAATGCCCAAAGCATCCGTTGCGTCCAAAGGCGTGCCGTCAGACAGTCTGCCGCCATCCACGGACACGTCCAATTTCAAGAAGCGGATCAGCATATCTGCCACCTGCTGCTTGGTTGAATGACCGTTGCCCGTTATAGCCATCTTGATTTTCATCGGCGAATACTCGTAGATAGGCAAGTCCTTACTCAGAGCCGCCGCGATAGCCACGCCCTGAGCGTGCACAATCTTAATCATTGTCTGCGGGTTCTTGTCCACGAACTGCGTCTCAATAGCCAAACAGGTAGGATGATACCGGTCAATTAAGTCTTGGAGGAAAAAGAACTCTTTTTGCAAGCGGGCATACTGCTCATCCGTCTTTCGCACGTCCAACACATCATATACAATCGGCTGCGCATGCTGACCCTCTGTATCCAACAGCGCGTACCCCATCAGCAATGTGCCGGGGTCGATGCCCAAAATGCGGTGACGATGAACGAGCTTGTCCTGCATCTTATTTGCCGATTAGATACACGTCTTCGCCTTCTGTGTGCATATAGTAATGCTCGCGGGCAAAACGCTCTAACGAATCCGTATTGCTCATCGTCCGTATCTCGCGATGGCACTCATCGATTTGTTTACGAGTACGTTCGATTTGTGCCTGCGTTTGGCGGATTCGCTGACTGCGACGAAGACTGCTAATCACGCTCTTCTCGCCCGAAAAAAGGAAGATAAAAAGAAAAATCACCAATACCACTACATACTTGTTGAATAGGATACGGTACCACTTTCCCTGCTTGCCGTCCTGCGCTTCATCGTGTGAAAAAAATGATTGCAACATATTGCTCTGTTTTGTGTGTTTATAGATATGTAGTGTTAATTGACTATTTGCGATATTTGCACCGCCTATCCTACGCTGCCTTCGAGGCTGACTTGCAGCAGTTTCTGTGCTTCAACGGCAAACTCCATCGGCAGTTTATCCATCACCTGCTTGGCATATCCGTTCACTATCAGTCCGACAGCATCCTCTTCACTGATACCACGTTGGCGGCAGTAAAAGAGTTGGTCTTCTGATATTTTAGATGTGGTTGCCTCGTGTTCCACGACTGCCGAGCGATTGCCGATCTGTATATCCGGGAAGGTGTGTGCTCCGCACTTGTCGCCTAATAGCAGCGAGTCGCACTGGCTATAGTTGCGTGCACCTACGGCACGGCTGCCTACCTTCACTAATCCTCGATATGCGTTCTGACTCTTACCGGCAGATATGCCTTTGCTCACAATACGGGAATGGGTGTTTCGTCCCAAGTGAATCATTTTCGTCCCTGTATCCGCCTGTTGGTAATTATTGGTTACCGCCACCGAGTAGAACTCTGCCGACGAGTTGTCGCCTTTGAGGATGCAGCTCGGGTACTTCCATGTGATAGCCGACCCTGTTTCGACCTGCGTCCAACTCAGGCGGGCGTTCTCATAGGTGATACCGCGTTTCGTAACAAAATTATAGATGCCGCCGTTGCCGTCTTTGTCTCCGGGATACCAGTTCTGCACCGTTGAGTACTTGACCTCACCGTCTTTGTGTACGATAATTTCCACGATGGCGGCGTGCAATTGGTTCTCGTCCCGACGCGGAGCGGTACAACCCTCTAAATAAGACAGATAGCCTCCTTCATCGCAAATGAGCAGTGTGCGCTCAAACTGCCCCGTCTGACCGGCATTGATGCGGAAATAGGTACTGAGTTCCATCGGGCAGCGAACACCCTTGGGGATATAGACAAACGAACCGTCCGAGAAAACAGCCGAATTGAGGGCTGCATAGAAATTGTCCGAATAAGGAACGACCGAACCCAAATACTTCTGCACCAATTCGGGATAGTGTTGCACGGCTTCGCTGATGGAGCAGAAGAGGATTCCCTGCCGCAAAAGCGTCTCGCGGAATGTTGTTTTGACCGACACCGAGTCCATCACGGCATCCACAGCCACATTGCCTGCCAATGCTTCGCGTTCCTCCAAAGGTATGCCCAACTTGTCAAAGGTCTTCATCACCTCTGGGTCAATCTCCTTCTTCGATGAGGACTGGCTACCCTCTTTCGCACTCGCTGTTTTGGGCGCAGCATAGTAAGAAATACTCTGGAAATCAATGTCCGGAATAGTCAGATGCGCCCACTTGGGAACCGGCATCTGTTCCCATTTGTGAAACGCTTTCAGCCGAAATTGCAGCAGCCATTCCGGCTCATTCTTCTTCTTCGATATGAGGCGTACTACTTCTTCGTTCAGACCGCGTGGAATCACTTCCGTTTCTATGTCGGTAGTGAAGCCGTAAGCGTACTCGCTGTTCGTAATCTTTGCTATATCTGTATTCATTATTTTTTCACTCTCTTGCGAGTTGTTTTTTTTCGATGAAATCAACCATTTTTGGTAAAGTAGAATCGTATAATACAAATAATCGAAACCGTTGAGTGGTTTCGATTATTCTTTGGAGGTACCTAGCAGATTCGAACCGCTGTCCCCGGTTTTGCAGACCGGTCCCTAACCACTCGGGCAAGGTACCCTATGCTTAATGACGTAAAAGCACTCTTCCTATCAAAAGCGGCGACAAAAGTACAGCCTTTTTTTCGTTGTGCAAAATTTTTCTGTATTTTTTTGCAATCTTTCTGTTGTGGGTGTGGTTTATGCGGGCGGTTACATACGTGCAACTACTGCTGTACGTATGTAACCGAGCATAATAGAGCGATAGGAAATTATGCGCGGACGGATTACTTATATAAGTATCTTTTGATGCTCTTTTTGGGCGTTTTTTCAAACTCCTGCTTCACTATTTCGATGTCGCTTACTTTCGAGTAGGCGGGCATCATCTCGTTCAGTCGGGTCAAGACTTGCTTCATCTGTTGCTCAATCTGCGGCAGACGTTCCTCCGCATAGTCTTCGGGATAAACGAGTGCAACCAATTTGCCGTTTCTGTCCACGACTACTGACTCGCCCACACCGTCTAACGAATTGAGTTTGTCCTCTATCTCTTCGGGGTAGATGTTCTGTCCGCTGGCGCCGAGAATCATATTCTTGCTTCTGCCGCGCAGGAAGACATTGCCCTGGCTGTCCACTATACCTATATCTCCGGTACGCATCCAGCCGTCGTCGGTGAAGATATTATCGGTGGCTTGGAGGTTCTTGTAGTAACCTCGCATCACGCCGTCGCCGCGCACGAGTACTTCGCCTTCTGTTTTATGCGGGTTATCGCTATTGATAATCAGTTCCATACGGGTGATTACTCTACCGCAGGAGCCTTCTTTGTAGGTTTTCCAGTGGGCGTAGCAGAGTAGTGGTGCGCACTCCGTCATACCGTAGCCGCAGGTGTAGGGGAAACCGATTTGGCGAAGACAATGCTCTACGTCTTTATTGAGAGCTGCGCCGCCGATAATGAGGATTTCCAACTTGCCGCCAAAGGCGTTCATCAGTTGGTTATAGACTTTCCGGCGAATAGGTTTGTTGATGATGGGTGTGTTCCACAAGACTTGTACCAAAGGCTTGCGCAGAACGGGGAAGATACTTTTCTTGAAGATTTTTTCGATTACCAAAGGCACGGTCAGAATCATATACGGCTTGACATCGGAGAAAGCCTTCATCAAGAGTGCGGGGGTGATGCTCTTGGTGATGAAGAAGACGTGCGTGCCGCCAGCTAACTGATAGAGGAACTCAAACATCAGTCCGAACATGTGCGCCAAGGGCAACATGGAGACGATACGTTTTGAGGGGTCGTTCGGTATCTCGGTCTGACCAAAGACTACGTTGGCTGACAAGTTCTTATGGGTTACCATAACGCCTTTGGGCGAACCCGTTGAGCCGGAGGTATAGTTAATGAGCGCCACGTCGTCCATATTGTCGATGGGGAAATGAACGTCGGTAGCGCGGTAGCCTTGGGGGTGACGTTGCTGCATCAGGCGGTCAATGTCTTCTACTTGAATCTTTTTCTGGCTGCGGACGATATGGAAATCTTCTAAGGAGATAAAGGTCTCGACCTGCGGCATTTTGTCTAAGTCGATGCGTCCTTTCACCCACGGGCCGATGAAGAGCAGGCGTGCGTCGGAGTGCGTAACCAATTCGTGAATACTCTCGCTGGTGAACTCGGGCAGGATGCTGACAGCCACGCCTCGGTAGGCGGCGATAGCCAAATAAGCCACTCCCCAGTTGGAACTGTTGCGGCCGCAGATGGCAATCTTATCGCCCGCGCGCAATCCTAATTGTTCAAAGAGCAGGTTCAGCCAAGCCACTTTCTGTGCCAACTGACCGTAGGTGTAACTAATCGTTCCTTGATAATCGGTTACGGCATCGCCATCCCAGTTAGAGCGAATAACATCCTGGATATAGGACATGTAATGTTTCATCTTCTGTGCTTTTAGTTAGTTATTTTTTTGTATTCGTTTCTTCTGTTCGGAGTATATATTTCATTTTTCTCAAAAAAACGGCGCAAAAGTATTTTTCCGCTCCCAATCGGGCAAAAGGAATGGATAGGTGCACCATTTTAGGGACTTTTTAGGGAAATATGGGGTGAATTTCGCTATATAGGGGTGAAAAAAGTGTGCGTTTGTATTGTGGAGATGGAAAATGTGCTGTACTTTTGCGCCCCGAAAAAGGTCAGGCGGAAGACTTAAACATCCGCTATCGGTTCGCGCTGTTCAGTATGCAGATTAGAGCATACCGATATTAAAAACAGTTAGCAGCGTGTACCACAAAGAAAGGAGGTGCATAAAATGATCGTAGTTCCCGTAAAAGAAGGAGAGAACATCGAGCGTGCGATTAAGAAATTCAAACGTAAGTTCGATAAGACCGGCGTGATAAAAGAGCTCCGCCGCCGTCAGCAATTTGACAAACCCAGCGAGATCAAACGCGCGAAGATGCAACATGCAATCTACGTTCAGCAGATGCATGCTCACGATGATATGTAATCATTTTCGCAATCTGTTCGATTAAGACGAGAAAAAAGCGTACTTTTGTGCGCTTTTTTTGCAAGGTATAGTGGAGGGGATTTGGTATGGGGAAGCCGGTAGAGGATACACGAAATAGGTAAATGATTTTGATTGTATAGACGGCATTAACTAACGTTTATATTTCGTTTATCTAACGTATATCTATCGTATATGTATCGTGTTTATTACGTTCTACACGGCGGGAAGTACTTATAAGAACTCTTCAACCAATCAACCTAAGAACTCAATAACTTATCAACCAATCAACCTATAAACATATTTATTATGCAGATTATAACAACCAAAAAGGAGTTGCAGTGCCAAGTTGAGGCGTGCAAAAGTCAGGGTAAGACAATCGGATTAGTACCGACAATGGGGGCATTGCATGCGGGGCATGCGTCGTTGGTGCGCCGCGCAGTGAGCGAGAACGATGTGTGCTTCGTGTCCGTATTCGTCAATCCCACACAGTTCAACAACAAGGAAGACCTTGCGCTCTATCCGCGTGATTTGCAGCGCGATGCTGAGCTGCTGAATACGATAGGGGCGCAGTATGTGTTTGCTCCTACTCCCGAAGAGATGTACACCGCCGAGGAGATGAACGAGACATTCCACTTCGATTTCGGCGGATTGGACAAAGTGATGGAAGGCAAGATGCGTCCGGGTCACTTCAACGGCGTGGTACAAGTGGTCAGCCGCTTGTTCTACCTTGTGCAGCCCGACCGCGCTTATTTCGGAGAAAAAGATTTTCAGCAGTTGGCTATTATCCGTTTTATGGTGGAGCGCAGTGCGTTGGCAGGCACGTTCGGCACGTTGCAGATAGTGGGGTGTCCTATTGTGCGTGAGGAATCAGGTTTGGCTCTGTCCAGCCGCAACGAGCGACTGACGGATGATGAGAAGCAAACGGCACTTGCTATTTCAAGGACCTTGTTTGAAAGCCGAGAATGGGCTAAAACACAGAGCGTCAAAGAAGTGGAGAAACGGGTTGCGGATACTATCAATGCGGTAGAAGGATTAGAGGTGGAGTACTATGAGATAGTAGATAAGACAACATTGCAGCCCACCGACACGTTCCATAACGCTATCGGATGCGTTACCGTCTATTGCGGCAAGGTGCGTCTGATTGACAATATCCAGTACGAAGCGTGAAAATCGTCATTGACCGCTATATTCCCTTTTTAGAAGGCGTATTCGATGCCTTTGCGGAGGTGGTTCGTCTTGCTCCCGAAGCGATAACAGCCGCAGCGGTTCGTGATGCAGATGTGCTTATTGTTCGCACCCGCACGCGATGCGATGCTGCGTTGTTGGAGGGTTCGCGTGTGCGCTTCATTGCTACTGCCACTATCGGATATGACCATATCGACACCGATTACTGCCGGTCGCACGGCATCGGGTGGACAGCCTGTCCGGGATGCAATGCGCAAGCGGTGTGCGACTATGTGGAGGAAGCACTCCGTTGGTGCGGGGATGCTATGCAGGCGAAGTTCCGTACGGTTGGTATCGTAGGGGTGGGACACGTTGGCAAGTTGGTGGCAGCGATGGCTGAGCGCAACGGGCTGCAAGTGGTCTGCCATGACCCATTGCGTCGCGATGCCGGCTTTGTTCATTCGGCACTTGAGGAGGTAGCGCAATGCGATGTCATTACATTCCATACGCCATTGACGCGACAGGGTGAAAGCGAGTATCCTACCTACCATCTATGCGATGCAGACTTTCTGTCGCGCTGCAAGCCGGAGGCACTCATTATCAATGCGGCACGCGGAGGGGTAGTGGATGAGGCGGCTCTTGTGCGAAGCCTTCATCCGTGCGTCATAGACTGCTGGGAGGGTGAACCGAAGATTTCAACCGAATTGCTGCTTTCATCCAACACGTTATTAGCCTCTTACCACATAGCCGGCTATTCGGCACGGGGTAAATGGAACGCCTCAAGGATGTGTGCGCAAGCGGTCTATCAGTGGGCAGGTATAACCGCTTCGCCGTCTATTCCGCCTCTTGGACTGCCACAGGGCGACAGCGGGGAAGGCTGGCTGCAACGCGTAAGCGACCAACTCAAATCCAATCCTGCCGGTTTTGAAATGCTCCGGAAAAACTATTCACTGCGCTAAACTTCTTTCAATTAACTAAAAATCATTCTATTATGACACATAATCATTTGCACGAACATCATCACGATGAGCACGAACACCATCACCATCATCATCACCATCACGCCACGAATGAAAGCAACCGAAAGATAGTGCTTTTTTCTGTGGTACTCAACTTGCTTTTCGTGGCTATTGAGGGTATAGTGGGTTGGAGAGAAGACTCTCTTTCCCTCCTCTCAGATGCGGGACACAACTTGAGCGATGTGTTCAGCCTGCTGCTCGTATTAGTAGGTTTCTCGTTAGCCCGTGTGCATGCCAAGCCGCATTACACCTACGGTTACAAGAAATCCACCGTCCTCATTTCGCTTATCAATGCGGTTATTCTGTTGGTGGCAGTCGGTGCTATTATCGTGGAGAGTATTCATAAGTTCCGCAACCCTTCAGCCGAGGCAAACGGTGTCGCCATTTCGTGGACGGCAGCGATTGGAATCGTTATCAATGCTGCAACGGCACTGCTATTGATGAAAGGGCAGAAAGGCGACCTGAATATGCGCGGAGCTTTCCTGCACATGGTGGCAGACACACTGGTCTCGTTAGGCGTGGTTGTGGCAGGCGTTATTATCATCTTTACCGGTTGGACTATCGTCGATCCGATTATCAGTCTCTTCATCGCCGCGGTTATCCTTATCAGTACTTGGGACTTGCTGTCCGACAGTCTGCGTCTTATCTTGGAAGGTACGCCGGAAGGGATTGAGCCTGATGACGTGGTGGCTCATCTGCGCGAGGTGGAGAAGGTGAAGGACTTGCACCACGTCCATATCTGGGCTCTTTCCACCACGGACAATGCCCTCACCGCACACGTGGTAATCGACCGCTTGGAGGATATGCACGAGGTCAAATGCCGTCTTAAAAACGAACTGCAGGAGATGGGTATCACCCATTCCACCCTCGAATTTGAGACAGCCGATACGCCCTGCTCCGATCACTCTTGCGCGTAAAAACAAATAAGGGTTTGCATATATGAAGCATATACCCTAATTTTGCCGCCCGATGGAATACAGATATTTAGACAAGATAAACAGTCCGCACGACCTCAAGCAGTTGGCTCGAGAGGAGCTTCCGCTCGTATGCGATGAGTTGCGCGACTTTATCATACAGTGCTTGAGCCATAACCCCGGTCACTTGGCTTCGTCGTTAGGGGCCGTTGAACTGACGGTTGCGCTGCACTACGTGTTCGATACGCCCACCGACCAGTTGGTATGGGACGTAGGACACCAAGCCTATGCGCATAAGATACTGACAGGCAGGCGCGACCGCTTCGCCTCTATCCGCCGTATGAACGGATTGGCACCCTTCCCTACCCCCGAAGAAAGTGAATATGACGCTTTCGTGTCCGGGCATGCCAGCAACAGCATTTCAGCGGCTCTGGGCATCGAAGTGGCAGGCGAACTTCAGCGCGCCCAAAAGACTCCTCCTAACGTGGTAGCCGTCATTGGTGACGGGGCGATGACCGGTGGGTTGGCGTTTGAGGGACTGAACAACACCTCGATGGATAAGAATAATCTTCTTATCATTCTCAATGACAATCAAATGGCAATTGACCCCATACGGGGCGGATTTACCCAATACTTGGTGGACTTGACGACGAGCAGCCGCTACAACCGATGGCGTTGGTGGCTGTACCGATTGGGCGTGCGGCTGCATCTCGTCAACGAAAAAAAGAAAGACCGTGTACAGAGTTTTGCCAACGCCTTCAAGACATGGCTTACCCATCAGCCTAACAACATCTTCCAGGGATTGAAACTGCGGTATTTCGGTCCTACGGACGGTCACGATGTAGTCGGATTGGTACGCATCCTGACCGAAATCAAGCATCATCGCGGTCCCCGCGTGCTACATATCATTACCACTAAAGGTAAGGGCTATCAACCCGCTGAACAAGACCAGACCACATGGCACGCTCCGGGCGAGTTTGATCCTTTGAGCGGCGAAAGGAAAGCAAGCGGCATTCGCCAACCCCTCTGGCAGGAAGTGTTCGGCAATGAACTGCTTCGCTTGGCAAAAGAGAACCCGAAGATAGTGGGTATCACTCCCGCTATGTTAAGCGGTTGCTCAATGTCCATAATGAAAGCCGAATTGCCGGAGCGGGTGTTTGATGTCGGTATCGCCGAAGGACATGCGGTCACGTTTGCCGCCGGAATGGCGAAGGGGGGACTGATTCCTGTGGTCAACGAATACTCATCGTTCTTGCAACGGGCTTATGATCAGTTGGTTCACGATGTAGCACTGACGCGGCAGCACGTCATTGTCTGCGTGGACAGGGCAGGTATAGTAGGGCATGACGGTGCTACCCATCACGGGCTGTTAGACCTTGCTTTCTTGCGTTCCATCCCGAATATGCAAGTGGCATCTCCCCGCACTGCCGAGGACTTGCGAACGATGATGCGGCAAGCCGTTGAGATGGGCGGACCGGTAGCTATACGGTATCCGCGCGGCAAAGTGCCCAAAGAAAATACTACGACTGAGATACCGCTGCCTATCGGCAAAGCGCAAGAACTCAAGCAAGGTAACCGCCTGGCTGTCCTGACCATCGGTGCTATAGGTAATACGGCTCTTGAAGCCGTCCTTAAAGCGGAAGAAAAAACAGGTGCCGACACGATTGCCCAATGGGATATGCGGTGGCTCAAACCGATTGACACCGATGTGTTGGACTATGTGGGGCGGCACTATACAACCGTTGTAACGGTGGAGGACGGTATGACCGAAGGCGGCTTGGGCAGTGCCGTAAGCGAATATATGAGCGAACACGGGTATGCTGTTCGCGTGGTTCGCCTCGGTGTACACGACCGCTTTGTGCAGCACGGCAGCCCCGATGAACTCTACCATTTACTACATTTAGACGCAGAAGGATTATGCGAATCGCTATTGCAGGCGCTGGAGAAGTAGGCACACACCTTGCCAAGTTGCTCTCGCGCGAGAATATGGACATCTGTCTTTTGGACGGGAACGCCGAACATCTCGGCGACCTCGAAGCCAACTATGACCTTATGACGAAAGTGGGTAGTCCCACTTCGATACACGATATACGGGATCTCGGCATACGCGATGTGGATCTCTTTATCGCTGTTACACCGTCGGAATCGAAAAACATTGTCAGTTGCCTTATCGCCAACCAATTAGGTGCCAAGCGGACATTGGCGCGTGTGGATAACTACGAGTATCTGCTGCCGGACAACAGGCATCTGTTTGAGAATATGGGTCTTAACCATATTATCTACCCTGAAGTATTAGCAGCCAACGAGATAGAGGAGTCGCTGAGAACGAACTGGATGCGCTATCATATACGTCTTTGTGAAGGGGCTTTGGAACTATGCGTAGTCAAAGTCAGACAAGGGGCTGAAGTGATAGGTCAGCGTTTTGATTCAGGTTTTTACAATCACGGTCGTTACCGTATCGTACTTATCAAGCGGGATAACCAAACTCTTTTCCCAAGCGGTCAGGATGCCGTTCAGGACGGCGATATGGTCTATGCTATCTGCACCAAAGACGAGATGGAGTTCTTGCGCACGCAGTTAGGCAAGCCGACCCGCGAGATACGCCGCGTGATGTTCTACGGCGGCACGCGTATCACCCAAAAAGCGGTGCAGAACATCCCGCCGGATATACAAGTCAAGGTATTGGAAAGCGACCGTGAGAAATGCCGCCTACTGAGTGAAAAACTCTCTAACGCCTTGATTATCCACGCAGATGGTTCTTCTATGGACGACCTCATAGACGAAGGCATACAGGATATGGACGCTTTTGTGGCAGTGACCGACAGCAGCGAAGCCAATATCTTCGCCTGCCTGGCTGCCAAACGGTTCGGTGTAATCAAGACCATAGCCGATGTGGAGAACATTGACTATATACACATGGCGGAGCACCTTGACATAGGAACCGTGCTGAACAAAAAAACCATCACAGCCAGTTACATCTATCAGATGTTGCTTAACGCCAGTGTGCTGAATGTTAGAAATCTGACAAGTGCGGATGCGGAGATAATTGAGTTTGTAGCCACAGAAGGCAGCCGCATCACGCGCAATAAGATACGCGACATCCGCCTTCCGGACGAGGTTATCATAGGCGGATTGGTACGTGCCAACGAAGGTCTGCTGGTTAACGGCGATACGCAGATTCTGCCCGGTGACCAAGTGATAGTCTTGTGCAAGAGTCATAACATCAAAGAATTGGAGCGTTATTTCGGATGACGAGAGCGTTTAACAAACGGTTGGTATTTAGTACGATGGGGGCTCTGTTGCTTATCGAGACCCTTTTTATGGCGATAGCAACAGGCGTTGGCTTTTACTATGACGAAGCGGATCAAGGTGCGTTTCTTGTATCGACCATCATCACGTTTCTCGGGGGTGTACTGGGTTTGTTGATGGGGCGTCGTGCCCCGAAACAGGTAGGTGAGCGCGAGGGATATGTGATAGTTGCCACCGTGTGGATATTCTATTCGATGTTCGGTATGTTGCCATTCTGGCTCAGCGGTGCCCTTACCGCTCCGGTTGATGCATGGTTTGAGACGATGGCAGGTTTCACCACTACCGGTGCTACCGTTATCCGGGATGTGACAGCCCAGACCCACACCATCTTGTTTTGGCGCGCATTGATGCAATGGGTAGGAGGTATGGGTATTATAGTACTTAGTGTGGCTATTCTGCCGATGTTCGGATTGGGCGGTATGCAGCTTTACAGTGCCGAAGTGACGGGCGTGAGTTACGAGAAACTCAGTCCCCGGATAGCCGACACTGCCAAACACATGTGGGTGATGTATATTCTTCTGACTCTTTCGGAAGGTCTGTTGCTGTGGCTATTCGGTATGGAAAAGTTTGACGCCATCTGCCATTCGATGAGTACCATATCTACAGGCGGTTTCTCCACCCGCAATGACAGCATGATTAGTTACAATGCTGCTATTCAATGGACTACTGCTCTGTTTATGTTTATGTCGGGTATCAATTTCACCCAGTTGATTCACCTCTTTCGAGGCAATCCCAAACACTTGTTAGACGATGAAGAGACACGTTGGTATGCCATCGCAGTAGGGGTGGCGACATTGATACTTTCGATGGGATTGTTCATTCATTACGGTATTGAGCACGATGTGAGAAAAATAGTAGAACTGGAAAATGTGTTCATCACTATGGAACATGCTCTGCGCAAAGGTTTCTTTATGGTTACTTCGGCAATGACCAGTTCCGGTTTTGCCGCCAGCGACTATATGACATGGCCGAAATTGCTATGGGTATTTGTGTTCTTTATGATGTTTACGGGAGCATCTTCCGGTTCGACGGCAGGAGGTATCAAGTGGGTCCGTTTAGCTATTTTTGCCAAGGCTGCCTATACTGAAATCAAGCGGCGTATTCATCCCAATGCCGTTATTCCTGTGCGTTTTAATGGTCATACGTTGCGCGAGCAGACAACGAGTAATGTGATGGCATTTATGTTCTTTTATATCGTCATCATTATGCTGTCCGTACTTATCTTTTGCGCTTCGGGAGTGGCATTTGATGAAGCCATAGGCACAGCAGTATCTGCCATCGGCAATGTGGGAGTCTCTATCGGGCAGTTCGGTCCGTCCGGCACCTACGCTGACTATCCGACCGTCGCCAAATGGACTGCCACAGTGGTTATGTTGATAGGTCGTCTTGAGATTTTCACGGTTCTGCTGCTTTTTACTAAAGCACTTTGGAAAAAATGAAGCCTTATCGTGTCTGTCTGTTTTTGATTCTCTGTCTTATCGGGTCAGCCGCAGCCGTTAAAGGCTGGCGGTTTCTTCCTGATATGGCATCTCTTACCGACAAGCATTCTGATACGATTCTGCTTGCCTCTATAGACACCTTGCCCTACGAGCAAACCGTGAGTTGGCACGACACTATTCAGGTCAGCACCAACCCGTATCATCTTCTGTCTCCTTTCTATGAGGCGTTGACCCACGCTGACGAGCAGACCGTGCGAGTAGTGCATTACGGCGACTCGCAGATAGAAGGCGACCGTATGACATTTATGCTGCGGAGCGTACTGCAAGAGCGGTTTGGCGGTTGTGGAACGGGTACAGTAGCCATTGAGCCGTATGCCGACCTTCGTACAGCTGTTCTGTCGGTTCGCCACGGCGGACATACTATCCACCCCAAAACCTACCGCGCTTTCGGTCCCGCCTCGCTCAGGCGTCCCGGAGGAGACTATGGTCCTATGGCACAGGTCAGCGTGATGGACAACAGTCTTTCTGAAGGCAGTGAGAACATCACAGTCCACGTTCAAAGCCGCACCCAAGGGACGGAAGGTCGCTTCACACGCATTCGCGTGATAAGCAGGCAGGATAGTATCATCCAGATGGAAGATACTGCCACATCCTATACGCTTCACCTGACCGGCAAGCAGGACATCTACGGCATCTCGCTCGAGTCGCCCACGGGCGTACAGGTGGACAACGTGGCTCTGCGCGGCAGTGCAGGCACCATCTTCACACAGATGGCACAGGAAGCACTCTGGCGATACTACGATGTCACACGCACAAGGCTCATCATCTGGCAGTTCGGAGGAAACGCGGCACCCTATATCAAAAATCAGAATCAAGTGGACATCTATATGACAAAAGTGCGCCAACAGATTCGTATTCTTCATCGCTTAGCACCCTACGCCGCCATCCTGATGGTCGGTCCGAGCGATATGCTGACTTACGAGAAAGGCGAACGCCGTTCTTACCGCATTTTACCTGCTTTAGATTCTGCTTTGCGCGAGGTGGCTGCCGAAGAAGAAGCTACTTATTGGAGTTTGTTTGAAGCGATGGGCGGAGCGGGTTCAATGGCAGTATGGCAAGACAATGGTTGGACCGGTCGCGACGGCATACACTTTACGCGCGAAGGAGCGGATAAAGCCGGTAAGATGCTGACGGATTTTCTTTTACAACCCCTGCTAAACACAAAAGAATGAACGACATAATCAGTATATCGGCTTTCGATTCACAACGACCGTTGCTCTTTACGCAATGGGAGTTCTGGGTGTTCTTCACGGCTGTCTATATTCTATTCACGCTGATTATGAGCATCAGCAAAGACCCTCGCTCACGTGTCCGGCTACACCTGCGCAACGTCTTTCTGCTGCTCGCCAGTTGGTTCTTCTACTATAAGACCAGCGGAGTGTTCCTCCTGCTACTTGTCTTCCTTACCTTGAGCAACTGGCTTTTTGCTCGCGCAGTATATGCAGCCGGAGAGAAAAAAGTTCTTAAGGGACTATGTCTATGGGTCTGCGTACTCGTGGATATCGGTCTGCTGGGCTTCTTCAAGTATGCTTATTTCGGTGCGGACTTTGTCAATCAGTTGTTTGGTACGCACTTGACCATCACCGAGAAGATTCTACTGCCGGTTGGTATCAGTTTCTACACGTTTCAGGTGGTTTCTTATATAGCCGATGTCTATCGTCGTCGTATTGAGCCTGTCAGCAACCTGTTAGACTTTGCATTCTACGTATCGTTCTTTCCGCAATTGGTAGCCGGTCCTATCGTGCGTGCATCGGAGTTCGTGCCACAACTCTATCGTCCGTACAACTTGAGCAGAAGGCAGTTTGGTATTGCTGTCTTTTGGATTCTCAACGGACTGGTCAAGAAAGTGGTGATGAGCGATTTTCTCGCAGTCAGTTTCATTGACCGCGTGTTTGAAAATCCGATGCTTTTTACCGGCGCGGAGAACCTATTGGCTCTCTTTGCCTATTCGCTGCAAGTCTATGCCGACTTTTCGGGCTATACGGACATAGCTATAGGTGTGGCGATGCTGATGGGGTTCTTCCTGCCGCAGAACTTCCACTCGCCCTATAAGGCGCGCAACCCGCAGGAGTTTTGGCGGCGATGGCACATGTCACTCAGCCGGTGGCTCAAGACATACGTCTATATCCCATTAGGCGGTAATCGTAGGGCTTCGGCAGGGACGTATATATGGATAGCCGTCATTGCGGCAGTAGCCCTCGTCTTAAGCGGCAGTTGGTGGGTAACGGGTATCACGTTGGGCATAGCTGTCATAGTCGCCTTCGTGGCCTGGTTGCGACCGCTGCACCGACCTTTGCTCGCTGCCAATCTCAACTCGTTCATCACGATGTTGCTCGGCGGACTATGGCACGGAGCCAGTTGGAACTTCCTTATTTGGGGTGGGTTGAACGGTATGGGAATGATAGTCAATAAGATTTGGCGCGGTTGGAATCCGCATCTCCGATTCAATTCTATTCTAATGCTTGCGGTGGGCGTTACGGTTTGGCGGCATTTCTTCCCGCAGCCGTGGCTCAACGTGGTTTGGGTGGCGGCTGTCGTCTTGGCGGCAGGAAGTTTGTTAGGTTATCTGTATTTCCTTTTCCGCTTGCCCGATAAGGGCTTTGCACAGGCAGTACGGACGGTATGGGCAGTGCTGCAAACGTTCGTATTCATTACCTTTACCCGACTCTTCTTCCGTGCAGGATCCAACCTTGATCCCGCTACAGCCAACGAAACGGCTTGGCGGACAGCACGAGAGATGATGCAGCAGATTGGTAGTGCGTGGAATGCTGAAACGATTCTTCCCGTCCTATGGACGCAACGATTGACCATCCTGCTTTTCCTCCTCGGTATGCTTATCCATTGGATGCCCGAAAAATTCAAACTTTGGTATCGCGTCCGTTTTGCTTCGCTTCCAGTGTGGCTGATGTTGCCGATTGTGGTGTTGGTTGTAACACTGCTGTATCGGTTTATGCTCACCGATGTTCAACCCTTTATCTACTTCCAATTCTAAAATGATTATCGGTCTGACAGGAGGTATAGGAAGCGGCAAGACCACGATAGCCAATGCTCTTCGCGAAAGAGGCTATACGGTCTATGATACAGACAATGCCGCCAAACGATTGGTGCTGACCCCGATGGTGCGCCACGCTATCAAAAAGCTGCTGGGAGAGGATGTGTATGACGGCGACCGATACCTGACCAAACGTGTAGCAGAGCGCGTGTTTGCCCATCCTCAATTGCTTGAACAACTCAACGCTATCGTACACCCCGCCGTTCGCGATGACTTACGGCAAGCCATACAAAAGTCCGATGAGAAAACGTACTTTTTCGTGGAGAGTGCTATCTTGTACGAGAGCGGTTTTGACAGAGAATGTGACTATGTAGTGGCGGTGATTGCCCCTAAGACACTGCGCATAGCCCGCACAATGGCGCGCGACAATCGGTCGGAAGAAGAAGTCAAGCAACGCATCAAAGCCCAAATGAGCAACTGCCAACTTCGACACAGAGTTCATTATGTGGTGGAAAACAACGGCAAACAAACCATTGAAACCCTCGTGGACAAACTCATTCGGCATCTCAAAAAAACAGTCAATACATTAAAATCATAAAATATGATAACTTTTCTTCTTGCCCTTGTGGCACTTGTGGTAGGTTTCGTCCTGTATGGAACTTTGGTTGAAAAAGTGTTTGTGGTTGACCCCAAGCGCACTACGCCCGCTGTCAGCCAAACGGATGGGGTGGACTACGTGCCGATGAAGCCGTGGCGCATCTTCCTTGTTCAGTTTCTTAATATTGCCGGATTAGGTCCTATTTTCGGTGCGATAATGGGTATCTTCTTCGGCCCGAGTGCTTTCCTATGGATTGTTTTCGGTACGATTTTTGCGGGTGGCGTACACGACTATTTGAGCGGAATGATGTCTATTCGCAAGCGGGGTGCTTCCTTGCCTGATATAGTCGGCAGCGAATTAGGAAGCGGCATCAAGCTTTTCATGCGTATCCTTTCGCTTCTGCTGCTTATCTTGCTTACTACTACCTTCTTGAGCGGTCCTGCCACCCTGCTGCAAGGGCTTTGCTCCCTACCCTCAATGACGTGGGGAACAGGTACGATACCATTGGTATGGGTACTGATTATCTTTGCCTACTATGTATTTGCCACCATTCTGCCAGTGGATAAACTTATTGGGCGTTTCTATCCGATTTTCGGTGGCATTCTGCTCTTTATGGGTATTGGGATTATGATTGTGATGTTAGGTTGGCACGCGGGCGAGATGCCCGAACTGACCGATGGTTTGCAAAACAGACAGACTAACGGGCTTCCTATTTTCCCGATGATGTTCGTTTCGATTGCGTGCGGAGCCATTTCGGGTTTCCACGGCACGCAATCGCCTATTATGGCGCGCTGTGTGACTAATGAACGCCAAGGCAGATGGATTTTCTACGGAGCAATGGTGGCGGAAGGCATCTTGGCACTTATATGGGCAGCCGCAGCAGGGACGTTCTTTGCTGACCCCGAACAGGGGCTTTACGGTATAGACGGCTTGCAGCAGTTTGCTGCGGCTCATAAGGGCGAAAACATAGCCGCTTTGGTGGTGGATCGTGTCAGCCGTTCGTGGCTCGGTACCGTCGGCGGTATATTGGCTATCATCGGCGTGATAGCCGCTCCGATTACCAGCGGCGACACGGCTCTTCGTTCGGCACGTCTGATTGTTGCCGATTTTCTTGAGTGGGATCAACGGCAGGTATGGCGGCGTTTATCCATCGCGTTGCCGCTTTTCTTGTGCGTATTCGGAATGGTGTTTGTGGACTTCAACGTGGTTTGGCGGTATTTCTCTTGGACCAATCAGACGTTGGCGGTCTTCACCTTATGGGCTGGAACGGTGTTCCTCTATCGTCAGGAACACTTTGGTATAGAGAAAGAGAAGAAATACCCATACGGCTATCTGATGGCACTTATTCCGGCTTTGTTTATGACGATGGTGAGCGTCAGCTACATCTTCATTGCCCCCGAAGGCTTGAAGTTTGCCGAAAAAGGCTTAAGTCTATGGGCATACCTTATAGCCACCATTGTAACTATTCTGCTTCTTGCTCTTTTCATTCGTTGGACAAATCGCCAAAAATAATTTTATAATGAACTCTACAAAACGAACGCTCATCATTGCCGCTTTATATGCTGTACAATTACATTTTCAACTATTTGCAGCAGTGTCCATCGTATCGTATCGCCATATCCCATACGCTAAAGCGAAGCGTTTTGCTGAGTCAGTACTGATTGACCGCTTTGACCCCAATCAGAATCATAGCAAGCGCGGTCCGATGTGCCCGCAGTATTTGACGCAGGAGGGGTTGGATAAATGGGGACGTTTTGACTTGAGCGAGATGACCGAATCGGAGGATTGTCTATGTCTGACCATTCATACCCCTCGCAAGTGGTCGGAGAGCAACCGGCATCTGCCTGCTGACTCATTGCTGCCTGTATTGGTTCATATTCACGGCGGTTCTTTCAATAGTGGCAGCGGTGAAACATCCATCAACGACCTTGATGACCTTGCTGCGCAGGAGAACATCGTTACGGTTACCATCAGTTACCGTTTGGGCGTGTTCGGTTTTGCGTACCGACCGGAGATTGGTTGCGCCAACTTGGGTCTTCACGACCAGATGAATGCTCTTCGCTGGGTGAGCCGCCATATTCGCGAGTTTGGCGGCAATCCGGAGCAGATAACGCTTTCGGGTCAGTCGGCGGGGGCGCAGTCCGTTGTATATCTGCTTGCCGAGATGGACGAACCCCTTATTCGTTATGCCGCTGTTTTTTCTGCTCCGATGGGAATGACACGCAGCAAGAGCGATGGCAAAAAGTATTGGCGCGAAATGACCAGCCGTTTCCTTAATACTATTGATCCGCAAACCTGTTCTGCCGATACGCTACGCAAAGCCCAAACGGCATACGAGCAGACGCAGTTCATCGGCGTGATGCTTTTTGCGCCTACCGACTTGCAGCAGATGCCCAAGCAGTTGAAGGTCCGTCCTGAGAAAGTGTTGGTCTGCACGCAGAAAGATGATGGTTCGGTGTTTAGCGAAAAATGGCTGAACGGCTTTATTACGCGTTATGTTTTCACCAAAACATCTCGCCAATACGTGCGTTATCTGCGCCGTCAGGGCGTGGATGCACAGTTCCATGAGTTCGATTGGGTGCCGCGCGGAAGCGAGAACGGAGCAACCCACTGCTGCGAGTTGATGCTCTTTGCGGGACACGCTGACAACTGGCTGCACACTATTCTAACGGGAAACGAACTCACGGAAGAAGAGTTCGCTACACTCCGTGAGGCATTTATGCGCCGTTTAGGACACTTTGTCCGTACAGGCGAATGGACAGCATCGTCTCGTTAAGTAGTCTGTGAGCAAGGAACGCCGGATAACAAATGATAGTGCATCCACGGCGATTGATACTGATAGGGAATGATTGCAAGCGACTGCATCGGATGCGTTATAATCAGGTTCGCCCGTTTGCCGATGGTGATAGACCCTACTTCATCACTCAAGTCCATAGCATACGCGCTATTGAGCGTTAGAGCATTAAGAGCCTGTATAGGTGTTAGTTTCATCTGAATACAGGCGAGTGCCATCACAAAGCGCATATCGCCGCTCGGTGAGGACCCCGGATTATAGTCGCTGGCAAGTGCCACGCCCAACCCTGCTTTTATATAGTCTTTGGCACGCCCGTAGGGCAAGCCGAGGAAGAACGATGAGCCCGGGAGCATAGTAGGCATAGTTGTAGTGCCGCGCAGGGCTTCTATCTCGACATCTGTAGTTTTCTCAAGGTGATCCACGCTGAGTGCGCCGTGTTTCACGCCTACTTGCACGCCGCCGCTGACAGCCAGTTCGTTGGCGTGTATCTTGGCTTTCAGACCGTACTTGGCTCCCTGTGTGAGGATGCTGTCGGTGTCTTCGACGGTAAAGAAGCCTTCATCGCAGAACACGTCCACATAGTCTGCCAATTGTTCTGCAGCTACGCGGGGAATCATCTCCTCGCAGACGAGACGGACATACTGCTCATGTGTGTAACCCCGTCCTACGGCATGCGCACCAAGAAACGTGCTTTTGATGATGGCAGGCGAAGTTTCTTTGATTCGGCGGATAACGCGCAGCATCTTCATCTCGTCTTCGGTGTTGAGTCCGTAACCGGATTTGATTTCGATGGCTCCCGTGCCTTTTCCTATCATCTCATTGACACGTTTCATTGACTGCTCATAGAGATCGTCTTCGGAGGTGTTATGCAGGTAGTCAGCCGAATTAAGAATTCCGCCGCCATTTGCGGCTATTTGCTCATAAGTCAAGCCGTTAATCTTATCTAAGAACTCATTGTGCCGCGCTTTCGAATAGACGATGTGGGTATGTGAATCGCAGAAAGAGGGCAATACAAGTCCTCTTTCTGCGTCAATGTATTCGTCTGCTTGAGGCATCTCGGTCATCAAGCCAAAAGCGGCTATACGACCATCCTCAATGAGCAGATAGGCATCGTGCATAATTCCTGTTTCGTTCATCTCTGCGCCCTCTTTTCGGCGAACACCTTGAGGAACGATGCCGATGATTTCACCGATGTTTTTGATGCAAATAGTAGCCATAGTTTAGAATAGATCTTCGCGGCGGATAAACTCTTTGGATGCCATCATGAGCGGGTGCATATACCGGTCGGTGTAGATAAAGGGAACTACTTGGCGGTATTCGCTAACCACTTTCTCCAGTTTTGGAGAGGATTTGGCAGGGCGGCGGAACTCAAGAGCTTGAACAGCGTTCATGAGTTCGATACCGAGTACGGACTCTGTGTTTTCCACCACGCGAACCAGTTTAGTAGCTGCGTTGGAACCCATTGACACGTGGTCTTCCTGCCCTTGTGAAGAAGGAATACTATCGCACGAAGCAGGCCAGCAAAGTCCTTTGTTCTGGCTGACGATACTGGCGGCGGTGTATTGCGGAATCATAAAACCACTGTTCAGCCCGGGCTTGGCAACAAGGAATGATGGCAAACCGCGCTGACCGGAAATCAATTGGTAAATACGACGCTCCGAGATACTTGCCAATTCACTCAGCGCAATAGCCAGCATATCCATCGGCAAAGCAATCGGCTCCCCGTGGAAATTACCGGCGGAAATAATCATATCCTCGTCAGGAAAAACATTGGGATTATCGGTGGCGGAATTGATTTCGTTCTCTATGGCACTGCGCACGTAGGCGATACTGTCTTTGGCTGCACCATGTACTTGAGGAATGCAACGGAATGAATACGGATCCTGCACGTGTTCTTTCTTACGCATAATCAATTCGCTGCCTTCGAGCAGGTTGCGGAAGCGGTCGGCTGTTACGAGTTGTCCTGCCTGTCGGCGCAGGCGATGACTATGCGGATAGAACGGCTCAATGCGTCCGTCGTAGGCTTCTAACGAGATGGCACCAATCATATCTGCCCACTTGCTGAGGCGTTCCGCCTGTATGAGCGACCAGATGGCGTGTGCGGACATGAACTGCGTTCCGTTGAGCAGAGCCAATCCCTCTTTCGACTGCAAGCGAATCGGCTCCCAACCCATCTCCTGCCATACGTCGGCTGCTTGACGGCGTTGTCCCTTGTAATAGACCTCGCCCATACCGATGAGAGGCAAGGATAGGTGTGCCAAGGGAGCCAAGTCGCCGGATGCGCCGAGTGAGCCTTGCTGATAGACCACGGGCAGGATGTCGTTGTTGAACATATCAATAAGCCGCTGTACTGTAATGAGTTGGGTGCCTGAATGTCCGTAACTGAGCGATTGAGCTTTGAGGAAGAGCATAAGGCGCACGATTTCGGGTCGAACCTCTTCGCCCATACCGCAGGCGTGGGACATGACGAGGTTGTGCTGCAACTGGCTGAGGTCTTCTGCGGGGATGGTGATGTTGCATAGGGAGCCGAAACCAGTGGTGATACCATAGACAGGGCGACCTATGTCTCCCATCTTGCTATCCAAGTATTTACGGCATTTTTCGATAGCGGCGATGGCATCTTTGCCGAGTTGCAACTGTTCGTGGTTGTCGAGGATTTGCTTGACGCGGTCAAGCGTGAGCAGTGAGTGTGAGATGGTATGCATAATGGTTTTTTTTTATTGCGGGCAAAGATACGCAATTTTTTGCAATAGAAAAAAAGCATAAATTGCACTATATTCATTGTTTTCTGTGGCTTTTTTACTTTACCTCTTGACCTTGCAGCGTATAGGTCTTGTCGCCGCGGAGGATAAGGATTTGTCCGTTGCGAAGGATTTTGGTTGCTGTTTGAGTGTTTGGCTGAGATTCGTTTTCTTCTATGGCGGTGGTTGTTCCGTTTTTGCCTTCTTTAACAAGCGTAAGCTTATAGATTTGGTTTGTACCGCTGTAGTAGGCAAAATAGTTGTTTCCGGCTGTCTTATTAAATGCCAAATAGCGAGTGTTGGTTCCATCTGCAAACGAGAAGGTGTAAGTTCCGTCTGCTTGCTTTTCAATAGTCAGTTCTTTGCCTGTTTCATTCAAGATGGCGGTATTGCCGGAAGTCCAAGTGCTGTAACCGGCGGCTGTGTGGAGTTTGTTGCCTTCTATCCGCCAATAATACTTGCTTTCCAAACCAAATGTGCTCACACTTGCCAGGGAGTTTGTGCCGGCATCCACAGCCTGGTAGCGTTTGTTCTTTGCCGTTCCCAAATCGGAAGTCATATAGAACCAGTTTTCCGTTGCACTGCGTTGCGCAAGGACGACATAATTACCGTTATCGGGTTGGGAGTCATCGGGAACATCATCTATTTTTTCACGTGTAACATGTCCTGCCAATTCGTAAGTACCAATCCAATCAGTAAGGTAAGGAACAACCTGTATATACATTGTTAGCGGTCCTTCAAAGACTACTTGATTTGCTTCGCTGACCCCATCGTCAAAATACCCGGAATATGTCTGACCGTCTAATGAGTAGGCTAATTTCACATCACCTGAATGGTAGTTGCCGTTCCGGTTGTAATAGTCATACAAATCGATTGTAACGTAATATTTGTATCCGGCAGGGAAATCGACTTTATAGTAATCAATATCTTCGGTCGTATGTAATGATACTTCCCCGGTTCCGAAAGTAGGTTTGTCCGCTTCTATGAAATCGGGCATTATGTTTGCTGATGTGGCTTGTGTATCGTTTTCTTCATAGCTGTCTGCCACTAAAGGAGGTGCAACCACATTGACAGGAGTAGGATTCTGGTATTGGTCGCATCCCACATAGTACCAAGTCGTTTCGCCTGTTCTTTGGAACAGCAACGTCAGATAGTATGTTCCCGGATTGGCAGTGAGTGTACCGGCAAAATCCAATCCGCCGGAAAAATGTGTGTTGGCGTTTAATCCGGATGTGGTGTTATAGATGTCAATGTCTTGGGCGATAGAGCCGTCGGTTTGTGTCAGGCATAACTTTATTTTTCCGTAGAAAGTGGAACTGCCGGCATTGAGAATATCCACATTAACGTGCACGGACTGTCCTGTTACAAACTTGTTTTCCGCTACAGAGAAAGCGGAATAAGTCCGTAAGGAATTCGTCTTGTATGAGATAGTAAAAGAGACATTGTTATATTCCGTGAGGAAAAGACCTATGTCACTTCTGACCGGATGCCATTGGTAAGTACCATTTTCCCGGTAGAACATATATGCAGTATATTTCCCTGTAATGTAGGGTGTTCCTCCTGTAAAAGTAAAGGTTTTTGCAGTGGTATAATTGCCTTTTGCCAGCGTGACGGAATAAGTCTCGTTGGACCATCCGACAAATTCGTCGTTGGAATTGTAAAGCCCCACTCTGAATTCTCCCATAAATGTGCCGGTGCCGTTGTTTTCGATTTGTCCTGTGACGGACATATCCTGACCAAAAGTGTAGGTGGAACTTGCTGTCTCCAAGTCCGCATACATAGCCAAATCATACGTTTGTGAAGTTTTGTCCGGTATAATGCCGATTACTGCATTTTGGTCTTGCGGATAAAGAATAAGAGGATAGGAGGATGTCAATAAGGTATAATAACCGTTGTATGAGCCTCCCCAACCCCAGTTGAAATGGAAGAAATCGTCATCATCATATCCGTCACAGATAAAGGCATGCCCTCCGCCGTCCGAGGCACCGGAATACAGGATAGGACGATTATTGTTCAGTTCGTTCTTAAGTAAAGATATCCATTCATTATATGTGTAATCTTCCATAAATACTCCTTTGACAGTACCGGCTTTATATCCGAAATAATCCACCAATGCTTCTTCCGCTGTCGCTTTCCATATTTTATAGCGAGCCGGCAATGTCGTATAAGCTCCGCTGGAACCATTGCCGTCGCTGTTATACTGCATATCAACCGAAACGCCGCAGTGGTATAATAAAGTGGAAACAGCATCTATTTGTGCTTCCGTACTGCTTGCTGTAAGTCTTTCCGGCATGTTAGCCCAATCGTATTTTGTTCTGCCGAAGTTTGCGGACAGCGTGCCGTAGTTGGCAGAATTGTAGGAGTGGCTGCCAAGACCAAAAGAAGGGAATTCCCAATACTTCATTATCTGCCCCATCGCACAAGCTACGCACCCTACCGTAGGGCGTGAACCCAACGGAGAAAGTTCTGCATCATAGGGACACTTGTCGTTATAAAGAGGCGATTGGTTCCAGCGGGTTTGTAAGAGAGGGGCAACCACTTCAGATGCCATCGTTCTGCATGGAACGGAAATGGTCCAGAGACTTGCAATACTGTCATTAGATATATTGTTATCAGTCACATACTGAATTTGCTTGCTGTACATATCCAACCACTTTTGAATCTGGGAAGGTAGGCTGTCTTGAGCAAATTCGCCATCAGCGGAGTACGCCAATATCGGCTGCACTCTATCGTCACCTGCGACGATGACAAATCCCCCATCCATATTATTGAAGACATAATAGGGTTCATAGCTTCTTCCGGCAGCTCTGCGGATTTTCTTGCTGTGAGGTTGCTCTATGCGTTGGAATGAGGCTTTGCGCCGCTGAACGGCATTCTCTTGGATAGCGTTTTCAAAGAAATGAGTGGCTACTTTTTTAGCCTTATCGGGACTCACCGGCGATGCCATTACCAAGCATGGTAATAGCAGAAACAAGAGTATTATTTTTTTCATTGCTATGGATTTTCACATTTACAACTTCTATATAACAAAATTGTATATAAAAAGACGGCTGCAAAGTTACGGATTTTTTTTGATATATGCAAGTATTTGAGCGAAAATCGTTTTGGAACGTGTGTTTTTAGCGGATTTGGACACTAATCTGTAGGTTGTTGGGTGTTTTTTGATCCGCCAAACTTGGCGGATACTGTTATTTTGTTATGCTGTAGTAAGCTTGTGATCAGCTGAATTACGTACAAATAACATAGTAATCACCTACTAACCACCTACTATAGAATGCTTGCGCTCTGCATGTACATAGCTTGACGATTGCTGATTAATAGAAAGTTGATTTTTGTAAAAATCTGCCTTATCTATCTGTCATTGGTTGGTTTGCCCGGCTTTGATGGATTGATAGACGAAGGGGCGGAATTGGGCGTGGACGACCAATTCCGCTTCGATAACATCGGCAATTCATCCTTCCATTAGAATCCTGCCCAGAACTTGCGCCAATAACTCAAGTACAGTTCATCCCACCGCAAGACAAGTGCACCTACGAAATCAGCAGTATAATCATTGAGCAATGCAGTAGCCTCTTTTTCGTCCCTGAAAGCGGTTTCCTTATAGATTTTTTCCACATAGGGCATTTCGCGCAAACCTTTGTCAAGGAATCGGTCACGTGCCGGTTCGAGGGTCTTACGACATATTCCCCACCGCACAGCAGCGAGTTTGTTGGTCTGGCGCAAGTGCCACAACAGGCAGTCCTCACGATAGCGGTGCTGTCCGCAAATCTTGAGCATAGCCGGCAGTTCAGTGCCTCCTGCAAAAATAGGGAAACGCGGACTCTGTCCGGGGTTGTCAAGCGACATCCAGCATACACCTCCCACGGCATCGGGCAACCATTCGCGCGCTTGAATGACAGTGGAATAAGCGCATTGGGGCACAGCAATAGTACGAACCCAATCAAAGCGTGCATCGCCCGTCATAGCATAATAGGCACTAATCTCGTCAAAGCGCATCCACGGATTGGCGAAATTGGAAACGACACTGTCCTTGTCCTCCCATTTCTCCTTACTGAAGAGCTGACGACCTTTCTTGGGTACACGCATAAGTTGAGTCAGGTCGTTTTCAGTACCCTCATAGTATGAGCCGAGCAGACGGCTAACGTCCTTGACAGACAGTTTCTTGTCGGGTTTGACGCTCAAAGGCAATTCCTCAATGTCCTTGGTCAGACCCAACGAGGGGGCAATCTGTTGCAGCACAAATAGTTCGCGTATAGCGTAGTTCTTCATCTCGCCCTCATAGTTTTCACCGCTATATGCGCGCCAGAACGAAAACTCGGAAGACCCGTCCCATAAACCGAGTTGGCGAGCCACGGAGAAGACGTTCTGCGATGCCATCACACTCTCGCTTTCAAGAGGTTTATAAGGTGCTTTCTTGCCCTTTTTGGTTTTCTGCGGTGCCGGTTCGGACAATGGTTTGAGACTACCTATACGGCTGATATTGGCACTCACACTCACTTCTCCGTCAGGGATACGGCACGCCGCCCATACGGCACCGACCTGCTTAGGACCTTCACCCTGAATCTCGAATATCCATGCTTCTTTGGGGTCAATAATCGTCAGACACTCGCCGCCATCACCATAGCCGTATTCATACGCCAACTCACCCATATAAAGGATAGCCTCCCGCGCCGTGGAACAACGCTGTAGAGCAAGACGCGCCAACTCTTCAATCATCAGCAAGCCTTCCTTATTGCGCAAGGTATCGCGCCCGCCGTAGGTAGTCTCGCCCATAGCCAGCTGCTTCTCGTTCATACAAGGGTAAGCAGTGTCAAGCACGCGATAGGTCTTGCCCGCTTTTTGCATAACTTTCCCTTTCACTTTTACACCATCCATACTGCCAGGGTACTCGGTGTGCATCAGTCCACTATAGACCTCTACCAGCGTATCGCTCTTGTACTCCACCGAAGGAAGCCAACGCATCCACGTGCGATACCACGAATCACACGTATGAGAAGTAATCACCGAACCATCCTCACTGGCTCCGCGAGAGACAAGAATACTGGTGCAGTTGTCTCCTAATGCGGGCTGCAAGGAATAATCCTGCGCAGTGAGAACAAGACCAAAGGACAAAGCGATTGTCAAAGATAGAACTTTTGCTTTCATAATCTAATAAAGAAAAGGGGACGGACACCGCAAAACGATATCCGTCCCTATTATTAACTATGTTTAGGCTTTGTTATCCGAACCGAGTACGTTAATGATTTTGTGCTTATACAATTCGGTCATCAGGTCGCGTGCAGGACCGCAGTACTTACGCGGATCAAACTCACCGGGTTTCTCGGCAAACACTTTACGAACGGCTGCCGTAAAGGCAAGACGAGAGTCGGAGTCAATGTTGATTTTGCAAACCGCCGACTTCGATGCCTTACGCAGTTGCTCCTCAGGAATACCCACTGCATCAGGAAGTTTGCCACCATACTTATTAATCATATCCACATATTCCTGCGGTACGGAAGACGAGCCGTGCAATACAATCGGGAAACCGGGCAGTTGCTCCATAATAGCGTCCAATACATCAAATGCCAATGGCGGAGGAACCAAACGACCCGTCTTCGGATCGCGGGTGCATTGCTCAGGTTTGAACTTATATGCACCGTGGGACGTACCAATAGAGATCGCGAGCGAGTCGCAACCGGTGCGTTTCGAGAAGTCAATCACCTCTTCAGGACGAGTGTAGTGGCTCTCCTCGGCTTGTACTTCATCTTCCACGCCTGCTAACACACCTAATTCTGCCTCTACCGTTACATCGTACTGGTGCGCGTAATCAGCCACTTTCTTCGACAGCGCAATGTTTTCTTCGTAAGGCAGTGCCGAACCATCAATCATCACGCTCGAGAAACCCAAATCTACACAGTCTTTGCACAACTCGAACGAATCGCCATGATCCAAATGCAACACGATTTGCGGCTTTTCCCATCCTAATTCTTTGGCATACTCAACCGCTCCCTGCGCCATATAACGCAACAGCGTGGGGTTAGCATAATTGCGTGCACCCTTCGACACTTGCAGAATGACCGGAGACTTAGTTTCAGCCGCAGCCTTGATGATGGCTTGCAACTGCTCCATATTGTTGAAATTGAACGCGGGAATAGCGTACCCGCCCTTAATCGCTTTGGCAAACATATCACGCGTGTTCACCAGTCCTAATTCTTTGTAACTTACCATAAGTATTACTCTTTTAGTTAATTATTTTATTTTTTTGCTTGCTCGCACGAAATACGTGATGAGCAATATATACATTACAATACCAAGTACTTGCGCGCCATGCGAACCTGCCCAATCGGACAAGTACCAGTCTGCGCCGACGAATTTAAGAACCGCACTGATTACACCCATCAGCGCACCGCCTGCTATGAAGCCGCTTGCCACCAACGTGCCTTTCTCATTGCGCTTTTGAGCCAACTCGGCTGCCTTTTCGCCATCCTGTTTGCGCTCACGCGACACGAAATAAGAAACAACACCGCCTATCAGCAAAGGCATATTCAGATGCAAAGGTATGAACATTCCCAATGCAAAAGGCAGTACAGGAACGCCCACAAAATTCAGAATCAGAGCCAGTACAGCCCCTGCAAAGTACAGCATCCACGGCGCACCCTGACCCGACATAAGAGGCTCTATCACCGCTGCCATCGCATTGGCTTGAGGTGCCACCAAAGCATCCTCACCCACAAAGCCGTACGTCTTGTTCAGGATGATCATCACGCCGCCAACCGTCGCCGCACTGACTAACGTACCGAGGAACTTCCACGTCTCCTGTTTGGCAGGTGTCGTGCCAATCCAGTAACCTATCTTCAAGTCCGTTATGAAGCCGCCCGCCATCGACAACGCCGTGCATACCACGCCGCCGATAATCATTGCCGCCACCATACCGCTCGTTCCTTTCATCCCCGCTGCTACAAACACCACCGAGGCGATAATCAGCGTCATCAGCGTCATTCCGCTCACCGGGTTACTGCCCACAATAGCAATCGCATTGGCTGCCACCGTCGTAAACAGGAATGCTATCACCGTCACCACCAACCAAGCCACCAATGCCTGACCGAAATTATGCAACACCCCTACCCAGAAGAACACCAACACGATCAACAAAGCGGCTATAACTGATATCGCAAGCAGTTTCATGGATATATCCCGCTCCGTTCTCAATACGTTAGCAGCCACCGCTTTACCTTTGCCGCCGAACTCCTTCTTGACCAATCCGAACGCACCGGCTATCACGCTCCAGTTCTTGATGATTCCCAACAGACCCGCCATCGCAATCGCACCGATACCGATGTTCCTGCCGTAGTTGGTATAGAGTACCTGCGGATCCATTTCACTCATTCCCGTTGCGCCTAACAGCGGCAGAACAACCCACCACGTAAAAAGCGAACCGCACGCAATAATCGCCGCATATTTCAGTCCGATGATATAGCCCAAACCCAACACAGCGGCACTCGTATTGACTGCCATCACCGTCTTGTACTTCATCGCTATCGTTTCGCCCCAAGCCGTCATACGCGTGGACAGACTCTCCGTCCACAAGCCGAATGTGGAAACAATGAAATCATACAATCCGCCCACAGCCGCAGCCCATATCAGCGGCTTGGCCTGGCTGCCGCCCTGCTCGCCCGACACCAACACCTGCGTCGTGGCGGTCGCCTCTGGGAAAGGATACTCGCCGTGTTTCTCCTGCACGAAGAACTTGCGGAACGGGATAAGGAACAATATGCCCAAGCACCCGCCTAACAGCGATGACATAAACACTTGCATAAAGTTCACCGTGATATCGGGGTACTTGGCTTGCAGGATATATAGTGCCGGCAAGGTAAAGATAGCACCTGCCACAACCACGCCGGACGATGCTCCAATCGACTGGATAATAACGTTTTCACCCAACGAGTTTTTCCTGTTCATAGCAGACGACAGCCCCACCGCTATAATCGCTATCGGTATCGCCGCCTCAAACACTTGACCCACTTTGAGACCTAAGTAAGCCGCCGCCGCCGAGAAGATAATAGCCATCACTACGCCTATCGTAACGCTGTATGGCGTTACCTCGGCAAACTGTTGTTCGGGACGAAGAATAGGTTCGTACTTCTCGCCGGGTTTGAGCGGACGAGACGCATTTTCGGGAAGTTGAATGTTGTCCATAAGCATTTATTTTTGTGTCAGATAGTCGCGTCCGTAGGAGCGGTACGTGTCTTTCTCTATCTCTATTTCGGGTTCGCGAAGGTCATCTTTCCGAGCTAACTGCCAGCAGATATATTTGATGGTCATCCCCCTTTCTATCCACTGCTTTTCATAGTGCGTTTGCAGGGCTTTGGCTTGAACGAGATAAGGCGTGTCTTCACAGCCGTACAGGTCGTCCGTATCAGCCGCTACCACATACCCGTTCTCTTGCAGCATCGCCCGCGTATAGGTCGAAAGGAAAGGACTGTCCGTCTTCAGATGTATCATTCCGCCTTCGCGCATAACTTTTTGATAACGTTGCATAAAATAAGTCGAAGTAAGCCGCTTGGTCGCTTTCTTCATCTGCGGGTCGGGGAACGTAATCCATATCTCATCCACCTCGCCGTCCGCAAAGAAATGGGGCAGCATCTCTATCTGCGTCCGAAGGAAAGCCACGTTCGTCAGTCCCTCTTCTGCTGCTTGTTTCGCGCCTGCCCACATCCGTGCACCTTTTATATCCACACCTATGTAATTGCGCGTCCTGTCCTCGCGTGCCAAACCTACTGTGTAATCGCCGTGCCCGCAACCCAGTTCCAACACAATCGGATTCGTGTTCCCGAACACTTTTTCCCGCCAGTGTCCCGCCATCTGAACTATCGGAGAACCCGCCTGTATATCGCGAAATGTGCACTGATAAACACGTGCCAACTCGCGCATCTCCTGAAATTTCTTCTGTTTGTTCTTGCTCATCGTTGCAGGCTATTTCGATTCCTGTATCTCCATTCCTATCTGGCTCACACCGCGTAACTGATTCGTTCGCATACCGTGCCGGACAGCCAACGAATAAGTTCCAGTATCCGCAAACTCATAACGCTCCTCATACAGAACCGGCATTGACACGTGTCCGTTCCTCCCGTTACCAAGCCATCTACCGCGATCGTCTGCCAAGTAGAACTCTATCGTATCGCTCCGCACAATGCTGTCGGGTGAGGTCGTCGTCAGGAACAGCCACATATTCTGATAAGGGTAATTGTCGCTATGCCGCACGTGCAGCAGCACATCGTATGGCTGCACAGTATCGGTCACGCTGAACGTAAACACCATGGCGGAATCCTTATCCCATGCTAAAGGAGATACATCCTTGAACTCCGAATAATAGACTCCTTTCGTACAGCCGCACAGCAGGCTAACCGTTAGCAGTATTATTGTTTTTATCAGTCGGGGCATTATTTGGGTTTTCTCTATTGGTTCTGTTTCGGTTATCGCGTGGTCGCCTGCCATCCGAAGAGGGACGGTTGTCGCGTTGGGGACGCTGTTTTTTCTTCTTGTCGAAACGTGAGAAGTCGTCCTGTCCCACCACGTTCTGGTAGCCTAAGTCCTCTTCCTCTTGTTTGTCTTGCCCGTTGCTGCCTAACGAGTAACCCATCTTCCTCGCCTCCTCATACAGCGAGATCTCATAGTTCAGGCAACATTTGAGTTTGGCGCACTGACCCGCTAATTTCTGCGGATTGGGCGACAGTTTCTGCAACCGTGCCGCACCTGTTCCCACCGACGTGAAATTCGTCATCCACGTCGAGCAGCATAGTTCCCTGCCGCAAGGTCCCGTACCGCCTATACGCCCCGCCTCCTGACGGGCACCGATCTGCTTCATCTCGATGCGGATTCGGAATGTCTCCGCATATACTTTAATTAACTGACGGAAGTCCACACGACCGTCCGCTATATAGTAGAAGATGGCTTTCGTCCCGTCCCCTTGATACTCCACATCGCCTATCTTCATCTCCAATCCCAACGACTTGGCAAGCTGACGCGCCTTAATCATCGTCTCGTGCTCGCGCTCATGTGCCGCCTCCGCTTTCTGCAAATCCTCTTCCGTCGCAAAGCGCAGCACGTTCCTTATCTCATAGCGGCTCGGATCGATACGGTTCTTGTGCATCTGGCACAGCACTAACCTGCCCGTCAGCACCACCTCGCCGATGTCGTAACCCGGATTGGCTTCCACCACAATCACTTTCCCCTTCTCAAGCGGCAACTGGTTCACATTGTGGAAGTAACCCTTGCGCGTGTTCTTGAACTGAACCTCCACAATATCCGTTTCCGTTACGTTTTCGGGCAAATCGCTCAGGTAGTCCGTCACCGGCAGCATATGAGCCGAATTGCGAAAGCAAGCCTTTGACGAAAACTTGCAGGCATCATTATTGAGTGTAAATCGTTCATTCATTGTTCTTTCTCCTTATATATATCAACATATCTATCAACTAAAAACTTCTTTCAACTCTAAACTCTAAACTCTAAACTACACTAAACACTAAACTACTTAATCAAAACTATCATCTGCAAACACAAATCGAAGAATATCATCTTTGCATTCCCGTTCTGTGTTATTTGCCGTTCTGCCTTATCCAACTCATTGATAATCTGTTCTACGTTCCCCGAATGGATAAACGCGGCAAAGTTCTTGCTGAAAGCCTTCTCTTCCTGCATCTGGTAGTTCACCTGAGGCAAACCGTAATTATAGATGTAGTTCTCGCGAATCTGCTTTTGCACGAATTGCAGGAACGCCTTCTGTTTCTCGCGCCCCACTTTCGCATCCGCCATATTCTGACTCCACTGCCTCAACTTCAGCAGCGATGCATAGTCTTTCTTGTGCCCCACCAACCAAGCACAGCGCATCAGCGACACAAAATCCTCCATAAAAGCCTGATTCTGTTCCTTATCCTCCGCTATCTGCAACGCCTTCAGGTAACTCCCCTGTGCGATATGTGCTATATCGTTGGCATTCTGCTCTTCCACGCCGCGAGCCGTCAGCGCCTGCGCCACCTGCTCATCCTGCAACGGCGGCACACGTACCACCTGCACACGACTCAATATCGTCGGAAGCAACCGCTCAGGCATTTCGCTCACCAAGAAGAACAACGTCCGCTCAGGTGGCTCCTCAAGCAACTTCAATAACTTGTTCGCACAAGTCACATTCATCTTCTCAGCCTGCCAGATTATCATCACCTTATACCCCGCTCCGAACGCTTTCAGCGACAACTTGCGCACAATCTCGCCGCTCTCTTTCTCGTAGATAACAGCCTGCTTGTTCTCCACACCCATCGCCTCATACCAGTCCTCCAACGAAAAGTAACCCTTCTCCAGAACCATTCCGCGAAAAGCATCCGCAAAATCGTTGCACGTATCCCCCGCATCCCCTTTCACTATCGGGAATGTAAAGTGCAAATCAGGGTGCTGCATCCGCTCGAATTGTCTGCATGTCGGGCACTCGCCGCACGAGTCCTCCTGCGTAGGATGCTCACAGTTCAGGTACTGCGCGTATGCCATCGCCAACTGCATCTTGCCCACGCCCTGCTTGCCCGCAAACAACTGCGCATGGGGCACACGACCCTCACGAGCCGACTGTATCAACCGACGCTTGACACCCTCCTGACCGATTATATCCCTGAATCGCATTTCCTGTTCTTACTTTCAAGACATCACCCTACTTGTTCAAGACATCACCCTACTTGGAGCGCGGACGTCCTCGCCCGCATCAAAAATCCGCAACCACGGCATCATACTTGAATAACGCCGCAAAGATAGTGCATCCTTTTCGTTTGTACAAATCAAAAAACATTTATCCCGTTCCACGCCCATTACGTACCCCGTCTCCCTTTTTATATCCCCACCATCAACATAACCCACCACGGTTTTGTCAATTGTATAGCATACCCCCACGTTTTTTTCAATTGCACAGCATCCCCCCCTGCGGTTTTGTCAATTGTGCGGCATACTATGCCGCTCCGTTCACATTATATTCCATGTCCGCTGTGTTCTGTGGTCGCGATTTCATAAGCAAACCACACTTCCAATCGCCATTTCCCCCTTACTATATTAAGTGATTATTAGATAATTATTAGGATGTTATTAGGTGATTATTATGTGGTTATTATGTGATTATTATGTGGTTATTATGTGATTATTATGTGATTCCGCTGCTTAGACCGACTAATACGCTTATAATCAACCACAAACGTAATCAATCAAAAAAGCTTATTTTTCCACCTTACACCTTTTTTCTGCCACAACATTTGGTGGGCGAAAACTTTGATTGTACCTTTGCCGCGATTTCCGTTACCTTATGTCTTTGCGCCTTTTAGCATATCGAACTTTCTCCTTCCTTCGACACCAACTTACCGCTTGGAACACTGGCGGAGAAGGCATCCATTCACCATACCTCTTCTACTTCGTCAGACATTGCCTCTACGACTCAAACCCATTCTACGCCTTCCAACCTATCGAACAACTGCGCAACGCATTGTTAAACAACAACAAATCGCTCCATATCACTGATTATGGCACAGGTAAACATACCTCCCCCAACCGTACGGTCAAGCACATCGCTGCCACCTCACTCGAATCGCCTAAAAACGCACAACTCCTCTTCCGATTAGTCCACTTCCTCTCCGACCGACAGTGGAACGGCAACCGACAAAGCCCCCTTCATATCCTCGAATTAGGCACATCCCTCGGCATCACAACCGCCTATCTCGCCGCACCTTCTTCCCGTAACCAAGTCACTACCCTCGAAGGCTGTCAAGAACTCCTCCAACTCGCACAGTCCAATTGGAATAAACTAAAAATCAATAATATCCAACCCGTTTGCGGTAACATTGACAACACCCTTTCACCCGCACTCTACCAACTCCAATACCTCGACCTCGCTTTCATCGATGCCAACCATACCGCAGAAGCCACACTGCGCTATTTCAACACTATACTGCCTTTCGTTTCCGCCAAATCCGTCATTGTACTTGACGATATACACTGGAACCCCGATATGGAACGCGCCTGGCATACCATCAAAACTGACCCCCGCGTTACATCCACCTTCGACCTGTACAATCTGGGAATGGTCTTTTTTGACCCCGCTTACCTCCGCCGACATTATAAACTAAGATTTTGACCAAAAACACCCCATCCGACAACCGAAAAATTTACAAACCGAATAGAATTATTATAGCAATGAAAATCTACACCAAAACAGGCGACAAAGGACAAACATCCCTCGCCAACGGAAAAAGAGTATCCAAAACCGACCTCCGATTAGAATGTTACGGCACTGCCGACGAACTCAATAGCTGGGTAGGACTTCTCCGCGCGCGTACTAATAATTACCAAGAACAACTCGACCGTATCCAAAATCTCCTCTTCAACCTCGGAGCACGCTTGGCTGATGCCCCGGGCGAAGACTGGATCACAACACAAGACGTTACTGACCTCGAACTATGGATCGACCAAATACAAGAACAACTCGAACCACTACGGGCCTTTATCCTACCCGCTGGAAACGAAACCATCGCCACCTGCCACCTCTGCCGTACCGTCACACGAAGACTCGAAAGACTAATGGTCAACCTCCTTGCCCAAAACACCAACGACATCACACTCCAATGGGTTAACCGACTCAGCGATTTCTGGTTCGTTTTGGCACGAAAAATCGCAAAAGATGATAAAATTTCACTTTTTTTGTGGAAAAAATAACAAATCATTTGTTCGTACAAAATCTTTGCAATACTTTTGCGCGCTAATTTGAGAGAGTAAACTATGTATTGGACATTAGAACTGGCATCTAAATTAGAAGACGCACCATGGCCGGCTACCAAGGCGGAACTGCTTGACTATGCCAACCGAACAGGAGCCCCTATGGAGGTCATCGAAAACCTCCAAGAGCTTGAAGAAGAGGAAGAAGCATACGACAGCATCGAAGACGTTTGGCCCGATTACCCGACCAAAGATGACTTCTTTTTTAACGAAGATGAGTATTGAGCCTAACCATGCCGAAGGCAAAAAAATATATACTCCTATCTTGCTGTCTGTGTTTGTGCTTTAACCTAATCAAAGCACAAACTGACCCGCAAATAGGGCAATATATGTTTTTTCAGTCATCGTATAACCCCGCAGCAGCAGGTAACGATGATATGCTCAATATCGCAGGACTACACAGACTGCATACCACAGGACTTAGCGATATGCCTATGACAACCTACTTCACCGTTTCGGCACCCTTCCATATCGCTAACACTAAACACGGCGCAGGCGTGCGCTTCCTAAACGATATTTATGGACTTTTCTCCAACCAATCGTTCCACGTTGAGTACGCCTACAGACATAAATTAGGAAACGGATACCTAAGCGCAGGCATCGACCTCGGCTTCGCTAATATCAGTTTCAAAGCGGACAAAGTAAATCTTGACTCAATTGCCAACCTCGAGCAGGACGGCTTCCACCATAAAGCCTCCGATGACCCCGCTATTCCCGTAGCATCCGGCAAGGACGGCGTTACAGGTATGAGCTTCGATATGGCGTTAGGACTGTACTACAAAGCACCACAATGGTGGGCATCCGTCAGTTACAGCCACGTCAACCGACCCAAGGTAGAATGGAGCGACCGAGCTTTTATGACCCTCATCGGGACAATGTACCTCGCAGGAGGATACAACTGGCGACTGCCCGGCAAAGACTGGACACTCAAACCAAGCGCAATGCTTATGACCGACTTCGCAGCATGGGACATCAACCTCTCACTGCTCGCAGAAGTCAAACAACGATACCGATTCGGAGCAGGATACAGAATATTAGGCAGCGTCAATCTGCTCTTTAGCGCAGATATAATCAGCGGATTACAACTCGGCTATACCTACGAACTGCCCGCCAACAGACTAATCAAAGGCTCCTACGGAGCACACGAAATATTTTTGGCTTACCAACTCGATATCCTTAAGCCAAAACGTACCAACCGCTACAAGAGCATACGCTACTTGTAAGACGTTCGGAAAATCAATGACATCGTTGTCCGATAACAAACCGTCTTAAGAATATAACGTTACGAGACAACCTGTGTATAATAAAGATGTAGAAAACAGAAGTGACAAGAATTGATACAATGAAACTGACGAAAATGCTATCCGTCATCGCTGTGGCGGCTGTATTAACTGCTTGCGCAGGCCCCGCCGGCGAATTGGTAGGAGTCAACAAAGCAGGTGACTTCAAAGAAGCAAACCCCTACGGAATGGTCTTTATCAAAAAAGGATCGTTTATGATGGGCGAAAACTCCCAATCGGCTATCTTCGGACAACCCGACAATCCCTTTATGACAACCGTCAACGCCTTCTGGATGGACGAAACGGAAATCACCAACAACGAATACAAACAATTCGTTAACTACGTGCGTGACTCCATCGCTTACTACCACCTTATTTTAGGTCCTGGTACAGGAGCAGGTGAAGACGAAGAGGAAGACTATGAAGAAGGCGGTAACGCCGATCTCCGCGCACGCTTCGCCATCGAAGACAAACGCGCAAGAGAAGCCGCTGAAGAAGAGGAAGAGGAAGAAGAGGAAAGCGCAGCACAACGCGTCAATTTCCGCATCAACTGGAAAGCCAAAATCCCTTGGAACAGCAAAGACCCCAACATCCGCCGTGCACTCGCCCCAATGTACTATTCCGATGGTACACTGCGCACCATTGACTACCATTATCGTTATGGCTGGCGCAACTACGATCAGGCACGACTGCTCAAAAACAAATTCGATGTCGCCAAAGGACGCTACCCCGATGGTGCTTCTGCTCGCGTGGACACATTCTGGATCGATGAAAAAGGCGAAATCTGCAACAAAACCATCATTCGACCCCTGCGCGAACCCGATGACCTGATGACCTACAAAATCATCAGCATCTATCCCGATACAATGATCTGGATTCGTGACTTCCAATTCGCTTTCAACGACCCGATGATGAAAGGTTACTTCAACTTCATCGGCTACTCCGAATACCCCGTGGTCGGCGTTACGTGGGAACAGGCACACGCTTTCTGCCACTGGCGCACCAAGATGTTCCAAAACCAGTACGGCAAGCAGTCGCACGACTACCGTCTGCCCACCGAAGCCGAATGGGAATACGCAGCACGAGGCGGACGTAAGATGGCTATGTACCCGTGGGGCGGTAACTACGCACGCGATGCCAACGGCTGTTTCCTCGCCAACTTCAAACCCTATCGCGGTGCCTATAACGATGATACAGGTACTATGACGATGCGCGTGGCGCAATTCCGACCCAACGACTTCGGTCTGTTCGATATGGCAGGGAACGTGGCTGAATGGACATCATCCGCCTTCAACCCCTCTACCAATACCTACGTCAACGATATTAACTCCAACTTTGAGTATATGGCACGTAAGGACGATCCGGACATCCTAAAATGCAAAGTCGTCAAAGGAGGCAGTTGGAAAGACATCTATTACTACCTGCAATGCGGTGTCCGCACCTACGAGTACCAGTACGAAAGCCGCGCTTATATCGGTTTCCGCTGCGTTCGCTCTTTCTTAGGAGACTAATAGATCGCCTCTTAACAAACCTAAAGCAACGAAATACGCTAAAATAGCAAATTTAACAACCAAAAAATAAACTTAAAAAGTTTCTAACATTATGTCACAAGAAAAAAGAAGTGGTTTCATGGGTTGGTATGAATCCTACTCGGGAAAGAAAATTGTAAACATGGTTTACTGTTTAGGTGCATCCGTCGTTATTATCGGTGCATTGTTCAAGATTCTTCACTGGCCCGGTGCTTCACAAGTGCTTATGGTTGGTATGTTTACCGAGGCTTTCCTTTTCGGTATCGGTTGCCTTGATAAACCCCACGTGGATTTCCACTGGGAGGAAGTATTCCCCCAACTGCTCGGCTACGGCGCCGAACCTGCAAAACTTGATGAGCTTGCTAAACGCCCCAAACCCACTCTTTTAGGCAATATGGGCGGAAGCTCCTCTGCTCCTGCCGGTAATTCGGTAGCTACCGCTCTCAGCGACAAAGATATGGAAGCCCTCAAAGGCAGTATTAACGACCTCGCTAAAACTGCCGTACAACTCGGCGAACTTGGCAAAGTGGCTACTGCTTCCAATAAACTGGCTGAACAAATGGGTGCTGCCGAACAGGCTGCCGGACAGTTCGCTGCCTCCGCCGCTAAACTCGGTACACAAAGCGAAGCCCTCAACCAAGCATACGTGGCCGTGGCTAACGATATGCAAGGCGTAGTCGAAAAAACCAGAAACTACCAAAACGGCGTAGCTGACCTCGGCAATAAGATCGGTCAAATGAACTCCGTTTATGACCTCCAACTCGCCGCTCTCCAACAGCAGAACGAACAAGTCAAAGCCGCTACCGACCAGTTCAACCACGTAGCTGCCAATATCCAAAAAATGACTGCTTCTACCGAAGAAGCAATGCGCAACCAAGCCGCTTACGAAGAAGGAGTGAAGAAGTTAGCCGCTCAAGTTACTGACCTCAACAAGATTTATGGCAATATGCTCACCGCTCTTGCCTAAGCGTTTTGACTAACGGAAAAAATCGAATGCTTTAAAAGCCTTTTGTAAGCAAAGTAACGAAATATTTTTCCGTAATATAATAAACTGCAAATAGATAATTAACTATGGGTGGAGCAAAAAACTGTCCGGAAACCCCGAGACAAAAAATGATAGGTATGATGTACTTGGTGCTCACCGCTATGCTGGCGTTGAACGTAAGTACAGATATTTTGAACGGTTTTGTGATGGTGGACGATAGCCTCTATTCGTCCATAACCTCTACCGAGGATCGCAATGCCAATATGTATTCCGTCTTTGAACAGCAGAAGAACGATAAGCCCGAAAAGTACGCAGTCCCCTATGAGGAGGCAATGGAAATGAAGCAGAAATCCGACTCACTGTTCAATTACATAGCAAAGTTCAAACGTGATATGGCTGTCATCGCCATCGGCGAAGAGAAAGTGTCGGAACACAACTACACCACCGGCTACGCCGTTCGCGGACTGCAAGGTACCAGCAACCTCGATGTGACCGGTCAATACGGTATCGTTCAAGGACACGGCGAAGAACTGCGTATCCGTATCGAAGAGTACCGCGATTTCCTGCTTTCCGTTTTGGCGAAGAACAACAACCCGATGGACCAACAAGAGGTTCGCAAGATGACCGAGCAATTCAAGATGCTCTTCACCTGCGACTCCCTCTACAATAACCACGAAGGTAAAATGGATACGTGGGTCAACGGTATGTTCGACGGTATGGTGCTTAATGCTACTATCACCGTATTGAGCAAGATGCAAAACGATATTCGTGCTACCGAAGGTCAGATGATTCAGTACCTGATGGGTAACGCCGATGCTATGGACCTGCGCGTAAATAAACTGCAAGCCTACGTCATTCCGAAGTCCGACTACGTAATGCGCGGTGCCAAGTACCAAGCACAGATTATCCTTGCAGCCATCGACTCAACACAACGTCCCGAATTCTATATCGGCAACGAGCGTATTAACGACCAAGGTCTCTACGAAGTAGTTGCCACCGGTAGCGGTGAACGGAAGTACAGCGGTAAAATCGGCGTACTCTCCAACACCGGCGAAATGGACTACCTCCCCTTCGAGAGTTCCTATACCGTGGGCGAGCCTACTGCAACAATATCCAACTTGGATATGAACATTATGTATCGTGGTTTCGAGAATAAGTTCAGCGTTTCCGTTCCGGGCGTGAGCAACGACAAAGTGTCGGTCAGCGCAACAGGGGCTTCTGTATCTCGCAGTGGCGGTAATTGGGTGATTAAACCCGGCGAAAGTGCCAAGGAAGTAGTACTCACCGTTTCTGCCAATATGGACGGAAAGAATCAGGTTATGGGAACCAACAAATACAAGGTGAAAGCCTTGCCCAAGCCCAGTTCGTTCTTTGTGGCAGGAGGCGAGTCTATCAACCAAGGTTTTATTTCAAAAAAACTGCTTACCTCTAATGAAGCCTACGTAGAAGCCAGTTATGGTCCCGATGGAATTTTGGATTTGCCATGGAAAATCACCGGATTTGATATCGTAATCGGCAATGATGCTAAACATTCGGATAACGGGCGTCTGACGGACGAACAGAAAACGTTGATTAAAAAGTTGCCGAGTGGTGCGCAAGTAACGTTGCAGACCATCCGCGCTGTCGGTCCTGACGGGAAAACACAGCAACTGAGTCCTATTGCTCTGCGACTCAAATAGACATATCCAGTTACATAAGAGTTGTTATAATCTTCTAAATATGCAATTATGAAAAAGGTAGGTATATTGATTATGCTGTTGGTAGGGGTAGCATCTGCCAATGCCCAATTACTTCCGCAGGAAGTTCTCAATTTCTTTGATACCAACGGTACCATCCGATTGGAAACCCAAGAATTGAACGCTTCTGCGGATACACTTGTTACAGTCTTTCATCGTAAAGACGATATAGTGTGGGCACGACTTACTTACCGCATTATCGACCTGCGATACAAGCAAAATTTCCAACTCTATTTCCCGGAAAAGCACGATGACCCCAAGTATAAAAGTTTATTTCGGATTATCTTGCAAGCTGTAGTTGAAGGCATGCCTATTTATGAGGCTAAAGTCAATAGTTATGAGCCGTTTACGCCGGAATTTAGTGAAACGACAAGAATTAAGCGTGAAGATTTGGCAATGCAAAGAAAATTATGCTTTGTTGCCAAGGGTGCAGACGGATCGGATCCTGAATTAGATGATGAAGAATCGTATCTGATATATTATGATACTATAAATAATCAGATGATCTTCAATCCGGCAAGGTATAGTCTCTATGTGAAAAATCAATACAAATATCTTATACAAGAAGTTATTTTCTTTGATAAGCACACATCGCGCCTGCACCGTCAACTCATAGCGATTGCTCCCCTCCAACCCGAAAGAGCAAATGGTACTGACCCGATGCAGTTCCTACGCTCATCCGTTAAATTCTGGATTCTCTACCAAGACTTGCGTCCTTATTTAGCAAGCAACTATATGATCCCCTTCCAGAACGAAGTAAAACGCGTTACCTTTGATGACTTCTTCCAAAAGCGGTTATACACGTCCTACCTCGTAGGCGAAACCAATATGTACAACCGTATGATTCTGGACTACGCCAAAGACGAAGTCAATGCCAAAAAAGAGCAAGCACGTATAGAAACAGAAATGCTCAACTTCGAACAAGACCTGTGGGAGTATTAACAACAAAAAAAAGAACAGGCTGAACTTCAACCTGTTCTTTTTTTCAGTTCCTTCCCTTTTATTATCATCACCCTTGACCATTCACGGACTAAGGTCGGCGGGTGACGAAAACCAACTAAAACATTTGATATGAAGCATAAAAAACGCTTTTTCAATATGTACCTCACCACCACGGTGAGCGTGGCGATGGTCTTGTTTCTTATCGGATTGGAAAGTGTCGTGCTACTTAGTGCACACCACCTTATTTCCGATATGCGTGAGAATTTAGCACTAACCGTTATCCTTGACACCAACGCTGACTCCACCTCGGTGGCGCGCCTGCAAAACGTCTTGGATGCCATGCCGGGAACGGCCTCTTATACATTCATCTCCAAACAGCAAGCACTCGAAGAACATATCTCCGGACTGGGCGAAGACCCTACCAAATTCTTAGGCTACAACCCTCTTTCCGATGCCTTTGAGCTGCACTTGCAGCCCGCTTATACCAATAAGGACAGCATCGCCGTCATATCCGACAAACTGACCGCCCTGCCATACGTAGAACAAGTTCAGTACCAAGAAGATATCGTTAAGGTTCTCGATCATAATGTCAGCAAAGTGTCGCTCATTTTGGGCATTTGTGCTTTGGTTTTATTAGTAATTGCGTGGATACTGATAATGAACACTATTCGCCTCCATATCTATTCTAAACGATTCACCATCAATACGATGCGACTGGTAGGTGCTACCTCTTGGGTTATCCGCCGACCTTTCGTCGCTCGCTCGGTACGAATGGGGTTGGAAGCCGCCTTGCTGACCATCGTTGCCCTCGCCGGCATCTATTATTATGTCTATCGTTCACTTCATATTACTATTTTCCCGCCCACGGTGGAGAATATCGCCTTAGTTGCTCTGACGGTTCTTCTCAGCGGTCTGCTGATTACTTTCGTTGCATCCCTTGTCGCCACCGGCAGGTACGTAAGAATGAAGGTCGAAAAAATGTACGAAATTTAACACTATGAAATATAATCTCCCTAAACAGAATAGTATTCTGATTGCCATAAGTTTTGTGGTGATAGTAGTTGGTTTTTGCCTTATGATTGGCGAGCCGAGCGGTGCTACAGAGTATAATCCCGATATTTTTTCCGTTCGCCGTATTACGGTAGGACCGATGGTTGCCTTGGCAGGCTTTGTGCTGATGGTAGTGGCTATCCTTTGGAAAAAGAAGCAGTAGATGAATCCTACGAAACGAACCTTTCTTATATTCAAGTTGTAAATGAATTGGTTTGAAGCATTGATATTAGGTATCGTACAAGGTTTGACGGAGTTCCTGCCTGTTTCGTCTTCCGGACACTTGGAGATCGGTCAAGCCTTGTTAGGAACAGCCTCCGAAGAAAACCTAATGTTCACCGTCCTTTTGCACGTGGCTACCGTGCTTTCCACGATTGTAGTCCTGCGCCGCGAGATTGGTCAACTGTTCAAAGGTACGTTTACCACCACCCGCTGGAATGACGACAAACAGTATGTTGCCTTATTATTATTCAGTTGTATTCCCGTTTTTATCGTGGGTGTTTTCTTCAAGGATGAGGTGGAGCAGTTCTTCGGTAGCGGTCTTCTCTTGGTAGGTATATGTCTCTTGGTAACGGCTTGTATGTTGGCGTTGAGCGAGTATCTGACTAAACGGCGCGCATTGCAGACGGCTGCGAACAGTTCGGCTGTCGGACACGAAGTAACGTGGAAAGACTCTCTCATCATAGGTTGCGCCCAAGCCGTAGCCGTCCTACCGGGACTCAGCCGTAGCGGTATGACCATTGCCACAGGACTGCTGTGCGGCGTAAAGAAAGAGAGCGTAGCACGTTTCTCATTTCTTATGGTACTCATTCCTGTATTAGGCGATGCCCTGCTGGAGTCATTAGACTTGCTTTTAGGCAAAGCCACAGCACCCGCTATCGGCTGGCTACCGCTTACGGTTGGTTGCCTTGCAGCCTTTCTTACCGGCTGTGCCGCGTGCCGATGGATGTTGGCTATCGTCCGCCGACAAAAACTGACCTACTTTGCAGTCTATTGCCTTTTGGTCGGCATATTGTCCATTGTCTATCATTTTGTTGCCTAAACGCAAGAGCGTTCTCTATATACGATGGATTTTGTAGCAGGAGAGATTATAGCATTCGATAAGCCTTACCGCTGGACCAGTTTCGATGTGGTCGGTAAAGCGCGTTGGCTGCTGTGCCATAAGTTGGGCGTGAAGAAACTCAAAGTCGGTCATACAGGCACATTAGACCCCTTGGCTACCGGCATTGTAGTCGTTTGCACCGGCAAGCAAACCAAGCGCATAGACGAACTCCAACAGCATAGCAAGGAATATGTCGCCACACTTCAATTAGGAGCCACCACACCCAGTTTTGACCTCGAGAAACCCATCGATGCCACCTATCCGACCGAACATATCACACGCGAACTGATAGACGAGGTTATCCCTACTTTTCAGGGAGAGCAGTGGCAGGTACCGCCGATGTTCTCCGCTGTCAAGGTGGACGGCAAGCGAGCGTATGAGTTGGCGCGCAAAGGCGAGGAGGTGGAACTCAAACCTAAATTGCTCGTCATTGACGAGATTGAAGTTCTTTGTTTTGATGCCGAGCGTATGCAACTCACACTTCGCATAGCCTGTTCCAAAGGAACATATATCCGTGCCTTGGCACGCGACATCGGACAACGTTTGCACTCCGGTGCTCACCTCATAGCCCTGCGCAGAACGCGCGTGGGAGATATAACCGAAAAGGACTGCATTACCTTCGACCGATTTGAACAAATGGTGCAGTCGCAATCGGTTCAAAACAATCCGAAACAACTCGAAAAAGAGTTGCCTATTGGTCTGTAATTACGTTAAACAAAGATAGTATGAAGTTAAGTCAATTCAAAGTTTCTATCCCTGAACATTTGTTTGCGCAGTACCCGCTGCCTTATCGCGATGACTCGCGTATGCTCGTCCTGCACCGCAAAACAGGGGATATAGAGCATAAGAACATCAAAGACATCGTCAACTATTTCGACGAGGGCGATTTATTTGTTTTCAATGATGCCAAAGTCTTTCCTGCACGCCTGTATGCCCAAAAGGAAAAGACAATGGCTAACATCGAGATTTTCCTTTTACGCGAACTGAATCACGAGATGCGCTATTGGGACGTTCTCGTGGACCCCGCCCGCAAGATCCGCATCGGCAACAAACTATTCTTGGACGAAGACCTGACTATCGTGGCGGAAGTCATAGACAATACCACTTCGCGCGGACGTACCGTTCGTTTCCTGACAGACTACGACAACTCCGAGTTCTTGGATCGCCTCTACGAATTAGGACATACCCCGCTTCCGAAATACATCCGTCGCCCGTTGGATGAGGAACTGCAAAAAGACTATGATACGCTTTTCCCGGACTACCCCATTGACGAAATGGACGTAGAACGCTATCAGACCATCTTTGCGGACAAAATAGGAGCCGTAGCCGTTCCCGCCTCGGGATTACATTTCTCCAAGCAGTTGCTCAAACGTATGGAGATTGCCGGCATTGACCGTCAGTTCCTCACATCCTATGTGTCGTTAGGCAACTTCAAGACCATCGAAGTGGATGACCTGCCCAAACATAAGATGGACTCCGAGGAGATGGTAATTGAACAGCCGTTAGTGGATGCCGTGGATCGAGCACACGCACAAGAGAAACATATTTGTGCAGTGGGTACCGAAGTTATCCGCGCCCTTGAACAAGTGGCAGGAACAGTCGGACAAATCAAACCCTACAACGGCTGGACCAGCAAGTTCATCTACCCGCCATACGATTTTGCCGTGTCCGATTCCTGTCTTGTCAATCTCTATCCCAGCCAGTCTATCCAGTTGCTCTGTGTAGCAGCGTTCGGAGGATACGAATTTGTTATGGATGCCTACGAAGTGGCAGTCCAGGAAGGTTATCGCTTCGGCGACTACGGCGATGCAATGCTCATTATCGACTAAATCCCGCCGTTAGGGGATAAGACTGCTATGGATGTTCGTATAGACGAGAGTTGGCGTGAAGTACTGCAACCCGAGTTTGACAAACCTTACTTTGAGTTGCTCACCTCGTTTGTGCGAAATGCGTATGCCACACGTCAATGTTTTCCGCCTGCCAGGTATATCTTCCGCGCCTTTGATGTGTGTCCTTTTGACAAAGTGAAGGTTGTTATACTCGGGCAAGACCCCTACCACGATACAGGACAAGCGCACGGCTTGTGTTTCTCTGTCAATGACGGTGTGCGTATCCCGCCTTCGTTGGAGAATATCTATAAGGAATTGCAGCGCGATTTAGGGCTTCCTATTCCGCAGTCGGGCAACCTGATGCGCTGGGCAGAGCAGGGTGTATTGCTCCTCAACGCCACCTTAACGGTGGAAGCCCATCAACCGGGCAGCCATCAGAACAAAGGGTGGGAAGAGATGACCGATGCCGCCATAATGGCACTTAACGAACGGCGCGAACACATCGTCTACATGCTGTGGGGCAGTTATGCACAACGCAAAGGACAGTTCATCAATCGCCGCAAGAACCTCGTCCTGACCGCTCCGCACCCCAGTCCTTTGTCTGCTTATCGCGGCTTTATCGGCTGCGGACATTTTTCCGAGGCGAATAAGTACCTTATCGCTCACCAACAAACACCTATTCAGTGGTAATTAGCGTATGAAACGTCTTCTGTTAGTGGATGCCTATGCGATGATTTATCGCGCATACTATGCTTTTATCAAGGTGCCGCGTATCAACTCCAAGGGAGAGAACGTGAGTGCCGTATTCGGCTTTGTGGTGGCTTTGGACGACTTGCTTAAGCGTCTCAAGCCCACCCATCTTGCGGTGGCTTTCGACCCGCACGGCAAGACGTTCCGGCACGAAGCCTACGAACAGTATAAGGCGCAACGCCCCGAAACACCCGAAGACATACGCCGCGCCGTACCTATCATTCACGATATACTCAGTGCAATGCGGGTAGAGCAGTTGGAAGTAGCCGGTTTTGAAGCAGACGATGTCATCGGAACGGTATCGAAGCTGGCTTCTGAAGCCGGTATGGAAGTCTTTATGGCTACTCCCGATAAGGACTACGGTCAGTTGGTTTCCGAGCGGGTCTTTCAGTATCGTCCGCGCCATACCGGCGGTTACGAAAAGATGGGACCGCAAGAAGTGTGCGACAAATACGGCTTGCAGTCCCCCGAACAGGTCATTGACCTGCTCAGCCTGATGGGCGACAAGGCGGATAATATACCCGGATGCGCAGGCGTAGGCGAAAAGACGGCTGTCTCGCTGTTGCAGACCTACGGCAATATAGACAACCTGCTTTCCCGTACAGACGAACTGAAAGGTGCACTCAAAGAGAAAGTCAGCACACAAGCGGAACAAATCCGTTTTTCGCGCTTCCTCGCTACCATCCGCACCGATGTCCCTATACATTTTGACGAGGCTTCGCTCTTGCGTCAAGACCCCGACTGGACGCGTTTAACTCCGCTATACGAGCAGTTGGAGTTTCGCTCGCTACTTCGTAATGCACCCGCTATAACTGTTGCGAAGCCAGCCGCTCCGGCTAAAAAACAGAAACAGGAAGCTACGCTTGACCTGTTTGCTGCGACAGAGAGTGGCACGCCTTCAGATAGCGCAACCGATAGCCCGATGCCCGCTTACGACACGATAGAGAACAGACTATGTGCCTATCTGCTTCATTCCGAATTGCCCTTCAACCCTTCTGTTGCACCCGATTGGGACGCTCTGAAAAGCGATCCCGCTTTATGGAATCTCTACCAAGAGGTGGAGTTGCCGTTGGTGCAAGTCCTGCGCGATATGGAGGCTGCCGGTGTTCGCTTTGATACAGCCTTGCTCAAGCAAGCCGAAACACAACTGACGGATGAACTGACCCGTTTGGAACAATCTGTCTATGCGTTGGCAGGCACGACTTTTAATGTCAATTCGCCCGCCCAGGTCGGAGATATATTGTTTGACAAGCTGCATTTGGACACCAAAGCCAAACGACAGAAATCCGGCAAGTACTCCACTTCGGAAGATGTGCTGTTGCCCTTGCGCGACCGCCATCCCATCGTGCCGCTTATCTTGGAACAGCGCGAGCTAAAAAAACTCATATCCACCTACATAACGGCTCTTCCTACCTACATCAATCCCGCTACGGGTAAGATTCATACCACCTACCATCAGACCGTTACGGCAACGGGACGACTGAGCAGCAGCAACCCCAACCTGCAAAACCTGCCCATCCGCACCGAGAGAGGACAACTCATACGTCAGGCAGTCATACCCGATGAAGGATGTATCTTTTTGAGTGCCGACTATTCGCAAATCGAACTGAGACTGATGGCACACTGCTCGCAGGACGAACACATGATACAGGCCTTCCTCAATGGTCAGGATATTCACGCCGCAACAGCCGCCAAGATTTTCGGCTTGCCCATCGAAGAAGTATCAAAGGAGCAACGCCGCCGTGCCAAGACGGCTAATTTCGGCATTATCTACGGCATCTCGGCTTTTGGTCTTTCGCAGCAGTTAGGCAGTCCCCGCCAAGAGGCACAGCAGTTGATTAACGACTATTTTGCCGCCTTCCCCCGCGTGGCAGACTATATAGAAAAACAAAAACAGTTCGCGCGCGACCACGGCTATGTGGAAACGCTTTTCGGCAGGCGGCGTTATCTGCCCGACATATTGAGCCGCAACACCACAGTACGCAGTTTCGCGGAGCGCAATGCCGTCAATGCCCCTATTCAAGGAACGGCTGCCGACATCATCAAGATGGCGATGGTCAGCATCCATCGCCGATTTGCCCAAGAAGTGCTGCCGCATCGAACGCAACCGGCAAAGAACGACCTGATGATTATGCAGGTACACGATGAACTTAATTTCAACGTACCTGAACAAGAGATAGAGCAAGTACGCAAAATTGTAGTGGATGAGATGCAAAACGCCATTCATCTCTCCGTGCCGCTGATTGCCTCCTGCGGCATCGGAAAGAACTGGTTAGAAGCACATTGATAGAAGAAAGATTTATAAGATTCTGCGATTACAAGTTATGGAACATGCAGTTTTGATAGGACTGATCACGCCCTCTCAACCAGAAGAGCGGACACAAGAGTATTTGGATGAGTTGGCTTTTTTGGCGGATACACGGGATATAGAACCTGTGCGCCGATTTGTTCAGCGTGCCGACCACGCCGATACCAATACCTATATCGGGAGCGGTAAGATACAGGAAATCAATCGTTGGATAGAAGATTACAATAAGTCTGCCGATGCGCCTATTGATATGGTTATCTTTGACGATGAACTATCGCCACGGCAAATCCGCAATATAGAGAACGTATTCAATCCGAAGGGTGCGGGTAGAGACCACCATCCCGTGCGCGTGATGGACCGCACACTGCTTATCTTGGAGATTTTCTTGCAGCGAGCGCAGACCAGTTATGCCAAGACGCAGGTGGAGTTAGCGCATTTGCAGTATATGTTACCGCGATTGACCCGTATGTGGAGCCACTTAGACCGTCAGCGTGGCGGTGGCGGCACCAATCGCGGTACAGGTGAGACGCAGATCGAAGCCGACAAGCGGATTATCGGTCAGCGTATAGCTCTGCTCAAAGACGAACTCAAGCGTATTGACCGTCAGATGGCTACCCAGCGGCAGAACCGTGGCAAGATGGTGCGCGTGGCATTGGTGGGTTATACCAACGTGGGCAAATCGACACTGATGAACCTACTCAGCAAGAGCGAAGTGTTCGCCGAAAACCGCCTCTTTGCCACCTTGGACACCACCGTCCGGAAAGTGACTATCAACAACCTGCCTTTCCTCTTGAGCGACACGGTCGGATTTATCCGCAAACTGCCGCACCACCTTATTGAGTCCTTCAAATCCACGTTGGACGAGGTGCGCGAGGCGGATCTGCTGATTCACGTAGTGGACATTTCGCATCCCAATTTTGAAGAGCAGTACCAAGTTGTGGAGCAGACCATTGCCGACCTGTTGGGAGAAGACGAAATCCCGCAAAAAGACAGTGCCGTGGCAGCTCTCCGGCGACCCAAACAGACGGTGAAGAAGACCATTCCCACTATTGTTGTTTTCAATAAGATAGATGCCTTCCGTTATGAGCCGAAAGAAGAAGATGACCTCACGCCCATTCGACGCGAAAACATCTCCCTCGAAGAGTTGCAAAAGACTTGGATGGCGAAATTGGCAGACGACTGCATCTTCATCTCCGCTGCCGAAAAACAGAACGTGGATGCATTACGTAATTTGCTCTACGACCGAATCAAAGCCATTCACGTGCAGCGATATCCATACAACGATTTTCTTTTTCCCGATATCGACACGTCCTATCAGGCGGAGTAGAACAGCCTACTCGTCCGTATATACAAACGTGGTATCACTTTCGGGAATGATGAGTTGTTTCTCATCGCTTCCGTATCCGCACCAGTAGCCTAAACCACCCTCTATATTCGTACTAATCTGTGCCTTCGGCATAAAAATCCACGTATTGGCTTCAGACGTAGAAGCAAACGATGTCCAAAACGTATAGGAATCGGCATCTAAATGCGATAGTTTGACGAGTACGGTATCGCCCGCAGAGAAGTAAAAATCTTTGCTGCTGTCTAACAACGTGTAGGAGCGATTCAGCCGCCATTCTATGGATTGTCCTTGTTGCGCAGAGTCGTCCCGAATACCTAACGAGGCAAGCACATATTGTCTTTTCTGTCCAGTACGATAGAACAAGGCATAGTAGTCGGCTGTGGCAGCATTATCCTTGAAGTGAACAATCACTTCTTTCTTTTTGTCTTTTCCGTTGATGCTGGACACTGAAACAGAGTCTATCGGTACGATAGAAGGGATGGTGGTCACGGCGGTCAGTTTTTGTCCGTAGTAATTCACCGTGAGGGTGTAACTCTTGCCTGTCTGACCCGTAATGCGCACATTATGATAGTAATAAGGCGGAAGCATCGTAGTGTCTATCTTGCCGATTAACTGCACCGAATCTGCTCCATCGCTGACCATTATATTGGCGGTGTAGATTAGACTCTGTTTCACCATTTCGTCTGTTCCTATCTCTTTATCTGTGAGTTGTGCTGCTCTATGCAGAAGTACTACGGGGTGTTTGCCGTCTTCTATCCAGCCTTCCACAACGATGGTTTCGGGTTGTGTCTTTGTCCTTTCGCAGCCAAGAAACAGGAGAAGACAAGGCAGTATGAACGCCATTTTTTTCATCATCGGTTCTTACATCGAAAATCGGATAGACAAAGAAGGAATTATCATGGACAGCAAGCCGGTCTGCCGTATGCGGAAATGTTGAGGTGAATAGGTAATAAATTGCACGTTTTTGTGGCAATAGACATTATAGAGCGACAGGTTGAAGTCAAGCGACTGATTGTTCTTGAGGTGAAGCGTATAGTTGGCAGAGAGATCCAGTCGGTGGGTGAGCGGCAAGTGTTCTCCGTTGTATGCTCCCATTCGTGCCACCACCCGTCCGTTGAGCAGGTACGCCGCTTCGGGCTTGGTATAGGGAGTGCCGGTAGCCAACGTGAAGACGGCTCCGACCGACCAAGACGTATTGAAGTGGTACGAACCTGTGGCTACCAATTGATGACGGCGCGAGTGCGAACTGTCGAAAGGCTTATCGCTCACTTCGGGAATAAAACGTTTTGCCCAACCTAACGAATAGGTCAAGTAGCCCGAAAACTTACCTTTGACCTTCTGCAAAGTAACGTCCAATCCGTAGTTCTGACCCGTACCTGCATATATAAAGTCCGTATAGACGGCGTTGTTGTAAAGCAAATCCAACAGGCTGACTGAACATTCTACCGCATTGTACAGTTGCTTAAAATAGACCTCGGCGGAAACAATGTATTTGTCCCGAAGAAAAGCCCCTTTGTAGCCTATAGACGCAGAGAGAGCATATTCGGGCTTGAAGTCGGCATCGGCAGGAATATAGAAGTCAGTTGGCAAACCCGTACTGATTAGATTGATACTGTGATTGTTCTGACTGTATGTACCGGCGTGTAGATAGAGGAAATGACCGGACGCAACCTGCAGCGAGAAGTTGGCACGCGGGTCGAATTGGAAGAAAGTGCGGCTGTTGCCATTATATATCGTTGCTCGTGCGCCGACCGAGTAGCGGAACAGCGTATTGACCTGATGGGTAAAGTCTGTGAAGACAGACGCTTCGTGCGCATAAAGAAGTGTCTTGGGCATACTTGTCACGTTAAAGGCAAAGTCGCCGTGTACAGCAAATGTAAGCGGTGCATACCGTGTGGCTGTGTATTCGGCTCCTGCCTTGAGACTCATACGGTTGCTCAAACGTATATCCGTAGAGTGCTTCACACCTGCCGAACCAATTGACGACCTGCCGTTCAGATTCAATTCTTTTTGCAGGTCAAAAAGAAAACGGTTATGGTAACCCGACAGAAAAACTGCCGTATGGAAATTCGTTTCCCCCTCCCGTCTGTCCCAATAGAGCGAAGAGGCAAGGTTCTGCCACGATACATCAAAGAGCCGTAAGTCGGCGGTCGTATGGTCGGCGGTCAAGCGGTCATTCCCCGCAAAAGCGGAAAAAACAATATCGTCTTTGTTGGTAGGATGGTAGGCATACGTAAAATTAAAATCCTGAAAATTATAGTCAGGCTGAATACCATCCGTTTTGAGCAGCCCTTTGTAAATCGAAAAGTAAGAAGCTCTGCCAGAGAAGAAAAGGTCGCTTTTCTCGGAGCAGTGCGACCGAAGATGGATGTCCGAGCAAAGCAGTCCGACGTTGGCAGAGAAATTGAAGGGAGAGGCTGCCCTTATGGGAGTGATCATAGTGACTGCCCCGCCCAATCGGTTGGCATCAGCAGCCGTATGCGCGGACATAACCACGTTGATGCGGTCAATATGAGAGGCATTGAAAGCAGAGAAGAGATTGAGTACGTGGCTGGGGTAAAAGACGGGTGCATCGTTGAGTGTGAGCATTGTATGGGCATTGTCGCACCCTTGGATGAAGATGCCGCCTTGCGCTTCGTTGTTCACCTGTACACCCGCTAATGTTTGCAGGAAATACAGCGGGTCGGTCTGCCCCATCAGTTTGGGCAATGCTTGCAATTCCTTGACATTGAGCGAAAAAGAAGAACTACTGACCTGGTTCATCGCCGGGGTCAGTAGCTTTCCTTTTACTTGTACTTCTTCTACATCGCGATAAGCCTCTATGGTGGTGTCGTTTTGCAGTGCCACTTGCGCGACAACAGAAAGCGTAAGCGTAAGGCAGAGCAATAAGAGGCTGACGCGTGGCATAGATTACAGGTCAACCGAGTCCATCGGATGCTCTTTGAAGAAACTGATGTAGCCGTTTATCAATGCTTCGGTACCATCAATGAGCGAACCGTACGAACGACGTGTAAAGTATTGGTCGAACTGCATCGACATTCTGTCCTCAATGAAGTAGATGGCAGGTACTACGTTGTATTCCATATCGTCCACTTCCATAATGATTTCGGCTTGCTTAATATCGCTGCCGTAATAGACGGATAGGAAGATGTATTTGTTCCAGTTCTCCACAAAAGCGGTGGCGCGTTTTTCGTCGGATGTATATTCCGTCTTTTCCCAGTTTCTCAACCCGTTATAGTAGGAGTCGCCATCCATTTCGCCTTGGATGCTCATTTCGCCGCCAAGAATAGAGAGCAGAATAGTCGTTTTACCGGGTTTGAGGTCTTTCTCCACCTTCTCTTCGTATTTAGCCAAGTCGCCTTCGGTCCGCAGGTTGTTGTTGGGGTCAATGGTCAGTGCGTTAAAGCCTTTGTTGTCAATGGATAGTTTGCAGATAGACTTGTTGTTGACGCGCAGCTCGTAGTTACCTCTAACGGCGGAGCGGGTTACGTTCATATCGTAGGTTTGTACAATATTGGCAAGACGCACATTTCCTGCCACTTTAACGTGGTCTTTGCGGTCAATGTCAAACGTCAGTGCAATGTTCACCATCTCTTTGCCATCGTCTGTCATCGTGGCTTCGATGCGCGAGGGAAGGTGAAGAGCAACAGGTTGCATCGTGAAGGGATAGGATACGTGTACGTAGTAGTGTACACCGCCATAAGTGGCTGTAAAATAATCATCGTCCTCAAAGTCATCATCACGGTTGTCAAGCAGTTGCTTGTAGTACGATTCGCTGATTACACGACCTTCAATATACTCATTTTTCTGCTCATCCCAATAGTCAACCGTGTAGATACGTTTGGTGGTATTGTAGTCATAGACTTTGACCGTATCAATCACCGAGTAGGTGTCGCCGGTGGCTTTGATGGTGATTACCACTTTCTTGCCTTGTGTGTCGGTGCAGTTGAAGATGGCTGCATTGTCGTTCTTGGCAATGAAACGCCATTTCTCTTGGCTGTCGATATACTCAAACTCGCCGAAGAAATCAGATACGTACCAGTTGTCAAGCGTTACGACATCCATAAAGTTCATCGGAGCATAGTAGGCGTAGGCACTCAAGCGGCGCATCGTAGCCATCGCAGGCTGCATACCTGAATAAGCAGCGTGTCAGACTCCTGCACTATCCAAAACGGCTTGCCAGTTGGCAGTCTCGAAACGGGCTGCTAAATAGTCCGTCAGACGAATGAGGTCTTCCTGCTCTTGGGTCTTGAAGTTGCTCAATATCTGTTCACCGAGCGTGTTGAGTTTTTCAATTTGTTCATCGCCGGTCAGACGCTTTTGCGCACCTTGTGAAGTGGTGGGAACGCTGGTGTTACTCGAATTGGTTTTCTTCTCGCAAGAGGCGAAACCAAGCATCGTTATGAGAACCATAACCAATGCAAAGGAGAAATGTTGACGCATAATAGTTTGTTTGAATTAGTGACAATAATAATTCGGCGGCAAAGATAGTGGTATTGGATAAATTTACCAAATAATTTTGCACATTTCGCCATAATCGCTTCCAATCTTCCTGCGTTCTTCCTGTATATTCCCGTGCAAAATCTCCCTACCATCTCCCCGTCTATTCCATAGGTCACCCATAGGTCGCCCATAAGTCACCCATAGGTCGCCCATAGGTCACCCATAAGTCACCCATAGGTCACCTATAGGTCAACTATGCTCTCACCGTACTCTCAAAATGCTTTCGCAATCCCCTCTCCCGTCGGATAGGGTGCTTGTAAAATAGAATAACACCACTATTAGTTGATTAGTAGTGTGTTATACAGCACTAATCGTAATTTTCGTCGTTTTTTTTGTGTAAGTGGATTTGTATATATCAATTAAAAGTTGTATTTTTGCCGCTTAAAATGTGCCAAAAACTATCCAAAATGATTGAACAACGCTGCCGGAGAGTACAATTTGTCATTCTTTGGGCTTTGTCTGTGTGCATACCGATGATGGCGGACGGCCCGACTACTTTTGCGACCTACAAACCTATCCCCATGCGCTCCACTTCCGCTATGCCTTTGGCTACGAACGGTATGGAAGTTGGGTGGGATAAGCCTGGAAATTGGGCGGATCCCATTGACAATGGAGACGATGGAGGTGGCTCAGGTGGCTACGATAAACCCGGCAACTGGGATGACCCCTATGAGGGTGAGAATCCCGCTTTGCCGATAGGAGATGGTCTGCTTCCGCTTTCTCTCTTCCTTGGCATTTATGCAGTCATCTTTATGAAAAAGCGCAGAAACGTCTTACGGCAAACGGAAGAAAAATAACAAGAATAACCCCTTTGTGAACAATATAATAGAAACTTAATACCTATCAATACTATGAAACAACATCTTACTTTTTTCTTGGTGTTAATCTCAATACTTTTTGTAACTTCCCCTGTATGGGCGGATGACCCTTACCTCTCCCAAGAACTCACCTTCCGTGCCAATGAGACAACAACGGTCTATATGACAAAAAACAGTAATAGTCCGACTGTCACAACTCTTGCCAACCTTTTCTTGCAATACAGTACTGACGAAGGAGAAACATGGGAAACTTTTAGTGCTTCTGCTGCAGCCTCAAAACTGACTATTGAAGCAGGAAGTACTATGCGTCTCCGCCGTAATCCTGACAATGGCATCAACACCAGCGGATTAGGCGTTAATAGTACAAGTCTTACCGACAAACGCTGGTACTTTGTAACGACAGGAGATTTCTCGGTTGAAGGAAATGTGATGTCATTGATTGATGGTGAAAACTTTGCCACCAATACCACTATACCTGCACATTGCTGCTTCAACTGTTTGTTCCTGAATAATACTGCACTAACCAATATTGACAAAGTCCGTTTGCCTGCTACCACATTAAAGGTCAATTGTTACCGTGCAATGTTCCAAGGTACGGGCGTAACGGATATTAGCAGACTGTCATTACCGGAACCTGAAACGGTAGCTTCTTATAGCTATAATCAGATGTTCAAGAATTGTACAAGTCTGACCTCTTTGAGCGGATTTAGAGTGCCGTCCAATTTAGGTACGTATGCCTGTTTGAATATGTTTCAGAGTTGCACAGGCTTGACGGATTTGGTAGGTATAGATTTTGCTGCGGACACGCTGAACAATTATTGTTACCAACTGATGTTCCAGGCTTGCACGGGACTGACCTCGGTAATGGACACCTTCCGTGTTTCCGTGATTGCTACAAACAGTTGTGACCAGATGTTTTTAGGCTGTACGAACTTGCGCCAAACCCCGGCTATCAAGGTGGATTCGATTGGTACGGCAGGTTGTATCAATATGTTCAAAACCTGCGGCACAACGCTCACAGGAACCGACTCAATGACAGCAGGAGACATCATTGTCAGCAAAGCCATCTACTACCAGGGCTGTCAGACTATGTATGCAGGTAGTACGCGGCTGAAAAACGCTCCCGCCATTAAAGCAGGCAGAATCTTCGGCACAACGGATAAAAACGGTGGATGCAGGTATATGTTCCAGGACTTGACTGGAATCTCGTCTGCTGGTGCAATTAAGGCCGACATAGTTGATGCTTATGGCTGTAGTTATATGTACACGGGATGTACAAAACTGAAACGAATACCTAAAATAAAAGTCGGCACTTTTGGCGGGACATATCCGTTTCAGTATATGTTTACAGGCTGTTCGTCTCTTGATTTTAATAAAGACACACTGTCAAACACCGGCCTAACCGACTACTGCTATTATTACATGTTTGAAAAATGCACAGGAATAACCAATACGAGCGAGTTATACCTTCCTGCCGATACAATTGCACCTTATGCCTATAATTACATGTTTACGGGCTGTACAGGTATCACTGATATATGGGATAGCATCCAAGTATCTGTCATTGGCAATAGAGCCTGTCAAGGAATGTTCAACGGTTGCACAAAATTAAAACACTCTTCGACACTGGTAGTGGACTCTATCGGACTTTTAGGCTGTAATGCTATGTTCAAAGCATGTGGTACGGCAACAGCCACAGCTGACTCAATGACTGCAGGTGACATTATCGTAAAGAAAGCCATCTACAATCAGGGGTGTCAGAACATGTTCAACGGAAGCACCAAACTGAAAAAGACACCTAATGTGTATGCCGAGCGTGTAATGAGCGGAAATAAAACGGCTACAGGCGGATGCTATCTGATGTTCAATGGACTTGCCAAAGTTCCCCGTATGGGAAAAATCAGTATCAACGAGGTGAATAGTTTTGGCTGCGAACAGATATTCCCATCTTGTACAACATTGGTCGCAGTAGATACAATCAGTATTGGTACGCTTGGCTCGTATGGATTGAGTTATGCTTTTACAGGTTGCACGGCTTTGCCTAAGATGCCAACGATTAAAATTGACGAATTTGGCGGGAGTTACCCGATGCAGTACATGTTCAACGGCTGTTCCTCTCTTACTCTGGAAAAAGACACTTTGTTCAACAAGGACTTGACAGACTACTGCTATTACTACATGTTCCAAAACTGTACGAGTATTACCGATGTATCGGAACTGCATCTGGCTGCCGACACGGTTGCACCATACGCCTATAGTTATATGTTCAACGGCTGTGCCGGCATCACCGATATGTGGGACACTCTCAAAATATCGGTTATTGAAGACCGCGCGTGCCAGAATATGTTTCTCAGCTGTACGCATATCAAGCACACTCCGACTTTAGTGGTGGACTCTATCGGATTGTTAGGCTGTAACGTTATGTTCAAAAACTGCGGTACTGCTACTGCTGCTGCGGACTCTATGACGGCTGGCGACATCATCGTTAGCAAAGCCATCTACAATCAGGGGTGTCAGAATATGTTCAACGGAAGCACCAAATTGAAAAAGACACCTAATGTGTATGCCGAACGTGTAATGAGCGGAAATAAAACGGCTACAGGCGGCTGTTACCAGATGTTCAATGGACTTGCCAAAGTTCCTCGTATGGGAAAAATCAGTATCAACGAGGTGAATAGTTTTGGCTGCGAACAGATGTTTCCCTCTTGTACAACATTAAGTTCTGTAGATACAATCCGCATTGGTACGCTTGGCTCGTCTGGATTGAGTTCTGCGTTTACAGGTTGCTCCGCATTGCCTAAGATGCCGACAATTAAGGTCGATGAGTTGGTGGGAGACCGTAATATGCAGTATATGTTCAACGGCTGCACATCTCTCACTTTCGACAACGACACACTGTTCAACAAAGACCTGACAAACTATTGCTACCTCGGTATGTTCACGGGTTGCAACGGACTGACAGATATAGAAGGCCTTCACATTGCTGCCGATACGCTTGCTCCGTATGCCTGCAACGCGATGTTCAGCAGTTGTGCCAACCTGACTTCCGTAAAAGACACACTGCGGTTCAAGGTAATAGGCAGCCATAGTTGTGACCAGATGTTCACCACGTGCAAGAAACTTGACGTTTCACCTGTCATTTTTGCAGATTCAATTGGCGAAGCAGGGTGCTACCGTATGTTCGTCAACTGCTCCACCAACGCGTCTGTCGGTTTGAGTGCTGCGGGTAATATAGTGGTAAACGGTAAAATCAGCACATTGGGTCTCAACGAGATTTTCTCAGGTTGTAATCGTCTGACCACTGCTCCGAGCGTATTTGCCAAGAGAGTGGGAAGTAATGGAGCAACACAGACAGGCGGATGCTACAATATGTTCAACAGCCTGAAGATTACTTCTGCCGACTACTTAAAGATTGATACGATTGATGCCTTCGGCTGCGAACTGATGTACAACAAATGCGCATCACTGGCTGCAATGGACACCATCATAATGGACTCTGTAGGCACACAGGGTTGCTGGAAGATGTTTGACGGCTGTACGGTTCTCACACAGGCTCCTAAGATTAAAGCCGGTGTCATCGGTTACAGAGGCTTGTACCAGATGTACACAGGTCGCACACCGTTTACATCGTCCGACACAATCTTTGTCCGCCTCATAGGTGAAAACGGCTGCGAACAGATGTTCAACGGTTGCTCAGGACTGACCAAATTACCTTACATAGCGGCAGACTCTATCGGATTGGCAGGATGCTCTAATATGTTCAAAAGTTGTACCGCATTGGATTTCGATAACGACATTCTGCCTTGTAGCAAACTTGGTCCGCAGGCATATAGTTACATCTTCAACGGCTGTAACGGTATTACGGATTTGAGCCAGCTCAATCTGCCTGTTACACGCTTGGAGGAAGACTGCTACCAGTTTATGTTCAACAGTTGCTTGGGATTGGTGGATATAAGCACTTTCGTACTGCCCGCAACGGAAATAGCACCAGGTGCATACAACAATATGTTCAATGCCTGCACCAATCTGACAACGGCATGGCCCGTATTCAGTCCTTCCATTATTGGCGACTACGGCTGCTACCATATGTTCAACGGCTGTATCCGGCTTGACCCAGCACCTGCTATCACCGTCGATTCCATCGGTCCCAACGGCTGTCAGCAGATGTTCATCAATTGCTATAACAGCAAGACAGCAACCGGTATTCATACTGCAGGCGACATCACTGTAAGCGGTACGGTTGGTGCGCATGGTTTGAACGATATCTATAGCGGCTGCCACTACCTGACAACTACTCCGAATATCACTGCCGGCAGAATTATGAGTAATGACGCTATCAATACCGGCGGCTGCTACCGTATGTTCAACGGTCTTACCGGACTGACCTCTGCAGGATATATGCGCGTAGGGACTATCGGCAGTTTCGGCTGCCAGGAGATGTTCCAGGGCTGCACCAATCTTTTGAGCATGGACTCCATAAGAGTCGATTCGGTTGGAACAAAAGGTTGCTACCAAATGTTCAAAACCAATGCCAAGTTCGCTAATTCACCAAAGATTACAGCGGATGTGATAGGTGAGCAGGGTTGCTTACAGTTTTGTAACTGCACCACACTGGTCTCCTCTGACACCATACGCGCACGCAAAGTATATCAGGAAGGCTTCCGCGAGATGTTCAATGGTTGCACCAAACTGGCAGCAAGTCCCTATATAGCTATCGACTCCGTAGGAGAAAGCGGATGCTACCGTATGTTCGGCGGCTGTTGGAAAGATGCCAGCAACGGCATACTGACTGCAGACAGCCTTATTATTGATAAAATAGGTTACGCGGCTTGCGAAAGTATGTTCGAGGGCTGCAAACGCCTCGCAACTATCAACGGCATAAAGAACACTAAGATGTACGACTATGGTTGCTACAATATGTTCAAGACCTGCACCGCTCTTGTTGATATAAGCGATTTGGCACTCTCCGCACCGATTATGGGAGCGCATTGCTACGACAATATGTTCAGCGGCTGCACGGCACTGACCACCATTATGCCGCGTATCGAAGTCTCCTATATCGGTGAGCAGAGTTGCTACCAAATGTTCAATACCTGCAAAAAACTTACCGCCGCACCTGCCATCATTGTAGATTCCATCGGCGTAAAAGGCTGCCAACAGATGTTCAAAGACTGCTATAATTCTACAGGTCCTACAGGTCTCGTTTCGGCAGGCGACATAGTGGTCAATGGCAAGATTGCTCCGCTCGGTCTGAACGATATGTATCTGGGTTGCCAGCTACTGACCACTGCACCGAGCGTCACGGCAGGCAGTATCGAGAGTGACGGTACGGTCAATACCGGCGGCTGCTACCGCATGTTCAATACTCTTAACGGACTGACATCTGCAGGGTATCTGCGTGCCGGAACAATCGGGGACTTTGGCTGTCAAGAGATGTTCTTCACTTGTAAGCTTCTCACAGGGATGGACTCTATTGTGGTCGATTCTATAGGCACAAAGGGTTGCTACCAGATGTTCCTTACCAATGTCAAGTTCGCCCATGCACCTAAAATTAATGCAGGTGTTATCGGCGAACAGGGCTGCTATCAGATGTTAAGCGGAACCACCAACGCTGCCGTCCTTACCGCCGACACCATCCGCGCCCGCGAAATACATCAGGAAGGTCTCCGCGAAATGTTCAGCGGTTGCAAGAAACTGAGCGTCAGTCCGTATATTATTTCCGACACCATCGGCTACTTGGGCTGCTACCGTATGTTCAACGGCTGCTATACAGATGCAACGGTAGGTCTCCATAAAGCAGACTCCATCATCGTCAATAACGCTATCGGACGTGAGGGATGTGAAGAGATGTTCCTCGGCTGCCAGCGTATGGATACTGCTCGAGCCATCCTCACTCCGAAAATCCATGAGGCAGGCTGTATGAACATGTTCCAGAACTGCTTCGTGGTTTCCACCACTGCGGATGGTTCACGCTATTCGGAAGGATTCGGAGATAGCGGCACTCTGCTGCTTGGCGACTCCGCCTGCCATCTGATGTTCAACTCCTGCACACGCCTTGACTCATGTGCCGACCTCCGTTTTTCAACGGTCGGCGCTCATGCGTGCGACAAGATGTTTCTTGACTGCAACGGGCTTGATGTCAGTCCCGCTGTCACAGCTGCAAAAGTTAAGGACTACGGCTTCTACCAGATGTTTAACTTCGCCACTACAAATACAGGTCCTGCAGTCGCTCCTGTCGGTTTCAACAATGCCCGCGACATCAACATAGGCGAAGTGGGCAACCGTGGATGCTACCAGATGTTCTTCCAATGCCGCAATCTATCGGCTGCTCCTAACCTCACTATCAACAAAGTGGGCGACCACGGCTGCTATCAGATGTTCCTGAACTCCTATTCGTTCAAGAGTCCCACCTATTACGGTATTGCCTCCATCGGCACCTTCAATATTAACGAAATAGGCTCTTACGGCTGTCAGGAGATGTTCAGCGGCTGCCAACGCTTGGAAGCTGCACCTGCCATCACTGCGGTCAGCGTCGGTGCTCACGGTTGCGAGAAGATGTTCTACAACTGTTGGGTCAATGCTTCTGTCGGTCTGCAGACTGCCGGAGCTATCACCTCCAACTCGGTTGCCAACTACGGCTACGCAAGCATATTTGAGGGCTGCAAGCGTCTGACAGGTGTTCAGAACAATGAAATCAGATCCGGCTTTGCAGGTGACTATGCTTTTACCAGAATGTTCTACGGCTGTTCGGCTCTGGCAACAGCCCCTGCACTGCAAGTGCCCGAACTCGGCAAATACGCCTGCCAGTATATGTTCCTCGGCTGTACGTCTGTCGCCGCTATGCCTGTGCTGCCTGCCATGAAGATTGACGACTATTGCTATTCGCACATGTTCGAGGGTTGCACGGCTCTTGCCACTGTCAATCCCTTGGCTGTAACTATGCTCCCCGAAGGCGCGTATGAATATATGTTCAACGGCTGCACAAGCCTCGCTACAGCACCCGCTATGGCGGCTACAACTGTCAAGCCCAATTGCTACCAGTTCATGTTCCAGGAATGCACAAGCCTCACTTCTGCACCTACACTGCCTGCTACTAAACTGGCAGTGAACTGCTACAACTCGATGTTCAAAGGCTGTACTTCACTGCAGACTGCACCCGTACTGCCTGCCACCGAACTGGAGACAGGTTGCTACACGCAGATGTTCAATGGCTGCAAGGCTCTTAATTATATGAAGGTTAACTTCACCGACTGGCGCTTCTATGGTGCTGCCACCGACCCGACCTATAACTGGGTCGCAAGTGTCACCGGAGCAGGTAATTTCTATTGCCCCGAAGGATTGGATATAATCAAGGACGCAAACCATGTGCCAAAGAATTTCATCAACCAGCTTACGACCGGCAACAAACTCATCTTTGACGCGAACACCGGTCACTGGCCGGACGGAACAGATGAACAGGTCACCATCAACCAGTCCGCCATTGAGGACATACCTCACGCTACTAAGTTGAACTGCGTATTCACCCGTTGGAACACAGAGGCGGATGGCTCCGGCGACGACCTCAACCTCGGTAACCTCGCTGATGAAGATATTACTTACTACGCCCAATATCAGGAGATAGGAGTTACGCTCCAGAAGTGGCTCTCTAACGCTATCTTCCTCTCTATTACCAACCTGCCTGCCACTGTGGTGGCTGCCAACGTGCAAGTGGTAGGAGGCGGTTCGGCAAAGAGCTGCTGGTTAGAGTCTTCCACTGCTGATGAAGGCGTTTATAAACTCGTCTTCAACAAGAACGATGTCCGCCTCCATGCAGGTGGTGTGCTTGATGTCACGCTTACGGACGAGGACGAAGTGCCACTTGGTGTGTTCAGCGTACAGATTCCGTTCCTCATTTCCGAAAACACCAACTCCTCCTCGTTGGGCAACACAGAGGGCAAGGAGATTTGTGTACTCAGTGGTGCAACTCTCACCTTCAACGACAACCGCATTTGCGACAACCTTGTAGTATGCGCTGGCGCGAAAGCCGTTATTCCTGCCGGTTACACGCTCAACACCAACAATATCGTTCTCCGTGGTGGCGACCTCAACAACGGTACTTACTCTTATACTTCGCCGCAACTCGTCGTGAACGGCTCGATAGTGAATACATCAGGCAAGGTCAATTATCAGTACCTCACAGGCTTGCAGCAGCAGTACTCACTCTGTCTGCCCGCAGATGTGCACATTGCCGATGTTACATATCCTGACGGCACACCCGCTATCTTCGGTATAACTGCCTACGACGGAGAGAAACGCTCGCAGGGTAAAACAGGTTGGGTGGAAATTTGGGATCCTACCACTATGGACATTGCCGACGCTCCCACACTTGTGGCGGGACGCGGCTACACCGTCTATGGCGTACCTTCTGAGATTATCGATGGCAAGCGGCGTAACTACTGCTACCTCAACTTCCCGCTCTCCATTGACCTCACTTCAGGTGAACTGCCCGATGCCGACAGCAAGACAGTTTCTGTAACTCACTATGGTATGACCGACGGCACACTTGACGCAGGTATTGCACCCAACAACGCCGGTTGGACCCTGATTGGTAACCCCTATCTCGCCAACTTCGCCGACGATGACGAAGAAGGCTTCGGTAACGGAGTCATTGGCGAACTGCAGAAGAACGGCAGCGACGAGTATGAATGGGTCGGCTCTGCACGTTATGTGGTCATTCCCGCTAACAACGGACAGTCCTATCACGCTGAGATGGTAACAGGAACCACCCTGCCTTCCTTCAAGAACTTCTTCATACAAGTCGGACAAGGCGACGTACTCACGTTTGCCAAAGACGCCCGCGCGCAGAACGCACCGGGACGTATGCTGGAAACGCCGAAAGAAATAATGCTGGGTGTACGCCTTGAGGGTAACGGTACGAACGACCGCATGGCACTCCTCCTCGGCGATAACTTCACCGATGAGTACGAAATCAATGCCGACCTTGACAAGTGGAGTACCACATCACAGATGACTGTTGCAGCCACGGTAGGCAAATACAGCCTCGCTGTAGCCGCCATCACCACGAAGCGTAGCGAACAGCCTGTGGACCTGGCTGTCAAAATCATAAAGGACGGTAGCTACACCTTCTCGTTGGCTGAAGAATGGACACGTCGCAGAACAGCTGTCTCGCACCTCTATCTCTACGACAAAGAGACGGACACCTACACCGACCTGCTCAATGACACCTATACTGTCACTCTGGCAAGCGGCAAGCACAACAACCGCTTCTCGCTCATAACCGAGAGAAACACGCTGCCCACCGGCACCGACATTCTCTCTGAAGACGGCATTACTGTCAGCCGCAGTGCCGACGGTCTGTCAATAAGCGGCCTTGGAGGCGATGCTTATGTTACCGTCTATAGTATGACAGGCACATGCCTCTATAGCGCAAAGGCTACCGGCGACATATACGTACCGCTTGGGCACGGAATATATATCGTCCGCGTAATAAAAGATAACCAAACCGCTATCTACAAAACAGAATTGTAACAGCGGCATCATAACTCAGGAAGGGGTGTGTCTCTAATGAGCACACCCCTTCTTCTTGGATGGCAATTATTCACACTTCTTCTATGCTGAAGAAAAATCACATTGCGCAAACGGCGGGTGAAAATAGAGTAGGAAAAGAAGATGATTTGCACATATAAAAAAGAAAGCGTACTTTTGCCGCCGCTTATTGTACGTTAGCCTGCGGGCGTGCGGACGGAAATACAGGAATATGAGTAAGAATTTAGTTATAGTCGAGTCTCCGACGAAAGCCGAGACTATTGGAAAGTTCCTCGGCAAGGATTATGTAGTCCTTTCTTCTCGAGGTCATATCCGTGACATAGAGAACGAGGGCAAACACAGTATAGGCATCGATTTTGCGAACGGTTATGCACCTCATTACGTAATAGACGAGCAGAAGCAGCACCTGATTAGTACTCTCCGTCAAGAGGTGAAGAAAGCGGACAAGGTGTGGCTTGCTAGCGATGAAGATCGCGAGGGAGAAGCCATAGCGTGGCATCTGCAGCAGGTGCTTGAATTGCCGGAAAACGATAAGAACCGCATCGTGTTTCACGAAATCACCAAGACGGCGATACAGGAAGCCATCGCCCATCCGAGAGCTATTGATTATAACCTCGTTAATGCGCAGCAGGCGCGCCGAGTAGTGGACAGAATCGTGGGCTATGAACTCAGTCCCGTACTATGGCGTAAAGTAACCTCCGGCTTGAGCGCGGGACGTGTACAGTCGGTAGCTGTTCGCCTAATCGTAGAGCGCGAGCGCGAGATTGAGTCGTTTGATACGAGTGCGCAGTATCGTGTTACTGCCGACTTTACGGGCAAGTCACAAGAAGGTAAGATGGTGACGCTTCATACGGAACTGAACCATCGTTTTGCCACGCGGCAAGAAGCTGAAATATTCTTACAGAATTGTATATCAGCCAATTTCTCTATTTCTTCCATTACCCACAAGCCCACCAAGCGTACCCCCGCTCCGCCTTTTACGACCTCTACACTGCAACAGGAGGCGGCACGTAAGTTGCACTTCACGCCAAGCCGCACAATGCGTTTGGCGCAGGCTCTCTACGAGGCAGGACATATCACCTATATGCGTACCGACTCCGTGAATCTCAGTACGTTAGCGTTAGGTACGGCGAAGGAGGCTATTCTATCGACTTTCGGTGCCGATTACCACAAGGCACGTCAGTACCACACATCCACGAAGGGTGCGCAGGAGGCGCACGAGGCTATTCGCCCGACATTCATAGCCACCGAGCAAGCCGGCGCAACGGCTGAACAGCGGCGACTCTATGAACTGATTCGCAAACGCACGTTAGCCAGCCAAATGGCAGATGCGCAAATAGACAACACACGCATCGAAGTAACTGCAAACGGGTTGTCATATATCTTCGTAGCCACAGGCGAAGTGGTTGTATTCGATGGTTTTATGCGCGCCTATGTGCAGGACACGGACGAGGAGAAAGAGGATAGAAAGGCTTTGCCGCCAATGAATGACGGGACGGAACTGAACACGAAGATGATTCAAGCGCGTATGTCTTTCACCAAACCTCCTATGCGCTATACCGAAGCTTCTCTCGTCAAGCGTCTCGAAGAGTTAGGCATCGGTCGCCCCTCTACTTATGCCACCATTACAGACACCATACAGCAGCGACAGTACGTCAAGAAAGGCGATATAGCGGGCAAAACACGCGAGGTGGACGTGATAACGTTGAAAGGAGGTGCTATCGCAGGCGAGACGCAAACGGAGACTTATGGTCAAGATAAGGACAAGTTGCTTCCGACCGATTTGGGACAACTGACCAACGATTTTCTCGTGGCAAGTTTCCCTGAGATTATGAGTTACGACTTTACGGCGAAAGAAGAGGAGCAGTTCGACCTTGTAGCCGAAGGCAATGCCGACTGGGTACAGACGGTAGATACCTTCTACAAGACGTTCCATCCCGCCATAGAGCGTATCCCGAAGGGTAAGATGGAGGCACGCCTATTGGGCAATGACCCCGAAACAGGCGAACCGGTATTTGCAAAGGTCAGTCGTGTCGGTCCGTGCATCCAGATTGGTACGGCAGAAGGCGACAAACCGCGCTTTGCATCATTGGAGCAGGGGCAGTCTATTTTCTCCATCACGTTGGAGGAGGCACTTCGTTTGTTCCATAAGCAGCCTCAAGGACCGTTGATGCAGTTGGATGGCAAGGACGTGGTTACGGGTAAAGGACGTTTCGGACCCTATATCCGCTACGATGGTAAGTTCTATTCCGTTCCGAAGGGCAAAGATGCCGCTACAATGACGGAAACAGAGATACGCGCACTCATTGAGCAGAAAGAGAAACGCAATGAACCTATCCACGAATGGGGGGATATGCAGGTGTTGCGGGGACGTTTCGGTCCGTACCTAAAGGATTCAACGGGCAATTATCGACTGCCCAAAGGCGTAGATGCTGAAGCACTGACTGAAGAGGAATGCCGCCAAATCATCGCTTCGTCTCAACCGACCAATAAGGCAACCAATAAGAAACGTTCATAACATAGAACGACTTAAACAACACAACGAGATGTTTTTACAAATACTCAAATCGAAGATTCACCGTGTAACGGTCACGGAAGCCGACCTCAATTACGTTGGCTCGATTACCATAGATGAGGACTTGATGGATGCCGCGCATATATTGAGCGGCGAGAAAGTGAGTGTAGTGGACGTAACCAATGGTGCACGCCTCGAAACCTACACGATCCCGGGCAAGCGCGGCAGCGGCTGTATCTGTATGAACGGTGCCGCTGCCCACCTGATGAAGAAAGACGACATAGTCATCATTATGGCATACGCACTGATGACCGAGGAAGAGGCTCGTTCTTTCCGTCCCGCTATCGTATTCCCGACCGATAACCGCCTCGCGTAATCCGTCCTCTCGTAAGAACCACGGAAATGATGTTTTTCAGTCTTCAGCATACCGATCTTCATTCGTCTGCTCGAGCGGGCGTTGTTCATACCGACCACGGCGATATACTGACACCTATCTTTATGCCTGTCGGCACGGACGGCACCGTCAAACTCATCCAGCGGCGCGAATTGGAAGACGATATTCACGCGCAGATCATTTTAGGCAATACCTACCATCTATACCTGCGACCCGGCACGGACATCCTTCATAAAGCCGGCGGTCTGCACCGCTTTGAGGGTTGGACACGACCTATCCTGACCGACTCGGGCGGCTATCAGGTCTTCTCATTGGCACAATTAAGGAAAATGACCGAAGAAGGTGTACATTTCTCTTCGCACGTGGACGGCAGGAAACTATTCTTCACGCCGGAGAGTGTAATGGATATTGAGCGTGAGATTGGTGCGGACATCGTGATGGCTTTTGACGAATGTTGCCCGGGAACAGCCGACCGTGCTTACGCCAAGACGAGTATGGAGCGCACCCACCGCTGGTTAGACCGCTGCATCGGCCGCTTTGATTCTACGTCGGACTTGTATGACTATAAGCAACATCTGTTTCCCATCGTACAGGGTTGTGTCTATAAGGACCTTCGTCAAGAAGCTGCCAAACGTCTTACCGACCTTGACCGCGACGGTTATGCCATCGGCGGCTTGGCAGTAGGCGAGCCCACGGAGCAGATGTACGAGATGATAGAGGTAGTCAACGATATTCTGCCGACATCTAAACCGCGTTACCTGATGGGGGTCGGTACGCCGTGGAATATACTTGAAGCCATCGAGCGCGGCGTGGATATGTTCGACTGCGTGATGCCCACGCGCAACGGACGCAACGGAATGATTTTCACGATGAACGGCGTGATGAATATGCGCAACAAGAAATGGGCAGACGACTTCTCCGAGTTAGACCCTGACGGCACTTGCTATGTGGATCACGACTATTCGCGTGCCTACGTCCGTCATCTCATTCAGGTCAAAGAAGGTCTTGGACTCTCCATTTTGAGTCTGCATAATCTGACGTTCTATCTTCGTCTTGTGACCGAGGCGCGTGAGCATATTCTGCAAGGCGACTTCAAGCATTGGAAAGACGTGCTCGTACCCCAACTGCAACAGCGATTGTAACGAATAATGTATGCTGCTCACACGAATTGACCGATATATAATAGGGAAGTTCCTCGGAACATTCTTCTTCTCCATTATTCTGATACTCAGTATCGGAATCGCCTTTGACCTGACCGAGAAGATGGACGACTTCTACGAGTACCAACTCTCTGCCAAAGAGGTGATAATGGAGTACTATATCCATTTCATCCCCTACTATATGAATATGTTCAGTCCGCTGTTTATCTTCATATCAGTCATTTTCTTCACGAGCAAAATGGCAGGCAACAGCGAAATCATAGCAATGCTCGCCTCCGGCATCAGCATCCGCCGTATTTTCCGCCCATATATGTTATCAGCCACGTTCCTGTTTGTGCTGCTCTTTGTGTTAGCAGGCTGGATTATACCGCCCGCATCGGGTCATCTGCTTAGTTTTCAGGACAAGTACATCGAGTCGTTCTCCATCAGCAATGCACATAACATACAGATGGAAGTAGAGCCTGGGACGATTCTCTATATTGAGAGTTACCAACTCAAGAACAACCAGGGCTACCGTGCATCGTTAGAGCATTTTGAGGGCAAGACGCTTACCTCGCGTATCACGGCGCAGCGCATCCAGTACGACTCGCTGTATCAGTGGCATCTGAACGACTATGTGCGGCGCGATTTCAACGGACTGCACGAAACCCTGACGCGAGGATACCGCTTGGATACCGTCATACCGATGCACCCGGACGAAATGTTTGTTACGGCTATGGACGCACAGCACATGACCAACCCCGAATTGAAGCACTATATGGACCGCCAGCGGCAACGCGGAGCGGGCAACCTGCAGGCGTTTGAAACGGAGTGGTGGAAACGGTTTGCCTCTCCTATCGGTGCCTTTATTATGACGCTGTTGGGCTTTACGATGAGCTGCCGAAAAGTGCGCGGCGGTATGGGTAAGAACTTAGGCATCGGTATTACGCTTTCGGCACTCTATATCCTTTTTTCCACTGTATCTTCCACTTTCTCCGTGAGCGGCGTTCTCTCACCCTTTATGGCAGTGTGGATACCGAATATACTGTTCCTTATCATCGGTGTATGTCTGTATATCCGCGTGATGCGTTCATAAAGTGCTGATTTGAGCGAAAATTGTAGCAAAAACGTTTGCGGATGATTCGATTTGTTGTATTTTTGCGGCGAATAAACAACCCTATACAATACACTTAAAGGTGCGCACGGAAACCTATAGTGCAAGCGATTATGCGCAAACATATTTTCCTCTTTTTGAGTTTATTTCTATTGTGTTCGATGTTCGTTCAAGCGGTATATGCCGATGACGATAACCGGTATTGCTTATCTTCCGAAAATGAGCGGGCGGTGTTCTTGGATATGAGTTATCGTTCTTCATATCTATACGAACCTGTCTATGTGTTTATATGGGACGGTAGCGGGAATCTGTTATGCGGAGATTGGCCCGGTATGGATGCCACAGCATTAGGCGGAGCGCAATACAAATTTGTTGTGCCGGACGAAACAGGCGAGATTGACGACACGTGGCAGATAATATGGAATGGAGGAAGTGGTAGTTGGCAGACAGTGGATTTACCGTTTGTGAATCATTCGGTCTATCAATTAAATGGGCGTAACGGAGAGGATGAGAAATATACGGCTGACTACTCGACTGGCGTAACGTCAGTTTGTGGCGTGAATTACGAGCAATTATGTTTGTCTTCCGAGGAAGAGCGAACGGTATTTTTTGCGGCACCATACGGTTGGGAAGAATCCGTAAATGTCTATATGTGGTACGGCGAAGGGTACGAATTGACAGGTAGTTGGCCCGGCACTCCGGCTCAGAATATAGGCAACGGGTATTATAAATTCGTCGTCCCCGAAGAGGTCGGCGAGATAGAAGACACTTGGAAGATAATATGGAATTATCGTTACTACGTAAGCGGATATGGAGGTGAACTTTACTACCAAACGGACGATCAGGACTTTGTTAACCATGCGGTTTATGACGCACGTAATGCAAGTCCCGAAGATATGGAGTCTGGTGGACATCGATGGAATGTAGATAAGACTACTATAACGGCGATATGTAGCGGAGACGATTCCAACAATCAGTTCTGCCTTGGGTTGGAAGACGAGCGCGCTGTCTTCTTCGAGAAGCCTGACTATTGGGGCGAGGTTGTCAATGCCTACATTTGGAGCGATGAAGGGCAAATAACCGGTGCTTGGCCCGGGATGCCTGCAGTGGATTTTGGCAACGGTACATACAAATGTGTCGTACCGGATGAAGCAGCAGAAATTGACGGATCGTGGAATATTATATGGAACGATGTAGCCGAGAACTCCGCCCACTATCAGACAGACGACTTGAAGTATATGAATCATAGAGTCTATAATGAAAACGGTATTCGGTATGACATCTCTGTGACGAATCATTGTGAGCCGCAGCAGGATTTGGTATTAAAGGACAACAAGCGCGCATCGTACTATACGGCGTTGGCTGAAGACTATAACGGCAAGACCCTGAATAGCGTAACGCTCAATCGGCAATTCAAAGAAGGACAATGGGCTACGCTGTGCATGCCCTTCAACGTGAACCAAGCCCAAATGCGCGCACAGGGATTATACGGACACGTCTTTGAGTTCCGCTACGCCGAAAAGAAAGACGGAGAGTCTGTTGTGCTGTATTTCTCGACAGCGAAGTCCATACAGGCAGGCAAGGGGTATATCGTTTCGGCTAACAGTAAACTTGCTGAAAAGAGTTCGTTTATCTTCCAAAATGTTACCATCGATATGAGCGTAGATGAAGCATCGGAGCACAATATCGTCAATCAGAGCGGCTATAATGATGCCTCGGGACGCAGCATACTATCTTTGGTCGGGACGTTGCGCACAGGCTTGCTGCAAGGTACGGAAGGCGACAATGTCTATCTCGGACTGAAGAACAACCAACTCTATTATCCCAACACATCAGAGGGCACCGAAATTCGTGCCTATCGCGGTTTTTTCCGTAGCAACGAACCGCTGAATATGCAGCGAGTGCGCATCGTAATGGAAGAAACAGCCGAATGACAGATTGGGCAAAGTGCGTATAATAAGATATGAAAAAATCCCTATTGTTTGTCAGTCTGTTGTTGGCTCTGAATGCATGTCAGAAAACTCCGGAAACGGATATAGTCAATAAGCATATTGATTTTTCCGAAGTGCATATCAGCGACTCGTTTTGGTCGCCGCGCTTGGAACGTGTAGCCACAGTTACCATACCTGTCTGCATTGATCAAACGGAAGTGCAGACCGGTCGAATCCGCAACTTTGAAAACGCAGCAAAAGGCGAGGGCAGGCATTCGGGCATTTTCTTTGATGACTCTGATGTGTATAAAGCCTTGGAAGCCATAGCCTACAGCCTGATTAACCACCCCGACTCCGCTTTGGAAGCCAAAGCCGATGAATGGATAGAAAAGATTGCTGCGGCTCAACAGCAGGACGGCTATATCAATACCTTCTATACGCTCACCGGCCTCAACAAGCGATGGACCGATATGGACAAGCACGAGATGTATTGCGCAGGTCATCTCATCGAAGCCGGCATAGCCTACAAGAAAGCAACGGGCAAGACACTCTTGTTGGAAGTTGGAACGCGGATGGCAGATCATATTATGTCGCTCTTCAGTGAGCAGGGACGACACTGGGTCCCCGGACACGAAGAAATCGAGTTGGCGATGGTCAAGTTGTATGATGAGACAGGTGAGCGCAAGTATTTGGATTATGCTTATTGGTTGCTTTCGCAACGCGGACATGGATATGGTTACACGGAGAACGGCATCAAGGATTCGCTTGACCGTTGGAATGCACCCTATTACCAAGATGCCGTCCCCGTAAAAGACCTGCGTAGCATTTCGGGACACGCCGTCCGCTCAATGTACCTCTACTGCGCTATGTCGGACGTGGCAGCCCGCATCCCGAACACCGGCTACGAAGAAGCACTCGATTCCCTCTGGGAGGACGTGACGAAGCGCAATATGTACGTGACCGGAGGTATCGGCGTGGCGTATTGCACCGAAGGTTTTGCCGCCGACTACGAATTGCCCAACAAGGAAGCCTATTGCGAAACATGTGCCTCGGTGGGTATGGCACTGTGGAACAGCCGAATGGCTGAACGGACGGGCGATGCCAAGTATTACGATATAGTAGAGCGCAGTGTCTATAATGCCTTGCTGGCGGGTATCAATTTAGAAGGCAATCGCTTCTTCTACGTCAATCCGTTGGCATCGGATGGTAACCACCACCGTCAGGCGTGGTTCGGCTGTGCCTGCTGTCCGTCCAACATCTGCCGCTTCTTAGCATCGCTTGGCAACTACATTTATGCCGCCAACGACACCGCACTCTATGTCAATCTCTATATCGGCAACGAGTCGGCTTTCGCGGTCGGTAGCGAGCAGGTGGATCTTGCTATGATGACCCGCTACCCTTGGGACGGGAGGACGGATATACGTTTTCGCAGCGATATGCACAAGATTTTGAAGTTGCGTCTGCCCGATTGGTGCCGTCAATATAGCGTTTATGTGAATGACCAAGAGGTAAAAACAACATTGAATAACGGGTACGTCTCGCTTCGCCGTCAATGGCACAAGGGCGATCAAGTAACTATGTATATGGAGATGCCGGCGGAAATAATTGCCGCCGACCCGCGCGTGAAAGCCGATGAAAGTCGGCGTGCCGTTCAGCGCGGTCCGCTGGTTTATTGCGTCGAGCAAGTGGACAACAACGCGGATGTAGAGACTATTTCGTTGAGCGACTCAACTTGCCTTATGGCAGCCTATCAAACGGATTTACTTGACGGCGTGGTGGTCATAGATGGCGAAGAACGGACAGCCGGTTCAACAGTAGTATTCCGTCTTATTCCGTATTACGCGTGGGATAACCGCGAAAGCGGTAAGATGGCGGTATGGCTGCCTTATATGAAAAAAGAAAATGGCTTTCAAAATAAATAGGAAAGCCATTTTCTTTTGTACCCAGGGCCGGGGTCGAACCGGCACGGATTGCTCCACTGGTGTTTGAGACCAGCGCGTCTACCGATTCCGCCACCTGGGCGCATTTGGTCTTAAAAAACGCGCAAAGGTACGTGCTTTTGTGCATACTGCAAAATAAAATCTTATTTTTTTGCAGATAAATCCAATTTCACTGTTTTAAGAACAGCCCAAAAGGTTTTTCTAAAGCACGACATCTAATATCGTCATCAGCACAAAGCCGATAGCAAAGTCGGTAAACCAATATAATTGATCATTGATTTAGTTAGCCGGTGCCCACTTGCAACGAACGGGCGAGATGATGGCACCCTCTTTCTTCAATTCGGCGAAGGCTTTATCCACTTCCTTGCGATCGGCGTTCAACGCTTTGGTTACATCGCCTGCGCTAACGGGCTTGCCTGCCTCGCGCATTGCTTTCAAAACTTGTTCTTTCATAAGACTTATAGTTTGACTGTTATATTATTTTACTTCTTCGATATCCTCAATATCAAGCACTTGGCGGAAACGATCATTGAGACGGGTGAGTTTTTTCTCTACTCTGCTGATAGCCGCAACGCGTACCCAGTAACTGATACCGTCAAAGATAATAGCCAAACCTACTATCCATGCCAAAACCTTGGCACTTGCAATAGGATCGCTGAACATTCCATAGCAACCTGCAAATAGAGCAAGAGCACCTAACAGACACAATATCCACCATTTGCCAAAACCGAGACGTTTGTAGTTGAAAGAATCGAGCATCACACTCAAACCTTCATACATCACCCAGAATGCGAACACAAAAGGTAATGCCAGTGCTAACGGAGCGGGATTGAAAATAAGCAGAACGCCTACAATCACTTGCAGCAGAGCCGTAAGAAAAGTCAAAAGACCGAACGGATTGATTGCGCGCAGTGTGACCCATGCGCCGAACGTACTACAGCCTGAAACAACGAGCATAATGCCCAAAGCCCAAGCCAAACTCATAATGGTGTCTGCGGGATAGGCAATACAAATCACTCCGAGGACGACTAATGCACAACCTGCAAGGCACATCCAAATTTTTGTACTTTTTTTCATTGTATTAAAATTTTATGGTTTTAACATTCTAATTGCTTAATTAGCAGGGGAAAATTTGTCCTTTCCTTGTTTGCAGCGCGGGCACTTCCAATCATCAGGCAGGTCTTCAAAGGCTACACCATCGTGTTCTGCGGGGTCATACGCGTAGCCGCAGATGGAGCAGACATATTTGCCCGATGTTTCTTTCTTACTGAAGTCCACTTGAGCAAAAACGGTCGGCACTGGGTTGTCAAGATCCATAATGCGTTTTGCTTCAAGATTCTCAGGACCTTGCGGCGAGTGGGTGGAAAGATAGACGGTCGGATGTTTACGAATAAATTCACGGATGCGGTTTTGCGTTTCGCGTGCCGCCTTAATGTCGTCATATACGACTGACAATTTATCTTCGTAAAGTGCTTCATCACAGTAGGTTATATCGCCGTGAATCATATAGAACAGCCCCTCGTCCTCCACGATGATGATACTATTGCCGCGCGTATGTCCTTCGGCTCTAACGAACCAGATGCCGTCTTGTATCTTCTTTGCTTCGGGGAAATTGTAGTATGCGCCGTCTGCGTAATTAACCGGCACAAGGTTGTCAATACCTTTCAGTTCTGCAGCCCCTAATTCATGTTCATTGACGAAAATCTGCGCATTCGGAAATGATTTGAGTTCGCCGGAATGGTCAACGTGACGGTGAGTTAGCAGAATTTTGGAGACTTGCTCCGGCCGGTATCCCAAGGCTTTGAGATTATCAATATAATCACCGCAGGCATAGCCGGTGAAGCCCAAAGACTCTTCTGTTGGCACTTCTACCGGAAATCCTGCCGGAAAACCTGTATCAACAAGGATGATGTCCTTGCCTGTGTCAATCAGATAGTTCTGCAGGCTGCCGCGATAGCGGATGTTGTGGTCGAATTTATCTTTGCCCTCTTCTCCGCCGAAGGCGAAGGGCTGTGTGTAGAATCCGTCTTTACGAAAAATGACAGGTAGGATTTTCATAGCGAAATATATTTGAATTATAGCCATTTACGTTTGCCCATCGTACGCATCATCGCGTCCCACAGGCGAGTGGGTAGCAGCCAGTGAAAAAAGACCATCGCACCAGCCATACGTCCGATGCGATAGCGTGTACGCGGGTGTTTAGCGTTGACAGCGAGACAGATAGCCTTACGCACTACAGAAGGAGAAGAAGGTAAATCAGACTCGTAAACGGCGCGCAGATTATCAGCCATCATTATGCCGGTTTCTTCGTAAGGCGTGCCGGAAGAAGTTTGCGCCAAATGGTCGGCGGCAATAAGTCCCCAATCAGTCTTAATAGCTCCGGGTTCAATCAGTACCACGTCTATTCCGAAGGGTTTCACCTCCATACGCAGAGCATCGCTCAACGCCTCTACCGAGTATTTGGAAACGTGATACCAACCGCCGTAGTACATCACCGTCTTGCCCGCTACGGAAGCCACGTTGATGATACGTCCGCTTCTTTGCCGACGCATAGCGGGCAGTACCAACTGACAGAGACGTGCCAAGCCGAAGACATTAACCTCCATCTGGTGGCGGGCATCGTCCATCGGCACGTTCTCAACGGCACCGAAATAACCGTAACCGGCATTGTTAATCAGCACGTCTATGCGTTGTTCGGCATCCAAGACCTGCAGAACGCCCTCTTGCATGGAGGCTTCATTAGTAACGTCCATACGGATAAGGCGGACTCCGTACCTGCGTAGAGGTTCCATTCTATCCATACGGCGCGCGGCGGCATAAACGCGATGACCTTGCTGCGCTAACGCTATAGCGGTATCGAAGCCGATACCGCTACTTGCGCCCGTTATGAGAATGACTTGCATAATTTTGGAGAAATCCGATTACATCATTTCGATAAGGAAATTCTCGTAACCTAACTTCTCGATGTAGTTCATATACTGCTTTTCCCAAGCCATGTGTTCTACCTCGCCATCGATCCATTTCTCGATAAGTTTCTGGGTAGGAACGTCATCTGCGAAGGCAGCGTGCAAACGACTCAATTCTTCTACAGCCTGCGGGTTGTAGTCGGTCTCAATCTGCTGTTTCGGGTCATCGTAGAAGGGGAATTCCATAGTTTTCATTGCCTCTTGCAGATCAGCAGGCTTGCAGCCGAGTTCTACCAAACGGTTGAGTACCTCTTCTGCCTCGTCCCATTCTTCTTCGGCTTCCTCTTTCCATTTGTCAGCAAGCTTGTTCCAGCCGTTCAGGCGGTCGTAAGCCGAGAATGCGAAATGTTGTTTACTGTTGCCAAACCAGCCGGCCCCATACATAGCCAACTCTTTCAGTGCTTCTTCTTTTGTCATAGTTGTGTGTTTTTTATAGTTTTTACATTTGTTTTTGTACATCTTAAAATAGATTGCAAAAACTATGCCATAACAAGAATTCTTATTTGTTCAGATATGAAAAATTGCGTTTCTAAATAGAAACCACAAAAGAGTTGCACAACTACCGACTATGCTGTACCTTTGCGGGCGTTTGATGACAAAATGAAGTAAGATGATATGATGTTCAATGTAGCTATTCTCCAATACCCCATCGTCTGGGCTAATAAAGAAGCTAACCTCAAAGCCGCAGTCCGCCGTATCAAACGTCTGAAAGGCAAAGCCGATGTGGCACTCCTGCCGGAAATGTTCTCCACAGGATTCTGCACCAATCAACCCGAACTGGCAGAAACCACCGACGGGCAGACTATCCAAACGCTCCAACGCACTGCCAACGAAACAGGCACCGCCATCTGCGGCTCCTTTATCTGCCAAGAGATAACCACTACCCGACTCAACGCCGCCGAACAAGAACAAACAGCACTCTACAACCGAGGCTTCTTCCTCCGACCAAACGCACAACCCACCTTCGTGGACAAAGCCCACCTCTATGCCCATAGCCACGAAGACCGATTCTTCACAGCCGGCAACGAACGAACCGTCATTGAATACAAAGGCGTTCGTATGCGCCTGCTCATCTGCTACGACCTGCGATTTCCTGTCTGGGCACGCAACACTGCGAACAACCCCTACGACCTGCTGCTCGTGGTAGCCAACTGGCCCGAGATACGCATCCCATACTGGGACGCACTCATCGCCGCAAGAGCCACTGAGAACCAATGTTATGTATGCGCGGCCAATCCCGTCGGGGACGATGGATTAGGTCTGCACTACAACGGACACTCCATCGCCTACGATACACACCTACGACCCATCGTCCACTTCCCCGACAACCAACAAGGCACACGCATAGCCGCTTTCGATATCGAACAACTCCACCATTTCCGTCAGGCACTCCCCCTCTGGAAAGATGCCGACCGCTTCCAAATCTTATGAACACCATTTGGGATATATGGCAACCCGATGAGCCGCAACTCGCCCTCTGCCGACGACTCGCCGAGGAGTTGAATATCAGCCTTCCATCTGCTAAACTATTAGTTAAGCGCGGCATATCGTCCGCGCAAGAAGCACGCGCCTATATACGTCCGTCACTCAGCCAAACGCACGACCCGATGCGTATGCGCGATATGGACAAAGCCGTTTCACGCCTCGCACGCGCCGTCCGACAACAGGAACACATCCTTATCTACGGCGACTACGATGTGGACGGCACCACCGCCGTGGCTCTCACCTATCGTATCCTGCGTCCCTACGTGCAACACCTTGATTACTACATCCCCGACCGTTATACCGAAGGCTACGGCATATCGTTCAAGGGAGTGGACTACGCTGCCGAACACCAATGCTCACTTGTCATAGCCCTCGACTGCGGCATCAAAGAAATCGACAAAATAGCCTACGCCCACAAACACCATATCGACTTCATTATCTGCGACCACCATACCCCGGGCGATACCCTGCCCGATGCCGTTGCCGTCCTTAATCCCCATCGCACTGACTGCAACTACCCGTATAAGGAACTTTCCGGTTGCGGAGTCGGATATAAGTTTATGCAAGCGTGGCTTCGAAACGAAGGAAAAGACGAAAGCCCGCTCATACCCGTGCTCCAACTGCTCGCTATGTCCATTGCATCGGATATTATGCCGCTTACCGATGAGAACCGCATACTCACCTACTTCGGTCTCAAAGAGATGAACGCACACCCTCTGCTCGGCATCAAGGCACTCACTGAAGTGGCAGGGCTGACGGGAAAGCCCATTACAATGCTTGATCTGCAGTACAAGATAGGTCCGCGCATCAACGCCGGCGGACGCATTAGCTCCGGCGCAGAAGCCGTGGCACTACTCATAGCCGACAACGAAGAGGATGCACGCAATAAAGCCATAGCCATCGACACCTACAACAAGGAACGACAGACCTTCCAAAAGAAAGTTGCCGATGAGGCTCTCCAAATGCTCGCCTCCGATCCGCTCAACCCGAGCCGACATACCACCATCGTTTATTCGCCCGATTGGAACAAAGGCGTAGTGGGTATAGCCGCCAGCCGCCTGATTGAAACCTATTATCGTCCCACTATCGTTCTCACCGCATCGGAAAACGGACTGATCTCCGGCTCGGCGCGCTCCGTGGCAGGTTACAACATATACAATGCCATAGACTCCTGCAGCGACCTACTCACCCACTTTGGCGGACACGCTTTCGCAGCAGGCGTAACCATGCCATTGGATGCATTAGACGAATTTCGCCGCCGAATGGAAGACTACGTGAGCCGTACCATCCTGCCCGCACAACTCCAACCGACCATCCACATTGAGCAGGAAATACAATTCGAAGACATTACCGAGAATTTTATAAAAGTCATCCGCTGCCTTGAACCCTTCGGACCGGAGAATCCACGCCCCGTGTTCGTTACACGTCATCTTATCAACAACCGTAGCACCAAACGGGTCGGCAAAAAGGGTGAACACCTCCATCTTGACCTTACCGACACAAAGGCAGCCATGCAAGGTATAGCCTTCAATATGGGCGATATGGCTACCGATATCCAAAACGGTGTCCCCGTAGATGTATGCTACTCGCCGGAAGAAAACACGTTCAACCATTATACCACACTCCAAATGCGTGCACACGATATCAAAAAATCCAACCTCCTATGAAACGAATCGGCTTTTTACTGCTATGTTTGCTTGCCTTGACAGCCATACGGGCAGAGAAATTCTGTATTGACGTAGAGCGAATATGGGAGGGCGACTACTGCGCCTTCACCTCGCTCGTTCAGTATAAAGGTGTGTATTACTGCACGTTCCGCGAAGCAACCGCCCACCATTTCAATCCGAAAGATATAGCCACAGCAGGGCGTATCCGTGTGATTGCTTCCAAGAACGGTAAGAAATGGCACTCGGTTATCGAACTGAAAGAAGACGGCGTGGACTTACGCGACCCCAAACTGCACCTGATGCCTGACGGACGTATGATGCTGCTTTTCGGCGGCGCATACGTGGACGAGCAAGCCAAGCGCCATCTCGTTCCCAAGGTATGTTTCACGGAAGACGGCAATGCCTACAGCGAGGTGCAGTCTCTCGTGCTCGACCCGCAACTTGCCGATCCGACCAATGAGTGGCTGTGGCGACTGACGTGGCATAACGGAGCGGGCTACGGCGTAGTCTATGGCAACCAGTTCGCTTTGGTGAAAACGACGGATGGCATTCACTATGAACTGATTACAGAACTCGGATTAGACCGTTTCCCGAACGAGACCACCATTCGTTTTCTATCGGACGGGACAATGACCATGCTGGTACGCACTGAGCAGGGCAACAAACACGGAATGTGGGGTGTGAGCCGTCCGCCTTACACCGAGTGGGAATGGACAGAAACGAACCTGATTTTAGGCGGACCGGATTACCTCGTACTGAATGACACCACGTTGGCAGTTGGGACGCGTTCGCTATACGGCTCAGAAAAAATGATGCTGCTAAAAGGAAAGCCGGACGGCAAGTTTGAGGAAGTATGTCTGTTACCTTCCGGCGGAGACGACAATAGTTACCCGGGTATGTTAGTGGTTGGTAACGAGTTATGGGTCACATACTACTCGCGGCACGCCACTCCGAAAGCCTCCATCTATTTGGCTCGCGTCCCCTTGAAATGGTTTCTTTCGCCGCGAACAAACACGTACTACGAGAAAAAATGGTAAAAAATTTTGTAAACTGCCTATTTGATAGTACTTTTGCGACTTTCTGAAAAAGAATTGCAGTATGAAATACGAGAGCCACATCACGCAATCAGCTTGCAGCGCGAAAAGCATTTACCACGTATTGAGCAACCTGAAGAGTTTTGAGCGGGTGCGCAATATGATTCCGCAAGACAAGATACAAGAGTTGGAAATAGAAGAAGATTACGTTCGCATCAAGGTGAACGGATTAGGACAGAAAATCGGCGTTTTCATTGCGGACAAGGAAGAAGAGAAAGTAGTCAAATACGGCGTAGAGAATAGTCCGATAGCCGTTACGATGTGGATTCAGATGAAACAAGTTGCACCGCAAGACACACGCATCAAGGTAACGTTGGATGCCGAGATTCCTTTTATGTTCCGTATGATGGTGGAGAAGAAACTGCAAGACGGTCTGAATCAGGCAGCGGATATGTTAGCGCAGTTCCCATACGAAGAATGGGAGAAAGGAGACGCGGTATGAAAACGCATATCCACCGCGAAGGAAGGCGAATGCTCCTTATCACGTATCTTATTCTAATCGCTATCAATGCCGTAACATTCTGCTACACGGCACATTGGCTGTTTGCTATAACCCTGCTTCTGTCCGTACTTATTATCGTATTCATCACGTATTTTTTCCGCAATCCGATGCGGGTCATCGAAGTGGATGACCCGAACTACCTGATTGCCCCTGCCGATGGGCACGTGGTAGTCATTGAACCGGTAATGGAAACCGAGTATTTTCACGAAGAGCGCCTGCAAGTAAGTATCTTTATGTCGCCCTTCAACGTCCACGCCAACTGGTATCCGATAGAGGGCAAAGTGTTAGTCAGCAGCCATCAGAAAGGCCGCCATAAAGGGGCTTGGCTGCCTAAATCGTCCACGGAGAACGAGCGCAGCTTAGTGGTCTTGCAGCACGCCAATGGTACGCAAATAGCCGTCCGCCAAGTGGCAGGCGCAATGGCACGGCGCATCGTAACTTATGCCAAACCCGGAATGGAAGTCAAACGTAACCAACACATGGGCTTCATCAAGTTAGGGTCGCGCGTAGATATGTACCTGCCGCTGAACACGGAGATGGACGTGGAGGTGGGCGACCTCGTTCACGGCAACGAAACCATTATGGGCAGACTCTCTGATAAGAAAGAACAATCGATAACAAATGAGTAATCAAACAAAGATATGAATAAATTTGAAGAACTGTTTGCAGCTTATCCTTTTTCGATGAGCGATGAACAAGTTAAGCAAGCCACAGCCGAATTGCTGCAAGCACACCAAGCAGAAAACAACCACCCACAAGTATGGGCACAGTGTTTGAGTCAGATAGACCTCACGACGCTCAACGTGGACGACACAAAGGAAAAAGTAAGCCGTATGGCAACATGCGTGAATGAGTTCCCGCAACATTTCCCCAACCTGAAAAACGTGGCGGCTATATGTGTCTATCCGGCAATGGTAGAGACGGTAAAAGAAACGCTGACAGCCGCTAACATAGGTATAGCCGCCGTGGCAGGCGGTTTTCCCGCTTCGCAGACGTTCCTTGAGGTTAAGATAGCCGAAGCCGCATTGGCAGTCAAAGAGGGAGCTACGGAAATAGACATCGTTTTGCCGGTTGGTAAGTTCCTCGAACAACGCTACGAAGAAGTGGCAGACGAAATAAGCGAAATCAAAGCCGCCATCGGCAATGCCCACTTGAAAGTCATTTTAGAGACGGGTGCGTTGCAGTCAGCTCAGAATATCTACCGTGCCGCCATCTTGGCTATGGCATCAGGAGCAGACTTCATTAAGACCTCTACGGGCAAGATAACCGTCAACGCCACGCCGGAAGCAAGTTACGTTATGTGCCTTGCCATACGCGAATGGAAAGAAAAAACAGGTCAGAAAGTATGCTTCAAACCTGCCGGCGGCGTAAGCACGACAGACGAAGCTGTGGCTCACTACACCATTGTCAAAGAGATATTGGGGCAGGACTGGCTCAACAACCGAAGTTTCCGCTTCGGTGCCAGCCGTCTTGCTAACAACCTGCTTACCTCTATTCAGGGCGAAACGGTCAAGTATTTCTGATAGCCGTTTTGCGCAGGACTCCTAATCCGATACGTTATGTATAAGATTATTCGGAAACGATTTTTCTCTCCGCAGGTGGCGCAGATTGAAGTGGAAGCCCCGCGAATTGCGCGCTCGCGCAGAGCAGGACATTTTGTCATCGTCCGTGTGGACGACCGCTCCGAGCGTATGCCGCTTACCATATCCGATGCCGATACCGACAAAGGAACTATCACGCTTGTCGTTCAGAACGTGGGGGTCAGCAGTGCCAAACTCTGCCAAAAAGAGGCGGGTGAATACCTCCACGATGTAGTAGGTCCGTTGGGCAAAGCCACCGACATCCGTCATTTCGGCACGGTGGTGTGCGCTTGCGGCGGCGTGGGTGCAGCCCCGATGCTGCCTATCGCGCAGGCTCTTAAGCGGGCGGGCAACCGCGTCATAACGGTGTTAGCAGCCCGCACGGCAGAACTCATCATCCTTAAAGACGAATTGGAACAATGTTCGGACGAGGTTATCGTAATGACCGACGACGGATCGATGGGGCAGAAAGGTGTGGTAACCGTCGGCGTGGAGCAGGTGGCTCAACGCGAGAAGGTCGATAAGTGCGTTACCATCGGTCCTGCCATAATGATGAAATTCGTGGCACTGACCACCGCCAAATACCACATCCCTACTGAAGCGAGTCTGAACACGATTATGGTGGACGGCACGGGGATGTGCGGTGCCTGCCGCGTGACGGTAGGCGGGAAAACGCGTTTCGTCTGCGTGGACGGACCGGAGTTTGATGCCCATCAAGTCGATTTTGATGAACTGCTTAGCCGTTTGCGTTCCTACAAGCCGGAAGAAGCCATTGCCTACGAACAATACAAGCAGCAACAACAGCCGCTGACGGCAAAAGAGCGCGCAGCTATTCCGAGAGTGAAGATGCCGGAGTTGCCCGCCGAGGTACGTATCCGCTCGCTGCACGAGGAAGTCAATCAGGGACTTCGTTACGAGCAGGCTCTGACCGAGGCGCACCGATGCCTCAACTGTAAGAATCCGACCTGCGTAGAAGGCTGTCCTGTACATATCGAAATACCCCGATTCATCAAATATATTGAGCAAGGCGAGATTAACAAAGCAGCTGCGGTCATTCGCGAGTCGAGTTCACTGCCTGCTGTTTGCGGGCGCGTCTGCCCGCAAGAGAAACAGTGTGAAGCACATTGCATCCACCGTAAGATGGGACACGAAGCAGTCGCCATCGGTTACTTGGAGCGTTTTGCTGCCGACCACGCCACGGACACACAGGTGGTTACCGAACAGAAACAAGGCATTAAAGTGGCAGTAGTAGGCAGCGGACCTGCCGGATTAAGTTGCGCAGGCGACCTTGCCAAGTGGGGATATGACGTAACCGTCTTCGAAGCATTACACGAAATAGGCGGCGTACTCAAATACGGAATCCCCGAGTTTCGTCTTCCCAACCGCATCGTGGACAAAGAGATAGCGGCTTTGCAGCACCAAGGGGTATGGTTTGAGGCGGACACCATCATCGGCAAGACGCTCACCATAGACGACCTCTACGAGATGGGGTACGAAGCCGTCTTTGTAGGTTCGGGAGCCGGTCTGCCGCGTTTTATGGGCATAGAGGGCGAGAACTTGAACGGCGTGCTGTCGTGCAACGAATACCTGACGCGCGTCAATTTGATGGATGCTTCATCTGAAGAGAGCGACACACCCTTGCTATACGGCAAAAAAGTAGCCGTAATAGGCGGCGGCAATACGGCGATGGACGCTGTGCGCACTGCCAAACGGTTGGGTGCAGAACGCGCTACGATTATCTATCGGCGCAGCGAAGAGGAGATGCCCGCCCGTATCGAAGAGGTACGGCACGCCAAAGAGGAAGGCATTGAGTTCCTCACGCTCCATAATCCCATAGCCTATCACGCTGACGAGCAAGGACGAGTCAAGGAGGCTGTTTTGCAAGTGATGACCCTCGGCGAGCCGGACGAATCGGGCAGACGAAGTCCTGTTCCTGTGGAGGGACAGACCGTAACCATAGAAGCGGACTTGGTTATCGTGGCGGTAGGTGTATCTCCCAATCCGATTATTCCTCAATCGGTAGAAGGTCTGAACATCAGTAAGAAAGGAACAATAGAAGTGGCGGAAGAAACGTTGCAATCCTCCATCCCTACCCTCTTTGCAGGCGGCGATATAGTACGTGGAGGTGCTACGGTCATCCTCGCTATGTCAGACGGCAGAAAAGCCGCAGCAGCCATTCGCGATTACCTTCAAACGAAACATCAAACGAAAGCATAAAACACTACCTATTTATGACCAAGGATTTATATATCGTCCTGATTTACATTATTTTTATTAACGTAGTAACGCTGATTATGTTCTACGTGGACAAGCAGGAGCATAAGCGACATCACCACGCACACGGTATCAGTTCGCATACTTTTCTTACCTTTGCCGTATTGGGCGGCAGTATCGGAGAGATATTAGGTATGCTCTTTTTCCGCCACAAGCGGCATCACAAGGAGTTTAAAGTGCTGCTTCCCATCATATTGGCAGCCCAAATAATCATCGTAATGATTGTCTTGAGGATGTACTTCTCCACGGAGGTGGTGGACAACGGGACGCTTCCGCCGGCGTAGTATGCGGGCAGATTTCCCACCAAGATTATAAGAAAGACTAAAAATCCGTCCAGTTGTTCTTGTCAAGTACGCGGTAGTTGATAGCTTCCCAGATGTGGGTTGATTCAATCCGTTCGCTTCCTTCAAGGTCAGCAATAGTGCGAGCCACTTTCAGAATACGGTCGTAGGCGCGAGCCGACAGACCGTTTTTTGTGATGGCTTGCTCCAACAGCGCAGATCCTGCCGCGTCCAATGTGCAGTACTGCCTGACCATCTTGGCAGTCATTTGTGCGTTGCAGTAGATGGACGTGCCTTGAAAACGCGCTTGTTGAATGTGGCGGGCTTTCATAACCCGCTCACGAACCACGGCACTTGATTCTCCGGGTTCTTGCTTATGCAGTACATCAAAAGGAACAGCTTGCACATAGCACTGTATATCAATACGGTCGAGCAACGGACCGGAGATGCGGCTCTTGTAACGCTGAATCTGCGCGGGTGTGCAGGTGCATACGTGTTGCGAATCGCCGTAATGCCCGCAAGGACAGGGGTTCATAGCCGCCACCAACATAAAAGAAGCCGGATAATCGACCGTCTGCTTCTGACGAGCCACCACGATATGTCTGTCTTCCAACGGCTGACGCAAGACTTCTAATGTAGCCCGCTTGTATTCAGGCACTTCGTCTAAAAAGAGTACGCCGTTGTGCGCCAAACTGATTTCACCCGGGCGCGGGTTATTGCCACCGCCTATAAGTGCCACATCGGTTACCGTATGATGCGGAGAGCGGAAAGGTCGAGCGGAAACAAGGGCTTGATTCGGCGGCAGTAGCCCCGCCACAGAGTGGATAGCAGTCGTTTCCAATGCCTCGTCCAAGGTCAAGGGAGGCAGGATAGTGGGCAAACGCTTGGCAAGCATTGACTTCCCCGACCCGGGAGGCCCTACCATCAACATATTATGTCCTCCTGCCGCCGCCACTTCCATAGCACGGCGCATCTCGTACTGACCGCGTATGTCCGCCATATCCTGATCGGCTGTATAACTATTGCGCAGAAACTCTTCTTCAAGATTAACGGACATAGGCTCAATCACTTGTTCCTCTCGCAAAAAGCGCACCACCTCCATCAACGTTACCGCCGGTATGACCTCCAATCCTTCCACCACGGCGGCTTCAGGTGCGTTCTCAGCGGGTACGATGATGCCGCGAAAACCGTTTCGCTTGGCGCATAGCGCCACCGGCAACACGCCGTGAACAGGCTGCAACTTGCCGTCTAACGACAGCTCGCCAAGCAGCAGATAACACTCCAACAGTGTGGTCTTCAGATGTTCGCCTACACAAAGAATACCGATAGCCAAAGGCAAGTCGAAACCTGTACCCTCCTTTCGTAAGTCGGCAGGTGCCATATTGACCGTCAGCTGCTTAACCGGCAGAGAAAAGCCATTGACTTGCAGGGCGGAGCGGATTCGGTCGCGGCTTTCCTTCACAGCCGTATCCGGCAGACCTACCAACACAAAATCAGACCCTGACACAGCGTGCATTTCTACGGTAACCACTTCGGCACGTATGCCTTGAACGGCAGCAGAGAAACATTTGATTAACATTCTGTTAGATATTTTTAGTTACGCGCTTTACTTCCCCTAACGAGGTTCATTCTGCGGATTATCTTTACGCTCTCGTTTTTGACGGCGTTTGGCAGCGGCTTTACGTTTGGCATCGCCCCAGTTGAAGTCGTGGCGATAAATCAGACCAAACCCTTGTACCGTATTCGCCTGCTTGAGCGAATACTTATCCACGGTATGGGTAAAGCCCTTGATACGCAGTTTGCCGTCCTCGGTCAGTTCGTACTCTACGTCCACATCACCGAAGAATGGACGGTTGCTCAAGTCGTTGTAGCGATAGCCCACATTGCCGTTAATACTGAGTCGGCTGATAGGTCGTATTTGGAATTGCGTTTCATACTCTTGCGAAGCGGACGAACCTTCGCCATCGGTTCGGAAATTGAACCCGATAGTCACCCTATCCGTCAAGCGCGATAGCCATGAGTTGATTTGTCCCGTTACGGTTGAGGACAAGAGCGAATAGGTATCATTCACGCCTGACGATGTGCTTTGCATATACTCGGGCGTGAAGAAACGATTGAATACCAGCAGATAGATGACCTGCCGCATCAACATCTCGTCGGTATTGATGACGGACTTGACCTGCGAGGCAACCGTTTCGTCTGAATGGGGCAATTCGATACCGAAACGAAGGGTCGGATTCGTCAAGCGGTCGGTCAGGAAGATAATACATTCGACCGGCACGGAGGTGCGGTTGGTGGTTAGCTGCGACACATCGTTGCCGAATAGGTCGCGCAACGATGCTGTAACGCCATATTGCGCCGTCACATCTAACATAGGAGCTACGGGATTGCCGCTCCAAATAATCGTTGAACCCTCGGCTATACGGAAATCACGGCGTATGATATTAGCCACGGTATAGGAAAAGAGTCCTTGCTGCAACGTGTAAGTTCCGAAGAGTTGCACATCACCTCGCGATGCATCCCACCTCATACGCAGGTTGCCGTCCCCTTTGCCGGATATACCATCGCCCGTGCGCGAGTCGAAGCGCAGATGAACCGTAGCGGCAGGCGTTACATCAAGGTTGAGATTCATAAGGAACGGATTGGTTGGTGGCGCAGATGGTTGTATTGTCTGTGAATCGGCTTCATCTTCTTCGCTCGCCACAAAGTCAATAAAACTATTGTCAGCCGCCTCGGAAGCCACACCCGTATTGAAATAGAAGTCCGACTTACCGCGCGTTACGGCATTGGCATCCAATCGCGTACCAATGTGCTCATCGCCGTAGAGACGGGCATCGCCTGTGGCATAGACTTTACCATAGACGCGCTGTTGTGGCTGATAGGGAATGTTGAGAACCATCATATCGCGGACATTCATACGCAAGTCGTACGCAAAATCCTTGAAGCCGCTATGAGTTACTATACCGTCTAACGTACCTCTATGCCCATCGTCATCGCGCACGCTGATATGCGGGAAAGCGATATAGGTAGTGTCAATCAAAACCGAATCAGTAAACGTATAACGGACATTAGTAGCCGGAACGGTGAGGTGGGCATCCTTTCCGAACAGGCGGGCACGCACCCACGCTTCGTGGTGACGACCATAAACCCCTAACCAACCATAGCCTCTGCCGCCGACATCGGATAGGATACGGTGCGTCCAGTGATTGACTAAATTCAGGTCGGTCGAATCTAACTGCATACTCAGTTCCCAGTACTTGTTGGCAGGAACGACTTTTCCCTTCAGATCCACAATCGTTCGGTTGTCCTGGCGTGCTATACCACCTATGAGTACCTGATTATTAGCGCGGTCAAGCGAGGCAGTGGCATCCAATTCGCCCAATAACGTATGATTGAGATAGGCTTCAGGCAGATGCAACTTGGCTTCTAACATAGGCGAAGAAAGGAGCGAATAGAGCGTTACCCACCCCGTCATACGTCCATCCGCCGAGATGACCCGCTCAAGGTCAAAGTTGCGCATAACGTATCCGAGACTGACATTGCGCATATCCACGCGAACGGAATCGGTCATCCGTTTCGATGCCACACCGTTGGCGCGGATATACTGCGAACGACCGGATAAATCAAACCCTCGCACCTTAACGGCTGTATCGGCTGCCACATAATCGATATACGCATCGCTGAGCGACCATAGGGAATCGCGTAAAATGAAGGTGGAAGGCAAGATATGTACCCCCACAAAAGGCTTGCCGGCATAGCGATCCCAATGCGACTGCACCTGTATCTCCGCCGTAGGCTTATCGGCATCGACATCGGAGAAACGACAAGTCAGATAGACCGAATCACGCCCTGCATCCGCCAGAAAAGAAGCCTCCGTATCGGAAACTATCAGTCGGGTCGAATCGCTGAGTATCGGATGCTGCACCGCCGAAAGAGCCAGCGTGGCTTTATCCGCCTGCTGCACCATAGAGAGGGTTATATCCTTCATTTCCAACTTACCGCGAACCACCGAAGGTACAAAAAGTTGCACGCCCTGCTCGTTCTTCGACTCGTGGATAAACCCTTTCATCGTCTGCCGCTGCGGCAGGCGTATTGCATTACTTGTCAGTGTGCGAATAATACTGTCGGCATTATGTACGTAGCAGTAGAAATCCAAGTCGTTGGGTTGATGCTCACGCGGCGGCTTATTCATCATACGCGGGAAAAGCGCGTAGGCATATTCATAGAGCGTATAAGGCAATGTGGACCAACGGAACTGACCCTCTATATGCGTATTGACAAAGTCCGAAAGGAAATGAAGGCTGTTCGTACGCGCATTATTGATCATCTGAACGGATATTTCCTGCATAGCAAGTCGATGACCGAAGTTGGACAGAGCGAACGAGTCAATCTTCAACTCGCCGTTCAGATGGTCTGACCACGTACTTTTTTCGCCTTCGGTAGAAAGATGCAAAGCGGCTTGCAATCGTAGGTCTTGGTCTTGTACATTGTGCAGCAAACCCAGATTGCCGAGCCGCAGATGATTCAGCCGCAGACGCGCTTCCAAAGAAGGGCGAAGACTATCTAAATGCAGTATCGCCTGCAAGGAAAGGTCCGCGTTCGGATCAGCGGACATCACATCGGCTTGCAGATGGTTGTCTTTCAGTAAGGCTTGCAACTGCCAATCGCGGTATTCATAGCCTTTGAAAACGATGCTTTGCACGTCCACCGTACCTTGCGCTTCTAAAGGCATATTAACCCGATAGCGGACATTGACGTTACTCTGCATCGAAAGGTCGCCAACGGGAACTTCGGGCAGCAACTGATGAAGACGCAAGTGCTGTGTACCCACCTCGCCTGTGAAACGAATATCGGCAAAGGTTGTGTCCGTATGCAGCCGCGCATGGGTGGAAATAGAACCTATAGCCGTCCTGAACGCCCCGCGAAGGGCAAGGTTATCCAAGCGTCCGCCAATATGACCGCGATAATGTACCTCCCCCAAATGCGCCAACTCTTTCGGCAATAAAACGGGACGATGCAGAAAATCGGACAGAAGATCCTGCAAGAGCGAGTAGTTGCAATACAAGTCTTGACATTCCACTCCGACTTGTAATTCAGCGGGACGCAACGGGTTATGAACCTTAAACTGACCTACCAGAATGGGGCGATTGCGGTACGAGAAACGTATCTGCTCCGCCTGCAGCGAATCGAGCGACCCTCGGAAAGAAGCCGCTACGGCAGCATCCATCCCTTGCAGTCTTGCCCGTACGGACAATTTTTCAATCGTAGCCTGCAAACTGTCAGTAGAAACTATGGGTAAGCGCAATAGCAAGTCCATGGGTTCGACCCTGACATCGTATTGTCCGGGCAGATAATTATACCGCATCTGCGCTCCGAGGATAGCCACATTGCGTACACGAAGCGGCATCTCTAAGGGTTGGTTCGGATTATCGGATGAGAACGCGTCCAAAAGAAAATCGTAGTTGTTGCCGCACGTGTCCTGCCACAACGATATATACGGATTGCCTAAATAGACGGAGGTAAAATCCAATTCCTTTTTCTGTAGAGCCATCGGATTAAAGCGAATATCCAACTGCGGCACAAAAAGGAGTGTATCGCCCTGCCGGTCACTCATATACACATTCTCCAAGCGCAGGCGATTGAGGAATCGGAACTTAACGCGTCCTACTTGAATATCAGCTCCCAAGCGGGATGCGAGTCGCTCTGTGAGCAGTTGCGTTACAGCCGTTTGTACGCGACCGCTACGCATAAACAGTCCCACCGCTACGCCGACCGACAAGCAGAGAAGCAACAAACAAACTCCCACTATGCGCAACGTTTTCCTCATACGATATTAAACAGGGTATTCGGATATGCCACCCGAACCAAATATAGCCCCTCTGCAGGAGCCGACTGTCCCGCTGCTGAACGATTCTTGGCTGTAATCACATCGGCGAACTGCCCAATGGTCATTCGTCCGCGACCTACCTCAAAGAGCGTACCGACAACGGCTCGCACCATATTGCGCAAGAACCGATCCGCTTCAATCGTGAAGACGGCTTGCCCGTCATCCATCGGTTTCCATACGGCTTGACTGACAGTACAGAACGTAGTTTTTACATCCGTATGCACTTTGCAGAAGGATGCAAAATCGTGTCTGCCTAAAAGCAACTGTGCCGCTTCGTTCATAGCAGTCATATCCAATCCGGGAGCCACTCGTGCGGCACGTCCTACAGTGAATGGGTCTTTACGATCTGTAATACAATACTCGTACCGCCTTGCCGTGGCACTATAACGCGCGTGGGCATCAGCGAGAACAGACACAATCTGCCGGACGGCAATCGATGCGGGCAATAAACTATTCAATCGCGCCGTCAGTTGAGTCAGCGGAGGAAGCGGACGTATAGCCTCTTCACCATCAACGTTCCAATCAAAATGCGCCCACATCTCACGGGCATGCACACCGGCATCGGTGCGACCGGCAAAGGTAAGCGGGACCGCACAACGCAACAAGGTGGCAAAAGCGCGTTCCATCACCTCCTGCACCGTCACGCCGTTCGGCTGTACTTGCGAGCCGTGATACTCAGTGCCTACGTATGAAAAGCGAACGAAGTAACGCATTGATTTCCTCCGAGAATTGACCTTTATACGCTATCACACAAAAACCGCCTATCAACACTACGCTACGCAATAGACTGCTCAACCACACATTATCCACAGGCAGAAAACGAGTCCATAGAAAATTGATTACCAACACAAATGTCATCAACCCGAGTGTTCGTCCCTCCGTGCGACAGAAAGGCAACAGGCGCATCTTACCGCCTACCACGCCCAGCACTAACGCGCTGTACAACACATACGAGAGCAGATTGCTCCAAGCCGAACCTTCCATACCGTAAAGCGGTATAAGGTAATTATTGAGCAGAACGGCAGCCAAGGTCAGCACTAACGAAAAGAGCAACGTATAGCCGTAGTAACGACCATACGTCAGAGCCGTCACCGACACTTGCACCGTAGCCAACAGCAGTTGCGTCAGACCTAATAAGAATACCGTCTGCCGCGCCACGGCATACGTCTCACCATTGGGCAGGATATGGAAAATGAGGTCTATATTGACCCATATCAGCAAGAAAATAAGACTTCCAATGAGTAGCATCGAGTTGGTAACCTGCTGCATCAGATGCTGCGCCTCCGCGTTGTTCTGCTCCTTGAGGGCAGAGGCCAATTGCGGCGAAGCAATGGCTGTAAGCGAACGATACGGGATAGATACCATCACCGCCATATACGTGGCAATGGCAAAAATACCCGTAAAACTCAACCCCATCTTAGCCGTTACGAAGAAGGACGAGAGCATCGGCGCAAACACAGAAGCCAAAGCGGACAGCACCAAAAATACCATATAACGGACATACGACTTGACCAAAGGCAAATTAGCCTGCAAGAAAGGCATATCCGGGCGAAAACGTATCTTCCCTATCCGACATACATAGACTATATTTATCAGGCTTGCCGTTGCATACGTAACACAGAGAGCCACCACAAAGCCGTCCATCGACAGCACCCGAAACGCATACAGAAGATAGGACACCAACAGCCCTATACGAACACCTACTTCGCGCACGGCACGCGGCACCACGATACGCATCAGCACGTTGGCATTGCTCTCGAACACCGTTTCGTAGAGCATAAAGAAAGCCAACGGCAGGACAAAATAGTAGTAATCGACAAAAAGGGGCGACTTCTCGCCGAACCACTGCTCAATCGGCGTGCGGCAGAGCCAAAAAACGAGCGCGAACAGAACGAATCCCACTAATGGCACTATGAGTGTCCAAAAGAAAAAACCGTGGTGCGAGGTGTCGTCCTTGCTTTTGAAGTAGGGGAAAAAACGAATAATGGCAGATGTACTACCCAACTGCGCCAAGCCGACCAAAAGGGTTGCAGAGTCAATAAGTACGCGCGCCAAACCTATTTCTTCGGCGGTCAGGAAGCGCGTTAGCACAAAAAAAGTCGTTACGAAACCTATCGCCACGCCTATGTATGTGGCGATAGTGCCTCGTAACGATTGTCGTGCTATGATTCCCATTGTCGCTACATCAGCGAATGTTTCATCAATTACGTCTTAACTCTCTCTCGCTAATGGGCTTCACCGCTTGCAAATTAGCAGGAGTTGCTTTTTCTTTCACAATATCCAGCAACTCTACATCGAAAATGAGGGTGCTATAAGGCGGTATCTTGCCGGTAGCACGTTCGCCGTAGCCTAATTCCTGCGGGATATAGAAGCGGAACTTGGAGCCGACGGGCATCAGTTGCAGACCTTCCGTCCAACCTTTGATGACCTGATTCAGTCCGAACTCGGCGGGTTCACCGCGCTCCACGCTGCTGTCAAATACAGTGCCGTCAATCAGCGTACCGTGGTAGTGTACTTTCACCTTGTCGGTAGCTTGGGGTTGGGGACCTTTGCCCATAGTCAGCACTTCGTATTGCAAACCGCTCTCAGTCACCTGAATACCCTCCTTCAATTTGTTGGCTTCGAGGAAACGCTCACCTTCACCTTTAGTGTCGCCATACTTAACAAAATTGACGGTTGTTTGGATATACTCGCCAGCACTCTGTTGGTCAAACTGCGTGTCGTGACCATACATTCCGTTGATAAAACCTTGCTTGATAAGCGGGAAGCGCGTATCCAGTTTCGGCTCACCAATTAAGCCTATGGAATCTTGCTCGCGAATCGTCTTACCGATCTGTTCACCCATATTCATCAACTGCGGGTTCTTAACCTTCAGTTTGAGGGCTTTGTTAACTTGTTTGATAAACTCTTTCTGCTCTGCGCCGGTCGAATCGGAGGTCAGGACATAGTTCTTAATCTCGCTGCCGTTCATCAGACCGAAAGCATAGTTGATACTGTCTGTAAAGTTCTTCAGTTCGATGGTCTTAACCTTGTCGGGGCATTGGGCACGAACTGCTTTGGCTGCAATGACCGAGTCGCCAGCCATCATCGAAGCTTGGTATTGAGATTGGAAGAACTGTCTTGCCGTTTCGTTAGTCATTACGGTGGTGTCTTCGTTCAGACCATTAACGAGTCCTTGGAAAACGATTTTCTCGTTGAGTTGCCAAGACTTGTTTTCTGCCAAGCCGTTTTTCTCAAACGACTTGATAGCCATACCGATATTTCTACCGATGGAAGCTACCTCGCTCAGTTGTTCCACCTTACCGTCATAACCGCGTTGGAGTGCATCGGCGAACTCTGCTATAACGGCATCGCTGCTGTCTTCTTGAAGTTGCTGCATCTTGAGCATCGCGCCGTTGACATAGCCGAGCGCAAAGTTAACGGAGTCCTGCATGTCGTTCAGTACAGCGTCTTTGGCTTTGTACGAACTGCCGCAACTGACCATCAGCACTGCGGCTATGAACAAATAGATTGTCTTTTTCATTGTTGTTTTGGTTGTTATTATGTTAAATTATTTTCTCTTTCAGGTACATAATTGATTACTCGATACCCAACAATTCAACGGTGAAGATGAGTGCCGCATAAGGAGGGATACTGCCGCCTGCACCCGCCTCGCCGTAGGCGAGTTGGTAAGGGATATAGAGTTTGTACTTCGAGCCGACAGACATCAGTTGCAGACCTTCTGTCCAGCCCTTGATCACTTGGTTCAAGCCGAACTTAATCGGTTCACCGCGCCTGTAACTGCTGTCAAAGACCGTGCCGTCAATGAGCGTACCTTCGTAGTGCACTTTGACCGTGTCGGTGGCTTTGGGTTTCTGTCCGAGCGTTGCCTCGATGACTTCGTACTGCAAGCCGGACGGCGTTGTTTTGACTTCGGCGCGCTTGGCATTGTCGGCAAGGAACTTCTCGCCATCGGCTTTAGCGCTCTTCGCTGCGGCAAGCGTCTGCTCTACACCACGACGGAACGCTTCATAGTCCAACTGCGGAATGCCATACTGCTGCATTACGCCCGCCACTTGGACACCTAACTGAAAACTTACATCATTCATAGGGAAAAAATTATTTCTTTTGACGCGACAAAAGTACTACAAAATGCAGACTTTTAGCACGTCCGATTCATAAAAAACGCGATTACTTGAGCAAATGGTTCATTCGAGCAAGGTACTTACCGATGATGTCAAACTCAATATTGACCATCGTACCGGGCTGAATATATTGGAAATTAGTAACTTGGTAGGTATATGGGATGATACATACGCTGACATACCCTTTGCCGTCCTTTACATCGGGGTCGCATACCGTCAAGCTCACGCCGTTGATGCTCACCGAGCCTTTGTCCACGCAGAAATAGCCACGCCGTATCATCTCCTCGCTGCTGTCGTAGCGGAAACGGTAGTACCAACTGCCGTCCGTTTCTTTGACCTCGATACATTCTGCCATCTGATCCACGTGTCCTTGTACAATATGACCATCAAGCAGTTTATCCATCGACATAGCGCGCTCCAGATTGACCCAATCGCCCTCTTTAAGCAGGTCTAAATTAGTGAGCCGCAGCGTTTCCTGCATCGCCGTAACGGTGTACAGGTCGCCTTCGTTGCGCACTACGGTCAGACACACACCGTTATGGGAAATGGACTGGTCGATGGTCAATTTGTCCGCCGACAGACCGTCTTCCAAGAACGGATTACGGAGCGTAAAATGCTTATTCCCTTGTTCTTTCTCTATGCGCACTACCTGCGCCATCTTTTCTACTATTCCGCTGAACATATCGTTTTGAAATTTAAGGTTCGTTATTTTGCGAAAACGGCGGCAAATGTATAGCAATTATCTCATTTATACAAATTACGGCGAAAAAATCCCCCACTTGACGGAGCGGGGGATTTTTCTATTCCATATCATTATCGTTTATTCGCCATAGAGGACTTTTTGTCCGTTATGTATATAGATATGTTGCGGTTGCGGCTCACGCACTTCGCGACCAAGTACGTCGTAGTACTTGCCATCGCCGTCAGCCTGCGTTTCGCCCACTGCCGTTATTTCCTCACAAGCCTCACCACGCATCGTAAAGTAGCGCGGTGCCACGCCTGAAGAAACAGGAATCTCAAGGTAAGCCTTGCCGGCATGATTGGTAAAGGTGCCTACACCTCTATTCGTATTTGCGGGCCAATACAGGCCGCCCTTGTTCGTACTCTCGAGACGAGACAAGATGTAGTGAACCTGTCCGTTGTCAGGAATAGGTTGGTCGCTCAACGTACCGTGAAGCATATTTTCGGGATAAGTTACGTCGGTGATTGTTTCTACCAGTTCATACGTTTTGTTAGCCTCACCGATGAAGAATACGCCCGTATAGGCAGGGATAAGCGTCAGCGACTGAGTGATTAGGTTTCGTCCTTCCATACCCGTATAGATAATGGTTGTCAGCCCGCCTGTCGGGATATAAGCCTTGTCAGCATACAAGGACAGGAATCCGTACTCCGACATCGTTACGCAAGTTTTCTCCTGCTCTTCAAACAGCTGATTGGTAAAGACGGCAGTATAAATCTTCAGGCTTCCGCCCACCGTCGTTACCGTAGCGTTTACCGTCTCAGAAATATTATGCGCAGCCACGTGTTCGCACTCACGAACAGCCGTACAGGTTGTATAATCGGCACTCCACGTATAGACAGGCGACTTATGACCCAACGCGATGATAGGTCTCTTGATTTGCTTTGTTTGCGTTCCAAATACTTCGTTCTCGAAGATTGCCGTATAGGTATCGGTTTCTTCACCTTCTTCTTCACACGTAGCCTCTTTGGTAACTTCCGTAGTCATAGTAGCATTGACCGTTTCTGTTTCGATATGACTTGCATCATCGAGGCAGATACGCGTAGCCGTGCATTGCAAATTATCAGCACTCCAAGCATAGGTCACCTCGCCCCAGTTATGAACGTGTTCCGCTACAAAGACAGCCTTAAGGGTAACATCTGTTGTTCCCATTGGGAATGTATATTCAACCTCTGTGGAAACAATCTCATCCCCGATATACCAACCCGTAAACGTGTAATCACCTGCTGCTTCGGCTATCAGGGTTTGGGTGTCTCCCTTCTTCATCTTATATGAAGCTTGTGCCAAATCATCCGCATTGACCTTAACCACGCCGCCTGCTTCAGGATAGACAGTAACATTCAGGGTATAGAGTCGCTCATATTTTGCTACAATAGCGGCGGCATTTTCGGTAACAGTATAGTGCAAAATATAATCTGTCCCTATTATGGAAGTAACGTCACCAATTTCCTGTTCCCAACCGACAAACACATAATTAGCATCCGTTTGCGCTTCAAGATCCAACACGGCATTTTTGACCACAGACAGATGCATATAATCACTTATTGTATATACCCCGCCTAAAATCACTTTGTTATCCCCTGCTTCCGGACTAACACCTATCGTCACTCTGTACAATTCTTCGAATTTGGCGGTCACGGTAGTATTCGTTGTACCCATTGTGAATGTGGTAACATCATCCTCTAAATCAGATAGCGTTCCGTCTCCCTCTGTTATTTCCCAACCTGCAAATTGATAGTCGGTTGCATTCGTAGCAATCAGCTGCTTTGTTTCGTCTTCCTGCATTTCGAATGTGTACTCGGTAAAGGGTACACCATCTTGACCTACAGAACCGCCTTCAGCAGGATTGATTACGATTGTCAATGTATGTGTTTCCGGTTCATCGATTATCTCTGAGAATTTTGCATGCAGGGTTACATCTGTTGTTTCCATTGTGAATTTATATTCAACCTCTGTTGAAACAATCTCATCCCCGATAGACCAACCCGTAAACGTATAATCATCGTTGGCTACGGCTGTCATCGTTACCTGTTCCCATTCTTCCAAACTCTCACCACTGTATAACTCTTGCTCGGCTGTTCCGTAATTGATATATACGCTTCCGCCTGCAACAGGAACTACTACTACATCTAACGTATGCAGAATATTCTTGAAGTGAGCCGTAACGGTAGCGTCGGATGTACCCATCGTAAAGGTAGTGGTTAGCGACTCCTCATCGGAAACCGAACTGCCCGTACCTGTTACTTCCCATCTGTCAAACGCAAAACCATATTCTTCAACGGCAGTCAAGGTTACTTTATCACCCTCTTCCAAATCTTCAACCGGCTGGTCGATTGGTTCATCGTTCATATCCTTTATCTCGACATTGCCTGCCTCTGCATCGTTTACCGTAACGGTCAAGGTATAAGTCTCTACAACAGGTTCTTCGGGCGAATAGGGTCTTACCAAACGAACGGCATATCCGTACTCCCAGTTGGAAGTAGAGTAATTAGGTTGGCAAGTAGTCTGTTTGAAATTTAACAGCAATATATCGCTACTCTTTTCGGGTACTTCGGTAGAAGAGAGATAGAAACCTGACTCGTTCCATTCGGCTGTTACTCTTTCTTTACGGTAACCGGCGGCAGGAAGAAAGACAGCACCCGCTGCTTCCATCTTTTGCCACGACATATCGGTTGAAGAGTAGGTATTGAGCGTATAAGCCGACTCACCTTCTTTCAATTCATACACATCACCATCTGCTATGTTCATCTTTTCAGAGGCGGGAACAAAAGTGCTGCCCGAGGGTAAGCTCCAATCATCGGGCAGGATAACCACACCTCTGACATTATCTACGGTGGCGAAACCAAACAAATCGGCAGCATCTTTACGATTGAGGAACAGATAACCCCATTCATTAGCCGTCAGGGTACGCCATGTATAATTGCCCGCATTGAGAATCGTGTTGTCTCCGAATTCCGTAAAGGGTATGTCATCGCTCATCGGGGAATTCCTACGGGTAGGAGAATCGAAGCCGTTTTCGTCATCGCCAGACATCTCACCACCAGTTTCCACACATGCCGAACAAGCAAAAGCCGGTCCATAGTCACGATAATTGAGATTGCCCGTCGGGTATGCCATCAGATCGATCCAGCCCGTATAGTTCGTCTTTAATTTATTATTGTCCTCGCCGATATAATCTGTCTGTTTGCCCGCAAAACGGAATACCTTGTTCGGAGCAGCCTGATACTGTAAGTTGCCTTGTGAGAACGAGATTTGACCACCATCTGCATTGATTGTAAACGGACGGTAGGTCATATTCGTATTCACCTCTGCATCTTCTACCGTAGGTTCCTCTCCTTCCGAATAATCAGCCACCAAACGGACAGCCTGTCCGGAAGCACGAGGTTCGCTTACCTTCGGGGCTACAATCGACTCGGTAAAACTCAAACTGAATGCCGAAGCCGCTTCGTCGGCAGTAGAGGACCAATAATAGCCGTATTGACCTATGTTGTTACACAACGTTTCGGCACGCGAGCCGGCTGCGGGAAGGAAAACAGCACCGTTGTTCTGCATCAACTGCCATTGCGCCACCGTATAGTCATTCAACTCAAAGTTGCTCTCGTTGATATTGGTAAAGTAACCTTCCTGAGAAATATCCATACCTACCGACTGCGCATCCGTAAAGGTGAGCGTAGAAGGCAACTCCCACTCATCGGGCAAAAGGATGAATCCCTTTACGCCTGCCACTTTACCCAAACTGAAAAGCATAGCCGCTTTGTCGCGAAGACGTATCACGTAGTCCCACTCGTCGGCGGTGAGGGTGCGCCACTGACCGGATACGTTGCCGCCATTGGTGATGGCGTTGTTGCCCCAGTCAATGAAGTCGTTGTAGTCGTCCTCCATCGCTGCGCGGCGGCGGTTACTATCCCACGTCCCTTTGTTTTCGGGGTCATTACCCACTATGGGGAACGTAGTGGAGCAGTCGGAGCAAGCAGTCTTGGTAGGCGTACCGCCTGTACCCCAGCCGAAGAGGTCGATATAGCCAGAATAGCTGTCGCTGATATTGGCGTTGCCGGCACCTATTATGTCGTACTGATTGGTTGCGAACTGCCAGTCGCCCGTGCTTGCCTGATACTGCAAGTTACCGCGCGAAAAGACGACCTGCGTACCACGAGCCACCGTGAATACACCTCGTACTGCGCCTGTCGGATAATCGGCACGAACAGGGTTCAGCCCGATTAGCCCGAACAGGGCGGTTAAAACAAGAATAAAGTGTTTTTTCATAGTATAAAAGATTAGTTGTATTTTTCAAATTTCAAGGATTCAAAAATTCAATCTTTAATTCATTCATCATTCCTTACTCCACTACTGCGCCTTGCGCCGTGTAGAGTCTGCCGTTGCGCTCGATATAGAGAATGCCGTTGCGGATGAACTTGCGCGTGTCGGCTCTCTCTTGCAGCTCGCCATTCACTACTTCCAATTCGCTCACTTGTTCGCCATCCTCGCCTTCTACTACGATACGTACCTTCTGGGCGTTGATGTCCACCGAACTGCGGAAGATACCTCTATAGGCACGCAGGTTAGTACCCTCTTCGGCATTGGGATAGTAGATCTTGTTGTTCTTGAGTCCCATATAGCGATTGCCCGTTTGAGAACCGACGAGAAGACCTGTACGCAACGTACCTACTAAATAGACATTGCCTTGTGTGTTGTAGCCTTCAAGATTGGTCAAGTCGAATCCTGAATTGATGTCCGCTTCGGTATTGATTACTACATTGGGGAATACGAATTGAGTCTTTTGCGCCAGCGTGGCATTCGCATTGACGATATAGCCTTTGCCTGCCTCCAAGGTCTTGGCCTGTGCAAAGTAGAGGGTCAGACCCGATTCTTCATCGCCTTTGGTATATTTGAACTCATAGACGCGAGTGGTCATCTTCATCGTGGTGAGTATCGCCGTATTGACGTTCATCGGCAAGCACATCGTACTCCACTTCGATTGCTCGAACTGACGGTTGTAGGTTACGGTGGTAGCGCGCTTGCCGTTGTACTTATTGGAGAAGTCTGTATAATAGTCTGCGTCTTTGTCCTCATAGAGGATGATATGCAGTTCATCATCGTTCACAGGGTCATCCGGCTCATCGGGCTTGACATCTTCCCAAGCGGCATAGAGCGTGATGTCGGACGTATAAGTCGTTGCGCCTAATGAAGTGACAGCCGTTCCTGTGCAGTTGATGTCCGTAAACCAGCCGAGGAAATTATATCCCTCTTTGGTGGCAGACTTCAAGGCGGTTGCCGTGCCATAGGTATGAATGGTAGGATAGCCCGAAGCGTGTGTGCCGCTGAAGGCTGCACCGCCCTTGTCCTTATAGATGATGTTGTATTCTTGTTTAGCCTGTTTGAACGTAGCGGTATAGGTCATATTGCTCGTAACGCTGAAGGTGCGTACCGCTTCTGTATTGCCGTCTTCTGTCCAGCGGTCGAACTCGTAGCCTTCGTTGGCCACGGCGGTAACCGTCACGTTCTGACCTAATTGGCAGAGATAGACGTACTGATAGCCTTCCACGTTGATAGTCAGCGTGCATACCTCAAACGGCGGTACATACAGCGCACGGACGGGCATACCGAGATAAGGCTCGTTGCCGAAACAATCATCTTTATCTTTGTTATTAACATAATACTTATTATCGGCTGCCGAGCGAACCAAAGCAAAGCAGGAGTGCTCTTCATACGAATAACCCATACCGCTTGAGCAGTCGTTCCGCCCGTAATTGGAATATTGTCTGGACCAATAGTATTGATAGCCCTGATCGTAGAGTTTAGACCCCTTATACCCGCCTGCGGGAAGAAGGATAGACAAACTATTGTCGTCTTTGTTGGTGAACGTATTATTATTGGTAATGACAGCCTGCTCTTTGAGTTGATAGAAGTCCTCCTCGTCCGGCATACGCCATTTGTTGCCCATATTGACGATGGCTGCATCTTGTGTATCGGTCAGACGGTCGTAAGTTTGATAACCCGTTACGTCCAAGTTTCTCTGATGGTCTGAACTGAAACTTGTACCAGCCACGGGGTCGCCCCAACGGAAATAATCGCCTATGGCATTCGGACTGCTTGCGCCGACGTTGCGGTCTGCCCAAGCCACGCCGTAGCCTAAGTCCACGGGGGTGTACCATAAGCCGTCGTTACCTTGTTTGGGGCTGAGGTCATAGAGAATCTTCATTGTACTCTTCGTTACCGACTGATAGACGTTCACCTCGGCATCGGGCGACATCTCCGGCGTTTCGGGATTGTCGGGGGTATCGTTTTCCGTGAAGATTGCCGTATAGGTCATATCGGCGTTCACAGTGAACGTGCGAACGGCATCCGTCAGACCGTCTTCCTCCCAACGGATAAACTCTGAACCTTCTTTAGTGGCAATAGCGGTAACGGTAACCTTCTGTCCGTGTTGGCAGACATAATGGTAGTCATAGTTACCCACGTGAATGGTAAGGGTATGCGTAGTGAAAGGCGGAGTATATACAGCGCGAACGGGAGCAGCCAAATGGATATAGCCTACCGTTAGTTCTACATTGCCATCAAAGACATTGGTTGCCATTCCGATATTCGTTGTATTCAAATCTCCTGCGTTAAGTTGCAGCACTTCACTTGTCCATAAGAACGCCGAACCCGCATTGTTCAACCACGGATTAACCGGGGTTAACCCGCCGTATTGGGTATAGTAGTCATAGTATCCCGTAGGAGGAGTGGGAATATAAAGGCTTTCATCATCGGGATTATTCAACCTATTGTTGCCTTGTTTTGCAATGGTCAGCAGTACATTCCACTCGTCGTAAGAGGGTGTATGCCAATCTTTACCCATCTTGACCGTGGCCACATCGTTAGCCGCCGGAAGTATGAATCCTACATAAACACTTCCCCCTGAATATCCCGTACTATTCAATGGCAAAGGTCCGGGTTCGGTTTTGCTCCAATTGTAGTAGTCGCCTGTAGCACTTACGGAAGCGGCTCCTACATTACGGTCAGCCCAAGCGATACCGTATCCCATATCGGTCGGCTTGTACCAAAGTCCGTCTTTGCCTTGACGAAGGTCAAGGTTATAGAGAATCTTCGTGGTTGTCTTGCTTACGTTCTGGTAAACAGACACATTAGCATCTTCCGACACGATTTCTGTATTATCGCCATCATCGGGGTTGTCGGGATTATCGCCGCCGTCACCTGTGAAGACTGCCACTATGTTTGCGGCTTCGCCGGTAAGGGTATAATCGATATCGTTGCCATCTACACGTGTGCCATTGATAAGCCAATGACTGAACGTATAGCCCGATTTATTGGCATTGAGTGTGAGCGTATTGCCGACAAAGAACGTGTATGTACCCTCTGTAAACGTCACATCCGTCCAAGAAGTAGTATTGGCTATTTTGGCGTTGACTGCTCCTGTGAGCGATGTGCCGTCTTCGGTTTGCGCCGCAAGAGTGACATTAGAGGTGTTGATTGTATAGGTGTTTCCGTTTTCGTCTTCGTCCAAGCAAGCCGTGTAGTCAATTACGGCACAATCCTCACCCGTTGTACGGTGAGCATCGGCGTAGGCGTGAACGTGTACCCAATACTTCTCGTCCACATTCACTACCTCTACATAACCATCGCGCAACGTCCATACATCACGAGAAGGATAATAGTCACTTTCGGTAGCCTGCAACTCATATTGCACGAACGACCCGCAGTAGGGCTGACGCTGGTTCTGCTCATAAATCAGTATATCCGACGGACATCTGCCAATAAACGCCGTACCTGTTTCTTGTGTGGCATTGATGGGATAAATGCCGGTAGGTATATTGCCGGGCTTACTTGCATCGGGGAACAATTCTATCTGCACGTGCAGCACCTCATAATAGAGGTTCACGCCGCCGTCCATGTGGTACGTATAGAGGATGTGTCTTCCATTGACGTTACGGTAAATCAGTCTGTCCATCTCGTTGTTCTGTGTACCATAGATATGGAAGGGATTGCAGGTACGCCAAGATGTTTCTACTATAGATTTATAGTTCGTTCCTATCACATCTTCATAAGTCGCCGCATTCAACTCCTCATTGGTGAAGATGTCTATATTATAGTCATTTCCGTCTGTATCGGTTACTTTGGCCGTCAGGTGCGCGGCACGGTACGCATCGCCGAGGTACTCCACTTTTGCCTGTGAAGCAGACGCTATCTGACGCTTCTCTCCACCCGCAGGCTGTATGTAACTATTCGCTATATCGTAAGTCAGATTATTCAAATAGTTGGTATTATTTGTTGTCAGATAGGTATTGAAATGCAAGCGAACCGTAACATTTTTATTCTCTCCCCAAATGGCAAAACTATAATACGTGGGCATATCCAACACACCACGCGACATCTTTATATTACTCAAGTCTGTATCGTCCCCGTCTTGCGGATTGTCGCCGCCGTTGTCATCCCCATCGCCGAACTGGGCATAGTAGGTTTGTGCGGTGGTTTGGTTGAGGATGGTGGCTTCCTCCACTTTGGTGCCGCCGGCGGGCTGTGTGTACCAACCTTTGAAGGTTTCACCCGCTTTGACGGGTGCGGCGGGAACGGTCTTGGCTTTATAGTCGCTACGAACGACGCGGCGCAAGTCTGCATTGTACTCGCAGCCCTGTTCCCACGTACCGCCGTTGGTCTTGCAATCGAAGGTAAGATAGGTATAATTCGTAGCGGTCAGTGTAGCATTCTGCGGGAAGGTATGGTTGTAGTAAGTCGTACCATACTTGCTGTTCTTGGTGATTGGGGTCAGTCCGTCTTGATAGAGGAATGTATTGCCGTAGCGAACATAGCCGTAGAACCATCCGTATGTCGGCGCATTGGCAGAAGCATCAGCATTATTCGGACCGGTGGTCGAGTTGCCCCAGTCGGTCCAATACATCCGCAAGGTCATACTTTGCCGCCCGTTGGTGGTTCCTGCCCAAATAGCGTTGTTGAACATATAGGCGCAGCAGTTGGTTATGTCCTCGCCGCAGCGATCCTTAAGCGAGGTTGCCATTATCTCCACATACTTGAGAGATGTACCGCCGCTTATGCCGCCATAGAGACTGAACATACCCATATAGCACTTGGGAGCCAATTCTTCGGCAGGCAGGATATAGTAGTTTTCGTTATCGTTGTACAGCGAGCCGCAACGGCTGAACATATATGCATAGCAGCCTTCTGCCAATTCCTGTGCGGGAAGAGCGGGGATGGCTGCTCCGCTTGATTTGCCGCAAAACGAGTTGATGCAATAGTCAAACATGTGTGCATAGCACCATGGTTTCATCACCGTAGCAGGCAACGCCGGAGCGTCAGCCAAACCGCTGTTTAGCGCAAACATATATGCATAGCAGTACGCTTTCAGTTCAGTTGCAGGCAGGACAAAATCTTTGGCATTTTTCAAATTAGAGCAAGCTCCTGTACTGGCAAAACTGATAGAACTCGTGAACGAAGCCGGACCACTTGGGCAAAATAAAGCGTAAAAACAATAGTCGCACGGGATAGTGGTCAACTGGGAAAAATTATCACCTCCAATAAGCGACATCACATTACCTTTGAGAGCAGGATTACCGCCCTTAACAGCAATGGAAACGTAGTCAGTACTGCTATGATTAAATCCAGTCGGGTTATTTCCTTTGAAGCGGACGTAGCCGGTCAGAGGATGGGAATATGAATACCCTTGCACATCAATACGTGTACCGCCTTGCGTTACTTGTATCCAATCGCCGCCGTCAAGCGAATACCATAAATCGGGGAAATCAGAAACTGTACCCGTAGTCTGAATGTAAATCGTAGTACTGCCCTCAATAGTGGTGTACTCATTCAGTTGTGCGGAAACGAACTGCGGCAAACTCAAACAAAGAAGGGAAAGAAGAGAAAAAAGAAGTAAATTTTTCTTCATAGTATTTGGGGTTAAGAAATATAAACGCGGCAAAAGTAACGGATTATTTTATAGTTAGCAATAAATCTGACAGATTTTTTGCATTTTGCAGGAATTTTTGTTATTTTTTGTTGCATATCCCCTACAAAAATACTCGGAATGGCCGATTTTTGACGACCATTCCGAGTATTCGGATCAGCTGATAGTTTTCAGTAGTCAGTTGTCAGTAGTCATAGGATACTACACAAACACTCAACTCTAAACTACTCTAAACTCTCAACTAAAAAGAACTCTCAACTCGCTTGCCTTGGGCATCGTAGATCACGCCTTCTCGCTCGATATAGAGGATGCCGTTCTCAATGAACTTACGACTTTCAGCGTTGCCGCTCGCATCAAGAATCTCCCCGTCCTCATCAATGATCAGTTCGCCCATATCTTCGCCATCCACGATGATACGCATCTTCTCGATGTTCAGCGTTTCCGTGCTGCGGAATATACCGCGATAAGCCCATATCGTGCTACCTTGAGAAATGTTCGGATAGTAGATTTTGTTGTCTTTCAGCCCCATATACCTATTGCCCGTTGTCGTACCATGTAGCGTACCGTTACGCAAAGTGCCGACCAGCTCAATCGTGCCTTCAGACTTGTAGCCAGGAAGGGCGTTGTAAGCTGCCATTGAGGCTTCCGGAGTTTCCGGCGAGGACAAGTCTGCGCCGTTGTCCTTCGTCAGGTCGATGGTAACGCCGCTGAACACGAACGAGGTCTTTTCAGCCAAGGCATCATTGGCATTGACGATATAGCACTTACCGGCTTCTATTTTCTTGGCATTAGAGAAATACAGGTTCACGCCGCTGTTTGTATTGGCATTACCCGTAGCGTACTTGAACTCATATACACGTCCGTACATCTTTTGGGCAATCAACTCGGGGAGTTCAATGCTGAACGGCAGGCACATTGTGGACCATTTGCTCGCTTTGAACTGACGGTTGTAGGTTACGTTCACCGTCTCGCCGTTGTAGTTGGTCTTGAAGGTGTTGTAGTGATTGTTGTTGCAGTTCTCACAGAGGGTGATGTCGGACGACTTCGCGTTCCACGTAGCGGTCAGGGTAAGGTTGCCCGTAGAGCCTTTGGCGATTTGGGTGATGGTATTGTCACTCTTGTCTTTCCAGCCTGCGAAGATGTAGTCGTCACGTGTCCCGGGGTCTGCGAGTGTGATGGTCTCGCTCTCGATGTTATACGAAATCGGGTTGTTGCTATTGGTGGCACCGTTCAGCCCGTTGTAGGTGATGGTATATTCGATTCTTTTCCATTGGGCGGTATAGGTTGCGTCGTCATCGGGCATCGTTGCAGGAACGGAGGGTGACCAGCCGTTGAAGGTGTAGCCTTCGCGTGTAGCGGTCGGAGCTTCGAGGGCTGTGCCGTAAGCGGTAGTGCCTGCTGCCGTGCCGCCGGTCAGTGTGCCGCCATTGGCTACCCAAATGAGTGTGTGGGTGTTGGCTGTACCTGTGAAGTGAGCGTAATAGGTGGCTGTGCCGCTTACCGTGGGTGTCTCGCCGATGTTATACACTTTCGCGCCATTGGCTTCGGTTGCCCAGCCATCGAAAGCATAGGTGTAACCCGTAGCGGACTTGGTAGGAACGTCTCCGTTATAAGCGGTGGTTGTGCCGTATGCCTGTGCTTCATCTGTTTCAAGCGTGCTTGTGCCGTCCTCCGATTTCCACGTGATGTCGTAGGTGTTCGTGGTGCGGGTGAAGTTGACGGTAACGGTCATATCGCCTGTTACGGTTTCAGTGCCGTTGGTCCAACTATCGAAGCCGTAGGTGTATTGCGCAGTGGCGGCAGCCGGTGTGGCGGTAACGGTTGTACCATTGATGGTTACTGTTGCACCGCTGTTGCTGATAGCCGTGCCGTATGGAACGTTGTTGATAACGCGTACATTCTCGCTTTCGTCCGTCAGCGAACCCCAATCGTCTTCGTTCTTGGCAATGGTGACGGTGTACTTGTTGATTTCCCATTGTGCCACGTACTCGGTATTGGCAGCAGGCATCGTGCCGGTGAAATCAGGCGACCAACCCATAAAGGTATAACCCGTGCGAGTAGCCGTCGGAGCGGTAATCGTTGCACCTGCGTTCACACTGCCTGCTGCAGTATAATCGCCCGACAGTTCGCCTTCGTTGGCATCCCACGACAGTTCGTAAGCAGACACTTTGCGTACGTAGTAGTTCTTGGTGGTTTCTGCCGAAGCCTCTTGTTGCTCTTCGAGGTAGGCTTTGATGGCTTCCACGCTGATTTCTTTGGTACATTCGGCATCGGTATAGAAGGTGGCATCGGCAGCCGCTTCTGCATCAAGGAAATCAATGACATTATCCACGTCCGTCTGCCAAGTGAACTGCTTGTTGCTACTGGTTGCATCTGTCCATGCACATCCTACCGGATTAAAGGTTACGTTGTAGGAATAGACAGTCCATTTATAGGTTGGAGATTTAGGCATCTTATTGAAATTTGTTCCGTCGTATTCACGCGCCAATGTCGGCGGGCAGTAGATGACACCCGTGTTGGCGACATTGCGAACCCAATAGTTGGAATATCCCCAGGCTGTCTGATAGGTGCGGATGGTGTCCAAACTGGTACAGCCATCGAACATAGAATTCAAAGCCTGACTTGCAAGCGTAGTGGCACGTATATCTGGTGACCGTTTCAGACTGGTGCAGTTATTGAACATATAATAATATGTATTGGTCTGAAGTGTTGCAATCTTCAGTTGCGATGGCGCTTTTGTCAGTGCGCGGCAACCGTAAAACATATTGTAGCATGTTTGTGTGCCTGTCACACTTGTTGCATCGATTTCGGGTGCTGTGGTGAGGGCGTTGCAGTTCTGGAACATACCGAAATAACAACTCGCCGGCAATGTCAAAGCAGGCAGCCGTTCAGGAGCACTGACCATCGTGGAGCAGTTGTAGAACATATAGTAGTAGCAGTTTGTACCCAAAGTCGTTGCTGGCAGTTCTTTCGGTGCTTTTTTCAGATTTGTACAGCCATAGAACATATAGTAATATGCGTTTGCCGGTACAGTAGTTGATGGCAGTTCCAAATCTTCCGCATTGGTTAATGCTGTACAGTTATAGAACAGATATCTGAAGCAATAAGTAGGCAGAGAATAATTATTATCTACCGTTTCACCGTCCGAGCAGGCAACAAGAGAAAGGATATTTCCGCTTATTTCGGGTGTACCGCCAGAAATAACAAAGTAATCATAGTAACTGCTGTTTGCCGTAAAACTTCCATTGCCATAAATCTGCATCTTGCCTCCGGCGGGGATGGATCCGAAACTTACGGCATTTGTATTATTCAAATTGACATTTTTAGTTGTCCAATTAGTAGTAACCTCACCGGCAGCATTAATAATACGTATGTAAAATGTTTTATTTGCCATACTTTTGTTGGATTTTCTCATCGAAACACTTGTATTAGCAGATGCATGGGTATTGGTGATGGTCAGATACGGTTCTTTGACGTATGTAGCGGTATAGACCACATTGCCTGCGATGGCGGGCAGGGCGGTATCTTTGTCGGTGAACACGTCGTTCCCGTCAGTCCAGCCGGTGAACCGGTAGCCTTTCCTGCTCGGTTCGGCACCGCTATACACGGGTACGCGGCCGTCTATCAGGCTGTACGCCGCTTGCAGTGTGGTACCGTCATAGTCTTGGAAGGTAACGCTATAACTTGCAGCCTCGGGATTGTCTTTCATCTTTGCCGTGTAGGTAGCGTTATCCGTAACGGTGAAAGTGCGTTCGGGGTTGGTGGAATGATTGTCCTCCCATTCGTCAAACAGGTAGCTTGCCGACGTGTTTGGATGAGCGGTAACCGTAACCTGCTGCCCGGGCTGGCAGTAGTAGATATACTGCCTTTCACCGGCATTGATTGTCAGCGTAACCGGCGTATAAGCAGGCACATACACCGCACGGACAGGCAGAGCATAGTAAGCATAATACGAGGTCGTTCCTGCATTAGATACACCACTTAAATAGTATGCAGGGCGGCTTTGATACGTGCTTTTATAACTTACCGTACTACCCCAGAACAGCGTCACGCCGGTTGTGCGTGTTGTCGATTTATAACAGCCCGCAGAAGGTATAAAGATTTTCTTCCCGTCATCGTTATTGGTATAGAAGAATCCTGATGCAGCGGCACCACTTTCGGTGCAACCTGTTTCTTCCGCCAAGTAGTATATCTCCTCCAAAGTCGGCATACGCCACCGCTCGCCCATATTAACAGTGGCCGCGTCAGCCGCAGCAGGCAAAGGATATTGGGTGGCATCATACGAAGCGGTCGTTGACATAGAAGTAAGCCCTGTATAATAGGCTGAAGTTGCTGCCGTTGTAACAGCCGTTGTTCCGCCCCAATAGAAGAACGAACCATTATCAATACTATCGTTGGCACCGACATTCTTGTTTGCCCAAGCTAAACCATTACCCATATCTACCGGGCGATATATCTTACTGTCATTGCCTGTCTGTGATGCGAGCAGATAAAGAATCTGTTTGACATCGGCAGGTGCGCTCTGATAGGCATCCACCGTAGCAGGCAGCGACTCAAGTCGGAACTCGGCGGTATAGGAAGCGTCGGCAGTGACGGACACTGTGCGCGGGTTCTGTGTATTGCCGTCTGACCACTGCGTGAAGACGTATCCGGGGTCGGCTGTAACGGTCATCGTGAGCGATGTGCCTGTCTTATACACACCCTCCGACACTTGGTCGGTCGGTGAAGCAGGCGTAAGTTCAACGGTGCCGTGTGCGGCGGTAGTAGTAATGCTGTAGGTCTTTAGGTAGGTAGCAGTATAATATGTATCGCTCGTTCCTAATATCGTTATCGCGGGACTCCAGCCGTTGAATACATAGCCCGACTTGGTAGGTGTTTCGCCGCGATAGACCGGTTTCCTTTCCTCGCGGTAATCGTCTTCGTAGAGAACGGTTGAACCATCCTCGTCATAGAAAGTGACATGGTGTTTGATTAAAGTTCCCGCTTCAAAGATTGCCGTATATTCCTGATTGTCGTACATACGTATGGTCAGCGGGTTATCCTCCGAGTAGAGATTGCCTTCGCTGTCTTCCCAACGGTCGAGATAATACCCATCGGTCGGTATTGCCGTGATGGTTATCTCTTGGTTCAAATTACATTCATAGACATAGTCGTATCCGGCGGCATGAATGGTCAGTATGCGCTTGTTCACATTGAGGATGGGGCGGATGCCGCAACCATAATATATTTGGTTTTGATTAGATACAGAAGTATTTCCAGAACCATCTTGATAACTTAATACGGGTGGATATACAGTAGAGTTGCCATACATTCCACCTCTATATCCCCAAGCCTTGGACGAAGAATTAGAACTTGTATTCCAGCTATATAAAGTTCTCGTCCAATAGTTGATAACTGATGTCATAGAAGCTGCCCCTGCGACAGAACTTGTGTATCCATTATTAGCCAATTTAATGGTATTTCCGTTTGTATTACTCGTTAGCGTCTGTGTTTGATTATAATAATTGACTGTAGATTGCGTCGTATTATCTAAAAGCGTTTGGAATTCATCTTTTGTGGGTACTCTCCATTGAGGACCGCAATACTTGTAAGCAGCATCTGTTTCTTCCGTAACAGGCACATCTTGCCCATCAACCATAGAAGATGCATCGTAAAAATTACCGGTAGTTGAGGCACCTTGTGTTATCATTCCCCACGCAAAGTAACTACCCATCGCCGTTTCTGATGTGGCAAAGCCGTTGGCTGTTGTCTTGTCCACATTGTATTTAGCCCATATACCTGCATCGCCCAAATCGACCGCCTCAGAGGGGAGAGGAATCTTGTTGCTGATTCCAGCCCCCGTACCAACCTGATAAACAGTTGCAGAAGCCGCATCAAAAGTAGGATTTTCGGTAATAATGCCAGTAATTACAAGGTCTTTCTGTCCTTCGCGAAACGATACCTCATTGCCATCCACCTGCCCGCCTGACCATTGGTAGAATGAGTAACCAGAAGCAACACCCGTGCAAGACAGCGTAAAGGTCAATTCGTTGGACACGTCTACATATAACGTACCGGGTGTGTACGAAGTGCCGTTGTTGTCTGTTACGGTGATAGTACCCTTGTCGGACGGATTGACGAAGAAGGTGTATTTGTCGTTGTCCACAAAGCGTGCATAGACGGTGGTGGCAGTAGTTATCTGCTTGAGTTGTTCTTCGGTCAGCATCTCGCCGTCTCCGGAAGCGGAGGTAAACCAGCCGAGGAAGCGCGCATTCTCCTTTACAGGCGGTGCGGGAATCGTCTTGGCGGTATAGTCAGCCCTGACCACGCGGCGCAGGTCGGTATTGTACGCACTCCCCTCTTCCCACGTACCGTCGTTGGCGGCGCAGTTGAAAGTGAGGTAAGTAAAGTTTTGAGCTGTAAGTGTACTTGAATAGGGGAAAGGATTGCAATACATTTTAGTGGCATATGTGCTTTCTGATGCACCTTTTGTAGTTGGCGTTAATCCACTTTGATATAGAAATGTACTTGCTCCTTGAGGGGAGCCATAAAACCAACTCTGTGTCGGTCCATCACCGGCATATCCGGTTCCATTATAAGCACCCCAATTAAGCCAATAAAAACGCAGATTTAGCGATCCTCGACCATAAAGAAAACTACTTCCTGATTTGGCAGCTATGGCATTATTAAACATATATGCCAAGCAATTGGTTATATCATTGCCATAGCGATCCTGTAAGGAGGTTGCCATAATCTCTACATATTTGAGCGTAGTACATTTGGCATTATACAAGCCGAACATACCCATATAGCATTTCGGTGCCAACTCTTCTGCAGGCAATATGTAGTAATCATCGTTAACTAAGCCACTACAACGATTGAACATAAAAGCATAGCAGCCTTCTGCTAATTGTTGAGAAGGCAATTCTAATTCAGAAAGATAATATCCTGAATTTTTAGCCGTTGCACCATACAGACTTGTACAGTATTCAAACATACGAGCATAACACCATGGAGCCATTACAGTAGCCGGCAATTTTGGCGCACTATACAAACTTGTGTTCTGCGCAAACATATAGGCATAGCAATAGGCCTTCAGATTAGTAGCAGGCAATACCAGATCTCTTGCGTTACGTAAACTTGTGGAAGTAGAAGTACTGCTGTAGCTATATGAAGAGGAAAAAGAACTTGGCGGATAAGGTGTAAACAGACCGTAGAAACAGTAATCACACGGAATGGTCTTATTCGTAGAAAAATCATCACCTAACAATGACATCACGTTACCCGCTAATGTAGGATTGCCTCCCGTAATGGCAATAGACACGAAATTGGTACTGCTGTGATTAAAGCCATTGGGGTTATGACCTTTGAAATAAGTAACGGTACTTGAAGCAGAAGGAGTGTTCCAGTTGGTAGCACCCGTAATCTGCGTCCAACTCGTTTTGTCGTAGGAATACCACAAATCTGGAAACTCATCCACCGTTCCCGTTACTTTGATGTAGAACGTGGTAGTTCCGACTACTTTTAAGTATTCATCCACTTGTGCCCGCGCTTTCTGCGGGGAGAGTGTGAAACACAATGCTGCAAGCAGCACGTAAAGAGATAAATGTTTTTTCATACGTATATCGTTTTTTGAGTTAGTATCTGTGGTATAAAAGCGTCGTAAACAGACAAAAAAAGCGGTAATATCGCTTACTGATATTACCGCTCAATGCCAATGAAAAAGAAAAACTTATTTTTTCATCAACCTTTCCACAGTTGAAATAAACTCGTCTGCCCTATGTAATGCTCAATTGCCTGTTGTGTTTCATTATCCAAAGTCTCACTCATAGTTTTATTCCTTCTTTATTTATATTCATTTTGAAATAATCAGTCGGGCGTTGCAGCCAATCGTTCTTAGTATAAATAATCGGCGAAATCTCAACATTCTCTTTCAAGCTGATTTCTTCCAAGACATCTATTACTGCCATTTTATCTGCATACGAAACTTTGTCTTTATCAAACAAAACGTCAGGCAAGATTTGCTAATATACAAATGTTTGCACAAGAGGAATGAATTTTTACGGTAATATCAGTATGTCAAAGGACACTCCGAAATTTACATCCACCGCATATTACATATTACTTTATAATACGTTAAATCCACCTTCCGCGTACATTATACTCCTCACTTTTAACGACCGTTTAAATGAGAGGAAAAAATGCCGCTTTTTTCAAACGGCGGCAAAAGTAGCATTTCTTTTGCAAAAACAAAAACTTTTTGCACGTTTTTCTATCTTTTTAGCCACAAACCTATCATTTTGATTTTTCACATCCCGAAAACGGGTAACAAAAAAGGAAGCTCTACATATCTCCCGAACCGCTAAATGTGCCCTTTATAAATGTCTTTTTTTCGGTAACAACGAGAAAGGATTGTTCAGACTCACGACCTTGACTATGAACGCTTGTGGAATAGCCTTAATCGCACGGACCGGAGCATCATTATGCAATTGACACGAAACACCAACCCGCTGCAGAACCGTTCAATAGCAGCAAGCACTACGTTCAGCGCACTCAAACGATTGCAAAAAAAACGGAATCATCATACGCCAATCATCTACATATACGGTTGAAGATCCGTTTTTTTGCTCTTGGCTTATGAGAGACAGAAACGCAGTATGACAACGCAAATCTTAAATTAACGTCTGCGCTTGGGCATCTCCTCGCCTGTGAAATGGGTAATCTCGCCCGAGAAACTACCACTTATCTTCTTGCCTGACAGGGTAGTAGCCTCGTAGGTAATCGTATTTGCCGTAATGGTCAGCGTGCCCGATGTGAGCAGCCATTCGTAACCTCGAATATACCCTTGAAGGAGATCGGAATACTTGGCAAGGAAGAACTCCGAACCGTAATAGGTAAATTCTTCTTCTATTTTTTGTCCCGCAACTGCCGTATTCACTTCACCCGTTGTGGAGAAAGAGAACGTGCCGGTCGGCAAAGTGGAACCGTCCCCATCGGTAACTACGTACAAAATAGCCGTGGGCAGGTATTTCCACCCTTGAATATCATACAAATCGGCGGAGAGCATCATTATTTCCACCACGTTGTGTCCTTTCAAGCGGTAGTCGGCTAAATAGTATTGCGCCGTCAGATACTCTATATTGGTTTGCGAGGAGGGCAACGGCATTGTTTCGGGGAAGTTATCCGGCACGGGTACGGCTGTTATTCCCTCCGACACGAAGTCTGCGCCGCCCTTAGTGCCGCTCACCAACGGGGTCTCCTCCGCATTGAGAACCTCGCCGGTTGTGCTGTCTATCAGGAAAGCCACCACCGAGCAGTTGTCGGCATCGTAACTCTTGTAGAGTTCATAATCAATCGTTTCCTCATAGTCAATGCCGTCAAACTCCAATGCCTGTCCCTTGTAGGTATTGAGGTACGTTCTGACTACGTTATTGTGTACATAATCCGACCAACCGTTCCACGTGTTGTAACTGTCCATTTGCTCGGCGTGAAGCCCACTCTCTTTGATCATCACGACTAATGTGAGGTCTTTCTGCTCACCGATGTTCTTACCGCTGACTTTGATTATAGCCTGTCGTGTGGCATCGTCATATTCGGTGTTGATCTTGACTGACACGGTAGTGGTGGCTGCCGGTTTAGATACGAACTGACTGAAATAATACGGATGAACCAACTGCGCAGAAGCCGTAACGCCCGCTTGCTCTTCCCAATCCCATACAGCGCGGTTGTAGAGCATACTCGGCAGTGTGGCAACGTTGAGGTCGGTAGCTAACTGCTTGGTCGTATAAATCGTAAAATCATCAGAATTATCGCCGTAGTAGTAACTCAAACGAACATATTGATTTTCTTTGCCTTTGATGGCTTCATCAATCAGCCGTGTGCCGTTCGGGCAGTACTGACAACTTTGGGATGTGAACTGCTCAATGAGTTGCTTGCGTGGAAAACTTGTCGGCAGTTGGTTGGAGTCGCTCTTCTTACAAGAGGGGAAGAGAGTTAATACGGCGCATACTGACACCATAAGTAAGTTGTGCTTTTTCATAATCGGGTGTATTGGTTGTTTTAATTATGCCACTGATTACTTTATTGCTGTTTGCAACCGATGTTTGCATTAGCGCGGCAAAGGTATGACTATCACGCAAGTCGTACAAGTTTTGCTGCTATTTTGCTATTTTTTTCCTTTCATTTTTTTATTGGTCATCAATTATGTTTTTTCTCTTACAGGACTGAAAAGACATTGATGAATCGTTGTTGATAATTGATGAGTAAAAAAAGAAAGAATCTGAACTATCAAAATGTCAGTTCAGAATACAGAAGAAATAATTGATGCTGAAATGCGAAAGGTGTTCCTTAATAATCGGTCGTTTATTTGCACTAATTTTGAGGCAAAACGCCGTTTACATCAAAAACGCAAAGGGCTGCAAATATATACCTTCAGGTAAAGCCAATTTCAAGCGACAAAATTTTCGGTCAAATTTCTTATCTTTTTCGCACAAAAACCGACATTTTGTTGTTTTTCGCGGCTATTTTCGACCCGAAATGATCACTATTGACGCTTTCACTTCCCTATTTTGAAAGCGCAATTGTGTCTTGTTGTGCCATTTCTTCACGTTTTCCCCAAACCAATCATCCTTTTTCGCTATTCTTTTTCTCCGTCCTAATGTTTTGCCTTTCTGCCTTAATCTCCTCCTTAATAAACGACCGTTTAGTAAGAGGAAAGGTTTTTTATGCAATCTGTCAATGCCGGATAGGTTGTATAGTAAAGCAATAGGGAGTATCGGAAAGAAGATGGGGTCTTTGATGTATTGATATTACCGCGAAAAACAACAAAATGACATACAACGTCTTGCGGGGTTGGCTGAAAGGCTGTACCTTTGCGGGCAGAAAAAGATTAGCAGATAGCAATAAGAAAATAAGGAAGGAGGCAATTATGAAAGATGCAAAATTAAAACCCGGGTACCGCAGATACGTGGTGCATGTACCTTATGGAAATGTAAAAGAATTTCGGTCGGATATGAAAACACTCGGTTACGAGATAGAGAAACGTAATGCTTTAGATGAAGCGATGGAAGATGTGATGGCAGGTCGTGTATATACTTACTCTTCCGTCGATGAAATGATCAAATCGATACTATAATGTACACGCTGGAAACAACCAAGAGATTTAATTCCGATTTCAGACGCTGTATAAGACAAGGCAAAAGCGTTCAAGCGTTTCGCGAAACCGTTGAAATACTTGCCGAAACAGGTACATTGCCTATCGAGTACAGACCTCATCAGTTGAGAGATTATTTTGCAGGCTGTTGGGAATGTCATATTGATGACGACTGGTTGCTTATTTGGCGGCAAGACGATGACAAACTAACGTTATTATTGACCAATACAGGTACGCACGAAGAGCTATTCCATCCTTTATAGTTAAGGAATAAGACTTTTACAAAATGACATACAACGTCTTGCGGGGTTGGCAGAAAGGCTGTATCTTTGCGGGCAGAAAAAGAACAAAAGCGGTAATATCAGTAAAAGCGATATTGCCGCTTTTTGTGTTTGTTATCGGCAACAATCTTTGAAATCTATGAATCTTTGAATCCTTGAATCCTTAATTTGAGGAGAATAATATAAAGAAGTCGTTCTTTGACGTATTGTAGAAATCGAAAAAGAAGCAAAAATTTGTGTAAAAGAAGTAAACACCGTACTTTTGCTGCGTGTTTATAAACACATATATCGGCTATAACGAAGAAAAATTATACGACTATGGTACAAGAATTTACTTATTCAGATGTTCTCAATATGGCATTTATGCTTCCGTTAGAAGAACAAAAAATCGTGATAAGGGCTATGCAAAGTAGAATAGAGGATACGCAGGTAGAATCATCTGTAGTTCCCTACACGTGGGACGAAGTAAAAGCACGCTTTGAAACGGCAAAACAACAATTTGCTACAGGACAATATAAAACCCATAAACAAGTAATGGCACATCGTTCAATGTAGAGATATGGATATACTTTGGTCAAATCAAGCACAGGAAGCTTTTGGTGATATTCGAGATTACTTGTTTACGCATTTTGGAATTGAAGCAGAGGAATCGTACCTCAATAAGGTAGATAATACATTGGCTCAAATAGTAAAATTCCCGAATATTGGTGTTCCCGTTTATCAATTATCAGAAGATGGTACTGTAAGGAGTTTTCTTATCAAGGGCTTAAGTAAATTCATTTATTATGTGCGAGATAATACGATTTATATAGCCGATGTTTGGGATGTACGTCAAGACCCTGATGTCCTTTTAGAACGTTTTACTTGATAATGTCTATATCAAGGTAAATCTCGATTGACAAACATATTTTGCTTCAGACACGAAACATTGTTTCGTGTCTGTCTTTTTCTACAATCGTTAAATCCGCAATTCTTAAATTTCAATATATTAACCTATTAAAAATTTATGAACGTATGAAAAAATTATTCTATCTTTTCGTGCCGCTACTGGCACTGTTGCTCACCCTCGTGCCGATGACGGTACAGGCGCAGGTGAATGAGTATTTTAATATCTACAACACAGATAACTCTTATTCTGCAATCAAAATTAGAGTAAAAGGAAATCCGGGAATAGAGTTATACTACTCAACGGATAAGAATACGTGGACAGAAATAACGACATCAGGCTCTTCAACAGAAACGGTCAAACTAACATTATCTGGTGCTGCTACAACGTATTATTTCAAAGGGAACAATTCAACGCCGTTTCACAAAGATGACAATAACTATGTGCATTTTAGTGTCTATTCATCTCAAGGAGGGACGGCGTACATACGTAAACTTGCAGGAAACATTATGTCCTTGGTCTATGGAGATGATTTTCAGACTGAAGGAGATGTAATTCCATGTGACTATTGTTTCAAGAATCTATTTGCCGGAAGTGCGTACAAGGTAGATGCGTCCGCATTGTCATTGCCTGCTACGACATTAACAACAGGTTGTTATTATGGGATGTTTGAATCAAGTGGATCATATTGGTATTTAACAGGTTTTCCAAAATTGCCTGCGCAGAATTTGAAGCCCTATTGCTATGCACGTATGTTTGCCAAGACCAATTTGAGTGTTCAAAATGGGAACAATACGAGTATCATTCTTCCGGCAGAAGAACTGGCAGATCATTGCTATGAGCAAATGTTTGAGATGAATAGTGTGCCTTCGGGAGGATTTACGCGCACGGTGGAGATAATGGCAACTACCCTACGCGACCGCGAAGGAAATCTATACACCAATCCGCTGCAAGAAATGTTCAAATATACCGGTAGTTCTTCTAATACTTTACAATATGGTTATAGCAAGGTTGGTATATATTTCAGCGAATGGGGGCAAACAACCTATTCAACCACTACCACCGCCGCTACTACCAACCCTACCTATAACTGGTGGGGAGGGTATTATAATAATAGTAGTAGTTATCAAGGTCGATTGGCTTTTTATCACGACAATAATCTATATCAAAGCAAAACGACAAGTGGTTCAAGTACTTCAAAGAAAGCCTCATTTTTCCCGCAGTATTGCACTTTGAACAAGGGTACGGACGTATACGGAAATACGATTGACTCTGTTGTTTTTAACTGCGCTGCAAATGAAGGCTATTGGAATGAGGGACTCACATACAATGCCAATCTCCGCCGCGTAGTGCGCTCCGACTATACGATGAAAACCGTTCCTGCTGCTCCATATAATAAAGATGGCAAACGTTTCATAGGTTGGTTCACTTCGCCTTCCGATGCAGGCTCACTTGTGACAGAAAATCAACTCAAAGCAATGACATCCGGTACCACCGTCTATGCCCGTTTTGCCTCTGACAGCGAATACGTCCTTTATATCGAGCCGAGCGATAAAGCCACCATAACCGCCACCGATGGTACAGACAACTTTACTGCCGGTACAGTATATTTGCGAACCGCTGCTGAAGCTGCACGCACAATCACCCTTTCAACTTCGGATGAGACATCGGGATATAGTTTCTATAAATACACACGGGATGGTTCGGAAATAGTGGGGAATAATGCAACTTTTGGCACATCCAAAGACCTCATGCTCGGTGCTATTATAGTAGGTACATCTTCATCCGTATCCAAGGACGTTACAGTCTATCAAGCAGGTACTGGTGCTGGTACAAGCAGTCAATACGACCTCCCCTCTCAAGCAGTTGACCTCGGCGAAGCAGGTATTTGGGCAAAGTACAATGTGGATAAAGATCAATCAAGCGGCTTTGCCACTTCGGAAACGGCAACGGGTAGTTATTTCACTTGGGGAACTTTGACTGTTGCTACAGATGCCGGTTCTACAGGGGGTTATTATGAAGGTTCGCAATCGATGTCTTCGGGCGATAACTTGCCAGTAACGGAAGAGACGGATGCTGCGTATAAGTATTGCGGGCATATCTGGCGCATCGCTACCTACGAGGAATGGGCTAACCTGTTGGCGAATGTGAATGTGACGACAATCAACACTTACGATCGCAAGCTGACGAGCAAGACGAACTCGAACTACATTATCATCCCGCATAACGGTTCGCGGACATCATCAGGTACAACGTGGGCTAACTCTATTCAGTACTGGACCGCTACCTTTGCCACGACCGATACCTATGGTAGTGCAAAGGCCTGGGGGTACTCCACACCGAGTAACCAGTGGGGAAATCCTCCTTCTGCCCCGACGCTTAATAGCGACAAGACGGGTTCACAGGGTACGGGTGCTATTTTTGCGGCTTGCGGCATACGCCCGATCTTGAGTATGGACATGCGCAAGCTGACCATCCATTCCAACGGCTATACATACATCTATAACTGCGAATTGTATCAGCAGATGACAATTACCGCAAACGCTGCCGAAGGTTTTTCATTCAAGGAGTGGCAGGATGCAGCAGGTAATGTGGTATCGACTTCCAATCCGCTGGTAGTCAAAATGTATCACAATCTTACTTACACGGCTGTGTATAAAGAAAGCGCAGGCGCGCAACACGAAGTCGTTTTCTATGACTACGATGGAGAGACTGTTCTGGAACGCAAAAACGTGTACGAAGATGCTACCATTACTTATACTGGCGAAACACCTACCCGCAGCGGGTATGAGTTCATCGGTTGGGATCGCGCTTTGGGTACGATGGGGAAGGCTGATGTGTCGTTTACAGCGCAATATGTGCAAACTTTCACTCTTACATTGAGCGGCAGCAATATGTCGTTCACGATGACAGCGGATGGATATGATCCGCAGACAACAAGCGGCACCTACAGAAGCGGAACAGATGTAACCATTACAGCCACCGTTACCAATGACGCATATAAATTCAGTAAGTGGAGCGATGATGTTGTTACCTGTTCTCGTGTCGTGAAACTGACTGAAAACACGGCATTGAGTGCATCCTACCAACTTGTTTCGGATAATCAGTCTGTGAACGTCTATCAGGGTGCTGCGGCTGACACGATGCGGATCCTCTACAACCTTGATGCCCGCACGGGCGACGACGGACTGACCTACCAACCCGTGGATATGGGTTATGGCGTGGCTTGGGCTGACCGAAATGTAGGGGCGACTTCAACAAATAATTTAGGTAGTCGCTTCTATTGGGGTGGCACAAGTGCCAGAACATCGTTCAACTCAAGTACGGGGATATCCAATATAAGCAGTTTCTCTACCGGGGATCAGTTGTCATCCGCGCAAGATGCTGCGTATGTGAATATGGGATCTTCTTGGCGAATGCCTAATGGCGATGATTTTCTTGCACTTCTTGATAATACAACAATTTCCAACGATAACACATTTACTAACAAAACGAACACATCGTTATCAATCATCCTGCCCGCAGGAGGCTATCAAGGAAGTTCTATATACGATTTATCCAATCAGTATTATTGGACCAACGAGTATGCTCTTACCGGTTCTGATTATCTTGGAGCGACATACAATTGTTACGCATTTGTACGGTTCTCAACCAATACATATCATGTCTCTGCCACAAATATGACAGATAGTTATGGTAACGAGTACTATCTCGGTATGCCTGTTCGCGCTATCTATGAACCTGAATATCAGACCTATACGCTGACGATCAACGTGGGAACGAAACGTTATCAGTACATCTGTCAGGCGGGTCAGAACATTACCGTAACGGCGAATGCGACCGTATCGGGATACGTGTTCGATGAATGGACGGAGGACGGCAATACCGATGCCGAGCGCACGTTCACCGTGACGGGCAATATGTCCTATACGGCAACGTTCACCGCGACACCCAAACCTGCCGAACTGCATATCGTCCTCGAAGAGGCGGAAGATAACGATTATTACGATGATTTTTCTACGCGCTACGGTGGTAAAACAGCCAATACGGTAACACTCAACCGTCAGTTCGAGCAAGGTCGCTGGTCCACGCTCTGTCTGCCGTTCGAGGTCAGCGGCGGAATGATGACCACGCTGAAAATGAGCGGACGGGTCTATGAGTTCAAGTACGCTACGGGTAATGCGAACGTAGGCAGCGGCGTGAACCTCTATTTCTCCAACGCCAAGAAGATGGAAGCCGGCAAGGGCTATATCGTCAATGCTGATGCAAAATTAGCCGAAAAGACTTCATTCGTATTCAGCAATGTAAAGATTGACGTGTCAAAAGATTTAGGTAAGGCGTTGAACTCGAAAGAGGCATACGACAACTTGTCGAATGCAAACGGCTACAAGACGAAAGGCAACATTGAGTTGGTCGGCACGCTGCGCAACGGTACGCTAAAAGGCTCTGATACGGGCAATACGTATATGGGCTTGAAGTCGAACAAAATCTACTATCCGAACATTTCTCAAGGTAGCACGATATGGGCTTATCGCGGTATATTCCGCAGCACGGAAACGCTGAACATCGA
>JAFUVS010000019.1 GCA_017471175.1 Paludibacteraceae bacterium | reverse complement strand
TATGCATTGCTGCACTTGATTACCTTTGCAAACCAAGAAATCGCACTCGCTTCCACGGTCTTTGAAATAGCATATATCCCAACCATTCAGTTTGCATTTACGAAGCAATTGGATGAGAACGATGGTCTCCAACCGCCAACCTAAGTTTTCGGCAGAAAAGGCATTCTCCCGCATATTCATCATTGCCACATCGACTGCGTATAATTTTTCTTGCACGATACGCAACTTGCTCTTAATGGCATATTTTGACACACCGATTAACAAATAGGCTTGTTTGAGGTAGTCAATATAGTTTTTGGTGGTATGCAACGATTTGAAATGAAACAAGTCTGTCAACTCTTGCGTCGCGGCGATAGACGGAGAAATATTGAGCAGATGGTGTGCCATTTGTTCAAAAGCCGCCTTGTACACGATTTTGTAGCGTTGCTCTATGTCACGTTTGAGGATGTTTTCCACAAGCGTGTTGATATAGTGTCGTTTGTCTTCAATGATTAGCAATTCAGGAAAGCCGCCTTGCTGCATGTATTCATCAAAAGCAGCTCTGCGAAAAGCAGTTGCTTTCGTGGCGACACTTTTAGTATCAACGCCTTTCATTTCACAGAACTCTTGGAACGAAAAAGGATAAAGGGCAATCTCTTTGTTACGTCCGGTTAGATGCGTTGCCAGTTCACCGCTCAACAGTTTTGCATTGGAACCGGTTATGATGACATGCATCTTCTGACGCAGCAATCGGTTGACAAACAGATGCCATCCTTCTATATCTTGTATTTCGTCAAGGAACAGATATTGAAAGTCACCATATATCTTATAGAGCACTTCAAGAACATCGTTTAACTGATCGGCTTTCATACCACTCAGGCGTTCATCGTCAAAATCCACGTATGCGAAATGCATGCCTCTTTGTGTTAATGCTTGATAGCACATGGTCGATTTGCCACTACGACGTACACCGATTACGACTTGCGCTTGCGGGCTGTTGATTTCCACAAGCGATTCTTCCGGACGATGGCACAATGTCTCTTGCTGGCGTGCTTCCAACTCCGCTTTCTGGTCAGAGAGAATTGCCTCCAATGTTCTGGCATCTATCATATTTTTGTTTTGTTAAAGTTAACTTAAATTAAAAGTTGCTGCAAAGGTACTGCTTTTTTGGCAATTATGCAATAGTTTGCAGCACTTTTTTTGTTGCTAATATGCATTATTTTACAAAAATCAGTTCGTCAAAATGCATTATTTTACAATTCTGTGAACTTTTAAACGCATTATTTTACACTTTCCATAGATACGATATTTTTTTGACATAGGCAAGATTTCAAAAAATAATCGACAGAACGCAGTGGCGGAGTAATAATCGTTCGAACGAAGCGAGATAAGAAATAAATATTCCGATTTAGGCGGAAATGCAGAGGCAAAGACAGAGGCAAACGCAAAAAGCGACTCACAACGCAACTCACAAATCAACTCAATAATCAACGCAAAAAACAATTCATTTCACTTGAAAATCAAATTTTTATTAGCATATCTCGCAGCAATCGCTCTTAGCCGCAAGGACACGACTATTTCGAGTAGAGCGAAATAAGACGAAAAATGGAAGCTTTGGGGAAGTAAAAGTTTTTTGTACACGTAAAAAAAAGGTAGTATTTTTGCGCGTGGCTAACGTAGATACGTCTTATAAACCAAAAATAGTACCGCTATGAAAAATATATGTTTCGGCTTCTTGATGCATATCCCGTACAGATTGCGTCGTTATCGTTTTTTTGATATAGGTCAGGACCATTATTACTACGACGATATGGCGTGCGAAGAGGACGTGCGCTATGTGGTGGAACGCTCCTATATGCCCCTCAGCGCCACCCTGTTGGAGATGATCCGATTGAGTAAGAACCGCTTCCGCTGCGCCTTGGCTGTGCCGGGGACAACATTGGAACTGCTCGAGCAGTACGCGCCCGAAATGATTGATCGTCTCAAAGAACTGGCAGATACACGCTGCGTAGAGTTCGTGGCAACCCCCTATAGCTATTCCTTGGCAGGCGAGTATAACCGAAACGAGTTGTTGGACGAACTCCGCCGCCAAGCCGATAAAGTGAAAGACCTCTTCGGCGTAACGAGTACGAGCGTATGGAACGCCGAGCTGCTCTATTCCGATGAATTGGCGGAAACCCTCTACCAAGCCGGATACAAAGTGCTCTTGACCGAAGGCGCACGACACATCCTCTCTTGGCAATCAGCTAACTATGTCTATCATTCGCCCGTCAAAGGCAAGCAGGCGGTCCTGCTTCGTAATATGCCTTTGTCCGATGCCCTTTCCTTCCATTTCTCCGACCCATCCTTTGCCGACTATCCGATGGACGCGCAGCAGTTCGTGCGCAACATAACCGCCCTGCCCGACGAGGAAGAGATAGTCAATATCTGGATGGGAGCCGAGACATTCGGTATCCGTCAGGTTGCCGAAACCGGTATCTTTGAGTTCCTGAAAGCTGTCCCGTACTTTGCTATCGAACAGAGTGTAGGCTTTATGACCCCTTCTGAAGCGGGCAAGAAACTTCATCCTGACCATTTGCTCTCATCCCCTTATCCCTTGACGTGGGCTGGCGAAGCAAAAGACCTGAGTACCTTCACGGGCAACGACCTGCAGCAGGAAGCCTTACGCCAACTCTACAGCGTGGCTGAACGGGTGCGCCTCTGTAACGATGAAGCCCTGCGGCGCGACTGGCTGCTGCTCCAAGACGTTACCTATATGAGTGATATGCAGTACGCTTCCGGCGGCTCCAACGGCTTCGACTCGCCCTACGATGCCTTCATCAACTATACCAATATCCTCTCCGACTTCCTCCAACGCGTGGACGAACAGTATCCTACCTCCATCGAAAATGAGGAACTCAACAGCTTGCTCAAGACCATCCGCAACCAAGAGCAGGAAATAGCCGAACTCAAGCGCAAACGCAAAACCACCAAAGAGCAGGGGAAAGCAACGAAGGGTTGATGACAGTACGCGCTAAATCATTATGGCTATTGTTGTGGATGATGCCCCTCGCTTTGTCCGCTAAGATTAAACTGCCCAAGACCGTAGTCCGTGCTTGGTCTTTTACTGATGTCGTGCAACTGCCCGACTCGCAGCAGGTGGACTCCTCTTCCCTCAATTTCCCGATGCGCGACGTTCAGTACGACCACTCTATCCTCAACCATACCAACGGCAGTCTCGTCTCTCCACTACAGTCCGCACTCTACTTCAAGCGCGACAACAAAACCGATTTCCTCTTCGGCAATGCCTACGATGTCTATACCATCACGCCAAGCGATGTGCGCTTCTACAATACCACCACCCCCTATTCCAATATCAGTTACAAGCGCGGCTTCGTTACCTACCACGAAGAACACGACCTCCACTTCGACTTTACCGGCAATATAGGCAAACGTACCAATCTTGGTACCGTTCTCAACTACTTGGACGATGCCGGTCACTACAAAAGCCAGGCAGGTAAGTCCTTCAACGGTACGGTCTTCGGCTCCTACAGCGGCAGCCGCTACTCGCTTTACGCCGCCTTCCAATTCAACAAACTATCGAACTTCGAGAACGGCGGTCTGCAGCAGCCCACCGACCTGCAAAACCGCAATATGCAGTCCGAAGATATGCCCGTTAACCTCATCGGTATGTCCGGCTATCGCTACCTCTCCGGCTTCCTCAACCATAAGTACAGCATCACTACCCTCACACCCGATTCCGTCGAAATACCTTTACTCACCTTCCGACACATCTTCGAAACAAGTGAAGGTACCAAACGCTACATCGAACAAGACACTACGCAAACCTTCTATGCCAATCGCTTCCTGACCGGCATCGTGTCGGATACGGCAGCCTTGCTCACTGTCAACAACACACTCAGCGTCACCTTCGAAGAGGCTTTCAACCGACACCTGCGTTTCGGTATCACGGCTTGGGTGCGCGACGAAGCACAGCGGCACGTCAATCTCCAACCCCGACAGCAATGGTCCAACAACCTCTTCGTGGGCGGAGCAATCCACAAGCATACAGGTAATTATGTCCGTTATCAAGCAGACGGCGAAGTCTGTGTCGTTGGGCGTAAGATAGGCGAGTTTGCCGTTAACGGCAAAGTAGGACTTGGCTTCAAAATAGGGCAAGACAGCCTCACCATCGATGCCAAAGCTTTTGTACGCAACGAAACACCCGACTATTTCTTGCAGCATTACTACAGCAGTCACTATCAATGGGATAATGACTTCAAACGTACCTATCGCTATCGCATCGGCGGCGAAGTGGCATATCCTACCCGATGGTTCGTGCCGCGCCTCAATGTATCTTACGAGACGGTGCAGAACCTCATCTACTTTGCCGATTTAGACGGTCCTAAGCAGGCTTCAACGGCTGTCAGCATCATCTCGGCGGATCTGACTGCCAACATCACAACGCCGTGGATCAATTTAGACAACCGCCTTGTCTATCAGTACGCCTCCTCATCGCTCATCCCCGTGCCTGCTCTGACCCTCTACCACAACCTCTATTACCACGGCAGTTGGTTTCGCCGCGCCATGGACGCGCAGATTGGCGTGGACCTGAGTTACAATACGTCTTACTACGCCCCCTACCTCAATGCCGCCCTCGGACAATTCGCCGTACAAGACCAAATCCAAGTGGGTAACTACCCCCGTATGAACGTGTATGCCAGTTTCTACGTAAGGTTGATACACCTCCGTTTCTTCGCTCAATACGAGCATTTTAATGCTACCTTTATGAACCGTAAATACTACTCAATGCCATACTATCCTACTAACCCGGATGTATTCCGTGCGGGATTGGCGTTCCACTTTTATAATTGACAATTAACAGTTAATATCTCAATATGGATTATACGCAACATTTGAATACTATTATTCGTTATGCCCGTGAAGAGGCAGAACGATTGGGGACGGCGCAGGTGATGCCGGATCACCTCTTATTGGCTATTCTGCGTGTGGACGAGAGCAAGGCTTCGCAGTTGCTCTTGCAGTCCGGCGTGGATTTTGCAGACCTGAAACACGACATAGACAACCACCTTTTTGTATCGCCCTCGCAAGCGGGACAGAACATACCTTTCTCGCGTACCACGCAGCGCATTCTTCGTATCTGCTCCATTGAGGCAGGCGACTATGAAGCCAAGCAGATCGGCTCGGAACACCTGTTGCTCTCTATCCTTCGCGAGCGCATCAATTACCCTGCCACGCTGTTAAAAGATTCATATAAAGTCACTTACGAGAGTATAGAGAAACTGATGCCCAAACCGCAAAAAACACCACAAGACTCGGGCGACATCTACGATACGGAGGACGACTTCTTCTCGCAGTTAATGGGCGGCGGCGTGGCTCCCAAGAAAAAGAAAGAGAAAGAAGGCGACACCCCTGCACTCGACAAGTACAGCCGCGACCTCACCAAGGAAGCCAAAGACGGCTTGTTAGACCCCGTTGTCGGACGCGAGAAAGAGATAACCCGTTTGGTGCAGATCCTCTCGCGCCGCAAGAAAAACAACCCCGTACTCATCGGCGAACCCGGTGTCGGCAAATCCGCCATCGTGGAGCAGTTGGCTCTGATGATAGCCTCCGACCGTATCCCGTCGATGCAGGGCAAGCGCATCCTCTCGCTTCAGTTGGCATCTATCGTGGCAGGTACCACCTATCGCGGACAGTTTGAGCAGCGGATGCAGAACATCCTCTCCGAGTTGCGCGGTCATAAAGAGATTCTGCTTTTTATTGACGAGATACATACCATCATCGGTGCGGGCAATGCCCAAGGCTCATTGGATGCTGCCAATATCCTCAAACCTGCTTTGGCGCGTGGCGAAGTGCAGTGTATCGGTGCTACCACGGTGGACGAGTACCGCCGTTCCATCGAGAAGGACGGTGCTTTGGAACGCCGTTTCCAAAAACTGATGGTGGAAGCCCCCTCGTCGGAAGAGACCTTGGCTATCCTTCGCCGGTTAAGCGAACCCTACGGAGCCTATCATAATGTACACTATACGGACGAAGCCCTGCGAGCCTGCGTACAGTTGTCAATGCGTTACCTCACCGACCGCGCACTGCCCGACAAGGCGATTGACGCTATGGACGAAGCCGGTGCACGTAAACACGCCCTCGCTGCCAAAGATGCAGAGGTGAGCGAAGAAGACATAGCCGAAGTGGTCAGCCTGATGGCAGGCGTACCGGCTACGCGCGTGGCTGCCAATGAGTTCCAGCAACTGCGCACCCTCAACGACACGCTCTGCCAACGCGTCAAGGGACAAGACAAAGCGGTCAAGACTGTGGTGCAGGCTATTCAGCGTTCCCGCTTGGGCTTGCGCGACCCCAAACGACCCATCGGGACTTTCTTCTTCCTCGGTCCGACAGGTGTGGGTAAGACCTATTTGGCACAATGCCTCGCCGAGCAACTATTCGGTTCGAAGGACGCTATGATTCGCTTGGATATGTCCGAATACACCGAGAAGCACACTGCTTCCTTATTGGTCGGTGCGCCTCCGGGATATGTGGCATACGACCAAGGCGGTAAACTGACCGAAGCCGTGCGCCGTCACCCCTATTCGGTGGTTCTCCTGGACGAGATTGAGAAAGCGCACCCCGACATCTTCAATGTACTCTTGCAAGTGCTGGACGAGGGACGGCTCACCGACCGTCAGGGACGCGAGACTTCTTTCCGCAATACGATTATCATATTGACCTCGAATATCGGTACGCGCCAGCTGCAGGAGTTTGGTGCCGGCGTTGGTTTCAGCGCGGGCGAACTGACCGAAGCCACTGCCCAATCCACCCTTTTGAAGGCTCTGCGCAAGACCTTCCCGCCCGAGTTCGTCAACCGTATGGACGACATCATCTCGTTCCGTCCGCTCTCACGCGAGACGCTGGCTGACATCTTGGACATTGAGATTGATAAGTTGGCAAGCCGAATGAAAGAGCAGAACCATCGCTTGGTCGTATCGCCCGAGGCGAAGGCGCAACTCTTGGAGAAAGCCTACGACCCGCAGTATGGTGCGCGTCCTATTCGCCGTGCCGTACAGACCTATCTCGAAGACGAGATAACGCGACGCCTCTTGGATAATCCCGACAAAAAGACACTCACCATCTCCAAGATAGGTGAAGACCCCGCAACAGCCAAATAATGAAGAGATGAAAGTTGTATTTATCGGGGCAGGCAATATAGCCACATCCTTTGCCGCAGCTTTTGAGCAGCAGGGACATACGGTGACGCAGATATGGAGCCGCACGCTTGATTCTGCCCGCCGGTTAGCAGAACAACTGACAAGAGGAAAGAATACCCTCGCTACCAACTGTCTATCCGACTTGCAGACAGATGCCGACCTGTACTTATTAGCCGTTCGGGACGGCGTAATGGCTGACACGGCTGAACGGTTGGCGCAGGTGTTTGTACAGCATAACGCGACATTTAGTCCGCAACGGCTGTTCGTGCATTTGGCTTGTACACAGACATTGGATGTGCTTCGTCCTTTGCATTCGTTCGGACATACCGGCGTGCTGTATCCCTTTCAGGCATTCAGCAAGACGCGAATCGTTGATTTGAGCCGCGTGGCGTTCTTCACGGAGGGCGATAGCGAGGTGAGCAGTACGATGGTGCGCAACTTGGCATTGTCTTTCTCCCCGACCGTCTATACGGCTACATTCGAGCAGCGTGTCTATCTCCATTTGTCGGGCTGCATAGCCAACAATTTTACCAACTGCCTTTATGCCATCGCCAAAGAAGTGTTGGACGAAGCCCGTTTACCCTTCGATGTGCTGTACCCCGTAATGGAGGAGACAGCACATAAAGCGCAACTGTTCCCGCCGCGTGAAGTGCAGTCCGGACCGGCAGCGCGCGGAGATAGTATTACCATAGAAAAACACCTCGCTCTCTTGGACCGATTGGCAACGCCTACTATGAAGGACACCTCATCGCCGATTGATTTCCGCGATGTCTATCGTTTCTTCACCCACAATATACAGGCAGCCGCAAAACGATGAAAAATATATTTCTATTTGGTAAACTATTGTAAAAACCGTACTTTTGCCGCGTCAAAAATAAAGCGACGCGAGAGCGAAAAAAAATCACCTACCGGCAATGCGAATAGCCTTAATAGGATACGGCAAGATGGGTCAGACCATCGATAAGGTGGCTCAAGAGCGGGGACACGAGATTGTGTTTCGCGGCGATGTAGGCTGGTCTGCTGACCAACTGCCCGCTGCCGATGTGGCGATTGAGTTTACTACCCCTGCGACCGCCGAGGCGAACGTGAAGACCTTGTTAGACCGCCGTCTGCCGGTCGTTTCCGGCACTACCGGTTGGGACACGGAGGCGATGCGCCTGCTAAGTCAGACAACGGGAGTGCCTTTCCTTTGGGCAAGCAATTTCAGTTTGGGCGTGAACCTCTTCTTTGCCTTGAACGAGCGGCTCGCGCAGTTGCTGAAAGGTTATGACTACCGGCCTTCTATCACCGAGATTCACCACATCCATAAGTTAGACCGCCCTTCCGGAACCGCCAAAACACTGGCTGCGGCTATCGGCGGGGATGTCCCCATTGAGTCTGTCCGCGAAGGAGAGGTGGCGGGCATCCATACTGTCCGCTGGGATAGTGCCGCCGATACCATAACGATTACGCACGAAGCCAAGTCGCGTGTCGGGTTTGCCTTGGGAGCCGTCTTGGCTGCTGAATGGCTTCCCGGCAAAAAAGGACCGCACACGATGGCGGAAGTACTGCAAATTTAACGCGTTGCTTGGACCGTATAAAATCATTACGAACTATGACATTAAAAGAACGAATAGCCAATGTCTCCCGCCGCGAATGGATTCGGTGCGGGATTTGGAGTACGATATACATTATCTTTGTGCTGTGGGTGGCTTGGGGCGATTGGGCATCCCTTGGGTGGCTGCTGCTTCTGCCCGTTATTATGGATATGTTCACCACCCGCTACATTCCGTGGAACTGGTGGAAACGCTATAAACCGGCGGAGACAGACGAAAAGCCGAACCCGAAAGCCAATCCGACACTCTATATGATATGTTCGTGGGTGGATGCCATCGTGTTTGCACTTGTAGCCGTCTATTTCATCAATGTCTATATCTTCCAGAACTACCAGATACCTTCTTCCTCGCTTGAAAAGAGTCTTCGTGTGGGCGACTACCTGTTAGTGAGCAAGATGAGTTATGGGGCGCGTGTTCCCAATACGCCGCTTTCGATGCCGCTCGTCCAGCATACGATGCCCGAGTGGCTCGGAGGAGGAAAGAGTTATTTCGAGCAACCTCACTGGGACTACAAACGCCTCAAAGGTTGGGACACGCCCAAGAAAGGCGACATCGTAGTGTTCAATTTCCCCACCGGCGACACCGTCTGTCTCAAGATGCAGAACCCCGACTACTATACGCTCTGCCACTACTACGGGTATGATGTCGTTCACCACCGCAAAGACCTCTTCGGCGAGATTGTCTATCGCCCCGTCGATCGGCGCGAAAACTACGTCAAACGCTGTGTCGGCGAACCCGGCGACAGCCTCAAGATTGTGGACAACATCATCTATACCAAAGGGCAGAATGACTCGCAATGGCAGCAAGAACCCGACCACGAGGGGAAACAACTCAACTACTACGTCCGGACCGACGGACATATCCTTACCGGCAAATACCTCGAAGAAATAGGCATCAACAAGGATGACCGCCACAAACTATCCGCCACCGTTTATCGCTTTCCGCTTACCGAGGCGATGCGTAAAGAGTTGAGCAAGAACCCGCATATTATCACTATGCAGGTAGAAAACGAGAAGGATGGCGGCGATGTCTATCCCCTTGGGGCAAATACGTGGACGCGCGATAACTACGGACCAATCTATATACCCAAGAAAGGACAAACAATCCGCATCACCGAAGCGAATTATCCTCTCTATAAGCGCATTGCGCAGGCATACGAGCAGCAGCCGATGCAGGTGGGTAAAGACTATACCTTCCGTATGGACTACTACTGGATGATGGGCGATAACCGCCATAACTCAGCCGACTCGCGCTACTGGGGTTTTGTGCCAGAAGACCATATAGTGGGACGACCCGTGTTCATCTGGCTCAGCTTAGAGAAAGACCTTCCGTGGCTGAAAGGACATATACGTTGGAATCGAATAGGTCAGAAAGCAAGCCGATGATTCTGCCTACCGCCTACTGGGGACCCTGCTCCTATATGGAGCAAGTGCTGCAAGACGATGTGCAGATAGAGGTGATGGAGAGTTTTGAGAAACAGACTTTTCGCAACCGATGCCGAATCACCGACTTGCAGGGACGAGAGATGCTGCTCACCGTGCCGGTGGAGAAAGTGGAGCGCAAACAGCTGACACGCGACATACGTATCGCCTACCGCTCACGCTGGCAGCACCAACACTGGATGGCACTCCGCAGTGCATACGAACATACACCGTATTTCATCTACTACGCAGACCTGATACGACCTTTCTATGAGAAGGAAATACCGTGGCTCGTGGACTTGAACGACTGTTTGACCCAAGTAGCTGCCGCCCTGATGCAACGGCGAATAGATGCCGACGGAACCATACATAACGCCCTGCGTATCAGTCACACAGCCGACTGGCAGGGGCAAACATGGACAGATAGCCACCCGTGGCAACAACAAACAAGTATTTTAGACCGACTTATGCGCGAAGGCGTGTAATATTATGAAACAAATAGCGTGGAATACATTGGGTTTTCATTTTACCGAGACGGACAGCATCGTTCGCTCGGCTTTTCACGGCGAGTGGAAAGACGGTAAACTCGTTGGACAATGGGATGAACCGTATCTGACCCGCGACAAGTACCTGCACCTGCACGTCAGTGCCACCTGCTTGCAGTACGGACAGGAAGCCTTTGAGGGGCTGAAAGTGTTCCGAGGGGCAGACGGACAAGTCCGTGTCTTCCGTTGGCAAGCCAATGCCGAGCGGCTGCAACGCTCCGCCGAGGCTCTCAAGATGGCGGCGCCGCCTGTCGAACTGTTCGGCAAGGCAATGCGGATGGTCATCGCTGACAATGCCGACTATATACCCCCTTATGAAACGGGTGCTACGCTTTATCTGCGTCCGCTTCTGATCGGTACTACGCCCCGTCTCGGAGTCGGACCGGGAAAGGACTTTGAACTGATTATCATACCTTCCCCCATCGGACCTTACTATCCGGGTAAGTTCCATTGCACTTCGTTCATTATCAACCGCCACGTGGATCGCGCTGCGGCTCTCGGTACGGGACAATATAAGGTAGGAGGCAATTACGCCGCCTCCTTCCGCGCTACCGAAGCGGCACACCGGCAAGGCTTTGACTGCCTTTTTACCGACAGCAAAACCCATCGATATATAGACGAATGTAGTGCAGCCAATTTTATCGGTATCAAAGAGTCGAAAGTAGAAAGTAGAAAGTCAAAAACTGAAAGTCAAAAGCAGGAAATCGAATACCTTACACCTCGCTCATCGGCTATCTTGCCTTCTATCACCAACGACAGTCTGATGACCCTCGCCCGCGAGAAAGGCTATCGCGTTACCCGCCGCCATATACGCATTGAGGAACTGGCAGATATGCAGGAGGCTGCGGCGTGCGGCACGGCGTGCGTCATTTCGCCTATCGATAAAGTGATTGACCCCGACAAGGGCATTGTCTATACCATCAGCGACCGCCCGGGACCTGTTCTGACTGACCTATACAAGAGTCTGCAAGACATACAGTACGGCAGAGCCGAAGACCGGCACGGCTGGTGCGAGATTATCCGAGCAGACTGAAAAACGAGAATACACGAAACAACCAAATATATAAACCTAAAATCATTCACAATTATGTTCCAATCCCATCCTAAGGGACTTATCCCTGCTGCGTTAGCCAATATGGGTGAACGCTTTGGTTACTACATTATGAACGCCGTGTTGCTGCTCTTCCTTGTCAGCAAGTTTGGTTTGCCCGACGGAACGGCAGGTCTCATCTATGCCGTTTTCTATTTTGGTATTTATGTTCTCAGTCTTGTCGGTGGTTTCATCGCCGACCGTACGCAGAACTACAATCGTACCATTCAGTGGGGACTCATTATTATGTCCTTGGGTTATGTTTGTTTGAGTGTACCCGTGTTCAGCGACAACCTTAACGAAGGCTCGCAGTGGTGGGGAATCCTGATTTTTACCTGCTTGGCATTGCTGATGATTGCCTTCGGTAATGGTCTGTTCAAGGGCAACCTGCAAGCCATTGTCGGTAAGATGTACGATGAATTGGAAGCAGAAGCCGCTAAAGAAGGCCCCGAAGCACTCAAGCAGGCGCAGGATAAACGCGATGCCGGTTTCCAGATTTTCTATGTTTTCATCAATATCGGCGGTCTGATTGCACCGTTTGTTGCACCCCTTCTTCGTCAGTGGTGGCTCAATCGCAACCATCTTATTTATAATTCGGATATGGCTTCGCTGGCACACCAATACCTGCGCGACGGTATCGCAACGGACAAATTCAACGAAACGTTGACAAGCGTTATGCAAGCCGGTTACAACTTCACCGACAATATCGCCTTCTGCCAAGACTATATTACCGTCTTCAATACCGGTATCCATTATTCGTTCATCGCATCGGTGGCAGCTATGCTCATCTCGCTGTGCGTGTTCCTCGCTACCAAGAAGATGTTCCCGCAACCCGCTAAAAAAGAAGCGGCAAAAGTGGTAGAATACACCCCTGAAGAAAAAATCGCTATGGCGCAGGAAATCAAGCAACGTATGGCTGCCTTGTTCGCCGTATTGGGTATTGCTATTTTCTTCTGGCTCTCCTTCCATCAGAATGGCCAATCACTCAGCGTCTTCGCCCGCGACTTTATCCAAACAGACAGTATCGCTCCCGAAATATGGCAGGCTCTCAATCCCTTCTTCGTTATCGTACTTACGCCGGTTGTTATGTGGCTGTTTGGTATGCTTGCCCGAAATGGTAAAGCTATTTCCACGCCGCGCAAGATTGCTATCGGTATGGCAGTGGCAGGATGTGCTTACCTCTTCTTGATGATCGTGTCAATGGTGAATAATTACCCGTCCGGCGAGGCTTTCCGTGCCTTATCCAATGAAGAAATGACGGCTGCCGGACTTGCCAAAGAAGGTCCGTGGGTATTGCTCGTTACTTATTTCTTCCTGACCGTTGCCGAACTCTTCATCTCACCCCTCGGCTTAAGTTTTGTCAGCAAGGTAGCCCCGCGTAATATGGTAGGTTTATGCCAAGGACTATGGCTTGGTGCCACCGCTATCGGTAATCTTTTCATCTGGGTCGGACCGGTGATGTACAACGCTTGGCCTATCCAATACTGCTGGCTTGTGTTCCTCATCATCTGCCTGATCAGTATGGGCGTTATGCTCGGTATGGTCAAATGGTTAGAGAAAGTGGCTTGCTAAAATGAAAGACCAACTATTATCTATAGCCACCTATATAGAGTCTCTTGAGCAGCGTATTGCTGCCCAAGAGACGGCTATTGCCGAATTAACGGAACGACTCAACAACGCCCAAGCATTGCTTGATTCGCTCCAAACGAAATTAGACTCTGTGTCCGTCCTGCCCGTACAGCAACCCGCCGATGAGGAGACTGAACCTGAAGTGGAAGTCGAACTCCTTGTTGCCGATGAAGAAGACGAAACGGCAACGGTAGAATCTGAAAGCGATGCGCCCGAAGAGTCAATACCCGAACCGATTGAAGAACCGGCAGAAGAACCTGCGAAAGAATCGGCAGAAGTTTCCCTTGTGATACAACCCGTTGAGCAGAAGCCCGTAACGCAGTTTACACAGACTCCCGATCCGACACCATCACCGGCTTCGACATCGACACCGGCACCGGCGCAACCGCAACAGACAGCCCTCTTCGGTTCGCCCGTGACGGACATTCGGCAGGCCATCTCCATCGGAGACCGATTCCTCTTCCAGCGCGAACTCTTTGGCGGCAACGGCGAAGCGATGCAGAAACTGTTAGACCGTCTCAACAGCTGCGCCAACCTCAACGAGGCGATGGATATTGTTTCCGCGCAATCGTGGGACAAGGACAGCTCTACCTACGAGCTATTTATCAACGTCTTACGCAGACGATTCTGATTGTCGGTATGCTCTACGTCGTTCCCACTCCGATAGGTAATCTCGAAGACATCACCCTGCGCGCACTCGGTGTGCTGCGCAGGGTGCAACTTATTCTTGCCGAAGACACGCGTACCTCATCCGTTCTGCTCAAGCACTACGATATTCATACGCCGCTTCGTTCCCACCATAAGTTCAACGAGCATCAGACCTGCGAGCGCGAAGCCGAAGAGATAGCCGCCGGCAAAGAGGTGGCACTCATATCCGATGCTGGCACCCCGGGTATATCCGACCCCGGATTTATGCTGGTGCGTGCCTGCGTCCAAAAAGGGGCGGAAGTGCAATGCCTCCCGGGCGCAACGGCTTTCGTTCCTGCGCTGGTGGACAGCGGACTGCCCTGCGACCGATTCTACTTTGAGGGTTTCCTACCGCAGAAAAAAGGGCGGCAGACACGCCTGCAGCAACTCGCCGAACAGGAACATACGATGATTATCTACGAGTCGCCCTTCCGATTGGTCAAAACGCTGCAACAACTCGCCGAGTATCTCGGCGCGGAACGCCTTGCCTCCGTCAGCCGCGAACTGAGCAAACTGCACGAAGACACCCGGCGGGGTACACTTCAGCAACTCGTTGAACACTTCACCGCCCAACCGCCCAAAGGAGAAATCGTCATCATCGTTGCCGGAAAAGAAACATAACTGCCATTTTGGCAGATATACAGTCACATACTTGGATTGAAAACTCTTTGGCACAATCTTTGCCCTTTCTATGCGGAAGCATTTTGCTCCCGCATATTATGTTTATATAAACGGATAAACCAATAAATTAACATACACTATGTCAAAAGGAACAATCGGAGTAACATCGGACAATATCTTTCCGGTGATAAAAAAATTCTTGTATTCAGACCACGAAATCTTTCTGCGTGAGTTGATTAGTAATGCCGTGGACGCTACGCAGAAACTCAAGACGCTTTCTTCCGTAGGCGAAGTCAAAGGTGATTTGGGCGACACGCGCGTGCGCGTCATCCTTGATAAAAACAAGAAAACACTTACCGTTCAAGACCACGGTATCGGTATGACCGCCGAGGAAGTGGACAAGTACATCAACCAGATAGCCTTCTCCGGCGCGGAAGAGTTTGTCAATAAATACAAAGACAAAACGGAAGCCATCATCGGTCATTTCGGACTCGGTTTCTATTCTGCCTTTATGGTCAGCGACAAGGTAGAGATTTTCTCATTGAGTTACCGCGAAAATGCCACGGCTGTCCACTGGTCGTGCTCCGGCGAGACGACCTACGAGATGGAAGATACCATCAAGTCCGAGCGCGGAACGGACATCGTGCTGCATATCAACGACGAGTTCCAACAGTACCTCGAAGATGCCACCGTGGAAGGACTGCTCAACAAGTACTGCAAGTTCCTGCCCGTCGAAATCGTGTTCGGCAAAAAGAAAGAGTGGAAAGACGGCAAGCAGGTGGAAACAGACGAAGACAACGTCATTAACGACATCAACCCCGCTTGGACGCGCAAGCCCGCCGACCTCAAAGACGAAGACTATAAGGCTTTCTACCGCCAACTCTATCCGATGCAGATGGACGAACCGCTCTTCTGGATTCACCTCAACGTGGACTATCCGTTCCACTTGACAGGTATCCTCTATTTCCCGAAGATTCGTACCAACCTCGATGTGCAGAAGAACAAGATCCAGCTCTATTGCAACCAAGTTTATGTTACCGACGAGGTAGAGAACATCGTACCGCAGTACCTGACCCTCTTGCACGGCGTGATTGACAGTCCCGACATCCCGCTTAACGTCAGCCGCAGCTACCTGCAAAGCGACAACAACGTCAAGAAAATCAGTTCGCATATCACCAAGAAAGTGGCGGATAAACTTGCCGAACTCTACAAGAACGACAAAGCCGACTTCGAGAAGAAATGGGACGACATACGCCTCTTTATCCAGTACGGTATGCTCACCGACGAGAAATTCTACGAGCGCGCCATCTCGTTCGCACTCTTCAAGAACATTGACGGCGCATACTTCAACCTCGAAGAGTACAAGGACAAAATCAAAGACCAGCAGACCGACAAGGACGGCAACCTCGTTGTACTCTATACCCAGGACCCCGATGCCAACTTCACGCATATAGAGCGCGCAAAGCAGAAAGGTTACGATGTACTGCTTATGGACGGCGAATTGGACGTTCACGCTATGTCGCAACTTGAGCAGAAAAACGAGAAACTGCGCTTTACCCGCATCGATAGTGACATCCTTGAGAACCTCATCCGCAAGGAAGACAGCAAGAAAGACGAATATACGGACGAGCAGAAAGAGGGTCTTCGCAAAGCCTTCGAAGTCGTCCTGCCGCAGGACAAGAAACTCAATTACTATATCTCCTTCGAGGCGGCCGCCGAGGATGCACTGCCCGTCTTCCTCACCCAAAACGAGTTTATGCGCCGCATGAAAGAGATGTCGCAGCACCAGCAGGGTATGTCTTTCTACGGACAGATGCCCGACCAGTACAACCTCGTAGTCAATACCGCCCATCCGCTCATTCAGGAACTGTTCGGTAAGATGACAAGCGAAGAGGTAGAGGAAGTGGTGGAGAAAGAATCCGATAAGGCAGCAGAGAATACGGAAAATAAAGACGAGAAAGTAAAAGAAACCGTCAAGAAAACCGTTTATACCCTCTCCGGCGAGGACGAACGCCTGCACCAACTCACCGACATCGCCCTCCTCGCTTCTGGTCAACTAAAAGGCGAATCGCTCGCCAAATTCGTCAATCGCTCCGTCAGCCTCTTGAAATAGTTTCTTGCGAAAAGTGATGAAATAACGGCTCCTAATAAAAGGGAAGAACTCCTTAAGGAAATCAGTCAGCCGCACAACGCGGCTGACTGATTTCTTATAAAACCGAAAAACGACCTGTTAAACGGTCGTTTTTTCGTTAGTTGTCCTTTACAACGCCGCAAAGATAAGTCACTTCCTCCAATCTGCCAAAAAACTTGCTCATTTTTTTTATTTTTCACACGGAAACTACCTTTTTTCTTACTTTTTGCGATATGTTTT
>JAFUVS010000003.1 GCA_017471175.1 Paludibacteraceae bacterium | reverse complement strand
CTTTGTATCAATTAGTTATCGATACAAAGATACTGCTAAAGTTGTCTTGATGAAATCTGCAACATTTTTTAATCGCTATAATTTATTGTAATACACAACATTATATATCATTTTAACACTCTAAAGTTGTCTTGAACCTTTAGTTAATATTTTTGATATTGTTTTCCAAAATAACGAGATAACGGGGTATCGGGATATCGAAATATTAATGGTCAAGATAACGGATTCTCGGGATATAGCAACCCTCTTTCAGCGCGATTTGACCATAGAACTCTCATAGATCAATGAAGTGATTTCATTATTAGGCGAATGTACTAAAACAGCAGATGGAATGAATACGAGAAAATAGACAGATGGCTATAACGAACTATGTTATTGACGCGTCCCCCGTATCATTTGCATAATTTGTTCCTGCTCGGAATCGTTGTTGAGGGGGGTGACACATTCCGCCATAAAGGCTTCGACAAGCATCTCCTCGGCTTCGAGGCGCGATATACCGCGCTGCTGCATATAGAGGATGGCATCTTCGTCCAACTGTCCGGTAGAGGTGCCATGTGCCGCCTTCACATCATCGGCATAGATCTCCAAGACGGGACGGATACGCATCTGCGCGTTATCGCTGAGGAGCAGGTTACGGTTGTTCTGGAGGGCATCAACCTGCTGTGCACCCGAAGAAAGAATAACCTCACCGGCATAGGAGCCGATGGCTTGGTCTTTGAGGACGAAACGACTCACCTGACGGGACGTGCCGCCGCCAACACGATGGTTGACCACAGCATCAATCGCACAACAACTGCTACCGCCGATATACGACAGGGAATAGATTTCCGTGGTGCAGTTCTGCCCTAACTGATTGCAGATAACGCGGATATGAACATCGGGTGCTGCACTGCCATCGGGGTTGATGGTATAAAGGAAAAGACGCAGCGTAGAGCCTGCCTCCTGGTCGAAGGTCAGGTCTTGGTCGGAATGGCAAATAAGAACCTGCCTATATGTGCCTTTTACAACCATTCGTATCCCCTTTCTTCGAGTTCGCGTGCGAGTGTCTTGTCACCTGTACGGACGATACGCCCGTTAGCGAGGACATGAACGTAGTCGGGTACAATATAGTCCAAGAGCCGCTGGTAGTGGGTGATGAGCAGACAGGCATTCTCGCTTGTATGGCACGCGTTCACGCCGTTTGCCACCACGCGCAGGGCATCTATATCCAAGCCCGAGTCTATCTCATCAAGGATGGCAAGTGCGGGGCGGAGCATCGCCATTTGGAAAATCTCGTTTTTCTTTTTCTCGCCGCCGGAGAAGCCTTCGTTGACGGAGCGGTTATTGAGTTTGTCTGCCATCTCAAGCAACTGCTTTTTCTCGCGCATCTCTTTGAGAAACTGCGTGGCGGAGAGCGGTTCCAGTCCTTCGTACTTGCGCTTGTCATTGACGGCGGTACGCAGGAAATTGACCATACTCACGCCGGGTATCTCTACGGGGTACTGGAAGGAGAGGAAGAGTCCTTCTCTGGCGCGCTGTTCGGGTGGCATAGCGAGCAGGTCTTTGCCACGGAAAGTGACCGAGCCGCCGGTTACTTCGTATGCGGGATGCCCTGCGAGGACGGCTCCGAGTGTGGATTTACCGGCGCCGTTAGGTCCCATTATAGCGTGAATCTCTCCCTCGCGAATCGTGAGGTTGATACCTTGCAGTATTTCTTTGCCTTCGATGGAGGCGTGAAGGTCGTGTATTTCGAGCATAATCAGATATTATTCTATCACATTAGGGATTACCTTACTCAATGACTTTGAGTACCACTTCGCCTACGGCTTGAAGGGTGGCGGTTGCGATGTTTTGCATATTATCTTGCTGCGTATGCCACCAGAAGGGGAAGCCCTTTGATGAATTGCTGTTGTAGTGAATTATATCCACGCAAGGGATATGGGCAAGGGTATTGATATAGTAATGGTCGTCCACGATGGGGTACTCTTGCTGCTGCGAGAAGAACTGCGAATAGCCTAACTGCCGTGCCGCGCGCCAAATCATCTCCACGTAGTTGTGTGCGTATTGCTCGGAGTAGTACTCACGGGGGAAGACTGCATCGGGTGCGCCGACCATATCAAGGACGATACCGAACTGATAGGTCTCACGGCGGTATTTAAGCAAGTCCGCCCAAAACTGGGAACCGAGACACCACGTATTCTCTTTCTGCTGCCCCGTATAGAAAGAGGGCGTGCCGTAGTCCTCGCAATCAAAGAAAACGATGTCTATACCTCTCATACGGGCAGTCGTATCCTGCTGTTGAAGACCGAGTTGACGTGCCACTTCGAGCAAGACACCCACCCCGCTGGCTCCGTCGTTAGCGCCATCAATAGGCAGGAATCGGCGGTCGTAATCCGTTTCCTCGTCGCTCCACGGACGTGTGTCATAGTGGGCGGCGAGGAGGATACGATTGTTGAGGTTGCGACTGCCGAAATGCGCAATGATATTGCGAACGGGCAGGTCTTCCCCTTCGAAGTCGGTCATTGTGCCTCGCTGCTGCTCTACGCTTGCGCCCATTCGCTCAAGGGTATGAATCAGGTAGGCAGCACATTCGTTATGCGCAGTAGTACCCGGGACACGCGGTCCCATTTGTACCTGATTGGCAATGAATGTGTAGGCACTGTCGGCACAGAAAGCGGGACGGGTCACAGGAGTTGAAGTCTTCTTGGTGCAAGCAACGGTACAACTCAAAAGGAAAAGCAGAAAGAACGGCAGGAGACGAAACCTCATAGAACGATTCGTAAGGATTACTTGATATTGAGTTCGCTGACCGAGCGGTGCTGCTGGATGGCGAGGATGGTCTGTGCGATGGGGTCAGCCACGCTGACAATCTTCACTTTGGGGCAACGCGTAGTGTCGAAGGGGATGGTGTCGGTGAAGATGAGTTCTTCGAGTTTGCTGTCCATAATACGCTGGCAGGCGGGACCGGACATAATGCCGTGTGCTACGGCTGCGCGGACGGAACGTGCACCGTTCTCAATCATCACTTCGGCGGCTTTGCAGAGGGTGCCGGCAGTGTCGGACATATCGTCCACAATGACTACATCCTTGTCCTTGACATCACCGAGGACGCGCATTTCGCTGACTTTGTTGAAGTCGGGGCGATGCTTGTAGCAGATGACCATCGGCACTTCCTTATCGGTCAGGATATGCATCTTCTTGCAGAAAGCCGCAGCACGTTTGGTACCGCCCACGTCGGGACTGGCAACGATGAGGTCTTTGAGGTGCAGGGATTCGATATAGGAAGCCAGGGTGTTGGCACCATAGAGGTGATCCACGGGGATATCGAAGAAGCCTTGAATCTGGTCGGCGTGGAGGTCAACGGTAATGACACGGTCGGCACCGGCTGTCTGAATCATATTGGCAACGAGTTTGGCACCGATGCTTACGCGCGGTTTGTCCTTGCGGTCCTGACGAGCCCAGCCGAAATAAGGAATGACGGCAATCACTTTGTAGGCACTGGCGCGCTTAGCTGCATCAATCATAAGAAGCAGTTCCATCAGATTGTCGGACGAAGGCGAGGTCGTTTGAACCAAATAAACGGACTGACCACGAACCGACTCATCAAAACTCGGGGCAAACTCACCGTCGGAGAAACGGTCAATCCGAATCTTACCCAACTGGCAATGAAGCAGGTCACACACTCGTTGCGCGATAGCCTCTCCCTTGCTACCCGCAAACACTTTGAAAGGACTGGTTTCCATACGAAAATAAGTTAAAAGATTAATTGCATATCAAAAACGAGCGCAAAGGTACACCAACGCGCATAAACACGCAAACAAAAAGTCGGACATTTTTTGCGGTTGATTAAAACTGTATCTTTGCGTTATTATAAAAAGGGTGTATCTTTGCGGCGTTGAGGATATATACGGGAACATAGATTGTAACGGAATATCATATAATATATATTGAAGATGTTAGCATTGGTAACGGGTGCGTCGAGCGGGATAGGCAAGGAGTATGCTTGTCAGTTGGCTCGTGATTATGGTTGCGACTTGCTGTTAGTGAGCAATCAAAAAGAGGCGTTGGAGTCGGTCGCAGACGAGATTCGAGGTCAGAACAATGTGTCTGTGCGGACGCATTATGCAGATTTGAGTCTGGCAGATGCTGCTGATAAACTGTATGTTAATACGGAAATAGAAGGGATAAAACCTGACATACTGATCAACGATGCGGGGGTGTTCTTCTTCAATCCGTATATAGAGACCTCGATGCAGCGGATCGAGTTGATGCTGAATCTGCACGTGGTGACAGTGGCGAAACTATGCCGTTTGTACGGAGAGCAGATGGCTCGGCGCGGGAGCGGATATATCTTGAACATGTCTTCTATGTCCGCTTGGATGGCGATGCCTGGGATACAGACATATAATGCCACGAAGGCGTTTATCTACAATTTCTCGAAGGCGTTGTACTATGAATTGCGTCCGAAAGGGGTGCAGGTGACGGTGATGGCTCCGGGTGCCGTGGATACGGCTTTGTTCGGGCTGTCGCCTCGTTGGCGGAGGATAGCTGTTCGTTTACACGTGAGCATAACGCCGGAGAGGTTGGTTCGCAGGGCGTTGAAAGACCTATTCAGGGGCAAAAAGAGCGACACGCCGGGGGTACTGAATTGGCTTGCCACGCCGCTGCTGCGTCATACGCCGGATTGGCTGATGAAAGTGGTGTATCGCAAAGTGGGTAAGTATCAGAAATAAAAAACGTAAAAAAATTTTGCGTGAAAAGGATAGTTGCCGTAATTTTGCAGCGCAAAAGAGGTAATAAACGAACCTAAAAAACTATACAATTATGTATCAAGATTTTCAGAAGCATTTGCAGGCTACTCTGCAACAGATTAAGGATGACGGATTGTACAAGAACGAGCGCGTGATTATTACGCCGCAGTCGTCCGCCATTCAAGTAAAGGGCGAGAACGGTCCGGTGGATGTCATCAATTTCTGCGCCAACAACTACCTCGGTTTGGCAGACAACAAGGAATTGATTGAGGCTGCGAAGAAGCGTATGGACGAGCGCGGATACGGAATGGCTTCGGTGCGTTTCATCTGCGGTACGCAGGATACGCACAAGATGTTGGAGAAAGCTATTTCGGACTTCTTCGGCACAGAGGATACGATATTGTATGCCGCCTGCTTCGATGCAAACGGCGGATTGTTTGAGCCGCTGCTGACCGCCGAGGATGCGATTATCTCGGACGCGTTGAACCACGCTTCGATTATCGATGGTGTACGTCTGTGCAAGGCTGTTCGTTACCGCTATGCGAACGGTGATATGGAAGACTTGGAGAAGCAGTTGCAAGCCGCTCAGGCACAGCGTTTCCGCATCATTGCCACGGACGGCGTGTTCTCAATGGACGGCAATGTATGTCCGCTTGACAAGATATATGAACTAGCACAAAAATACAACGCTATGGTGATGGTGGACGAGAGCCACTCCGCCGGCGTAGTGGGCAAGACGGGACACGGCGTAACGGAACAATACAACCTGCGCGGCAAGATCGAGGTGCTGACAGGTACGTTGGGCAAAGCCTTCGGAGGCTCGGTAGGCGGTTTCACGACGGGTAAGAAAGAGATCATCGACCTTTTGCGTCAGCGCAGTCGTCCTTACCTGTTCTCGAACTCTATACCTCCTATGGTAGCCGCAGCGGCATTGAAGACGTTCGAGCTTCTGACCCGCGACAATACGCTGCAAGACAAACTGCACGCCAACACCGACTACTTCGTGGAGAAGATGACGGCTGCGGGCTTTGACATCAAGCCCACGCAATCTGCTATCTGCGCGGTGATGCTGTATGACGCTCGTTTGAGCCAAGAGTTTGCCGCTGCTTTGCAACAAGAAGGCATCTACGTTACCGGTTTCTACTACCCCGTCGTACCGCAAGGTCAGGCTCGTATCCGCGTTCAACTGAGTGCCGCTCATACACGCGAACAATTAGACAAAGGTATAGCCGCGTTCGTGAAAGTAGGCAAACGATTGGGCGTGCTTAAATAGTTAATAGTTAAGAGTTAATATTTCTTTTTTATTGACAACGGGTAATTGATGAAAAACGATTTTCAGAAATTATTGTTGATTGTCATTTCAGTAATACTATTGGCAGGCTGCGGTAAGCGGTCTGCCAATGTTATTACACAAGAGGGCAATCAGTATGCAAGCGGATTTGCGTTGACGGATTCTGCGCAGTACCGCATAGCCGTTATTTATTCGCCGTGGGAGAAAGGCAACGAGATGGCTCGATACTACCTGACGCGCGACACATCGGACAGCAAAGAGATGGCTCGTATGGAAGGCAAGACAGTGATTCGTGTGCCGGTGGAGCGGATTGGACTGACTTCTTGTACCCACGTAGGGTTCTTGGACGCGTTAGACGGAATACGCGATATAGTGGGCGTATGTAACCCGGAATTGGTCTATACCGACCTCAGTACCTCCAAAGGAGTGGAAGAGGGGACGCTTAACCTTGGCGATGCGATGGCTCCGAATGTGGAGCGCGTGGTACTGGTTCGCCCCGATGTGATGATGGTATCAACTTATGCCCAAGGGGATGTAACGTCCGCGCAGATGGCTAAGATGGGCATCAACGTACTGTATATCAACGAATGGATGGAAGAGCACCCTTTGGCTCGCGCCGAATGGATACGTTTGATTGGAGCTTTCTTGGATAAGGAATCGGAAGCGAATGAAGTGTTTGCATCAGTAAGCAGCACGTATGAAGCGATGCGCAAGCAGGTGGCAGAATGGGATGTGACGGACAAGCCGTCGATAATGAGCGGTCAGGACTTTCGCGGGACGTGGTACGTACCTGCCGGTAACACGTTTCTGGGCAGGCTGTTTCACGATGCAGGGGCATCGTATCGGTATGAGGACACCCCTCACGAGGGGAGTATTCCGCTGACGTTGGAAAAAGCGATGGTGGACTTTGCAGACGCTGATGTATGGGTAGGCGTGAATGCTAATTCATTGGATGAATTGGCGCAAATTGACACGCAACACACTATGTTCCGCGCATTTCAGGAGGGACGGGTATATAACATGAAGCACCGTTGTACCCCTACCGGTGCGAAAGACTTTTGGGAGCGCGGTGTGGTTCATCCCGAGGAGATTTTGGGCGACTTCATTTCTATTCTCTATCCCGATAGGATGGATTGGAAACCGGTATTTATTGAGCAGTTGCAGTAAAAATACACTTCCCTCTCCAAGACGCAAAACAGGAGAATGAAACTATAGTTCTCCCTTGTTCGTCCTTTGCTTCTCCAACCGAGCGATGAGCGGCACAAGACCGAGCGATGACCGAGAGACAAAAATCGCCCAAAGTATCCGCTCAGCGGAATAAATACACGTCTCTCTCCGAGCGGTGCTTCCGAGCACTCCGAGAAAGGAGAAAATAACATAAAGACATAAAACAGCGCGAAGCGTCGCGCTATAACATATTAAAATAATAAGCATTACTATTATTTCGCGTTTACCGAAAAACCCGGCAAAGTTTAAGGAGATAAACAGCAAATAATTAGTAAAGGTTTCCGTATATAGGATGCCTTGTCAAACCAATAATGATGCTTCACACTTGTGTGGGTTTCTTAGGTTTGACAAAGGTCTCCTTGCCGGGTTGCCTTGGTACGCGATAAGAAACTCGCACTTTTCTTATCGCCACGATTGATAGTATGCACAAAACAACTATCAATCTATGGCAAAAAATGGTAGTCTAACAGCAGCAAAAGATGCCAAACAAGATGAGTTTTACACTCAATTGGATGATATTTCTTTTGAACTAAAACATTATCGCCAACACTTTCGCGATAAGGTAGTATTATGTAACTGTGATGATCCGTACGAGAGCAATTTCTTTAAGTATTTTGCGCTCAACTTTAATCTATTAGGTCTCAAAAAACTAATAGCCACTTGTTACGATGGTTCTCCGGTTTTAGGGAATGAGTTATTATTGGATTTTGGAGAGACAACAAACGAACCAAAGAAAATAGCATACAAAGTAGAAATAACAGAGGTACAGGATTACAATAACGATGGAGCCGTAAACCTTGCTGATGTCAAGTACTTAATGCAAAACGATAGAAATGTTATTTCTATTTTGAAAGGAAATGGAGATTTTCGTTCAAAAGAGTGCATTGACTTACTAAAACAAGCCGATATCGTAGTTACTAACCCTCCCTTTTCCTTGTTTAGAGAGTTTATCGCTTTGATTATGCAATATAAGAAACATTTTTTGGTATTAGGGAACCAAAACGCGATAACATATAAGGAGATTTTTAAGTATATACGTGATAATGAACTATGGTTAGGGTATAAAAGTGGGGATATGTCTTTCCGAGTGCCTGATTATTTTGAACCCAGAGAAACGCGTTATTGGGTAGATGAATCTGGGCAAAAATGGAGAAGTATGGGAAATATATGTTGGTTTACAAATTTAGATATTCAGAAACGCCACGAAGAGTTAGATTTATTCAAGTGTTATTCAGTTGAAGAATATCCATTTTATGATACTTATAATGCAATCAATGTAAATAAAGTATCAGATATTCCATGCAATTTTGAAGGAATTATGGGAGTTCCTATCACGTTTTTGGACAAATACAATCCAGAGCAATTTGAGTTAATAGGAATAGATCGATATGTAGAAGACAATCCTAATTACGGTAAGCGATTTTCTATTGGAGGCAAGGAAATATATGCTCGTATTTTAATTCGCAATAAAAAACCACAAAAGCCATGAAAATAGAATTGCATGAAATTCGCGTGCGGGAATTGTGCGCGGGGTATAATGATTTGAGTATTCAGGAAGAAGGAATCGTCGGCTACGGCGGACGATTGAATATCCGCCCGAAGTACCAACGGGAGTTCGTTTATGACGAGAAACAACGAAATGCCGTTATGGACACCGTCTGGCAGAACTTTCCTCTCAACGTCATGTATTGGGTTAAAGTAGAAAACGGCGAATTAAACCAATTAATCAATTCGTCCAATTCGCTCAATTCACCGTCTGATATAGAATACGAAGTGCTGGACGGACAGCAACGTACCATTTCTATTTGTTCGTTTATTGCCGGCGAATATATGATGCTTTTCGATGGTAACTTGCTTGGATTCAATAATATGACCGTCGAGCAGCAAAACCGTATTCTCGACTACAAACTGCAAGTCTATATCTGCGAGGGAACGGACGAAGAGAAACTGAAATGGTTCCAGCGCATCAATATAGCCGGAGAGAAACTCAAAGAGCAAGAAATCCGCAACGCTATCTATTCCGGTTCGTGGGTGACACAAGCCAAACGCCGTTTCTCCAAGACAGGCTGTGTGGCATACAAAATCGGCTCGGACTTCATGAACGGTTCGCCTATCCGGCAAGATTATTTTGAGACTGCACTCAGTTGGATTGCCGACAAACAGGGTATTACGATTGAGCAATACATGGCGCGTCATCAGCACGACACGGACGCCGATGAACTATGGCAGTACTACCAAGATGTCATCCATTGGATCGAGAAGCTCTTCGGACGCAAGTACAAGAAAGAGATGAAAGGCGTAGAATGGGGTCTGCTCTATAACAAACACAAAGACACTACTTTAACCGCCACGGCTATCGGTGAACAGATGGCTAAACTGATGGCGGACAGCGATGTGCAAAAGAAAAGCGGTATTTTTGCCTATATCCTTGACGGCGACATCCATCATCTGGGTATCCGTGCTTTTGATGCCAACACACGCCGTGAGGTTTATGAGCGTCAAGGCGGCAAGTGTGCTATCTGTGGCAAACCATTTGATATTGAGGCCATGGAAGCCGACCATATAACGCCTTGGGTAGAAGGCGGACGAACAATTGCTTCTAACTGCCAGATGCTTTGTCGCGATTGTAACAGACGAAAAAGCAGTAAATAGTGCTGAAATAAAAATAAAAATGCAAAAAAAATGCAAAAGAGGTGATATATTTTGCCTCTTTTGTAACTATATATAGAGGGCATGGATATCGAAGGGTAATAGTGGCGCGAAACCTGCAGGTACTCGCGTTTTTGTGCGTATGTATCAAACAAAGTCACATCTGGATACGAGCCGTAAATAAGTCGCTCCTCTAATTTCCGGTACGTCTCTATAGGTGTCTCGCCGGCTGAAAGTTCCTGCTGCGAAAATGGTGTCAGCAGAAATTGGGAACTCCTGCCAACTAACGGTTCGCCTGCCTCGCTTTGAAAATTAAAGGACGATGAACCGGTCGCTATCACACGGATTCCCGGGAACTCATCCACGATTAACTTTAGTTTCGAACCTATTTGCGGAATATGCTGAGCCTCATCTATTGCTAGTAGCTCGACACCTTCAAACAGATGCCGGTAATGGGAGACGGATGCTTTTTCCAATAGTGTCTGCGTGTCTATATCTTCTCCGTTCAAGACTAATGTTTTTCCTGTAAATGAATCAACTATCTGACGCATGAGAATCGTTTTCCCAACACGCCTTGCGCCAAATAGTAGCAAGACAAGAAAAACGTAAAAATCTTCAGTCAAAATATCATTTTTTACGTAAAAATCTTCAATTAGTACTACATTATATACACTTAAAACTTAATTATAGTCCGCGTCATAGTTGATCAATGAGTTGCAGTAAAGCGCGTACATCTTTGCCGTTCTGCGGAAATATGTATGCGCTTTACTGCTCGTGTGCTATATCTGCTCAATGACTCTCTACAGATAATACTTTTTCCCGCCAAATCTCTTTGCCTACGTGGAGCGTCTGACCGACGACAATCCGCCGAAAGGATTGGATGACCTGCTCATCGACGAACGATACACGAGCCAGACCAAGGAGATAGCCTCTGACCTGAACAATCCCGGCCGCCCCGGTGTGTATTTCAAGAAAATCAATCTGCGTACCGGCTTGAACAAGATAAGCACCCTGTTCGGGCTGCGTTCTCCGGAGAAGTTCTACGAAGAATGGGCGGAACAAATCGGCTTGAAGCGTTTCAAATACGAGGGTGCGACCTACGAGTTTGAAATGAGCGCGACCTACTACGTGGACCTGACCTACCAAAAAGACGAATGGAATGAACCCGAAGACGATTGATATATGCCGTACCGACCTGTTTGCGGACAAGTCGGAACTGCTGGAGAAATACGATGCGGGACGGGTGCAGCACCTGATCCGGCTGCGCGATATGTACACGTGGGCAATGGAGAACCCGTCGCAGTCCGACCGCGCTTTCATCGAACGCTTCCGCCAACAGTACCCGCTCTCGCTGACGGCCCTGTACAACGACCTCAATATAGTCAAGACGCTCGTCCCTATCTTTGCGGAAAAGAACAAGGATTTCTACCGGTGGAAGGTCAGTCAGGTGTTGGAAGAGGTCATCGACAAGGCGCGTGAACAGGAAGACCTCAAGACGATGGAGCGCGCCGCCTCGTCCTTAGCGCGCGTCAATCGCGTGGAAGAACCCGACCCTGAGACGGTGCCGTATGAAGATATCGTGCCGAACGCGTTTGTGCTGTCAGGCGACCCGCGCGATGCGGGACTGACTCCGATGAAGAACAAAGAGGAGCGGCTCAAGAAACTCTACCGTGACCTTCGCCTGCAGCATCCGGATATAGAAGACGTGGACTACGAAGAAGCGGATGTGTCTTTTTTGTAGGTCAGGCGAACTCTACTTTGTTTAACCGCCTACGGAAACGGTCAAAGGACTCTGCAATACGACGGGTCGTTTGCGGACGCGGTTGTGTGTTGCCGTTTAGGTAGTGACCGAGTTGTTTTTGGTGAATGCCGGTAATCTTTTCCAAGCCTGCTAATGAGAACAATTTAGAATACTCTTGCAGGAAGCCCGGTATTTCATAGCGGACTTCAAACGAGAGGTCGGTGGGCAACTCGGGGCAATACGAACGTGCTTCTTCACATACTTTCTTCAAGTCATCGATGGCGGCATCTGCGGTCTTGCCGTAGCCGTATAGGCCTACGTTATACGAGTGATTCGGAACGGCTAAGAACATACCGTTTTCTTCGCGCTTGATAATAACTGTCATCTTTTTCATAATTACCCCTATTAAAGTTTAATGCCTGATTGCTTGGTAATTTCTTTGAGCAGCCATGCGCCGATGTCCATTTTGGTGTGTCGCTGTATGGGGAAGTGCCGTCCTGTAATCGGGCTGTACCACCATTCGTGATTGCTCTTGTTTTCCACGAAGTAACACCCTCCGGCTTTCAGGCGCTTTTTTAGTTCGCTGTAATTCATCGTTGCTGCTGTAAGACGGCGCAAAAGTAGTAGTAATTTTTCTATTGTATAAATTGTTTTGCAAAAAAAAGTAGAAAATCTGCTTTTTTTTTCTTGGGTCATCGTTTTTGCTTTCCGTTTTACTGTCTATTCGTTTTTTTTGGTATTTGGAAAAAAGTTTTGTATTTCGGAAGATTCGCCGTACTTTTGCGGCGTGAAATCAGTCTTTTTACGGTTATGCGCGTAATAGCCAAAAGCACCCTCATTGATTACTACACCCGTCATCCGCAAGCCAAGAACGCCCTATGCGACTGGTATGAGAAGACCGCCGAAGCGGAATGGCACTCATTCTCGGACATGCGGCAGACGTTCGCTACCGTCTCGCAGGTAGGACGACAGCACTACGTGTTCAACATCAAAGGGAATGACTACCGGCTTGTAGTGGTCGTGCAGTTCACGCCGCAGGCGGTGTATATCCGCTTTATCGGTACGCACGCCGAATACGACCGTATCCGGAACATTGACCAAATCTGACAGTTATGGCAAAGATACAGAACGAACAGGCTTACCGTGCCGCCTTGCACCGCATTGACGAGTTGCTTCCTCTTACGGGGGATGAAGTGCCGCGCAACGACCCGCATCAGTTGGAACTGGAGATGCTGACCGACCTTGTCTATGAGTATGAGGCAGTGCATTACCCCGTGGAGCGACCATCGCTGCCTGCCGCCATACGGCTGCGTATGTATGAGCAGAACCTGACACAGACGAAGGTGGCCGAGATGATAGGCGTGAGCACTTCGCGTATGAGCGAGATTCTGACCGGCAAGACCGATCCCACTTTCTCCACGGCGCGCCGCATCTGCCAAGACCTCCATATCCCTGCCGCCGTCGTACTCGGTGTGTGACGGCCGGCTTTTTCTTACCCGCCGGTTGTGCGTTTGTTCTTTCTGACACTAATTGCCGTCAATTGGCCGGCAATTATTTTTTTTACAAAAAAAATACAAAAAAGTGTATTTTTATTTTGGTAATACGAAAAATAGTATTACCTTTGCAGTGTCTTAAAAAAGAAAGACATAAACCAATTAACCAATCAAAAAAAAACAAACATTATGGTACTGATGGAAGTAACCGAAAAGGAGCGCGACCTGATAGAGACGTTACGGAACTGTCGCGCGTCAAAAGGCAGAATGTCCTTCAAAGACCAAATGGAAGATTACATCAATCAAACGGTCGCGGAACTGATGGAGGGGGAATAAAAGCCCCCGCCATCGGCGGCGACCGTACTATTCTATAATATCCGTTCTATTCGTTCTACAAATTTTGTCGAACGAATAGAACAAAAAACACACTACAACTATGACAAACGAAACACCGAAAGAGAAACTGCGTGACGTGTATTTGGACTTGAATATCCGCCGTATCGCCAACCGTTATTTTGACCGCAGCGGCAGCTGGCTGTACCACAAGTTTGACCGCGTGGATGTGAACGGCACAGGCACTCCGGATGACTTCACACCGGAGCAGTTGCAACAACTCCGTTCGTCTCTCCTTGATCTCTCCGACCGTATCCGCCGCGCCGCCGAAACGCTGTAAATATCTTTACTGTCTTTTGCCGCGTCATCGGCGGGCTGTACCTTTGCAGAAAATACTTTCAACTCTCAACTCTAAACTACTCTCAACTCTAAACTTTGAAAAGCATCTACTTCAATAAGGTACAGCAGCGGGCATTGCTCATCGGCGCGAAGGTGACGGTCATTGTGGCGGGTCGCCGCACGGGCAAGACCTACGGATGCGCCGCGCCCTACGTACTGCGTAACGTGCAGCGCATGCCCGGTTCGACCGGTGGCATCGTCGTACCGACCTTCAAGCACGGACTGACCAATACGCTGCCCGGACTGTTTAACGGTCTGAAGCGGTTAGGCTGGCGCGAGAACGTCCACTATGTGGTAGGTCGCAAACCGCCGAAAACCTTCAAAGAAGCCATCATCGAACCCCGCGAATATGAACACGTCATCTCTTTCTACAACGGTGCGCGCGCCGTACTCATCTCCCAAGACCGACCCGGTACGGCTAACTCGCTCACACTCGACTGGCTTCTTATCGACGAGGCTAAGTTCATCGATTTTCAGCAACTCAAGGACGAAGCCTTTCCTGCCAACGGCGGTACCAAACTGTATTTTGGAAAGCACGCCTGCCACCATTCGGTGATGATCCTCTCGGATATGCCGCAGAGCCAAAAAGGCTCGTGGTTCCTCCATTACCGCGAACAGATGGACAAGGAGGTCATCGCCGCCATTGAGACGCTGCTCATCGACCTGCAGGCATTGCGGCAGAAAGCCGGGGAATACAAAGACCGCGGCGAAGAAGTGCCCAAAGACCTCACCTATCGTATCCACACCACCGACCGGCGGCTCAATCAGTTGCGAAGTGTGGCGGTCTATTATGCCGAATGGAGTACGATTGAGAATATCGATGTGGTGGGCGAAGAGTATATCCGCCAGATGAAGCGAGACCTCACCCCGCTGACCTTTCAGACCTCTATTCTCTCTCTCCGGTTGGGTCAGGATTTGGCGGGTTTCTACAACTCGATGACCGACCGGCACACGTACCACGCTTCCAACTTTGCGTACTTGGACAGTCTCGGTTACGTCCACAGCGAAGCCGAATACAAGCGGCTGATCAATTCCAATGCCGATGCCGATGTGCGCCCGAACGACCCTATCTGTATCGGGATGGACTACAACGCCAATATCAACTGGATCGTGGCGGGTCAGCCCGACTGGGACAACCGGCGGCTCAATGTGCTCAAGTCCTTCTTCGTCAAGTACGACCGCAAGTTGCCGGAATTGGTGAACGACTTTTGCGACTACTACGAGCGGCACGCCAACAAGACGGTCATCTTCTACTACGACTCGACGGCGGTGGGCAATAACTATGCCGTCAGCCGCAAGGATTTCCGCTATACCATCCAAGAGACGTTTCGCCGCCGCCGATGGCGGGTGGTGCCGGTTTATTTAGGCAGCCCGATGGCGCACCCCGAGAAGTACCACCTCATCAACGAGGGCTTTGCCGCGCGCGGGGCATTGGAACCGTTCTTCAACGAGGATAACAACGAAGATCTGCTATTGGCCATTCGTTCGGCGGGGGTCAGTCGCGGGCGTTTGGGCTTCCGGAAGAACAAGTCCGGGGAGAAATTGGCAGAGACGGAAGAGGATCTGTTGGAGCACCGTACCGACGGCACGGACGCGTTCGACACGCTCTATATCGGCTGCGTGACCAAACCCCAGCGCGTAGCCGTCAGCGTCAATGCCCCCGGGATTAGCTAAAAACTCTCAACTCTAAACTCTAAACTACTCTAAACTCTCAACTCTAAACTCTAAACTACTCTCAACTCTAAACTCTAAACTCTCAACTAAAAAAATGACCGACCGACAGAAATACATAGAGGCATGGAACGAGACAATGGTCAGGATATGGCAGGACCGTATCTTGAAGCTCGGTGTCTATGAAAGCCCGCGCCGTAAGAACCGCAGCGGCGAAGCCCATCTCTACGACAGCCTGCGCTTCCTGCCCGTGCAGCACGATGACAAGTATATGGAACTGACCCTCTCGCACCAGTTCCTCACCTACGGTATGTATCAGGACCGGGGCACGGGAAGAGAGAAAGCAAAGGGTAATCCGGGCGACATCGGTATGTACCGAAAAGACGGCAAGGTACGCTCCATCCGCGAACGCCGTCCGTGGTTCTCTACGAAGTACTATGCTTCCGTAATGAATCTGAAGGAGTATATGGCAGAGAGTATCGGCAAAGAGTTTGTGGGCGTTATCTCTGACGCGTGGCAGAACTGAATGTCTCCACGGCAAAGAGCGGGATGTTCGTCACCCGTTCTTGTTCTATATACGGCTTCATAGAAAACCGGACGGCGTGCAAGTCCGTGTATTTATCAAGAAAAGTACGGAGCGACCTTGAGCGGACGTTCTCTTCGGCTTTGACTTCCACGGGAACGATACCGTCTGCCGTCTGGACGACAAAATCTATCTCCACGCGGCTGTCATTGACCGCATAGTAGCGCACCGGCATACCGGCGGGAATGAGCTGCGTAAGCACAAAGTTCTCGGTGAACGCGCCTTTGTACTCACTGAAAGCGCGGTTATCAATCACCACGTCTTTTGCGGCGGTATCCATCATCGCACCTAACAGCCCCGTATCAAGGGCAAAGAGTTTGAAGGCGGCCGGTTCTTCGTAGAAGCGCAACGGTTGGCGAGGCTCGGTGATGCGCAGCACCTTATAAACCATTCCGGCATCTTGCAGCCATTCGATAGCCGTCTCAAACTCGGCGGCGCGACCGCCTTTCTTCAGCTCTTTATAGACAAAGCGGCGGTTCTCGCGGGCTAACTGAGCGGGCACGGCGTTCCACACCATCCGTATGCGCTGCGCCTCGCGGCTGTCGGTATGCTTGGAGAAATCCCGCTCGTAATCCTGCAGGATCTGTTTCTGCACGGCGCGCACGCGATGCCAGTCGCCGCAATCCAAATACGTAAGCACCGCCTCCGGCATTCCGCCCGTGTAATAGTACTGCCGCAACAGTTCGGTCAGCGGACCCGCAGCGGCATTGATGACCGGATAGTCGGCGTTGCGGATGGCGTCAAACAAGAGCCTGTTGCCCGCCGCCAGGACGAACTCCGCGAACGTCATCGGATAGAGGTTGAGCGTCTCGACCTTACCCACCGGATACGACACGCCGCCGTGAAGGCTCAAGCCGAGCAGCGAACCCGCCACCGCAATGTGATAGTCCGGTGCGTCCTCACAGAAATACTTGAGAGCCGTCAGCGCGCGCGGGAACTCCTGTATCTCGTCAAGAATAACAAGCGTCTTCCCTGGCTGTATCGTGATACCTGTATAGGCAGACAGTGCACGGATGATCCTTGCCGTGTCGAAATCGCCGAACACGGGCTGCAAGTCTTCCGACCGCTGGCAGTTGATGTATGCCACCGACTCGTATTCGCGGCCGCCAAATTCGCGCAACAGCCACGTCTTGCCTACCTGTCGTGCACCGTTCAAAATAAGCGGTTTGCGGCTATCGTTCTCCTTCCATTTTAGTAAATCGCTGTAAAGCAGTCTTTTCATAGTACTTTTTACACTTTTTCGCACATAAAAACGCCGCAAAGTTACACTTTTCCGCACATACAAACGGCACTTTCTTACATTTTTCCGCACATATATTCTTGCAGGTGTAAAAATTTACACCTACCTTTGCCGCCGAAATCAAAACGGAAAACAGTATGCCGGAGGTATATATCATTTACGGTTATAAGATTTATTTTTTCGCCAACGACCACGAGCCTGTCCACGTACACATCAAAGGCAACGGCGGTACGGCTCGGTTTGAACTGCAAGGCGACAAGTTCGAACTTACCGAATCGGACAATATCAAACTGGGCGACCTTCGTCGCTTGTCTAAGTCCGTAAACGAAAATAAGACAATCATAGTCAGACGTTGGAACGAATTTTTTAAGAAAGATGACGATGGAGACGAATAAAATCCCCTACAAAAGAATCTGGTTCGACGACCAATGGTTGTACGGCGAACGGAAAGACGGCACGGTAAAAAGGCAGTCCGTGCTTTGGTACGCGCGGCTCTTGAAAGCCAATACGGAGCAGCGCAATGCCTGCGAATTAGACCGATACGGGATGCACTGGGACAATATCGACGAGGATATTAGCTGGGAGAGTTTTGAGCAGCGCGACAATATAGTGCCTGACGCGATGCAGCGTTTCTTCCTTACTCACGGCGAATTAACCGTCAGCGGCGTGGCTAAGATGCTAAACATACACCCGTCTCTGCTCTTTGACTATATCAACGGCTGGAAGAAACCTTCTGCCAAGCGCGTCAAGGAGATAGAAGAAGGCATCCGTGCCTACGGCAGGCAATTGGAAGAAGTATCGTTCACGTAAGTGTTGCAGCCATGAATCTCTGGGAAGTCATCGTCTATGCTTTTTGGGCAGCGGTCATCGGTATTGTCGTTTACGCGATATACTTTATCGTCGAAAACGGCCGTCATCGCCGTGCCTTCAAGAGGCTGTGCCGCAAGCACGGTATGGGCGGTTTGCCCGTCATTCACTACGCGACCTATGAAAATGCCGCCGTCTTTGACGATGCCGCGCGGCACGCCCTTCTCTACAACGGCGAAAGAAGTCTGCTTGTCCCCTACAACAAAATCGAATACGGTGCTATCGATATCGGTTCTTCTACCGATTACGTCAGAGACAAAAGCCTCTCGGACGCGATGGGCGGTTACGCATGGGCGGGCAAGACGGGTGCCGTCATCGCTTATACCCATTCCAAACCGGAACGCGGCAAGATCATCCGCGGCATTACCTATACCGTCTATCTGACCGACGGCAGCAACTTCCCGATGGTTCTTTATCCCAATGCCGAAGGCGCGGGTATTGACACCAATTCGTGGGGATACAACTCTACACGCGAATCTATCCGCGACTTTGAAAAGCGGATGAACGAAGCCATCCGCCGCGCCGATGAATTAGCCTAAACGGCAATCGCTCCGGCTGTCTTTTGCGCTCCCCGATAAGGAGCGTATTTTTGTTGCCATAATTGGAACGCGGTCGTCCCCGCCCGCATAAATACCCGTACTATGGCAGACATCAATCAGACAGCAACCGTCATTACCCGTTTCAACGGTGAACAGCCCAAGCAGGAAATCGCCGATATCATCAAACGTCTCGACAAACTGAAGGAAGCCCGCAAGGCAGCCCTCGACGCGGGCGATACCAAGACCGCCGAAAAACTGCGCAAACAGATAGAGCACGAAGAGAAAGCCCTCCGCAAGATGCAGGCTGCTGCCGTGGACGTGGCGCGCGTGATGAAGAACCTTGATAAAGCCACGCCCGAAGAACTGAACCGTACCCTGCGCGCCCTCAACAAGGAGCTCAAGAACATGGAACACGGCTCGGACGCGTGGAACGAACACGTCAAAAAGATAGGTGAGGTCAAGCGCGCTATCGCAAGCATACAGACCGAAGTGAAAGCCGCTACCCTATCCTTCCCGGAACAGGTCAAGAATTCCTTCAATACACTCTCTTCCCTCACCGGAAGAATCGCCACCGCCTACCGCTCCGTCATCGCGTCCGTCGAACCCTACGCACAGATGGAAGCCGCCATGGCTGACACGCGTAAGTTCACCGGATTGACAACCGATGAAGTGGAAGAACTGAACGAAGCCTTCCGACGGATGGACACCCGCTCATCGCGCGAACAACTTAACCTCCTCGCACAGGAAGCCGGTCGCCTTGGTAAGAATACCAAAGAAGATATACTCGGCTACGTCGAAGCCGCCGATATTATCAACGTGGCTCTCTCTGACCTTGGCGAAGGTGCTACACAGGAGATAGCCAAACTGGCGGACATCTTCCACCTCGAAGAAACGCAATCGACACGGGACGCGATGCTCTCTGTCGGCAGTGCCGTCAATACCCTCTCGCAGAACTGTTCCGCCAGTGCGCCGTACCTGGTGGAGTTTTCCAAACGTATGGCAGGTGTCGGAGCGACCGCCAAGATGGACATTCAGGATATCCTCGCTTTTGCCGCCGTGTTGGATAGTAAGGGGCAACAGGTAGAGCAGTCATCCTCTGCTTTGGGCAAACTGACTATGCGCCTCTTCCAAGAACCTGCCAAAATGGCAAAGATGGCAGGGCTGAACGTGGAGCAATTCACGCAGACCCTGCAACGCTCTACCACCGAAGGCTTGATGATGTTCCTCGAACGCATCAAAGAGTTAGGAGCCAACGGCGGGCTGTCTGACCTCGCACCCTTGTTCAAAGACCTCTCGCTGAACGGTGTGGGGCTGTCGAATATCCTGACCGTCCTTTCGGATAACTTGGATATGGTGCGCGCACAACAGCAAGTCGCCCGCCAAGCCTTTGAGGAAGGTACCAGTGCCGTCAATGAATTCCAAATCGCCAACGAGACCGCCGAAGCCCGCTTGCAGAAACACAAGAAACAGCTGCAAGAAACCGCCATCGCTTTCGGCAAGACGATGATGCCCGCCGTGGACGGTGCCGTCAAAGGACTGAACGGTCTGCTCACCGTCGTACAGGCTTCGCTCCGGTTCCTGCGCAACTACGGCGGCTATCTGGTAGCCGCCGCTGCCGGTGTGGCTGCCTATACTATTGCCGTCAAAGCGTCTGCCATAGCGGATGCCGTACATACAGCCGCTATCCGGCTCAAGGAGAGAGTACTCATTGCCGCCACAAAAGCACAACTCGCCTTCAACACCGCCGCAAAAGCCAACCCGTGGGCGTTCGTAGCTGCCGCCATCACTGCTGCCGCCGTCGCTGTCGGGGTTTTTATCAAGAAGCAAAGAGAAGTCACCGCCGAACAGAAACTGCATACCGATGTACAGAAACAGGTCGCCAAGCAGTACGGCGAAGAAAAGGGCAAGATAGACCTGCTTGCCGATGCCGTCCGTGACGAGACGCGCTCGCTCAAAGACCGTCAGAAAGCCCTCAATGAGCTGCGCACCATCGTCCCCGGATACCACGGCGAACTGACAGCGGAGGGCAAACTCATCAACGACAACAAAGACGCTATCGACCGCTATTGCGAAGCCCTCAACCGGCAAATGATGCTGCAAGCCTACCGGGAACGCCTGCAAGAACAGTACAACCGCCGCGCTGAGCTGGAGATGCAAAAAGACGAACTCGTGGCGCAAGAAAAACAAGCGCAATCCAATCTCCAAAACGTCTCTTTTACCAACCGTGCCGCCGTGGCAGGCTCCGTGGCGGTCACCGACGCTACCGTATGGCAGGACCGGCTCAAACACACACAGCGCGAACTGGAAAAAACCGAAAAAGAGGCTGCCGAAGTGGACACCCTCATCAAGTCTATCAATACCAAGATAAAAGGAATGGAGCCCGCCGATGCGGTTGCGCCGGCAAAACAGGAACAGCCGGCATATACGGCTCATCCGGAACGGCCGGCCGCCACGACCGCCGCGCCAAAGGATGACCCTCTCGCCGAATGGCGCACACGACAACTCACCCTCAACGATATCTATTACCAACAGGGCGTTCTGCAACACGAAGAATACCAACGCCGCAAATTGGAAATCGAACGCGACTACCAAAAACAACGGATGGATGCCGCCGAACAAGGCTCTACCGAATACCTGCAAGCCGAAGCCGCCTGCCTCAAAGCCGAATCAGACCTCACCCGTCAGAGTCTGCAACTCACCGTCAGCGAAGAAAACGAAGCCTACCAAGCCACGCAGCAGACCCTGCGGCAGAAATATATGGACGGCTTGATGACCGCCGAGACCTACCACCGCGCAATGGAAGAAGCCGAACTGCAACACCTCTATAACCTTGCGCAGATCTACGAAGAAGGCTCAACGGAGCGACTGCGCGCGCAAGACCAATACCAACAGGCAGCCATCGCCGCACAAGAACGGCACGCCCAAGAAGCCGAACAGCAAGCCGAACAAGCCGTCCGCACCATCGTGGATGACATCAACGCCTTCCTCGAATCGGACGGCACAAAGGCTTTTGCCAAAACGATGCAGCAAGCCGTCGGCGCAATGAGCAACATATTCTCGTCCCTTACATCGGTCGTAGATGCCGAAACACAGATGCAGACCGCCGCTATCGAAAACCGCTACAAGAAAGAAGTAGAGCGCGCAGGCGAGAACACCGAATTAGTCGCCTCGCTCGAAAAACAGAAAGAAGCCGAAATCGCCAAAGTCAAAGCCGAAGCATCCGAGAAGAAGTTCAAGATGGACGTATTCTCTGCCACGGCACAAGGTGCAATGTCCGCCGTCAGCGCATGGAACGCAGGATGGCAGGCAGGCTTCCCCGCCGGTCCCGTACTCGCACCGCTCTTTATGGCGCTCTCGCTTGCCACCACCGGCGTACAGATCGCAGCCCTGAAGAAGCAACAACAGGCTGCCGCCGCCACCGGTTACGCGGAAGGTGGTTACACCCGGAAAGGACGCAAGTACGAACCCGCCGGCATCGTCCACGCAGGCGAATGGGTCGCCTCGCAGGAACTGCTGCAGAACCCCGCCACAGCCGCCGTCATCGCCGCCCTCGACCATGCTCAGCGCACCAACACCATCGGCTCACTTACCCCGCTTGGAGCGCGGTCGTCCTCGCCCGCATCATCACTTGGAGCCGCGGTAGTGCAACGGTCCTCGCCTGCATCAACAGACCCGTCCCTCGCGCGCGCGTTACATACATTAACTCGTCGCCTGGACGAACCCTTTATTACCGTGAACACCGTAGAGGGCAACCGGGGTATCAAGCGCGCCCAAGACCGCTACAACCGCCTCACCCGCAACCGCTAAACCTTCCACCATCGCCATGACCATCCTCATCAACAACACCCCCGCCGTCCTGCGTGCCGACATCGCTTTCGACTACGTAGCCAAGAACAGCCTCTTTGACAACAAAGACGGCTATACCCTCGAAATAACCTTCCCGCTCAAGGACTGCCTGACCAATCAGCAGATCTTCGGTGTAACGGAGGCTATCCCGGACAGAATCTCCACAGCTTACGACTGCCGTATCATTGAAGGCGACTTCGACAAACGTGGCATTCTTAGTGTGCTTTCGGTGACACAATCAGAGGTGCAAGCCCAGTTCATCGAATACGGACCCTGTGCGCAACCGATACAAACATCGTCTTTGCTTCAGTTATTGGACGACATCCCCTCTATCGCCGATTGGAATACGGTCACCCTTCCGGAACTGATGGCAGACGTGACCCTCGCCCCGGGCGATTACACCTGCGGAACAGACTACGAGCAGGTCACTTTCTACGACGAACGGGAAGAGAAAGTATGGGACCTCGACGAACAGGGACACGCAGACGATGGCAGGCTGTTTTGCCAGTGGTACTTCCACTGTATCGTGCGCGCCGTCATTGAGCAATTAGGATATACAGCCGATTTCTCGCACCTCACCGACCACTATCTGTTTTGGCACCTGCTCTCGCTGAACGCGCACTTTACCGATCAGCCGTTTGCCACCTCGCTGCCCGACTGGACCGTCAGCAAGTTCTTTGAGCAGATAGAGCATCTGTTTGCCGTCCGTGTCGTAGTGGATAACAACGCAAAGACCATCGCGCTCGTGCCGCTGTCGGATTTCTACAACCCGAACGCCACCATCGAAGTCGAACCCTCCACCGACCACGAAGTCGAAACCCTCGACGAAGAACAAACCATCGACTGGGAGGATACGGTTTATCGTTATACCGATACCGATACGTTTGATGACTGCCAATGGTTTATCGACCTTATGGAGGAGAAAGGACTGGTCACGCACTTTGATACGCTGGCAGAACTGACCCAAACCCTGCAAGAACACATGCAGCCCATCGCCGCGGAAGACCCTGCCATCGGCAGACACTACAGCCGCTACGATGGCTATGCATGGTCGTATCCGGGCGACCCTGAAGATGAAGCGCAGCAAAACGATGCTTTCAGGAGATGGTGGCAGACCTTCTGTCAGGACGCGCACAACATACGAGTGAGCGGGTATGCCCGCCAATTCGCCTCGCAACTCCTTGAAGCGGAAGGCTACTATTTCCTTATTACCGAAGCCCAATCCGACACGCTCCATCGCATGATGCGCCGATTGCATATACTGGGAGCGGCGGTAGCAACGCGGTCCTCGCCCGCATCACTTGGAGCGCGGTCGTCCTCGCCCGCATCATCACTGGGAGCATCCACAGAATACACCCTCTCTTTTATTCCTGCCGATTGGCACGACTGCCGCAACTCCGTCACCGGCAATGCGCACCGTATCCCGGTCATTCAAACGCCCGAAGTCAAAACCTACTCTTTTGACGACCCCGAGCAGACCCCCGCGCTGTTGTACAATATATTGAAGGATGGCGAACCCGAAACGGAGTACTACGACCGGTTCTTTGTGGCTCTCTGTTATGCTTACCGTTCTTTTGACGGTTCTTTGTCGCAGCCGCTTGTTTGGACAGACGAAGTGCAAATCACTCCCCGCATTCTTGAATCCGATGACGAAGCCTATCCGTGGTTTGATGCCATCGGTTCCGATACACCGGACGGCATAGTCGAAGCCGCTTTCCCGCGTTTTAAGGATGGCGAACAGTTAGGTACGACCTCTGTGGATATGAATATGCCTTATGTCGATCGGGTGCGCAAGATAAGGGATGTCTATGAAACGCTGTTCCCGCTTGCGTCTGTTCCGTCTCCCTTCCCTTCTTTAAGGCTGTCGCCGGTTGTTGAAAGGTTTATTACCCCTACCCTGCAAACGTCCCCCACCAACCTCACCCCTACCCGTATCCGTGAAGCGTTACCTGCCATCGACCCCACCCGTCTCTACCGTTTTGACTTCCTGTATAAGGGTGTGCCCGATCCGAAAGCTGTCTATCGCATCCACGGTAAGCGTTATCTTTGCCGCCAACTGACAGTGCAGATGACCGCCGACGGTATTTCTGACCTCAAGCAGGGTGAGTTCTTCCGCCTACAAACCATCCGAGATACCGATATGGCGGACGCTATGTAAAAAAAAACACTTTTTTTTTGTCGTATCGAAAGAACGCCGTATTTTTGCCGCGTCTTTTGAGAGGCTCGCAGCGTCTTATAGCTGCACGAATTAGTTATAAATTAAGTTTTTAAGTAGATTTTTGAAGTAAGTTTTTTCTAAATTTCCACCTTTCTATCTTATGATGGTCGCAGCCTCTCATATTACCAAGTCATACGGTTCTTTACCTGTTTTGCGTGATTTCTCTATGTCGGTCAGGCGTGGGGAGGTTGTTTGTGTGACGGGTGCGAGTGGCAGTGGCAAGACGACGTTGTTGCAGGTGTTGGGTACGTTGTTGCCTCCGGATGCGGGCAGTGTAGTGATTGATGGGGTGGATGTGTCGGGCTTGTCATCGGCGGCATTGTCTCGTTTTAGGAATCGCAAGATTGGTTTTGTTTTTCAGGATAGTAAGTTGTTGCCGGAGTTCACGGCGTGGGAGAATATCTTGTTACCCGCTGCCATTGCTTTCGGCAAGTCGTTACATAGAACACCATTTTCCCCCGCTGACCATACCAATCATTCGTCAGACCATACCAATCTCCCGTCAGGCCTTACTAATCTCCCGTCAGACCATACCAATCTCCCGTCAGACCATACTAATCTTTCGTCTGACCATACACAAGATGCACTTGGAGCGCAGTCGTCTCGCCCGCAAGATACACTTGGAGACACGGCAGTGAAACAATCTTGCCTGCAGGATGTAGAGACGTTTCAGATTACGTCATTTGGTGAGGCGGTAGCGTGGTGTGAGGAATTAGTAGAGGAGTGTGGAATTCGTGAATGTGTGGGGAGGTATCCGAGGGAGTTGTCTGGAGGTCAGCAGCAGCGTGTAGCGATAGCGCGTGCATTGAGTTTGAATCCTCCGTTGTTATTAGCCGACGAGCCGACCGGCAACCTCGACCCCCAAACCCTATTAAACATAATGCAAGTTATGATGCGATTGCAAAAGCAATGTAATACAACAATTATTCTATCAACACACAATTACGAATTAACAAAATACGCAGATTACAACCTTCAATTAGCAGCATAGAAGGTTGCTTTTTTTATTTATACACTACTCTTCATCTTCTAAATCCATCTATAATAGTGAACACTACCTTGAAACACATAAGAATCTGCATTTTTATTACATTTTTTTCTTGTCTGGTAAGTTGTCAGAAAGAACGGACATATTTTCCTCGTTTAGAGCCTATCGATATTCATTTGAAACGTTTTGATTCTGCATTATTACATATACGGACCAACTCTTTTGATACGTTAAAAGATTCTACACAAACGACTGATACGGACTACATAAAGCAAGATATACGCAGACTATACAACGAATATCCTACATTTATGGTCACTTTTGTAGAGAATATTTTAGGTTTTAGTTCTGCTGATACTTCTATGCTTCAGACAGCACTTATTTCCTATCTTACTGATACTGTTTATGGTTTTGAACACACGAACAAGTATGAGCAAGAAGTTTTTGCCGATGTCAGTGATATAGAGAAACCTTTATCAGAAGCGTTTGCACGCATACACTGGCTTTATCCCGAATGGGACACACCAACGCTATATCTGTTCGTATCCGGTTTTCAGTCTGCTATTTATTTTACAGAGGACGGTTTGGCAGTTGGTGCCGATATGTATCTTGGGAGTGATTATCCTTATTATCGTCAAGTGGTTTATCAGTATCAACTGCAAACGATGCGTAAGGAGTGTATTCCTGTGGATGTTACAAGTGCTTGGTTATTTAGTCATATTCCCTATACAAGTTCCAAGAATCGTTTATTGGAACAGATGATATATCGCGGGAAAGTGATGTACTTGCTCGCATGCGTCTTTGATTATCTGCCCGGCTACGAAATTATGGGTTACACAAAAGAGCAATGGGATTGGTGCGAATATCACGAGCGAGCAATATGGCATCGTATGATGGACAAACGAGATCTTTTTAAGACAGAGCAGCGCATCTTATCCTCTTACTTGAATGATGGTCCTTTCACATCGGAGATTTCGCAAGAATCACCCGGACGCGTGGGAACGTGGGTAGGGTGGCGAATCGTGGAAAGTTATATAGAACATAACGACACCGTTTCGCTACAATCTCTAATGGAGCAAAGCGATGCACAACTCATTCTTGAGAAGAGTTTCTATAAACCATAAGGGAAAGCATCGTTCTCATCGCAAATAAACACACGGAGAGAATCAGACTCCTATCTCAAAGCGAGAAAAGATAATCCAACGCTTCTTTGATTTTTTCTTCAGACACTACTTGGTTGATAACAGGTTGACCGATGTCCTCTAATAGAGTAAACGCAATTTCTCCGTAGCGTGCATTTTTCTTATCACTACGCATCAAAGCCAATAAATTGTCGTAATCAGAGCATTTACAAGTCGGACGACCATAATGCTCTACCAAGTAATGGCTCATTTGCCGTAGTACTTCTCTATTACAATTTGTCTCTATGACACTTAAATAGAGTGCCGCCACCATCCCTTGCATTACAGCGTACCCGTGTCGTAATGGAATAGTTTCTGTTTTGTTATGCGCATCAGTCCGATGTGAATAAGCCTCTAAAGCGTGTCCGATAGTATGTCCGAAGTTGAGAACTTTTCGAGAGCCTGCTTCAAGAGGATCATTTGCAACAACTTGTTTTTTAATGCAAATGGATGTATGAATCTTGCTATCAATATCATCCATCGGTTCGCTCGTCAATAATCGTACATACTCTTTTCTATCTGAAATGAGAGCGTGCTTAATCATCTCGGCATAACCGGAAAGTATTTCCTCGTAGGGTAATGTACTTAACCACGAAGTCTCAATATACGTATCTATCGGAGGATAAAAACAGCCTATCTCGTTTTTTACACCTGCAAAATCAAAGCCCGTCTTACCCCCTACCGATGCATCCACCATTGCCAATAACGTAGTCGGCACATTGATGAAACGCATTCCCCGCTTAAAAGTAGCCGCAGCAAAACCGCCCAGATCCGTCACCGTACCGCCTCCGATGCAGACCAATAAAGATTGGCGCGTAGCACCTTGTGTATGCAACCATTGCCAAATGTTTTGGACTTCGTTTAGGTCTTTTGCGGAATTCTTTTTTATCAACCAATGGGATGGGATTGTTATTGACTTCCAGCGAAGCATTGCCTTTTCCGCTATGGCAGCATCCACATAGAAATACACATCGGTTGCAGAATCGAATAATTTCTCTATATGGGCTTTAGATGATTGCATAATACAACTTATCGGTTTTGATATGTGAACAAGTTCACCTTACTTTCCGATGCAAAATTTAGAAAAAATCTGATTAAGGACTTCTTGAGAAGTTATTTGTCCTGTTATCTCCCCTAAAGCGGTCAGACAGTCTTGTAAATCAAGCGACAAAAGTTCACCGCTTCTATTTTCCGACAGTCCTTGCTCTACATTTCCGATAGCGGTAAGCGCACGGGTAAGAGCCTCATAATGACGGACATTACTAATAGCGATATTACTAACGGTTGTCATTTGTCTGCCTTTATCGATAAGAATGTCACGCAAAGAAGATACATCATTATTCTTCGCAGATATGACTACTGAAGTCTGCGCAGATGTTTCTTTTAACATCTCGCCAACGAATGACTCGCTGACTACTAAATCAGATTTATTATAAGCAATAATATGTTGCTGTCCTTTTTGCAACGAAAGCGAAAGGAATTGGGGATGAACAGCATCCACCACTTCCACCACGATATGGGCGTTTTCTATTGCCCTTTGACTTCGTTCAACTCCCATTTGCTCTAACGGGTCGGAAGTAACACGAATCCCTGCCGTATCTATCAAACGAAAACGCAATCCATCCAAATAAAGCGTATCCTCTATCGTATCGCGGGTTGTTCCTTGTATTTCACTAACAATGGCACGTTCATCTCCCAACAGCGCATTTAGCAGCGTACTTTTCCCTGCATTGGGCGCACCTACGATGGCTACTGCTATACCATTTTTGATTGCATTACCGACCGCGAATGATTCTGTTAAGCGGGCAACGTGCTGTTCTATGGTCTTGGCTAACTGTTGCAGTTCGATTCGATTAACAAACTCTAAATCCTCATGGTCTGCAAAATCAAGTTCGAGTTCGATAAGGGACGTAAAATGAAGCAGTTGGTCGCGCATGATTTGTAATTCCGAGGATAGTCCGCCTCGCATTTGTTTAAGTGCGAGGTTCTTTTCTGCTTCCGATTGCGAAGCAATGAGGTCAGCTACTGCTTCTGCTTCGCTTAAGTCCATCTTACCATTGAGAAAAGCGCGGGATGTAAACTCACCGGCTCTTGCGGTACGGCATCCTGCATCTATCAGCCTGCGAAGTAATTCGCGCTGTATATACAAACTCCCGTGACAAGAAATCTCTACTACATCTTCGCCTGTAAAAGAATGAGGTGCTTTGAAAAGCGTAACAACCACATCATCCAAATCAGGAATACGGCAAAATTGTGTAGCCGGATACGAACAACCATCAGGATGCCAAGTACTTATAACTCTCTGAACATATTCAATGGCATTCGCCCCGCTAACACGAAGAACAGCAATTCCTCCCGTCCCTGCGGGCGTGGAGACAGCCGCAATCGTGTCTGAAAACGAAGTGGTTAACATACCTTAAAAAACTATTCTATAGTTGCGAGTATTTCAACGATTCGTTCAGCCGTATGCCCATCCCATAACGGCGGGATAGTCCCTTTCTTCCACTCGCCCGCAAATAATTGATCTAATGCAGGTTTGATGGCATTCGGATTGGTTCCTATCAGTTCATTTGTACCTATAGTACATGTTTCAGGTCGCTCCGTATTATCACGCAAAGTAATGCACGGTACACCCATCACGGTAGTTTCTTCCGTTATTCCTCCCGAATCAGTCACGACCGCTTTCGCCCGCTCCACAAGGTAATTGAACTCCAAATACCTCATCGGCTCTACGATATGCAAATTAGGGAACCGTTTTGCTAATTGTGACTCATCGCCCCACAAGCCATAAAATATCTTTGCAGTACGCGGATGTATCGGGAAAACGACCGGAAGACCATATACATTATTGACAATCTGCTCCATCATTACACGCAGATGATTCTCTTCATCCACATTAGCCGGACGGTGCATTGTCATAACAATATACTGTTGCCGTTGCAAATGCAATTGATCCCATATTATTGGTTTTCGGAAACGCATTCTATTTGCCATCAATGTGTCAATCATCACATTGCCTACATACCATATCTTCTGTGGCACACGCTGATAGGCGTACTTATCTTCGGGTAACTTATCCGTTCCGCCGTCCAAACTTCTTCCGATTCTCGATGTTGAATCCTCTACTAATTCAGCACCCATCATTAAAAGATTGCGGTTAGCCACTTCGCTCGTGGTAAACATATAATCCGCGAGGCTGTCTGTCACCATACGGTTAATCTCCTCCGGCATTGTCAAATCCCAACTACGGATTCCTGCTTCCACGTGGCACACTTTGGTATTCAGTTTCTTCGCCACAATAGAACAAGCCATCGTACTCGTCACATCGCCCACTACGACCACAATATCAGTAGGATGTTCGAGGATATATTTTTCGAATGCAACCATAATGGCAGCCGTCTGTTCTGCTTGTGTGCCTCCGCCGCAGCCCAAATTAATATCCGGTGCAGGTATGCCAAGTTCCTCAAAGAACGTGTCAGACATATTCTTATCATAATGCTGCCCGGTATGAACTAATTGGTATTGAACAGGAACGAGTTTGTTCAAAGAACATTTCTCGTTATACTTTTCTATTGCGTGAACCAATGCCGCAATCTTTATAAAATTGGGTCTTGCCCCGGCTATCAATGTCAAATGCATATCTTTATGTAAGAAAGTCTTTATTAGAAAATTTTACCTGTACTCCTTTCGGTTACCTGATTACCGAAACTTATCCCAAAACCGATTATCGGCATTTCTTGCCTGTTCAACGGATGACGGATAATTTTCGATAAACCACGTTAGGAATTTAGCGCAATCAATTTTTTCGGATAGCATTTTTTTCCGACGTGCAGCAAAAGTAGTTTTACGCTCCTCTACCGGCATAGCAACAAGCCGTTCCACGGTCTGATACAGTGCCTCTACTCCACTCGGCTGCACGGATCCGTCAGCCCTACGGATAGGACTATCAGCAGCCAACGGCGTAGAATGAATGCCATAACCTAACTCATATACATCTTCCAACTCGCGGAGGTAACCGATGCGGCCAACAAAGTCGTTGAATCGGACAAATGGCACTCCGAGTACACCTGATTCGGCCGCCATCGTTTGCGAATCGCCTATATAGAGCGAGGCGAACGCCATTACATGGTGCATATCTAATGGGTTGATATGTATTCGATACTGCTCGAACTGCGGCTCAAGCGGTCGCTCCGAAGTGATATATATACGTCCGTGCGGTAAAAGGATGTCTATCAACCGCTGCGCTACCTCTGTATTGATTCCCTTTATGCCATTATCATGATGCGCATTCAGCGATGCAAAACGAAGCACAAAATAGGATTTCTCAACATCTATTCCATATCCCTCCACAACATCACGATTAGGAGCGAAATGATTCGGATGCAGATATGCCAATTCGTGGTAGCCGGGGTAAACAGACGATTTCACATTCCATTTACCATTGTCACAACAATCAGGGGTTAATACACAAGAAGCAAATGGATATACCATTTTCGCATACTTTGGTACAACATCTACATCGTCCTCACCCATAGTCACTACGTCAATACGATTAATCATAGATGCTGCAAACGACAGCGTAGAACCTACCAATAATTCTACTTTGTTCTGACAAAGGAACTGCGACATATGATATTCCATACCTAACACCGATCTAACTAATCCTATTTTCGAACTAGAACGTCCTTCGCGAATTTTGCAATACCCAAAATTTGCATCTTGACAAAGCTTTTCCAAGATATCTTTCTTTTTAATAACAAAGAATACCTCATGTCCGTCTGATTTAAGATTGGCTGCGGCATACTTAAGCATATGAAAATGTGCGGGGTGTCCTAAAAATAATGCGACTCTCATCCCATCAAAAAATCTATAATAAACCTCTATTCCTGATTAATCCGAAGCATAACGCCCCCCCAACTCAAGCCCACTCCGAAACCGGCCAACAATACATTCCCTCGTAAACGTCCTTCTTTGCGTGCCTCAACCATTGCAATTGGGATTGTTGAACTCACGGTATTGCCAACAAACTCCATATATATATAAAACTTCTCATTTTCAATATCTAATAGTTTACGAAGATAGTTAATCATATATTTATTGGCTTGATGAAATATCCATAAATCTACATCCTCTTGCTTGAGATGGCTTTTTTGTAGTAGTTCTTCAACCATAGGCGGGACTACATTTGCAGTAAAATTAAATACATTGCCGCCATGCATATACAAATAATCGCCACTGATTAGTCCTTCTTCGTTATCTATTCTCAAGTCATTCAGCATTGTTTTATGTCGCGCACCGAGACTCTTCACTATTAGGTTTTCGGCTCCACTACCATCTGTTCCGACTACGATTTCGCCGATTTCGGCAAATCCATCAGTTGATATTAGTGATGCAGAAGCACCATCTCCAAAGATTGTACGATTGCCCTTGTCTTGTGGATGTATATATTTAGTATAAGTTTCAGATGTAAGCAATAATATATTTTCAGCGACTCCTGAAACAATAAGTCCTTTAGCTATAGCTAAACCATACTCATAGCCTGAACAACCTAAATTAAAATCCAATGCGCCGCTATGCGTACTTAACCCCAATCTGTCCTGCAAAAGACAAGCTGATGAAGGAAGAAAATAGTCTCCGCTCTGCGTACAAAGCAATACAAAATCTACGATAGATCTATCAATGCCTTGATCAAACAACTTTAAAGCTGCCTTATATGCCATATCTGTAGCCGTTTCATCTGGGGCAGATATATGTCTTTCAGTTATTCCCACCTTACTTGCCACTTTATCAGCCGACCACTCTGGAAATTCTTTAGCTATCTGTTCGTTTGTTAGAACCTTTTCTGGCAGGTAATATGCTATGTCATTTATGAATGCTTTTTTCATACGTTCACCATTCTATCATTATAGTAATGCGTTAAAATCAGCGACTATCTTCATTGGGTTCCCTTTAGCCAAGGAGCAAGCCGGTACATCTTTATCTACTACTGTACCAGCGGAAACGATTGCATTTTTGCCGATTGTTACCCCCCGAAGGATAATCGCCCCGTCAGCAATCCATGCACCTTCTTTTATAACTATGGGAGAGACTCCCGATTCAACAATGTTATGAAAATGTCCATACGGGTTGCTATGAGCCAAAACTGTCACATTCCCTGCCAAAGACACGCTATCTTCGATATACACATATTCCGGATAAGCGTTATCTATCATACAATGCAAACCTATATATACATTATCCCCTATCGTCACACCACGCAGTCTATTCCACCGAACACGAAATTTATTCAAAGGACATCTAAAAGACCATCTACTGAGAATTATATTACGCAGTTTCCGTAGTGCGAACCACATCGGATTCATATTTCTACGCAATCCTGAATTTTGTATCGTTTTCAACAAACTCTTTTCGTCATGATCAAAATAAGGAATGGAAATAGACTCTTTGATAATATATTCTTTCATATCTTCCTTGCTATCTAACTTATTTATAAATCACATATACAATTCTTTACACACTTGAATTTACCGCCGTTATCTCTCCAAAACACAAGTTCACGTTCAAGCAAATCCAACGCCTTGTGATTTAAATTCCTTAACTTTACTTTTGCTCTTAAGACATCAGACAAAAGATAACCTAATTCTGATTGCGCTCTACGGTGCGGAGAATATTCTTCTTCTATCTCCTTCACTGCTTCACTTGGATGATATAAGAATGTTATGGGAGTATTTTTACGTTTACTTTCCCAATATAATAGTCTTCGAGTTAATGGGGTCATCACATAAGGTAATATGCGCATCATTGTTCCGATATAAGGAACACCGTATGAAGATATCGGAACTTCAATAATACCGGAGTGCCCTTCACGAGAAAGATTGTCAATTGCTGTCTCGTATATTGCACGCGGAGCTTTTAGCCATTGTTTTTTGTTTGTACCAAGCGACATAAAAGCATCCATTCTTTGAGGAGCGACACTACTATCAAACTTAAACCCAACTTCTTGCAATGCTTTTGGAGTATCACTATTCACACGCAATGCCGGAGCACGGAATGACACTATCTCTTGTCCTGTTATCTGCTCTAACAAATCCTTTGACTTCCGGAGTTCTGCAATCTGGTCTTCCAATGGCATCAAATCAAACGCAAAACGATAGTCGTGTTGATAACCATGCGAACCTACTTCTTGACCGCGTGCCACAATCTGCTTTACTATATTAGGTTTTAAATCAGCCAATTGACCTAAAACAAAAAATGTAGATTTGACCCCATATCTTTCATATAAATCAAGCAATTGTGGCAATCCGTCTTCATCAACTTGCGTTGCAATTCGATTCCATACAGCCCCATTTACACTTGTATGTTCTACATCATTTGTAAAAAAGACATTCACGTTTTTAATTCATCAGTTGTTGAAACTCTAATACTTGTTTAGCCGGAACTCCTTTAACCATTGTGTAATCAGGAATCGACTTTTCCACAACGCTTCCGGCACTGACTACTGCGTTCGTGCCAATACACACTCCTGGAAGGATTGTACTACGCACTGCTACGATTGCTCCGTTCTTTATTAAGACTGGTGCCATTTGAGCCTGAAAGATTGGTGCATACCGTTTCATCGGGTTAAAATGTGTAAGAATCATAGTACCCGCGTTGACACTAACATTATCTTCAATATAAATATATTCGGGATGAAGATTATCTAAAAAGCAGAACATTCCTATATACACATTCTTACCTATGTGTACACCGCGACGACGATGCATCCATTGCCGTAATTTATTATTTGGACAAGCATAGGCTAATAACAGATACATCGTGTTACGTATTTTTCGCACTTTTTGGATGAAAGATCGTTTCTGTGTCTCTTCGTAATAGGGAACATTTTTCGCCGACAAGATATCCTTATATTGAATTGAAGTCATCATAATGTTTGCGTTCCTCCGGTTAATTCAAAATTTGATCCTGTAATCCAACTCGCATCATCTGATAGCAGATATACAGCCATTGGCGCTATGTCTTGAGGCTGACCGTATCTTTTCAACGGATAGGCTTGTTCGGCTTCACGAAGTTGCTCTACATCGGCACCAACCAGTGCAAGATCTGTCCACACCATAGCTGGGCTGATACAATTAACTCGCTGTCTTCGTGGAGCTAATTCGATAGACAGGCATTTTGCATACGCTACGAGTGCGGCTTTCGAGGCACTATAGATAGAATTACCAACACTCGGCATTGTCGCAGCCGTCGATGCAATGAATACAATTGAAGCCTCTCTTGCTAACTTCTTTTCTCTCAATAACGCTGCTTGTAATAGTACCGGAGCAACAAAATTAACACTCATCACCTTGCGTACATCATCATCTTCCAACATCCTGCCTAACATGCGGCTACCGACTCCCGCGCAATGAACTACTCCGTTCAATATCGGCATTTCATTGACTAATGCCTGCTGCTGCACTTTATCTGTTAAATCCGCCGGAATTATTAAATGTTCATCGCCCTCCATTAGAGAACGAGTCTCTTCCAAACGCAATACATTTCGTCCTGTTAATACGATATGCCATCCCTTTTGAGCGCACAAAATAGCAATTGCGCGACCTATACCTGAAGATGCTCCTGTTACTAAAATTGTATTCTCCATATCCTAACAATTTTTATGGACACATACTATCAAGACTTTATTGTTTAGCGTTTGGAAGTCATAACATCATAAACATCTTTGATTGTCACGCATAATTTGAATTCGGCAGGACTAACTTTGACACCATATTTTTTAACCATCATATTGAGAATAGCTAAACCAATAAGGCTACTCCACTCTTCCAACTCTCTAAAAGTACATGTGGGAACGAAGACATCCATTTCTGTATCCTCCCATTGTGCTGCAAAATTTTTAATAAAATCTTCCATAACTATATGAATTTAAATAAAAGAATTACCACCCCATCATATTTTTAGACGCTTGACTTGTCTTTATAACTTTCACCCCTAATTTTCCAATTTGATATAATGCCGGATTTATAATGGTCAGGAATCTGCCATACTCTACTAATTGGCCTCCAAACCGTGCCTTGAAATCGCGCACCCCATTCGGTTCATCGGGTACACCCGCCCCCATCATATCAAATACAGGCAATTGGTGCTTAACTGCATATTGCAAACCCGCATAAGTAGCAAATGATGAGGTATAAACGCCATCATACATTCCATCCTCTCCGCAAACATACCATTCGTACATACATCTACCCTCAAGAACCACACACACTGTTCCTCCTATAATCCGTCCTCTGTATAAAACGAGGAGAAAGACCGTTCTAAAAGATTCTCGTAATGCCTTAAAGAATGTCGAAGAGAAAAGCGGAAGTCTAATCTTCCGGCGATACAAAGTACGCAAAATGGCATAAAACTCTTGCACTTGCTCTAAAGTCGGATTCTCCACTATCGTAGCACCCGCCTTGACTGTGGCACGGATATTTCGTCTTCTTCCTTCGTCCATTTGCTGAAGCACCTGCTCTTGACTCAATGTCGAAATACGGAAATTAAGATGTTCTTTATAAGTAAACCCCGCTTTTATAAAGGCATCTTTGCACGCAGAATAGTCGTTAAAATTACGCGTTTCAACATAAATCGGACGGCATTCCCAAGACGATTGCTGCAATGAAAGACGAACTGCGGTCATAAGTTCCGTCACATCTTCCGCTGTTACGTCATCAGCCAACATCGGTCCTCCGTTGATTATGGCACGGCGGGTAAAGAATTGTTCAATCGGGTTCTTCTGCTTTGTGATAAATCCTATACAAACACCTTTCAACTGATTGTTTCTATATACACCATACCCAAACGGTTGCAACTCGGAATGGACAGATAGGAAAAAATCATACCCAGACTTTGTTTGAAACCAAGATGCGGTTTGACTTTTGTTTGCCAAATCATTCCAATCTTGTTCGTCTATATTTTCGATACTTTTTACCACGGACAAACTCTTTAACCGGCTATTCCGATCTACCATTCGTTACTTGTTCATAAATTTCTCTTATTGTTTGCGCTACTTGGCTGTTCGTTAACCCCATTTGCAATATACGTTCTCTACCTTTCGTCCTTCCATCATACTCTATTGCCTTTTCTAAAGCCGAGGCTAACGCGTGAGGGTCACGAGAGGAAACCACAGAGCAACCATCTAACCCGCTTATTCGTTCTGCTACATCCCCCACATCTACACTAACAATCGGACAACCGCATGCCATCGCCTCTTTTATGACTTGAGGAGAACCTTCCGTCTTACTTGTCATCAAAAGTGCATCGCAATTATACATCAAGGCATTGACTTCATCCCTACGATATCCTTTCAATTCTATCAAATGAATCTGTTTTTCTTTATGTTGTTCGTTATACTTGTCAACTGCATCTTTAGCCAATTTCGAATCTTTTACAGCATTGTCATACGCTCCGGCAAACAAAACATTTTTCATTCCACATTCCAGTGTATCGTTCACAAATTGAGCAAGCGTCTGCTGATTTACAGTTTTCTTACTCAACTCGCTCCATGGTAGCGGTAATGTTATACCACACGGAATCAGCGACCAAAACTTCTTCGGTTTAATCATATCCACATTGCGTTGCGATACAAAGATATTCCAAGAAGAAAGGCACATCGCCATTTTTGAAAATAGGCGCACTCTTTTATTATTGATATCGCTTCCGTGATAAGTACTGACAACAGGTACATATCTTACTGATAAACCGGCTGCAAGACAAGACAAACCATAATGAGCATGAATGACATCGGGCTTAAACACTTTTATTCTTTCTCGCAAAGATAGTATTGCTCGTAAATAACCTGTCAATCCTTTACCTTGAATTCCGAACCACTCAATATCGCAACCTACCTGCTGCAAAGCTACGGCTTGCTCCTCAATAAACGGAGCAAATCGTCCCTTGTTATATGATGCAACTATCAGAACTTTCATTAGGACAATCCTCTACCCGCGAGTTTAAACCAATTCCACGCAACACAAGCCACCAAAATCAGAACACACCAATAGGTGAACCATCGTTTATATCTTTTATTCGTAGCAACGACAGACAATCCATACGCCATAAACATAAACTCAAAAGGCATTGCCGGCTGGTGGAATCGTTCCGACTGAGCAAACGGACTAAACGCAAGCACTACCATATAGCCGAGCATAAACGATAACGGCAATAAATAGTCTCGCCACTTGCCGGAAAGAAACAACGATATAACGGCAATAAGCGTAAAAAATGACAAAAAACTCTTCACAAAATTACCACCATTCAACAATTGTTGCACTTCTTGACCTTGAAACGGACGAACATAGGAAGGGAAAGGAATTGTAAAGATAAGCGGAGCGAAAATAGACTTAGAGGCATACTTGGAAAAAACGTTGGCATTGGCTCGTGTAGAACGCCACTGCATATTCTGCGCTTGTTGATCTGAGCGTGCCTGCCGAATCAGATTGGAAGCGCGTTCTTGAAGACGATTGCCCATCGTTACACCTATCAACGACACGGCTAACACACCTACGGCTATGCGTTTCCCCCAATCCACAACGCGCGAGGACGACATAACCACAGAAAAAATAAGCGACAAAAGAGCGACAAAAGCCAACACCGTACGCATCGTAAATATCAACACACCCACTAACAACACGGGAGCCACTTTCCAAGTCGTGAATTTTCTTGACCGAAGCATCTGATTGGCCTGCTCTATGAACAATACACACAGAAAGACCATCTCCGTTTCTTTCAAATGACTACCACTGTAATACCAGAAATTAGGCCATAAAGCACAAAAAATAGCGGACAACCGTCCTACCTGTTCGCCAAAATTACGTTTTGCTAACCGATAAACCAACAGCACGGTATAAGCAGACAAAAAACACTTAATCAGACGGACAGTCATAATGCTAACGATATGTGTCCCCGCTTCGGTGGATACAAAAGATTGCGGACCGCCCGTACCACTATGACCGGTCAAGAAATAGATGAATCCCACATAGATTCCATAACCCATATCGGATATATCATCATTGCCCGACCATTTGGATATTCTATCATAGAAATCGAATTCTCCCCGATTGATCATTCCTGCCACAAACTCGCCTAAGTCGTGATAGAACTTTGCATCACCGTTCTCAAAACCGAAAGCATCGCCATAACTTTGCGAAAATATCACATAAATAAGTGTCATCCAAGCAATACGAAGCCCTAAAGCGATGTAAAACAACTTCTTCTCAAAGACCTTTTCTTTAGAAACACGGTAAACAGAAAAACGGTCAGTCAGTTTTTTACCGTAAGTGAACACACAGACAACAGCTCCTACACCGGAAAGCATATAGTACCACGGCAGACTATACGATGAATACATCAATGTAACAAGAACGACAGTCATCAAATACAAGGCTAACGCATAGTCCGTCACTTTTTTTGTAAGGATGGGTTTCGTCTGCCCTATATTTCCCCTTATATCTCCCTGTTGCCACATCGGAGATACGGAAGATTGCCATATTGTTGCCGTTGGATTACTCACAACTAACGTTTATTTGTTTTCGGTAAAAAGCGCGCAAAAGTACACAAAAAAAATGCCTTCCACAACCAAAATCACATTTTTCTTACGATATGGCTTGCAACCGGTCTTCCATCAGCAGCATCTCATCGCGCAACAAGGCGGCTGTTTGGAAGTCTTCCTGCTTGGCGGCGGCAAGCATCTGGCGGCGTTTATCCTGAATAGCCTTTTCCAATTTGCGCGCATCCAACTGCTGCCAAGCGGCGTTCTTCCACGACTTGCGTATGTTCTCTTGCAGTTGCTTCTGCTCCTCTTCGGCGTTATGATAGAGATAGGAAAGAGGACTGGCATCCGAAGTCTTTTTGACAGCGGTTGGTGTTATGTGATGCGCTTCATTGTAAGCCATTTGGATATTCCTCCGCCGATTCGTTTCATCGATAGTCCGCTGCATCGACCGCGTTATCTTGTCCCCGTACATAATCACGTACCCTTCCGGGTGTCGCGCCGCTCGTCCTGCCGTCTGAGTAAGCGATCGGTAGTTGCGCAGAAAGCCCTCTTTGTCTGCGTCCAATATAGCCACCAACGACACTTCCGGCAAGTCCAATCCCTCACGAAGCAGATTGACACCTACCAACACGTCGTATATCCCTTTTCGGAGGTCATCCATTATCTTCACGCGCTCTATTGTATCTATATCCGAATGGATATAAGCCGATTGCACACCGTACTTGCGCAGATATTCGTCCAACTCTTCCGCCATTCGTTTCGTCAGTGTCGTTACTAACACGCGCTGGTTCTTCTGTACCCTCCGTTGTATCTCCTCCATCAAGTCATCCACTTGGTTCTTAGTCGGACGGACATCAATCACGGGGTCTAACAGACCTGTCGGACGAATCAGTTGCTCCACCACTACACCTCCCGACTGCTCCAGTTCATACTCATCCGGCGTGGCACTCAGGTAGATTACATTCCCTTGCGCAATACGTCTTTCCCACTCCTCGAACGTCAGCGGACGGTTATCACGGGCTGCGGGCAAGCGGAATCCGTATTGCACGAGGTTATCCTTACGCGCTTTGTCGCCGCCGTACATCGCATGGATTTGCGGCACCGTCACGTGGCTCTCGTCCACAATCACCAGTATATCTTTCGGAAAATAGTCCAGCAGACAGTAAGGCGGCGTTCCCTCTGCACGCCCGTCGAAATAACGGCTGTAGTTCTCCACGCCCGAGCAGTAGCCCAATTCCTGTATCATCTCTATGTCATACTTCACTCTTTCCTCAATACGCTTGGCATACAGCGGCTCACCTATCTCTTGGAAGTGCATCACTTGGTTCGCCAAATCCAAGCGAATCTGTTCTATAGCTGACGCAATCCGCTCCGGCGAAGTCGTAAAGATGGTAGCCGGATAGATATTGATGCTGTCAAACACCTCGGTTTGGGTCGTGTCCCGTGTATCGGCTACCGTGATACAGTCCACCTCATTGCCGAAGAACTCAATCCGCACCACCTCATCGGCGTATGCAAGCGATATATCCACTGTGTCCCCTTTCACGCGGAACTTACCCCGTGACAGTTCCGCATCGTTGCGCACGTATTGCGCTTCCACCAATTGCTTGAGCAGGCTGTCCATCGCCATCTCATCTCCTTTCGTTACCGTAAAGCACGTCCGCGAAAAGTCTTGCGGATTGCCTATACCGTACAGACAACTCACCGAACTGACCACCACCACATCCTTTCGTCCGCTCAGCAGCGCAGCCGTCGCACTCAGCCTGAGACGGTCAATCTCCTCGTTGATACTCAAGTCTTTCTCTATGTACGTATCCGTCGAAGGAATATAAGCTTCCGGCTGGTAGTAGTCGTAGTACGACACGAAGTACTCCACCGCATTGTGCGGAAAGAAACCTTTCATCTCTGCATACAGTTGTGCCGCCAACGTCTTGTTGTGGCTCAATATAAGCGTCGGACGGTTCAGCCGCGCTATCACATTGGCTATCGTATAGGTCTTGCCCGAACCCGTCACACCCAGCAGCGTCTGAGCCGGCAATCCCTCTTGAACGCCCTCCACCAACTGACGTATCGCCTCCGGCTGATCGCCTGTCGGCTGATACGAACTGACTATTTCAAACTGCTTGTCCATATCTTATATTCCAAATCATTCAATATAACAAAGTAACATCCTGCCTCTCTCACAGATAAAATGCCTCTGTCAGCTGCTGATAAGCCTCACTACGCACCTTCCCCGGTTCCGACAACACCATCTGCATCTCCTGAACGCCCCTACTCTCTTTCTCGAAAGCCATCATCACCCTATGTGCTGCACCGCCCTGTTTCGTATATACCACGCACCGCTTCGACACGTACAGCCCACTCGCCAAAGCCGCACGAACCATCCTTTCTTCCTCCGACGCTGGCACAATCACCCCGAACATCCCGTCTCGAACCAGCAGCCGAGCCGCAGCCGCCGTCAATTCCTCAAAACCCAACGACAATCCAGCCTGACGGGCACGCGCACGCCGCTCATTCGGACAAGCCAACGCATCATTATAGAACGGCGGATTACTCACCACCAAGTTATACACCCCGTTATCTCCACCTACTTCCATCTCCCACGTCCGCACATCCCCCTGACAAGCCCGCAGATGTTCCGACCAAGGCGAACGGACAAAATTCTCCGCCGCCTGCCTCACCGACTCTTCATCTATATCAATCCCATCTACCTTCCAACCGCATTGCTGTCCGTCCGCACCCTCATAGGACACTGCCATCTCGCTTAACTTCTCTTCAATCCGCTGCGCTAACATAAGCGCAATCAGTCCGCAGCCCGTCCCCACATCCAATACACGTAAAGGACGACATCCGCCGACCCTATCCTCATGGGTACACAAACGCCCTTCCGACTCTCCCATACAAGAGCACTGACGCACCACCGGCGGACACCAAGCACCAAGCAACACGCCGTCCGTCCCCACACGCATACTGCTCCTGTCGTGACCCACATAGAAACGTTTCATTCTAAATCCCGCACTGCGCATATAAATACTCTCCCGTCCTTGTCTCATCTCTCGTTCATACCGTCCGAATTGTATTCGGACATTCGTCCCACACGAACAAGGCGCACAAAGATACATCATTTCTTGAAAAAACAACGAAACCTCTTGCATATCTCCCCTAAATTATGCTACCTTTGCCCTGTCTTTCCCATAGGTCGCCCATAGGTCACCCATAGGTCGCGCATAGGTCGCGCATAAGTGACACATAGGTGACGCATAGGTAAACCATAGGTCGAAGCGAATCAAAGCGTACGCTCGCAATACTATCCAACAACTCACTTAAACGACATCACCGGTTATGGCAAAAGTAGAAAACGAACTCCCCGTACACCTTATGCACGGCAAACCCCAGAAAAAGAGCAAGGGCTATTATTACGTGACGCCTGATGGCAAGCAGAAGTACCGCACACGAAAGGAGAACTACCAACAGAAACGCTCACCCAAACAGAAATGGCACACCGCCGCCTTTGTCTTCGCTCATCAACAGATGGCGCAACTCTGGCTGGACGAGACAGCACGCCTGCAAATCGAAGCCGAATGGAAGCAGGCGATGCACTATACCCCTGACGGACACTATTATCCCGAACCGAAGGGGTGGCGTTTTGCGATACTCGTTCAGCAATGGAAGAATGAGCATCCTTACGAGCAGTGGTATGAGGATTATCTGCGCATCATATCGGACACGGCAGAGAAGAAAACGGCTTCCGAATCGACATCCGACTATATGCTCCGTCGTCAGATAGACATCCTCACTGCCCAACTCGAAGAGCTCCGTGCCCGCCTTAACCAAAACGGATAGCATACTGCCCCCATACACATTAAAAATCATCTTCCCGCTTGTGTATATCCTTTTCACTCTGTACCTTTGCCGCCGTAAATCATCCCGCATTGGAATTCCGTGCAGATTTAACAAATCACTAACCGACAGGAGAACACAATATGAGTACAGTTGCCTTGCAGGGAGTCTTTGACCAGATACTTGCCACATTTGACCTCACAGCCGCCAATAAACGTTGGCTTGCCGCGCATCTTGTTGAATATGCGGACAAAGAGGAGCGAATAGGACCTTACACTATGGCTGAAATTGATACCATGCTGGCGGAGTCGGAAGCCGATTTCGCTGCGGGTAGGTACAAGACCAATGACCAGATCTTTCATCATATTTGAGGTATGAAGGTACTTTGGTCAAATCGTGCGGAAAGGGGGCTGCGACAAGTTGAAGAATATATGCTCAACGAGTTTGGTGAAGACACCCGCTCAAAGTTTATGTCCGAGGTGGAACATATCTCCTATTTGTTGGAGACATCCCCCGAGATAGGCAATCTTGATTCATTATTCACACGACATCAGATAGCATACAGGAGTATTGTTATTCATCGTTTAAGCAAGTTAGTCTATTACATAAAGGGAGATAGCATCCATATTGCTGCTTTCTGGGACACCCGCCGCGAACCGAAAAAACAAGCCGGCAAATTGAAGTAACCAATATCTGATACCTTCCCGTCCCCTCTCCATGACGTTAAACTGGAACCGCTGATACCGCCGGCGTAACAAAGCGGTAACATAAGCAAACATATACATAATATAAAGACATAGGGTGCAAAGCGTTGCACCAACATTTAGCGTTATAAGCCAAACTTGATTACTCGAAAACTTCGACACTTTTCAGTAAATCAATTAACAATTCAAGCACGGTTTATGCACGCTCACGTAATGGCGTGAGTTTTCTGTGCGTACATTTGAATTGTTAAGGTAGTCGAAGACCTCGAGTAATCAAATGAAGCAAGCGAAAGCGCACGCTATTTTTTGTGTATATACTATTCAAATAATCAAATACTAACAAACAACAAATTTTCTAAAAAACCGACGGGCCGATGGGATATAACCGGCAACAAATCATTATGCGAAAAAAACTATTCACACTCTTCTTTGCCATAGTGGCAAGCGTAGGAATCCTTTCCGCCAAGACCTACAGCGGCACCTGCGGTGCACAAGGTGACAACCTCACGTGGACGCTTGACACCGAAACAGGCATCCTCACCATCTCCGGTACTGGAGACATGTATAATTACACTGTTTCTTATTCTTTTAATAGTACTTCCCTTCATTATTATCTATCTTTTTGTGATATACCCTGGTATTCCTATTACGGGTCCATTAAAACCGTCATTATCGAAGACAGTGTTACAAGCATTGGAGGATATGCTTTCTATAAGTGCACCAGTTTGACCTCCGTAACCATTCCCAACAGCGTCACAAGCATTGGAAGATATGCTTTCTATGGTTGCAGCAAATTGACCTCGGTAAAGATAGGCAATAGCGTTACAAGCATTAAAAATTATGCTTTCTGTTATTGCAGTAGTCTAACTTCAGTAATTATACCTAATAGCGTAACATTTATAGGTTATGATGCTTTCTACAAATGTGATAATTTGATATTTGTGGAATTGTCTTCCAATCTTGAAAAAATATCTGACGGAGCATTTGGTTTTTGTCCTAAATTAGATGTTGTCATATTGAACAGAGAAACACCTCCAAGTAGGTGGGTTGACGGAGTTTATGATCGTAATAATATCTTTATTGGTACAAACACTAACATTTATGTGCCTAAAAGCTCGGTGAAAACATATTTGAATAATTCAAACTGGAACACAGAAAATATCCTACCTTTATATATGTATTCTACAACGAATGCTTACCCAACTTCAATAATTGTTGAGTATGGTTATTATAAAGAAGATGCACAATTTATATTATCTTGCGGAATGGAAGGCGGAGAAGAGTTCGTTGGCAACACAGCCGAATACATCGGATTAGAGCCGGAAAGCGAGTATGCCGATGTACCATTCTTTGTCAAAACAAAAGACGGCGACTACGATATTATTAACACTTCTTTCAAAACCTCAGCCCTCACATTAACCACCCTCGCATCCAAAGCCGTATCAAAAACCACCTCCATTCTTCTTGCGGAAACCAATATGTCCGACTCCGAGACCTCTTGCGGCTTCGAGTGGAGACGCAACGACCAGCCCGCTGATATGCCTTCCAACCAAGTCCTCTGCCCCGTAGCCAACGGACTGATGGCGGGACGTCTCAAAGGACTGAAAGACGATGTCTATTACAAGTACCGCGCTTTCTACAAGTCAGCCGCAGGCAATATGTTCTACGGCGACTGGCAGTATGTCTTCACAGGCGATGTGACCGTAGAGTTCGACCCCGTCCTTTACACCTACGCCGCGCAGTTCGTATCCGAAAGAAAAGCGACCCTCAAAGGCTACGCCCTCGCAGGTTCGGACGACTTTACCGAACAGGGCTTCGAGTACTGGGCGGAGAGCCGCCGTACCGATGCCCCCGCACGCCGCGCACCGCACTATGAGTTAGGCGAGAGACATACGGTCAAAAGCACCGGCATCAGTATGCGCGTCACATTGGAAGACCTTGACGAAGGCACCGTCTATACGTACCGCACCTATGCCAAAGTCGGCGGCAAGACCCTCTACGGCGCAGAGATGACCTTCATTACCCAAGGCACCTACGAAGAGCCGATTGAGACAGACCTTGAACAAGTCGGTTACGACAATGCGGGCGAGGACGACCGCACCCCGGCAACCGAAGCCCCTCAAGCCCGCAAGTACATCCGCAACGGCATCTTGCTAATCGAGCGCAACGGCAAGACCTACACCGCCCAAGGCCAGCGAATTGACTAAAAAGAAAAAGAAAGAGAAAAATTGTTGGCCAATTGTCGATAATTGTTGACGAACTATATTAAAATTTGATGATTTTTTATAAAATGTAGTAGTGTTTATTTGTCTCGTCGGGGGTGTTCCGCCCCCCCCCCTGCCGACAGCGCTCCCCGCGGGGAGTATTATAAAGACGATGTATATATAGCCTTAGTGGCTGGTTTTAGTAGCGGCGGTTGAGAAACAAAGCCATCTATATAGGGCGAACCTGATTTAATGACCGCGAATGCCTGACGGATCAGTTTGTTTGCAACAGCTATCAGAGCCACTTTGCCCGATTTACCATTCGCCCGCAAACGCTCATACAACTCACGGCAGGCCTTATTAAAGCGCATCGTTGGCATAGCAGAGATAAACAACTGACTACGAAGATACGAATCGCCATTGCGATTGATGTGACCTTTGACATTGACTGATGAGCCCGATTGAATAATGGTCGGACACAAACCCAAGTAGCGGGAGAACTGCTTTGCATTATCAAAGTACGTGAAGCCACCGGTAGCCGTTATAAGCGCAGAGGCTATCTTGTTGTTAATGCCTTTGATAGAGGTAAGCAACTCTAATTGATACTTGTACTCTTTCTTGGTGATGTTGGTCATATCCTCTTCTAAAGCCCGGATTTGCTTTTCTATAGAGATAATAACCTTCTTCACGGCATTCTTACTTAGTTGGTCTTGCACCGGTAGTACATCAAGCGACTGTTGCATGTTGGCCAGCATTGTATGCTGCTTCTTGAGTTGCCTGAGAACTGTACGCTTTTGCTTGAGTATGAGAATGGTTTCCGTAGGCATCTTGTAAACAGAAGGCTGTTTCTCCTGCCCGTAACGGGACAATAGTTTGGCATCCTCTGCATCTGTCTTTGTGACAGACAACTCCGTTTTTGCAAAGTTGTGTGTCTTGAGAGGATTGATGAGGCTTACTCTATATCCTCCTTTATCAAGCATATAAAGCAACGTAACGCCATAGTTTCCTGTCGCTTCCATAATGCAATGATGCTCGTCTTTGTTGAGCGTGTGCATAAAAGAATGAATGCCTGCAGGAGTGTTTTTGAACGCACGGATTGTGTACCCTTTCTCTTTCGGATAAGCCACCACAAAGGTGGATTTGCTGATGTCAATACCTAAATAAGTCATACATTAAAAGATTTAAAAATGATTGATACATCTGTACATCTTAACTCTATCGTTGCGACATGCGGGGTTGTGCAAGTATTTTATGCTCCCTACGAACTATCCAGATTTTGAGATGTAAAAGTATGGGGGCTGAACGTCAACAACTGTTTCTCTGAACAAACTAATAATCGGCCTTATTCCATACCTCGATGACTCAATTCGATTACAAAATTATAACTATTTTTTAATATACAACCAATAAAAGCCCCCCAATCACATACCGGCATCCTTGTCGGTATGTGATTGTTATATGTTTTTTGTCAAGTGCGCCCCGCGTCAGCGCATTGATTAAAAGGTATTGATTGTAGCAACTCGTAAAAGTGGACACTAAAATAATTTTGGTTATTTAACTCTTTTCATATTACCTTTGCGGCGGAAAAGAAACCGAAATGAAAGATATGAAAAAGCACGGAATAGTTATTCTTATTTCGGCAGTTCTGCTCGCTCTCTGCACCTGCAACCGACCTTCCCAAGCAGACATCAAACGACAGGAGATTCGCCAAAAAGACAGCCTCCAATACACGCAGGCTCTACGCACTCGCGCATACTCCGACTCCCTGCTCCAAACCTTGCTGCCCGAAGTCGATCCCCTGCTCAAAGACTTCCGATACGAGAAAGATTCTGCCTATGAAGACCACGGACACTATGTCCACACACTCCTTCAAACCGGCAAGAACACCGCCCGTAACTACCTCCAAGCTTACGTGACGGACGACGGACACTTGACCCTGCAAAGTTACTACTACGACTCTGCTCCCATTAACCAGCACGGCATACACCTTACCCTTGAGGAAGGATTCGTCGAAGCGGAAGGCTCTAACCACCGTTTCGATGTGGAGGGCGTTCACGAAGTCCTAACTATCCCCGAAGCGGATGCCCTGCGACTGCTCGAACAAGTGGCAGCGCACACCGAAAACCGTATTCAAGTCACCTTGAAGGGAGACAAGAACCAACCCGTCTATTACCTCCAACGCAACGAGAAAGCAGCCCTCGCCGACACCTACCGGCTTGCCGTCCTTATGAGCGACATACGGACACTCGAACACACCATCCGCGTGAGCGATCGGCAGATAGAAAAATACCTCAACAAACAAGCAGCACAAAGCCAAAGCAAAGCGGCTTCCGCGCCTTCCTTTGACGACCGCCGCAACCGCCCCGCTCTGCCGCGCGTCAAACGACCCGCTGCTCGCAAACCCGTGCGAATGACACCGCAAAACAATCAGGCAGTCGGAGACAAGAACATCGCTCCGCGCGGACTGCTCATCCTCGCCAATTTCACCGATGTCCAATTCCGCGCCGAGAACGACCGCGACGGATTCGACTCGCTCGCCAACGCACTCAACTACACCTACCAGGATGCCACCGGCTCTGCACGCGAGTATTTCCGCAAACAATCCAACGGACTATATGTCCCCGTCTTTGACGTGGTAGGTCCCGTCAATCTTCCCCGCGAAATGGCTTTCTACGGGAAAAATGACTCACAAGGATTGGATGCCAATACCGGCGACTTCGTAATGGATGCCGTAGCCCAAGCCGACAAACAAGGTGTGGACTTCACCTTGTACGACAATAACAAGGACGGCTACATCGACTTCGTCTATATCATCTATGCCGGCTACTCCGAGGCGGACAAACATATAGCTAATGCCATCTGGCCCCACAACTGGGATATGATGAGCAATTTCTACTACGGCTGCACCACCCAGTCCTACTATTACTATAACTCCGAGAACGATTTCCGTCTGCCCAAATACGACGGACTGATGCTCAACGACTACGCCTGCTCCGCGTGCCTCCGACCCGATGACACACGTTCCGGCATAGGTACGTTCGCCCACGAGTTCGGACACGTACTCGGACTGCCTGACTACTATCCGCCCACCGACTCATACTACAGCCAGATGCTACCCTACACCCCGGGAGCGTGGTCGATTATGGGCTACGGCTGCTACAATAACAACGGACGCACACCCTGCAACTACTCCGCCTTCGACAAGTACTTCCTCGGCTGGCTCACACCCTCACTTCCCTATCACGGCGAAGAAATCGTATTGGAAGCCGATGGCAAATCCGCTTATATGATTACGCGCGATGGCGAACTGCCCCCTGCCGGAGCAGAAACAGCCGATACCGTCTATTACATCGAAAACCGGCAATACAACGGTTGGGACACCTACTTGCCCGGACACGGACTGCTCATCTGGCAAGTGGTCTATAACCACGACGACTGGTATAACAATACGCCCAACAACGGACAAACAGTAGGCTATACCCTGCTCACCGCTTCAGGGGACACACCTTACACCACCCAAACCTTCGGCGCGGCAAAAGAAGGTATTCCCTTCCCCGGTACGGAAACCGTGCAAACAGTTACCCTCTTCAACCGCTACGAACTAAGGCATATCCAAGAGCAGAACGGCATCGTTTCTTTCCGCTTTATCGACACTACGCTACCCTATATCGAAACCGACCTTGAGACAACGGATACAGACATACCTACCCGCAAACGCCTGCAAAACGGACATATCTATATCTACCGCAACGAACACACCTACGACCTGACAGGAAACATCCTCCGCTAACCATCCCCTACTTATGAGTGCATACCGCCGATTTCAACTCCGCTATATTCTCGCAGACATCCTTTCCGCCGAAATCATTTGGCTGCTTTTCCTGCTCTTCCGCTGGATAGTCTATGAAGGCAAAGTATTCTCCGTGGACGAAGTGCTCATCCCCGCCTTCGACTTTACCCGACCGCTCATCCTCTACCCCATCGGATGTCTCATCGTCTATTACCTCTCCGGCTACTATCTGCTTATCTTCCATCGCTCCTTCTCCAAAGAGTTCCTCAATACATTCGTTACAGCCATAATTATCTCTTTGGGCGCATTCTTCATTATCGTCATTGACGACAAAGTGGATCAGTACCAGCGTTTTCTCGTGTCACTTCTTGTCCTTTTTATTCTCCAATTTACCATCAGCTACCTATGCCGATTGGTCGTCGGACGACTGAGTCGCAATAACGGGGTAAGTCAGGATGTCATTCTCATTGATACGCCACCCGATAACGAAACCGAACTGTATCGGCAGATACGTGAAGCCTACCCCACCGGCAAACCTATCTACATCCGCCCCCGCGTTTATGACCTGGTTACCGGTGCCGCACAGATACGGACATTAGACGACGAGGCGTGGATATGTATCACCGACCTCAGTATGAGCGACTCCGAGATATGTATCAAGCGGACGTTTGACACCCTGTCCGCCGCTCTTTTCCTCATCCTGCTCAGTCCGCTCTTCGCCATTCTTGCCGTATTGGTCAAAACGACATCCAAAGGCCCCGTCTTCTACCGGCAGGAGCGTATTGGATTGCACGGCAAACCATTCTTAATCTATAAGTTCCGCACGATGATTGAGTCGGCAGAGAAAGACGGCACACCGCTACTCAGTAGCAAAGACGACAGCCGGATAACCTCGGTAGGACACTTTATGCGTAAGTACCGCTTGGACGAGTTGCCCCAGTTCTGGAACGTACTCAAAGGCGATATGTCTTTGGTCGGTCCCCGACCCGAAAGACCCTATTTTATTCATCAGATTGAGCAGCAGGCACCTTACTACTGCCTGCTCTACAAGATTCGTCCGGGACTCACCAGCTGGGGTCCCATACGCGTTGGCTATACGGATACAATGGAGAAAATGATTCGACGGCTCAATTACGACATCGCCTATATGGAGAATATGTCCCTCGTCTTGGACATTAAGATTATGCTACTGACCGTTTCCGTTATTCTCAATGGTAAGGGGCAATAAACCGATACCATTTACCTTATTTTCAAAGACAGTAAGTACCTGCTCTAAACGGTCTGCGGCATCCGTCCCTCGAATAATACGATAAGGGATACCCGTTTTCTGTACGCGCGACAAATATATCCGAAACAATTCCTCCCTGCAATCAGGATTTTCCCGCGTCGGGTCTGCCTGCCACGGCAAGTCCGGCGCACATACAAAGTAGTAGTCTATCGGATACTGCTTTCTGGCTTTCTCCACCCACCACGGCTCGCGCCCATAGCAACGATGCATCCACACTTGCGTCAGAATCAATTCCGTATCAAATACAGCGTGCGGATTGTCGCGCAATTCCTCTATCTGCCGATGGGCTATGGCTGACACATCGCGATAGACGTATGGGCGCGTCAAACGCTCTACATACGTGCGCGCATACTCTGCTATATAAGGAATTTGAAAATGTGCGGCCACCATCTGCGATAGCGTGGACTTACCGCAAGACTCTGGACCAATAAAAGCAATTCGCATAGTCGTAACACCAACCTCAACCTATCTGGTCAGCATCAAACGTACCGAGATACCGGCATTATCCGTATTGATGGGATACGAGTTGGAAATAAGCGGCGTGTTGCCCTCGTGGTCGTAGAAGAGTTTGAGACTCACGCGCTGCGAGAGTACATAGTCGGCACTGATCTTGATGGTCAGCACACGATTACCCGATGAGGCTTGCGTCAAGTTCTCATCCACCTTGCGAAGCAGCGTCATAATGTTCTTGTAACCGACATCCACATTGAGTTTGAGGTCGTTGCTGACCTTCGACTGCTTGCCGTCACGACTCTTCTTGGTGAAGTGGAAATCCTTAATCGTATAACCCGCACCGATAACAAACTCATTGGTATGCCCCTCCGTGAGTTGAACGGAATTGACATTGAGCGTTATGTTACGCTGTTTGCGGTACTCCGCCTTAATAGACAGCGAGTTCTTCATCGTCATATTCACGCCAATCAGCGGCGAGAATGACTCTTGCAGGCTAACGGAAGAGATGTCGTAGGAAGCGGACGGGGTCGGCATCTGCGTGGTTACATCGCGCGTGAAACCTAATGTACGGTCGTTACCTGATGCGCTCACCCACGTAGAGAAGGACGAATACGATCCGATGGCATACTTACACGTATAAGCGTGGGTCAGCGTTACCGAGCGGAAATTGTCGCGCATCCACGGCAGGCGACCCAAACCGTCAAACGTTACGCTCCAGTTAGGCATCGTGCGAAGGATGGACAGGAACGGATTGAACGATACACGCGAGATGTCCGTACCCGTATAGGTGGCAAGGAAAGTGGGAACCAACACGTCAGCCGCAGCCGGATTGACGCGACCGCCACGATAAGTCTGTCCCACCAACGAGTCGGGGATGAATGTGGAACCCGTAGGATAACGCACACCCTGATAGCGGTTCTCCAAACGCTGTGCCATTATTGCGCGGTTCTCCAAGAAGCGGTCGAACGTCTTCGAAGCAAACATTGTGGAGGCATTACCCACCTTGTCGAATGCCGTTCCGATGGCAATCTGGGTGATATTGAACGAACCGGTAGCGTTCTGCTGCAAGGTGAAGTCGTGTGCCTCATCGGCTCTGCCATAGAGCTTCGAGACGGACTGCGCTTCATACCGTTTACCGTTCACCTGTACCTTGAAGCCCGGGAACGGCTCAAGCGTTACCTTATAGTCGAAGTCCTGCGTAAAGGCTGCCGCCGAAGGCTGAACCACCTCCGAAGAGAGTGCCAACCAGCCGTTTTCCTTCGCTTGCTCCACAAAGTCGTCCTTGAAGAATCCGAACGCAAAGTCGAAGCCGGGCGCATACATATTATCCACGCGCCGTTGCCCCATAAAGCCGGGCATCGGATTGAATCCGGGAACGGTCATTGAGTTGGTCTGGCGATACGTTACCTGTACGCGGCGAATCATCGTGCCGAAGAAAGCAGCAAAATCCATTGCCTGCTCCGTCGGTGTGCGAACCGATGGATCTTTGGTAACAATCGTTATCGAAGCAGCAGCTACATCCTGCTGTACGGTCAGGGTGGCACTATTGTTATCCACTGCTTTGAGTTGGGCAGGAACGGCTTTCCCGTCTGCATCTTTTACCTCCGCCTTGAGCGACTTCGAGCCGAGACGGTGGGAGATGGTAGCAGGCTTCCCTTTCTCTAACGCCAACGTCTGTGTATATTTCTTCTCGCGGAAATTGGTCTTCCTCGCAGGACGGGCAGACATCCGCTGCGTCATCTGCTTCCAGTACGTACTCTTGCCGTACAGCGTCTCTAAATTGAGTTGCCCGTCGGCTTGAATAGCGCGCGTAGAGGCTACTGTATTACCGAGGTTCTGATTGGTGGTCGAACCCGCCGTGCGATTCCACGTATAAGTACCGTTGTACGATGCGTTGGCGGTCAGGCAGTCCAAGTATGGAATACGATTGAACGGTACATTCCACGAGGCGGTGAATACCTGTTGGTATGTATAAGGCGTTCCCCACGTACCCATACTGCGAAGCAGCGTGTCTTTCCAACCCTCATAATAGTCGTGGGTGAAGCCGTAGTCCTTGATAATCTCCGGCGTGTAATAGCCCTCGTCCACCGTAGCATTCATCGCTGTATGGAAGGTGAACTTCATATTCTTCGTCAGGTCGAACTTGAAGTCGAAGTTACGATCCCACATAAAGTCCTTGGAGAATGTAGGCGGCAACGTCGCTGTTTCAGACCCGCCAAAGGCATTGAAATCGCGCATTTTCAACGCGGTGAAATTGCGCTGCATATTCGTGTTGAACGACCACGATTGCGGCAGATAGTAGATATTCAACTCCGAGAGCAGTTTCACATCCTTCACTTTCTCGTTTTTCTTAAACGGTTCCCACGGTTGGGGATTGAACGAATAGGCGTAGTTGAACGAACCCTTCTGCGATGAGTTCTGGTTGTTTTCCAATTCGGGCGAAGTTTCCTTCTGCTTGTTATAAGCCGCTGACAAAGAGAAGTTAGCGGGGTCGTAGAACATATTCTTTTTCTTGGAATGGATGTCCACCTTGAGGTTGCTTATGCTAAACGATGTATTCTCGTGACGCGTATTGGTCATACGGCGCACCGAGTCTTTTTCTGCCTTCGTGGTATAGGTCTCAAGATTATCTTTGAGTTTGACATCCGAGTCAATCGGGTCGTACTTGGGCGACATCGTCTCGTTCGAGTAGCTGACATACAACGGAATCTGCAGATGCGCCTCTTGCGGAACGAGTCGTCCTGCTTCCAAAGCGGCACTGACAGCCACATTGTAGCGATCTTCCATATTGCGTGTCTGCACGTTGCTCTCTATGCTGCCGTATCCCGCCGTCTCTAAACGTCCCGTTACGTTCAACTGCGCTATATCGCTCACTTTCAGGGCAGCATTGGCGATAGCCGCCACACCGCCCTCTTCGTTGAACTCGGACATACGCAACTCGTTGACCCATATCTCGCCATTCACGCCGCCCGTCAGGTTATTCTTGCGGTTACGTACACCGATCATCACCGTCTCTATCTCGCCCAATGTCGGGTTACCGACTACTGTCACCTTGTTATCAGGACGACCATTGTCCGTATCGTAAATCACGTAAGGGATATTATTTGCCACCGAACGGTCGCCCGCGCGCTTGGCTTTGTTGCGTGCCGTCTTGGCTTCCGTGAAGATGGAAAGCGGGAAGTTAAACTCGTTCTGCTGCGGCCATACGATAGCGCGGTCGCGCACGTTGTCGTTGTTATAGACACCCGGCTGCGTGATTGAAAGCGGGATCTCGTACTCGTAGTAGTTGTACTTCAAGTCCGAACCGATACGTATGAAACAACTCAGGTCGCCGTCCTGCACCTTCTCATTATCCGGGTCGGCATCAATGGCTTCCGCATGTACGAACATCTGCAAGCGCTTATAGTTGCGTAAATCGAACGTTACGTTCTTATATACCGCCAACGCATCGTTGTGCTGTAAGTGGTTCGCTTTCAGCACTAACGCTTGTTCGTTCTGCGCGATGAGTTGTGCTTGGCCCGGGTCGGTCTGACGCGAAATGCCGGGAGGCAATACATAGTTAATCGGCGAACGGGCACCATTCTCTTCTATGTTGATTGCCTGTACGTCCAACAAAGCGTTCGAACCCGGTAAGGTCGTATTATACTGCCCCGTTGTCGAATTGTAGTACAATCCCTTCGAGTAGTTGCGCCATTCGCCACGCACCAATTCTAACGTAGCAAAACGCAGGTGCGTGGTCTGCTTGCAACCGGTCAGGTACATACGCATAAAGCGTATGGACTTATAGTTGCGAATATTGCCCACCGCACGCACATCGCTGCCCTTGACGGGAATCTTGAACTGATACCATGTTACCTTCACCGTCTGACCGTTCTTGAGGGTTACGTTGGTTTCCAATTTCTCGGATATATGCTGCATACCCACTTGCAGTTGGGACGGGTCAAGCGACACGTGGTACTCGAAGTATTTCTCCGTCTCGTTGAGTGTATTGTCGCGGTTAATATCCTCTATATCGGGCGACAATGTCCAAGCCGTACCGTAATTGTCGTTCGAACTGCTTTCAGGTGAGTTGCCCTCCGTACCGTTCACGTGCTTATAACGTTGCAGGACAGGCGTTTCGGCTTGGTCATAGTCCGTACCGCGATAGTAATGGTAGTTATCACCTGCGGGGTCACGCAAGGGCGAATAAGCATCCTGCTGCCAAGCCGTCAATATATCCGGGTCCAGTTTGGAGCGCAACGAAGACACAAAGTCGGCATATGGACGCTTGCCGTTGTACTCATAGGCAAACTCCTGCGCGGTACTCAAACCGTTCAGACCTACATCTTGACGCTCACGTGCACCCGCCTCATTGGAGAAAGCCACCGTAGTACTTGTCGTCTTCGACACGTACCCCCAAACCGTTGAGTCAAGCGAAGCACGGTCGGCTTCACTGAGCGGCAGGCCGTGCTCAAAACTTTTCTTACCGTCGCGAAGGATATCCTCGCTGATATCGCCAAGGTTAATGTATAGATCTGCCCCCGAATAACTCTCATCGTTGGTCAGACGCGGATCCATCAGCCAGAACTGGATATACTCGATATTGGAGGTCTCAAAGTCCGTATTGTCCAAACGGCGCATTATACCTCCCCAGTTTTTCTCCGGCTCAATGAGTTCACCACGGTTGTTTATTCTGTCGGCAGATATATTGTACTGTCCGCGCTCTGTCGGATAATAACTCAAGTTAAGCACCGTCATACGCGTGTCCTCGCTTGCCAGAACTTCCTTGTTCGGATATATTTCTTGCTCATAGACGATACGGGTACGATGGTCGGACAGAGCCTCGGGGTCGTTCTTGATGTGCATCGGCGTGTTGGTCTGCGGATGACCAAAGATAGGATCCACTGTGTACCAACTCAAATGAGCGCGGTGACGGTTATAATTATAGTCATTGCTCAAGCGTGCATCTTCATAGTACGTGTCTGCAGCTCCGTTAGCAGGATCAGAAGGGGTAGAAGCCAGATACCAACTCGTGGGATAGTGGATATCAATACCTGTTGTGGTGGACTCAAAGTCGTCCATATAAGCCGTACCCGCTTTGCCCACTTCGTTCGTATGTCCGGGTACAAGGTGGGCAAACTCCGCTCCTATTTGGAAAGAACTCGGAGCTGATGCCGACATCCACGGCACCTCTTCAATGGCATTCGACAGCCAGTTCAACTGCGTCTGATAATTGAGGTTAAGACCCCATATCATATTATTGAGCGGCTCGCTTCCGGCGTTCACTTTGGTGGTCAGCGGTGCTTCGTGCATATACATAATCGTACCGCCTACACTGAAGTCCTTGCTAAAATCGTACTGAAGGTTCGCACCATACAATCCTTTGCGAACCATAGAGAAGGTCGATTGGTTCTCTAATTGTACGTTGACTTGCGTTCCGGCATCCAAAATGGACTGATTCAGAATCGTTACCACGCCCATTGTGTAGTCCACCGTATAGTCCACGTTCTCCGTCAGTGTTGCACCGCCCGCTGTCACCTTGACGCTACCGCGCGGCACATTCATCGCATTGAGGCGTATCTCGCTGCTGTTCGTACCTTTGTACTTACCGGTCAGAACGAACTTGTTCTTCTCGGTCATCTCCTGTGCCTGAACGCGTGTGGAGTCGTACAACTCTTGGAAGCAGTATTTCTCAACCAGAGCGGGGTCATTCCCCAACTGCGCTGCAAGGTGGCTGCCGAAAGGCTCCAAGACGGGGAACATAATACGTCCCGTTGAACTGAATGCTGTATAGCCCTCCACGTAGTCAAAGCGCCCGTCGGGTGAAGCATTGTTCTTGGTATCCAGTCGGTCAGCATTGAGTACACGAAGCAGTTGCTTGCCTTTTATCGGACCTTCGGTCAGGTATTGGAGTTGTGTACCTATCGAGTCGTTGCGGTACTGCACATAGAGTTCAAACTTGTCGCTCGACATCGTGCTTGCCCCGAGCGAGTAGAAGTTCTTCATCATCAAGTCCCACGAGCCGTAATGCTCACCCTTACGGGTCGGATTGGCACTATGTGGAGAATTGTTAGAGGGTTTGAGTAGTTTGAGGATGAGTGCCGGTGCAGCATCTCCGGCAGACGAACCGGAGGGCACATCGGTAGAGAACTCACCTACCTGATACACTTGTCCTCCATACGTATATTCGTAGGCTACGGCAAGCACCTCGTCCTGGTTGAGAGCCGTGCGCAGCGAGATAAAACCGAGTGCGGGATTGAGTGTATATTCGCCCGAAGTAAGCAGTCGTGCCGACTCCACTTTCTCGTAATTCTCGCCGCTTACCCAGTTGCTGTTCGCCTGTAAAGTAGTCGTAATCTGCGAGATGGAGCGTATATTGTCGCCCATCGCCATCAGTTGGTCATATAGGGCGTTATTTCGGTTGGCAGGCACAGCATAGTCATTACCCGATGTGTAGAGCGACTGGTCAAGCAAGTGCGTTATATCGCCCTCGCCGAGGTCAATAAAAGCGGTGAAGTTGCGCGCCTGGTCATACGTGCCGCGACGGTTTGTGACCCATACCTCTATGCGGTTGATGGTTACGCCCGAAGAAGCATACGGAAGGGTGGACATCGCCGTCTCAAAGCGATCGCGGAAATAGTAAGAGAGGAAGAAGTGTTTGTTTTCGTCGTAATGGTCGGCAGTTACTTCATACTTCGTCATCTGCGCTCCGCCCTCCGATGAGACTTGCTGCGCATCGCTGTTCTGCTGACTTATGACGGCTTGGACTTTGAGTCGTCCGAACTTAAGGTTGGTTTTTACGCCGAAGAGAGCCTGGCTGCCGCGTATGAGTTGAGAGTTGAGGTCAAGCGATACATTACCGCCCTCTATCGACTGAATGATGTCATCTTCCTGCCCTTTGTAGGCAAGTTTGATATTCTGTTGGTCAAACGAGAAAGTGGCTTCGGTGTTGTAACTGAGATTGAGATTCAGCCGGTCACCTACCTTACCATTGACGTTTACTTGTATCTTCTCGTCAAAATCAAAGACGTTGTTGTTCTTGGCTCTTCGGGTCAGCGAGGGATTGTCCACAAACTGGTGGTTGAAACCGAATATGAGTTCCGCGCTTCCTTGCAGTTTGAGTTGCACACCGCCCGGCCCGAAGATCTTGTCAGCCGGACCGATATTGAACTTCATATCGGTGATGTCGAACTTCTTCTCGTTGTTATGCTCTACCTCACCTATTTTCTGCTGCCAGTACTTGCGAATGAACTGCCGCTCCTGATACTGCTTGTATTCCTCGGCATTCATCAGGTAGGGCGACTCGATGTCCAATTCGCCTATCTTGTTGCGTAGCAGGTAGGTGTTTTGCAGTGGCTGGTACTCAACTGTCGTTTCTACTGTCTGGTCAGGCGTTGCAGGAAGCGAAGACGACACAATGCTGCCAACCGAGTCTGCACGTTGCACCGAATCGGCACGCAGTTGTGCAGGCGTGAATTGAGGTTCTTGCGCCTTGACTGCAAGCTGGAGGAGCAGTAAGAACAATATGAATGAACGGCGTGCCAAAAGAGAAGAATAGAAGTTATTTTTTGTTTGCAGCCTATGAATTAAAGCATCTTAAGTGCCATACGAATAACCTGTTCTACCGTAGCTGCAGGCGCATCTTGAAGGATTTTGTCCACGGCCTTGTTGGTGGGTGCAGGTGCGAAGCCGAGCATCGTAAGTGCGCTGACCGCCTCTTGTCGAACCGGATTGAGGTCTTGCGATGAGTAGTCGGGCAAGTCCTTAGCCGTCGCATTTGCCTCGCCAAGGTCAATCTTGAGCACCTTGTCTTTGAGATCGACAATAACGCGCTGCGCAGTCTTGGGTCCGAGACCTTTGACTTGGCTCAATTGGCGCGCATTGCCCGTGGCGATAATCTGACGTACCTCGCCCGCACTGAATGCGGACAAGATCATTCGTGCCGTGTTCGCTCCAATGCCGCTTACCGTCATCAGCAGTTCAAACAGCGCGCGCTCACCCTTGGTGGGGAAACCGAACAGGTCGTGTGTATCCTCACGTATAATCTCCGTAATAAAGAGTTTTGTTTCTTTATTTTCAAGAGGTTGCAGGATAGAGTAAGTGGGCAACGCGATATTTATCGCGTAGCCCACACCGGCTGCTTCTATCACTGCCAGAGCCGGATTGAGTTCTGCCAGCGAACCACGAATATAATCTATCATTTGAGAAGTTTCTTCTGGATAGTCTTCAGGTCAGAAGTGGTGATATGACCGATGGTGTGCGGCAGAGCCGTAGCGTCGGTAATGAAACGGCGGTAGTTCTTCAAGCCCGGCACGAGCAGGTTGAAGGCTGCCATGCAGTATTCGCTGTCGCCTTTCGATACAAGAAGTGTCTTGCCATCGGCTTTCACGAAGTTGTAACCGTCTTTCTCGCCTACGGTATTCACGCGGTTCACTTCCCCTTTCTTGGCACTCTTCATCCAAGCGAGGATCGTCTCAACCGTCTTGGCTGCCGTCTGTTTGTCTGCGCCGAGACTGACTGCTATCTCGCGGCTCTTGAAATAGTCTTGCAGAAAAATTTGGTACGCGTTGTTCTCGAAGGCTACGATATACGTGCCATTCTTGTCTTTGGCAATCACTTCGCTACCGGTACGCGATGACATATTCAATTGCGCACTTGCGCCGAGGGTGAACAAACCCATCACCATCAATAAAAGAACTCTTTTCATTTTTGTAAGATTTTTAGAATTGGTTATTTGATCCATTATTTATCGTATCACCTTTGCCATAAAAAATCGGTTGCATCGTAATGCACACTTATTGTATGCGTTACGTTGCAACCTACCGGATTATCACCATTGCTCGCGCAAACTTGCAGGATGTCTTTCAGGTGCGGAATGGTCGGCTTTGTCCAAGGAATTTGGCAGTCCCCACATCAGTCTTTCCCCTGCCTGAAGGGCTATTACCCCTATTTGCGGCATTGTATAATACTTTCTCATAGCGGGCGCAAAGGTCTTAAAGTTTTACGATATGACCAAATTATTCGTTGATATTTTTCACTTTTTTACCTGTAACGTCATAAATAATGCCGTTTTGATGAATATAAAGTACGCCGTCTTGCACGAATTTCTGTACGTTTTCACCCTCGTCCACTTGGTCAAAGCCTGTCGGTACGGGGCGGCTATTCTCGATATACATCAGTCCGTAGTGACTGTTCTCACCTTCGTTCAGATAGAGTGTATAAGGCGATGCTGACAAGTTCCAGATGGCTTTGCCGTCGTAAGTCAGATAGAGCGAGGCATCGGCAGGTGCTTTGGTTATATCCAACAGATATTCACCTTTAGCGGAAGCATAGAGACCCAGTGCAATACGTGCGCTACCCTCACGAAGCGGCGACTCGATGGCGCAAAGTTTGGTATCATAAGCCGAAGCCCACATCTGTGCTGTTTTCGCTTCGCCGGTCTTGCTTAATTTAGTCAGGTCGCGACCAATCTGATAGGTTTCCGAAGCTGTTTCGGCAGCTCTGACGAAGAGACGGTCGGCAACAGATGTTCCTTTTGTATCGGTCAGTTCGATAGTGAAGGCTTCCGCCTCATCATCGCGATTGCGACCGGGGGCTTGCAGCGTGCCGCTTACCGCAGGTTCGGTAAAGAGCATATCTTGCGCTACGGGGGTCTGAACAAGGAATGCCGAACCGACTACGAAGGTATATGCGTCAATCTCCACGGGGTTGTATGTATTGGTGGCGTGGTCGTAGATTTGGATATACTGTATGCGGTTAGCATCATTGTCCGTGGCGGTAGACAGATTCGTATAGGTAAGGGTTCCATTGCCCAATCCGTTCCAACCACGTTTCTGATCATCGCCAGCGGAGCAAACCATAGCCACAGCACTTTGGTCGGTGAGCGGTGTGCGTTTAGCTTTCTTGAAGCGATAGACATTGTCCACATCGTCAATGGTGATAGTATAGATCTGACCGGGCTTGAGGTTGCCGCCGGAGTAGCGATGCCAACCCCAACCGTTGAGACTACGTCCCTCGTCATAGTTCAGAATCATATAGTTAACGCCATCTACGATATTCTTTATCTCGTGCGTGGTATTGTCGCGGCGAGTGATGGACTTCATTTCCGCCTCAAACGGAACAGTGAAGTCGTACCAGCCGGGGGAGCATACACCCGAGGCATCAAGAGCTACCTCGAAGTAGGCATCACCGCGCAGATTCAGCTGTTCAATATGGTGAATCTGTCCCGACTTGCCCGAACCGTCCTTGTTGCCCAACGATGAGCAAAGGGTCAGGTTCTGTATATTGGCTTTGCCGTAGGTCTTAACATCGGTGAAGTTGAGCGTACCGCCTGCTTCCACCACAATGTTACCTTGTACAGCATCCGATGGGAAACCGCCACCGATAGTCAGTGTGGCACCATCGCCTACCGTTACGGTAACACCTTGCTTGATGACAAAGATATTGGATTCCAATGATTGTCCCTCCGACAAGCGCATATCTTTCTCAACCACTACGCGCCAGTCACGAACGGCAGGAATACCTTCCTCGTCCCAGTTGGCGGCAGTGGCTTTATCTTCCGTACCTGCATCGCCGGTGAACGTATAGGTCGGAATAGCGCGTCCCATACCTGTTACCACGATGGTGGTGTCCAAGCGTCCGTCCGAGATACGGATATGCGCCGTGTCGGGAATCTGTTCGGTGGTCGGGGTGTAGGTGATCAGAAGCGGATACGAACCGTGGTCGCCACATTCGCCTGCAATGGTACGCTGCGAGACAACGAACTTCGGATTGTCGGAAGCAATGGAAATCGGACCGTAGATATTGCTATAGCGTATATTGACAGGCTCTTGGATAGTGTATGGCGCAAAGATGAGTTGTTCGCCGAGACGGAGCGTATCCACGCTCGGACGCATATAGCGCGCCTTGGTAATCACCATATTGTTCACAAAGAAGTAACCGGTAGGCCATTTATCCACCTCTACAAACGCAATCTTGCCTTTTAGCGGACCATATACCACGACTTGCACCTTGGTGGCTTTGTCCGAAAGGAGTATATCGCCGGAATTCTGCCATTGATTCTCTTTGGTGGGCGACAAATTGTCTTGTATAGTATGCCACGTCCCGTCGTAGTACTCTTCTACTTTGACGATACCGGGAGCGAAGTAGGATACACCTGCAAGATCCTTTTGGGATGTACCCCAGTAGTCGAAGTTGCAGGTACGCGGTTCACCATACGCTTGCAAGTCATAGACTACGGTAGCCGTCTTATCCTCTTGCGTCCAGTTCCAGCCGAGGTCGCGTTTCTCTTCCTGAGCTTGCGTATATATATAGGTGTCGCAAGGCGCATTGGGGTCGCGAACCACAATCTTCAGTGTCTTGGAAGCGGCAAGGAACGTTTCGCCGTCAATCTCGCCGCCCGATACGGATGCGGCGATAGTGGTTTGTCCCGCGCCGGTAATCGTCAGCACATTTCCTTCTACCGATGCCACCGACTCGTCCGCCACGGTATAAACGACGGCGCGCGTCTTGTTTCTGCCTTGACTGTCGGTATAGGTAGCGTAGCCGGTCAGGTCAATCGTCTCGTCCTCGCCATAGACAAGCGAGAGGAAAGTCTGGTCCCATACGATGGTCTGAATGATATCTTGCGTTACTACAAAGCGCATCGTTTCGTCCACGGTAGCAAATGCCGCTTCTTCATCTGTATTGAGTCCGTGCACCTGAACGGTAACCGTACCGTTGGCTACCGGCGTAAGGGTACGTTGGTTGTCGCTGATGGACATCACCTCTGCGTCTGACGTGGATTGGAACAGAACGAGGTGTCCACGATTGGTGCGAGCCGTAATCACATCGCCAACGTGGACGGGTATATAACCTTGCTCAGTCGGCATTACCACTTCATCGTTGACCAAATAATCAATGGTTTGCGGTGTCTTGTGGGTTACACCCGTTACGGCTACCTGTATGTTCTGGCTCTCGTTGTAGATAGTGATGGTGGCATTGTCCGTTCCTGCTGTACTTGAGGTATAGTAAACAATAATCGGCGTTTTGCCATTGGCACATTCGGTGTTTTCAATTACGTCTTGCGATAGGGTGAACTTGCTGTTGTTGCTTACTAACTTGAGGTCGCCGCCGTCGGTGCAACTCCAATCTACCATCAGCGTGCCAACACCCTGCTGACCTACATAGACGGGCAGAGAGGCTGCTGTGGTGGTGATATGGACAGGTTCGGCAGCAAGTACGACTTTGCGCGTTACGCAGAAATCTTTGTAATACTTGCTCAACGTGCCGCCTGTCTTGGAGATGGTGCGCACATTGGTAACAATCGTGTTGGCAGGGAAATAGTACGGACCAAAGGTCTTATAGCTTGTCGATAAATCTAATTTGCCGCTCAAGTCGGTGTAGTTATTTCCGTTATCGGTAGAGTACTGCAAGTAGAAGTCAGCTATACCGGCAAACGAACGTTTGGCAGTGATATAGACGGCTTCAGCGTATTGACCTTCGCCGATAGAATAGACGTGTCCCACTTGTCCTTGGAAGTCGGTAATACCGTTGGTTACTTCGTACTCGTTCGGGTCATAGTAGAGATTGCACGAAGCGGACGGCTTACGAATCACCTCTACGGTAAACGAATTGGAGGCAGCCTTGTATTTGTAACTCTCTGCTTGAGTGACAGACCACGTGGCAGTTCCTAACTTGGAATTGGAATATACCACTTTCGGATTCTCCTCTGTATCGTAATAGGTTGCTATTTCATTTCCTTCCGTCTGCGTAACAATAATCGGGGAGTTTGTGTAATCCGTATTGTTTGATGTGAAGACAAACTCATTGTCATAAGAGTCCGTCGTAATGCTATTCACATAATTGGCAACACCTTTAACCAAAATGGCGTTTTCGTATTTCTTCACGGTCAGCGTGATGGTCTTTGCCTCTGCTTCTGCAATTTCCTCAAAACGCTCCGTTTCGTCTTGCCATATCTTGATGGTCACAGTTGTCTGGTCAAACGATTTTGCCTCGCTGTTCGGAATGACAATCTTGTTGTTTGTAATATCATAATATGCGATTGTTGCATCCGAACTGCTGGTATGTATCTCACCATCGCTGTTCACAACCGTTGCCACTTCTGCCACTTCTTCATCTACATACTTGGTGTATGGGCCTGCGGTAGTAATCGTGTTCGGGCGTCTGGTTACGGTGACGGTAAAGTCCGCCGTTACCTCGTTGTAATAATCCGTTTGCGCTTTTGTCGCACGGATGGTGTATGTGCCGACTTCCGTGGCCGAGAAGGTGGTTACATTGCTGATTGTGGCTTTCGCTTTGTTTTCACTGATCACCTCATAGGTTACTGCACCTGCGCGGTTTGCAGCGTATGTATCCGTCGTCTGCGAAGCAATCAGCGTATTCAAATCCAGTTTGGAGTCCGCTTTGCCTGCATCAATGCCTCCCACAGTTACGCGTACCGTGCCGTTGTTCATGGTAATCGCCTGGGGCGCACGGAGAACTGTGACAGGAACCATGCAGGTGTTCGTAGTGTACATACCGCCGTCTGCCGGGGTGAAGGTAGCAGAGTAGTTATGGGTTCCGGCGTTATCCGTAATAACAGACTCCGGATCTGTCCATGCAAACGCACCTGTTACCGGCGTATGTGCTACACCGCGCAAGGTAATATCTGCTGCGCCGCCGGACAACGTACTGCTGCTCAGTTTCTGCAAGTACGTTACTGTGGTGCCTGCAGGTACAGTAGGGATATTGGGCACATCTTTGGTGACAACAATATTTTCTACCGTTGCGCTTGTGGCATTATATATTGTACTACCCGGTTCGCTTACCGTGACGGCAATCGTTCCCGACTGTGTGAAAGTCATCTCTGCGCCGTTTATAACCGCCACGCCTGCAGGAGCCGCCGAATAGGTAAAGTTCGACAAGCCGGAGTTGGTTGAAGCGGTCAGAGTAACTTTATCCGTTGTCTTGTAAGACGAACCGATATTGTTCGAGGTGATACTCTGATCTACTTTTTGGTTGATGGTTACAGACAATGTGCAAGTACGCAATGTTACTCCCGTATTGTCTTTAATATACAGGTAACCGACATCTTCGCCGGCACTTGCTCCGGCTGCATAATGTACAGATATTGTTTGTGTTCCGTATTCGCTGCAATCGCCGAAATCCTTTGGTGTAAAGAAGAACTTATCGTTCGAACACTCTACTGTAACAGGATAGTTGGCATACTCCACATCAAATGTCTTATCCAATGTCACCGTATTCGGATATGTCTCAAAGGACAAAGACGATTTGGACAATTTGCAATCTTTCCGTTTGGTATAAGTCAGCGAGTTAATATTGTATCCATACGTAGAAGTTGTCACTACTTTGACGGACTTTGCATGGATATAGTTTGTCAAGTCAATGGTGGTTTCCAACGAGTTATCAATATCGTCACGGGAATACGATTTTTTCAACAACCGGCTTCCTGTCCCGTTCCTGCCATCATAAAACTCCACATCTACGCCTACCAGATAAACATACCATCCACCTCTCACACGGCTCAAAGAGATATTCATGGATTGAGGAATATCTATATTGTAAGTAACGGACGTTTCTTTGAGTGTTACGGTTGAGTTCACCAGCGTCTCTTCGGTGTCGCAAACCTTCTTCGGGTCAATCACTTTTACCGGAAGCGATACAGACGAAGCGGGTGCATAGGTGGCATCGCCGCCTTGTTTGGCAACTATGGTGGTGTTCTTGCACTCGGAAGCCAAGTAGGTCAACGTCCATGTATCGCCGCTTTGGGTAAGAGAAAGACCGGTCTTATCGCCTACCAACTCATATGTCACAGGCAAACTGCTCGATGAGGATGCATTCAGAACAATCGATTTGGTGCCGTCTGTCGTTTTAAGACGGGAGAAATCCTGCTCCCATGTGATATATTGCTTTGTCAGATTGGTAATCGAGATCTCTTTGGTGAAGTCTTTGTCGTTATAGATACTATTTCCCGTCACATGCGCGGTCACCTCTACGGTACCTGTCTTGGCGCCAATCATAGTGGCTGTGTTGCCCTCGCAATGTACATAAGCCTCATCCGCAGCCGCCACAGAGAGCGTTACTTCTAACTCATTCGCGTTAACCGCTGTTAACTTGTCATCCACATTGAAAGTTGCATCGTCCGGGTTCCATGTGATAGTCGGATCCAGTCTCTTTGTTTCGCCGGACAGATTAACCGTTGCCGTATTGCCCAGCTCATCCGTAATGGTAATCTTGGCTCCGCTGGATTTGTGTGCCTCGGTGGTGGAATAACTTACGGTAACAGTTGTAGAACCCACTTTTTCGCCACCGATATTGGTAATCTTTGTCGGGGTAACGGTGAAATGCGAATCATTGGTAGCAAGCGTCACATTATGACCCACATTGGCATAATTGAAAGCAAAGGTTTGCGATGCGCAGGTCTCATTAATAGGATGCGTTCCGAAATCCAAACTGCTTGGATCCGGAGTGAACCTCTTCAACTCGTGAATAGTAATGTTTCTGAAATATCCGGCAAAGTTACCGGAATAGCACAAACGGATATAACGGGCTGTCTGGGACAAAGGTACAGAGAAAGAAGCGTAACTTTCTCCTTCGTGCTCAGAACTCCATTTTTCGCCCGACCAGTTTTTCCCATCCGAACTCTCTTTAACATACCAATACTCTCCAGTTGCAGCACCTGCATTGGTGGCTATTTCAAAAGTCACTTTCTCAGGAATGCCTTTGAAAGCAATATCGACATACTTGTCATCATAGTCATATGCAGGCGAGCCTATTCCGATACCGGTATCTGAACCTCCTAATCTCAATTTACCACCATCCCAAGCGGTTCCCTTCGAACTCACCTTAGCAATAGTAATACTGCCATCATTATACATTGCCTGCGTATAGGTGAAGGTCACATGGTTAGACGGATTCTCCGAGGTTACGCTGTAGGTTACGGATTTGCCGTTCCATTTATAGTTCCCCGGCTGGGAAACGGTAAAGTTAGCCGTTCCGGCTTTTGACAAGACGGTCAGCGTATTACCGGACTCATAAGCCACATCCGGATTGGTAGAAGTTCCGATTGTGTAAGCCAAATCGGTGTTCGTCGAAGAGAACACATTGCTGACAGACGAGTTGTGGTAATACGGTCCGTTTTTCCATGTAAAGACCGGATCATTCTTCGTTACTGTCACCTTAATATCTGCACTCGCTGCTTTGTATTTATAGGTCTCCGGCTGGCGCAAATGAATAGTACCCGTACCGGCATTCTTACCCGTAGCCGTTTTGTTGCCTGCATTATAGGTTATTGCCACCGTTGCATCCGGACTGCCTACCGTATTGGAAGAAGTGACTGTTTGCGTCAAGGTGTAATAGAAACCTGTAGAGTTCACGCCCTCTGTCGGAGTACCGGCAGTATGGTTTGCACCGATATATGCCGCATTAGGTTTGGAATAGTTCAACGAATAAGAAGAAGTCACATTGGCATCCACCTTGACATCCAAATCTTTCTCATTGGCAAAAGCACTATTGTATTTATGAATGGTGATTGTCTTTGTGTCTTCTCCGGCATAAAAATTGGTTGCTGAAGCTTGTGTCAGTTTCAGTTTCAAAGTACCGGCTTGTCCTAAAGACAGACGGTTGTTTGTGATAGCGGGGGCTGTTGCTCCTATATTATTGCTGCTGGACGGAGTGAAAGATACAATAGAATAGGTGATTGTTCCATTGCTGGTAGAAGTCCACAAGGATTGTAAATCCAACGCAGACGCATCCACCATATAGTTATCTGCAATATTGCAAGTGTATTCCGGATTGGTAATCGACTGCGCTTGACCTTTTAACTTAATCGTCTGCGTCGCAGTTAATTGTTCACTTTGATTATTCTTTGCATATACAACCAAATCCCTCTCCCATGTTCCGGTTCCGACAGAAGTGGGTTGATAATAAATCGTAAGCGTTTTATAGTCTCCACTAAACGTTGCAGAGAAAGGAGCGATAGAGGCATCATCTGTTTTGCTGAAAGTAATTGCATTTACATTAAAGGACAATGTTACCGTCTTGCTTTTTTTAGAATCCACATTTACGGTAAACATCCCGAAATCAAGCGAAGTCGGATCTGCCACCAAAGATGGAGTCAAGTTTACGTTCGCTTTTACCTTACCTGTATTGGAGTTATTGCTTTTTGTTGTTAAAGTCACGGTTGCTTCATGGTCACCTTGCGATGTGTACGAATAAGCCATGTAAGAACAAACCACTTCAACCTTATGAGTAGAAGTATTCAATTTCCATGAAGAAATAGACCACCCTTCTCCTGAAATGGTTGGAGCATAAAAGTCACTGTTACTATCTGCACCATTGGAAACAGGGAAATACAGAGTAGATGTCTTTGTGTCCGGACTACTGAAAGAAATCGTAGAAGCCGTTCCCGCAGAACTAACAGTTATAGGTGTAAATATAGCATAATACGGACCATCTGTTACAGTTCCATTTTTCTTTCCAGATACAGTAATTGACTTTGGATTAGATGTGTCACCGGAAGTAGCCGAAGAGTTTTTTGACCAGCCACTAAAACCATAACCATCTTTTGCAGATGCAAACAAATAGAACGTTTGTTCTACTGTCAAATAGCCAAATACATATGCAGAATACTTTTCCTCATCTGCATAATCAGAGGTAAGAGAATAACTCGAAGGCGCACTATTCGATTTTGCCACATAAACGTAACCACTGGTAGAAGGAGAAGATTCAGCAGTTACTTTTAATGTTACGTTTCCTCCCCACGCCTGACTATTCCAACCTCCTAAAAGAAGGAGGAAAAGGCATACGAGCATTGTACGAGCCACATACGAGACACATACGGGACGATAGACCGGGGAAATTGCCTCTCGGTCTTCTCTCGGTCTTCTCTCGGTCATCGCTCGGTCTAAGCCGTCACCATAAAGCCAGTTAAATATGCGTTTAAGATTCATCTTTTTCATACCATTCTATTTTTTGTTCCTTAATTATAATCTTTCTTTTATTGTTTGGATCTGCTCAGTATGCTCTTGCAACTTGGCATCGATACGCTGCTCCATATACCGCACATGCGGATTGACGGCATAGCCCCGCAGCAAATAATCTTTCCCATAGATTGAACGTTACTGATTAACGTATGCTTGTAAAAACGTTTCATAAACCGTTTTGTTTTTAATTTCATTTTGTTACGTCCGATACCAATTTGCGGCTATTTATCTGATAATGAAAAAGCCCCATATTTCGGACGGGACAAAAATACTGCGAGTGGCACAAATCGGCAAAACAAACCACTCTTTTCGCAAGGTAAGTACACCCAATCTTAAAGAAAGTACATTTTCAGCCGTAAAATTTTATTCATTTCTTCGTTTTATCTTAAAAAACGTAACCTTGAGATAGCAAAATAGGAATCTGAAACGCCTAATAAAGAAGTCCCCTTTTTATATACAAACAAAAGGGCACTCAACAAGTGCAGATTTTTGTTAAAATTGCACTCGATCTGCGCAAAAATATACATTTTGCGGAAAACAAAGGCTACAACACGGCGCGGGAGAGGTGGACGAGGTGGTGGGTATAACGTCCGTCGGGATGGGCAGCGTCGGCTGTTTCCATAGAAAGAATACCGTGGTTGTCCAAACGCTCGACCTTGACACGACCCGAGCAATGCAGAATGCGCTTCTTATCAAGCAGAATACCCACGTGCGTTATCTTCGGAGGGGCATCCGTGGTAGCAGGAAGCGGAACACGCTCTATCTCTGTGGAAGAGTGCGGCGCATCGTCTTCTAAATGGGCAGGATGGTCGAAAAAGAGGAGGTCGCCTGCCTGCGCGTGTTCTAATGAATAGACAGGATTCATACTGCTGAACAGTGCATCCCGCTTATTGATGCGCTGCGAAAGACTATATTGCTCAGAAGCATTGCGTGGCAGAGAGATGCCGAAAAGCGAACAGATAGTCTGCGTGAAGCCGGAGCAGTCCATTCCCATTGCGTTCTTGCCGCCCCACAGATAAGGTATATTGAGGAAGAATCGGGTGGCTTGCATCAGATTCTCAAGATTGAGTATCAACGGATTGACTAACACCGCCTGCGGGTCGATACGGAATCGGACTCCTAAAAGCGAAAAAACGCCGTTGTTGTATGCGAGCAGTCGCGTACCTGCCGTAAGCGGGACGGTCTGTCCGTTGTTTTCGCTCACGGCATAGGTCATAGGCAGGGCGACACGAGGGATGAAACCGTTGTGAACAGAAAGGGCGATGGCTTCATTGCGTTTGTGTTCGCTCCATTCTTCATCGGATAGCGGGGTGAGCATTTTGGTGTCCGCCCATCCCGTCTGTCCGTCCTGATGCAGCCGGATACGTGTCCAGCGGCGTGCGTCTTCGAGTACGTCAGCCGTCTCGCCGAAGAGCATCTGCGTGGACATCTCCGCCGTTTCGGCAGGCTCGGAACGGAGGGGGATGACACTATGAAGGGCAATGACTCTTACCATACCTCTTTAGGGGGTGTTTGGTCTTGACGCGGGTAGTCGATGGTGTAGTGCAAGCCGCGACTCTCTTTGCGCTGAAGAGCTTGACGGGTGATGAGATAACCGACGTTAATCATATTGCGCAGTTCGCAAATATCTTTGGTGGGGCGCACGCGCTTGAAGAGGTCTTCGGTTTCTTCGTAGAGCAGGTCTAACCGTTCCCATGCACGGTGCAGACGGAGGTCGCTGCGCACGATACCTACGTAGGCGGACATAATCTGCCCGACCTCTTTCTTGTCTTGCGAGATGAGTACTTTCTCTTCGTTGGACATAGTGCCTTCATCGTTCCATGAGGGGATACGATCGTTGAAGTCGTAGTCGGATATGACGCTAAGACTATGGCGTGCCGCTGCGTCGGCATAGACTACGGCTTCGATGAGCGAATTGCTTGCCAGGCGGTTGCCGCCGTGCAGTCCGGTGCAACTGCATTCACCGATAGCATAGAGCCTATGAATGGTACTCTCGCCGTTGAGGTTGACTTTGATTCCTCCGCACATATAGTGTGCACACGGGGCTACAGGGATATAGTCTTTGGTGATGTCGATACCTATACTGAGGCACTTCTGGTAGATATTGGGGAAGTGGCGGCGTGTCTCGTCGGGGTCTTTATGGGTAACGTCCAAGCAGACGTGGTCAAGACCGTGAATCTTCATTTCGTTGTCAATGGCGCGTGCCACAATGTCACGCGGAGCGAGGCTCAAACGCGCATCGTACTTCTGCATAAACTCCTCGCCGTTCGGCAAACGAAGGATGCCGCCGTAGCCGCGCATTGCCTCCGTGATGAGGTAGGCGGGATGGGTCTCGCCCGGGTGGAAGAGAGCGGTGGGATGGAACTGCACGAACTCCATATCTTTTATTTGTCCGCGCGCGCGATGCACCATCGCTATGCCGTCGCCGGTGGCTATGTTGGGATTGGTGGTCGAACTATAGATTGCCCCCACGCCGCCGGTGGCGATGACGGTGATACGGCTCAGATAGGTATCAATCTTCTGCGTATCGGGATTGAGGATATAGGCTCCGTAGCATTCAATATCGGGCGTATGGTGGGTGACTAATTGTCCGAGATGGTGTTGGGTGATGATTTCGACGGCGAAATGGTTCTCAAGGACGGTGATAAAGGGGGTATGGCGCACGGCTTCCATCAGTCCGCGCTGAATCTCTGCCCCTGTATCGTCGGCGTGGTGGAGGATACGGAACTCGGAGTGTCCGCCCTCGCGGTGGAGGTCAAACTGTCCGTCGGCGTTCTTATCGAAATTAACGCCCCAGTGGACTAACTCGGCTATTTGTGCAGGTGCGTTACGCACTACCTGCTCCACGGCAGCGGGGTCGCTGAGCCAGTCGCCTGCCACCATCGTGTCGTGGATATGCTTCTCAAAGTCGTCTTTGAGGAGGTTCGTCACGCTTGCCACTCCGCCTTGTGCTTTGGCGGTGTTGGCTTCGTCAAGCGTTGTCTTGCAGCAAATGGCAATACGGTACTTCTGTTCGCGCGCCACCTTGAGGGCGAGGCTCATACCGGCTACGCCGCCGCCTATAATCAGATAATCGTATTTTTCAGTCATATAGAAAGGGGCAGACAACGGGTCTGCCAAAATAGTTATGCAAAGTCAATGATATGATGGATGGAAATGATGCCGATGATAGCCGTTGATTCGGGCGTATCGGTAACCGCCAAAGTGGTGATATTGTATTTGTCCATTACGGCGAGCGCATCGCTCAACAGTGCGTTTTTATCAATGTGCTTGTAGGACGGGGTCATTATCTCGCGTGCCGTGATATGCAGGTCGTCGTACTTCTGAATGGCACGTCGAAGGTCGCCGTCGGTAATGATACCGATACAGCGGTCGCCTTCATAGACCATGGTCATTCCGAGGTGTTTGTCGCTCATCTCAGCCACCAATTCTCTAAACGGGGTGGATGTCTGCACGCGCGGCACTCGTTCGCTCATGTGCTGTCCGACTCTACCGAGCAGTTTTCTGCCAAGTGCGCCTCCCGGGTGATAGACGGCGAAGTTCTCTGCCTGGAAGTGTCTGCGCTCCATCAGGCAGACAATCAAAGCATCGCCCATCAGGAGCGTTGCCGTGGTTGAAGTGGTGGGAGCCAAACCTAAAGGACAGGCTTCTTTGTCCACGTGGACGGAGAGGGTGAGGTCGCAAAGTTGTGCTAACTTGGATGCGGGGTTGCCTGTCATAGCGATTAACTGACAGCCTATTCGGCGCAGGGGAGCGACTACATTGATTATTTCGGATGTTGTTCCGCTATTGCTGACCAGCAGTACCACGTCCTTGCTGTTGATCATACCCAAGTCGCCGTGAACAGCTTCGGCGGCGTTGACGAAGATGGCTTCGGTGCCGGTGGATGCTAAGGAAGAAGCAATCTTATGCCCGATGATACCGGTCTTGCCGATACCCATCACGACCACTTGTCCTTCGCAACGGTACAGCATATCGACGGCGCGCGCAAAACTGTCGTCAATGCTGTTAGCGAGTTTTTCTAATTCGGCGATCTCTTCGCGAAAGACCTCTTTCGCCCGTTGTGTATCCGGTGTCATACAAGAGTCTCCATTGTTTGTTGCAGGCGCACGGCTTGCAATAGGATTTGCTTTATATCCGCCAGTCGGACTTGGTTGGCGGCATCGGAAATGGCCTCATCGGGATTAGGATGTACCTCCAGGAAGAGTCCGTCTATACCTACGGCAATGGCGGCGCGCATCAGATAGGGGACCATTTCGCGATTACCGCCGGTGATGCCTGCTTGGGAAGACGGTTGCTGTACAGAATGGGTAGCATCAAAGATGACGGGACAGCCTAACTCGCGCATCGCAACGAGGTTGGTCATATCCACTACCAATCGTCCGTAGCCGAATGAATTGCCGCGCTCGGTGAGCCATATATTATTAGGTATATCTTGGGGCGTGGCTTCACGGACTTTGGCTACGGCTCCGCGCAAGTCCCACGGAGCCATAAACTGCCCTTTCTTGATATTGACGATGCGTCCCGTGCGAGCCGCAGCCTGCAATAAATCGGTTTGCCGCGAAAGGAAAGCGGGAATCTGCAGCACATCAGCCACTTCTGCTACAGGTTGGCACTGCCACGACTCGTGCACATCGGTCAGTATGGGCAGGTCGAATTGCTCTTTGACCTCTTGCAGGATGCGCAGTCCTTCCTCTATACCGACACCCCGCTCGGAGAGCGAGGTGCGATTGGCTTTGTCGAACGAGGATTTGAAGTAGAGCGGCAGGTTGAGTTCCCCGCAAACGTTCTTCAGGGTCTCGGCTGTCTGAAAGACGATGTCGCGACTCTCGATGGCACACGGACCGGCAATCAGGAACATCGCTGTTTAGTTTTTGGTCTTAAATACACGTATCCAGTCCACTTGCAGTTCGCCTTCCGATACACGGCGTGCGCCTGCGGGTATGGAAGAGAACATGTGGATATACAGTTTTTCACCTTTTGGGAGGAGGTTCTTGGTGCGATAGACCTCCATATTATTGATGTACCAAATGAGTTCATCTTTCTGCCAAGAAACGGTGAAGACTTTGTATTTAGACTGCAGCAGACCGTCTAACTCTTTGAGATAGCGTTCGGCTTTGTCGTTTTCTTTGGCACCTATATAGAAACGTGACTTACGATAGTCAAAGAGGTGGATGAGGGGTGCACGTTTGCTGCCGCGCAGACAGATAGCGTGGTTCAGATTGCCCGTGCAGCGCACTTTGACTTGTACCACAGAGCCTTCTTCAATAGCCACTTTGTCGTTGCAGATAACATCGGATGTATAGCCGAAGTCGGTCATTACCATACCTTTCTTCTCGTCCCAAGCGGGAGCAGTTACTTTCTCCTTGACGGTTTTGATATGCAGAATGCCGCCTGCCGTGTCCACGTTGCGACCTTTGTTGTATGCCTGCTGTTCGTTGGTGAAGGCGTGGTTGCTGACAAAAGCGTTGGAAGGATAGTGCATTCCTGCGCGCCAGTCGCTTGCCTCCAAGCGAGTCCAGTTGAAGACGTCTTCATAGACTTTCTCAAAGCGGTCGAACTGCTCGATGGCTTTGGTGTCGGCACTCATATAGAAGCGAATGTCGGGGTCTTGCATCAGAGCCGCATAGCGTGCGTCCTGCTTTCCTTCTTCGGTGTTATCCCAACGGTGTGCGTCCTGCCAGAAGGCGTTTCTGCGGCGGAAGTCATCGGACTCGGTTTCTTTGCGCAACTCCTCGTACTGCATCACGGCGGATCGGTTGTCGCCCTCGCCTGTCTTGAGGTACTGGCGAACAAACTTATCCTTGGTCAGTTTTTTCAAGCGGGCTAACTTCTTTGCCTCATCGGTGTCCTTATACTTCTTAGTGGTAAGTTCCTTTTTCTTGGCTTGAAACTCGGAAGAAGCTACCAATTTCTCTAACGCAAGGAAATCACGCAGTTTATCCGACTGCTCAATCTTGTGGTAGCGTTCGGCATCGAGGCGTGTTTGCTCGATGGTTTGTTCAAACTTAGGCGTGGAGAGCAACTGACGACGCAGATAGGCTCGAAGAAAGAATAGATTCATATCGTAATTGAGTTAAAGATTTTCCTACTTGATTTTTACGTTCTGCACCTGTTCGTACAACTCGTTGAGTGTTTCTACAAACAGGGGCGTATAGGACTCCTGTTCGGGCAGGAAAGCGAGGCTTCGCATATAGTCCGCCTGCGCTATCAGGCTATCATAAAAACGGTTGTAATTCAACACGAAAAGCGGCTTTCGGTGTTCGCCGACCGTTCCGGCGGCAATCACGTCCATCATCTCATCGAGGGTACCGTAACTGCCCGGCAGACAGACGAAGCAGTCGGCTACGTCACGCATCTTCTGTTTGCGCTCCGTCATCGTACCTACCACGAACAGCACATCGCAGTTCTGCGCCTTGCGCTTGGAGAGAATGATACGGTTGGGTACTACGCCAATTATCCTGCCCCACCCTTGTAAAGGTGGCTGTTCATCGGCTGTTACCGTTCGGTGGAACGCATCGCTCACTCGCGACATCAATCCGCCCGTTGCGCCGCCATAGACCAGACTATGACCGTTCAAGGCGAGCCACTCGCCCAATGCATCCCCTAAGCGAAGGTAGTCTTCAGGGATACAATCTTTGGCGGAGCAATAAACGGCGACGGTCATTTTTAGTTGATAGTTGATAGTTAAGCGTCAATTTTTGCGTAGGTGGCGTTCTGCTCGATGAACTCGCGACGGGGAGCCACATCGTCGCCCATCAGCATCGCTATGGTGCGGTCGGCTTCGGCGGCGTTCTCGATGGTTACTTTCTTTAAGAGACGGCGTTCGGGATCCATTGTCGTTTCCCACAACTGCTCATCGGACATCTCGCCGAGACCTTTGTAGCGTTGGGTCTTGATTTGTTTCTCATCGCCGTTGCCGTACTTCATAATGAAGTCGTGGCGTTGTTGGTCGTTCCAACAATACTCCTTGTAATTACCTTTGGAGCACATATAGAGCGGTGCCATAGCGATATAGAGATGTCCTTGCTCGATAACCTCTTTCATGTGGCGGAAGAAGAGGGTCATAATAAGGGTGGCGATGTGCGCACCATCCACATCGGCATCCGCCATTATGATAACTTTGTGGTAGCGAATCTTGGAGAGGTTGAGTGCTTTGGGGTCGTCCTCCGTACCGAAGGTGATGCCTAATGCCGTAAATATATTGCGCACCTCTTCGGACTCGAAGACCTTATGCTCCATAGCTTTCTCGACGTTAAGGATCTTACCGCGCAGGGGGAGGATAGCCTGGTGTGCGCGGTCACGACCGGTCTTGGCGGTACCGCCTGCAGAGTCACCCTCGACGAGGAAGAGTTCACATTCGGCAGGGTCTTTGGAGGCGCAGTCTGCCAATTTGCCGGGCAGTCCGCCGCCGGAGAGAGGCGACTTGCGGAGTACTGACTGACGGGCATTGCGTGCGGCTATACGGGCTTGGGCAGCGAGGATAACTTTCTCCACAATGCGTTTGGCATCATCGGGGTGCTCTTCGAGGTAATTGGTCAGAGCCTCACCTACAGCGGAGGCTACCATACCTGCCACTTCGGAGTTGCCCAACTTGGTCTTGGTCTGTCCTTCGAATTGCGGTTCAGCCACTTTGACGGAGATGACGGCGGTGAGTCCCTCGCGGAAGTCATTCGGGTCGATGGTAGCGTTACCTTCCTTGTCGCGCAGTTTGGCTTTCTCGAGGAGTTTGCTCTCCTCGGCGTATTTCTTCATCACGCGGGTGAGAGCCGTTCGGAAGCCCTGTACGTGCGTACCGCCTTCTATGGTGTTGATATTATTGACATACGAATGAACGTTCTCGTTGAAGTCGCTGTTGTAGATCATAGCCACTTCAACGGGTGTGCCGTACTTGCTTGTATTGAGATGAATGACATCGGAGATGAGGGGCGTGCGGGTTTGGTCGATATAACGGACGAACTCGCTCAAGCCTTTTTCGGAATAGAAAGACTCCGTTTTGCACGTGCCGTCTTCGTTACGAACGCGTTTGTCTTTGAGCGTGATACGTACACCGGCGTTGAGGAATGCCAATTCGCGCATACGATTGGCGAGTATGTCCCACTGATAGACGGTTTCGGTAAAGATGCTGTCATCGGGTAAGAAATGCACGAAAGTACCGGTCTTGCGCTGTTCCCAGTTACCGACCGCTTCGGCTTCACTGATGGTATGCACGGGGGCTAAGGGTTTGCCTTTCTCGTAGTCCTGGCTATGGATAGCTCCGTCGCGATAGACTTCGACGTGCATCTTTTTGCTCAACGCGTTGACGCAACTGACACCTACGCCGTGCAGACCGCCGCTGACCTTATAACTGTCTTTATTGAATTTACCACCGGCGTGCAAGACGGTCATAACCACTTCGAGCGCACTTTTATGCTCCTTGGGGTGCATATCCACGGGGATACCGCGTCCGTTGTCTTGCACGGTAATGGAGTTATCGGCATTGATATGCACGGCTATCTCGTTACAGAAGCCGGCAAGTGCCTCATCGATAGAGTTATCCACTACCTCATATACCAAGTGATGTAAACCTTTTTGAGAGATGTCTCCAATGTACATTGCGGGGCGTTTACGAACTGCCTCCAAACCTTCGAGTACTTGAATACTCGATCCGTCATACTTTTCTTGTTCTTCCATGAATAGAATTTTCTTTGCAGTTTACTGATATTTACTGCGTTTCCACAAAAATCGCGCAAAATTACACTATTTTGCGCGACTATGCAAATCCTATAACGGAAAAAAGAACACAAAAAAATTAGTCCTTTGTATGAAAGTAAAGAGAGTTAACCGATACTTTTAATTGATATTAGCAGGAACAGGACATAACAATTAAAACTATTCATTCTTGCTTTTTACTTTCCTAATAACGATAATGCTTATTTCATAGAGGAGGTAAAGAGGAATCGTGACAAGGACTAAAGTCATCAAATCCGGCGGAGTAATGATTGCGGCTACTATCATTATTATGAGAAACGCATATTGGCGATACTTTGCCAACATTTCGCTATCAATGAATCCCAGTTTCGCCAAGAAATATGCAATAACCGGCAACTGAAAAACAACTCCCATGACCAAAGTGAGCATCACAAAGGTAGATATATAGCTATCCAAAGTAATCGTACTGTGCACTTGTTCGGCGACGGAATATGTTCCCAAGAAACGGAAGGAAATAGGAAAAAGGATATAGTAACTCATCAGTACGCCTACTACAAAAAGCGTATAGATGGTGAGCAGAACAGGGATTGAATACTTTCGCTCGTTTTCATAAAGCGCAGGAGATATGAAACGGAATAGTTCAAACAAGATATACGGCGAAGCACAAAGCAAGCCAAGATAAAACGACGTACTGATGTGCGTCATAAACTGACTACTAAGGTCGGTAGCAATCAAATCCACCTCGAAAGGCGCAAAGTGAAAGTCGTAGCCTACCCATGCAAAGAATTGTTCTATCCATCTGTACAGACAAAAGTCACTCTTGCTTGGAGCGAGCAGGAGTGCGAATGTCGTATCTTTGAAACAGAAAATAGCAACCGCAAGGACGGCTGTCACGATCAACACCCGAAACGACATCCGGCGGAGCACCTCAAGATGTCCGCCAAATGTTAGCATTTGGTTGTTCTCACTCATTCTTCGGCTCTTGCGGAGTTGCCTCTTTTTTCTGTTCTTCGGCTTGCGGTTGTTCCTGAAGTTGTCCGTTGTTGTTTACTTCTTCTTTAACCTCGTTCATACCCTCTTTGAACTCTTTGACACCTTTGCCCAAACCACGCATGAGTTCAGGCAGTTTCTTTCCGCCAAAGATAAGAAGTGCAATGCCACCGATAACGATGATTTCCGTTGTACCGATGAAGAGTAGTACCATGTTTAGCATAATATCTATCCTTTTAGTTTTCCGGTGTTACAAGAAATATCTCACAAGTCTCAAAGTTGATTTCCCAGTTTCCGTTCTTTGCGGACTCCCATTGGTATTTCTTTGCCATGGTATCCCACCAATTCTGAAACTTCGAGCCTGTCTCGCCCATGTCCTTTACTAATTTTTCGTACAAGTCTGTATTGTCGGCTGTTAAGATTTTTGCCAACTCATTCAGACCATTACGACGCTCAAAGAGCGTTTGAATCTCATTCTTTTCTTCAGGTGTAACCTGACCTACTAATTTCTTCATACTTGTTAGAATTGTTCCCGTACATCAAACGGGTCAAGATAATCGATTGATTTAATTTCTTCTCCGGCACTAAACCCTGCTGCTTTTAGTTGTTGCTGTAAATCGCGTGCTGCATTTCTTTCCAAGTGTGCAATAATACATTGCTGATGGGAAGGAGTGTTGTTATCCCATGTCACTTTCTGATTCAGCCAGATACAGCGGTTACAATGGTACGCATCACAAATACGGCACAAGGGCGCATGGTCGAGTTTGAGCAACTGCGGATTAGAGATTTGCAAGCCTGTTTCCAAATTGCCGACGCTTCTTTCCGAGGATGGTTTGTGGTGATTCAAGCGGTTGCTGATGCCCATTTTCTCATCATAATAGAATGCCGGACAGAGATAGAACTTGCCATTCGGCGCAATAGTAATGTTGCTATCGCCTGCTCCGCAGTTGTGCATTTCCTTTAGTTGCAGACGGTCGGTGAGGATATTCAGTTGCGGTTGCTTGCCTGCCTTGTATTGATTGATCAACACGGCATTGAACGTAGCGAGTGCTTTTTTGTAATCCTCTGCCTGCTCGTCTTTGAAAGTCTCTGTATCCGTCAAGCAGATATTAAGGCGCGTCACTTGCGGCAGTATGGCAGCAATATCATACTGCTTGGCAATAAAATCGGCAATAGAAAGACGCAATACTGCATTTTCTGCGGCAATGGATTTCGGCACCTCACTATAGACTGCTACATCGCGACCTATTTTCACATGGTCGATGGACTCAATGACTTCGTTGTATTCCTCCGGCAGGTCGTAATCGGGATAGACATACTGGATCATCAGGTTCTCTTTCATACCAAAGAGAATAGCCTTTTTAAGCGTATCCAACGGAATGAGGTTGCGCTCCCTGAGCGGATTTTCTGCATGGCAATATGCCACGCTGGTATCATCCAATAAAATAACTAAGTATTGTAGCATGAGACTATTTACTATTTATTCATTTACAATTTGTTCATTTATCAGCACACCACACCGTTATTTGTCTTCCTATTGGCTTCGAACTCCTCACGCTTGCCTTCTAACTCCAGTTTGCGATAGAGCTTGTTCCAATAATAATTGTTTGCACGTACACGCGCCTTGTGCATTTTGCATATAGCCGTAGCACGCTCATAAACTGTATGTGTCTGTGCGGCATCAAAGTTCTCACCTTGACACCATGCACAGCCTTCTGCTACTTCGCAATTTACACATTCGGGAGTAGATTGCGTACAGCGGTCAAGCGTAAGGAACGGACGAAGTTTGTTTTGGTCTATGCCGTCATAGATATTACCGATAATCCAAGCCTCTTTGTCACGCAAGGAGTACTGTGCAAAACGTGTGCAGGGATAGAAATTGCCAGCAGCATCAATAGCTAACATTCTTCCTGCTCCACACCAATTTTGATTTTGAAGCTGGCAATCCATCGGTTTGCCCATATTTTCAGAAAAGAACGAGCATGCATAATCTTTGTATAAATCTCTATCAATGATGGCATCTGCCAACTGCATTAATTGATTCTCAAAGAGTTTGTCATCTCCATCGCGCCAGACATCCTCGAATACACAGTTGATATTGACCTGATGAATACCTAAGTCGTATAAATGCAGTACAGACTCGCATATATAAGGAATATCAGCAGACGAGATAGTTACCTTTGTTCCATCTCCGGGGAATTGTTCTAACCAAAGAGGTATATTACGTACAACATCGGCATACGACCCGCGCTCTGTCTTTTTATACACTCTGTTCAAGTCATGTTTGCGCTCCGTGCCATCAATTGTAATACCAATAGAGAGGTGTTTCTTGTTCTTCTCAATAAACCGCTGCACCTTCTCCGAGTCATAATTGATGCCATTAGTGGAAAATGAAAAACGATATGAATTAAACCAATGGTGGTTGCGACGGTACAACTCAGTTTTAATGTAGTCACAGATTTTGTCTATTAGGTCTATCTCAAGGAAAGGCTCACCGCCAATGAAATCCCAAATAACAGACTCGTATGCAAAATTTGCATCATTCTCATGATTAAGAATATAGTCAATAGCCGTTTTTGCTACTTCCCATGGCATACGCTCTTTCTCGTTCTTACCAACGAGATAACAGTACTTACAAGCGAGCTGGCAATCTTTGGTGACGATGAAAGTGATGCTTTTCGCACTACCTTTTTGCCACGCTTTCCTAGTTTCTTTTACAATCATAAAATAATAATTACGAATATATTCGTACCTTACTCATTGTAGAATCCTTGCCCAATATCCTCATTGTTTCGTGTCAATTGTTTTGTCGTGATTCAAATTTGCATTTATTCTCATGTTTGGTGAGAATATTTTGTTGAGTTCACGGTTTTTGTATTTCACAATTGCCTCCTTGAACTCGTATACGTCCTCTATGAATAATTCCCAAATAATAGTTAGGGAATCACATAAAGGCGATTCCCTAACTAAATAAAATTACCAGCCGGAACTTGCGTTACAACTATTGGAACATGCAGCTTTGCAGCCACCCGTGCAAGTGCCAGTACACCCTGCAGAGCAGTATCCACGACAAGAACTTTGACACGAACTCCAACAACTGCCAGAACACCCCCAATCACAACCATTTTCTTCCGTCTCAGCAGCAAACAAGTTGGTTGGCAGTTGTGAAAGTACTACAGCACCAATAACAGGCAAAGCAGCCTTCGCTGCACTTTTGAAGAATTCGCGACGCGATTGTAGTTCTTCTTGTCTCTTGTTATCCATAATTTTATTAAGTTTGAAATTTTGCCTACTCTCTTTATCGGATTTTCGGCTTCCTCCTTATGTGTATTTACTAGTTGTTCTGGATCGCTGCGCTATTCCAGAAGATCCGAACATTCCGGCAAGTATGCACAAATATACAAAAAAGCGGTCACCAGTGCCAGTGTTCCGCTTATAAAAATAAAAGCGGGACTGCATTCTTGCTGTTCCGCTAACTCAGGCTCTGGTATTGCCTTCAATTCCGAACAAGCAACGCGTAGCCCACGCCGTATGTATATCATAATAAGGTACGCAATATGCGCACGCAATGTATATACACACAAGAGGACATCTTGTGCTGCAATGTTTTGGAATTTATGAATTTACCAGATTCGAGTTAGCCAAAACAAAGCGCTTAAGACGCCTTTTCAATATGTCCTGTATATTACCCGCTCGAAAGACATATTCCCTCAGCGCGGGCGCGATACGGCAAAACTTTTGTTTTGCGCTGCAAAAGTACTACTATTTTTTTATATACAAATAGAAATGTTATTTTTTTGTGTTGGGGTGTGAGGATTAAGGGATTCGCTCAATCATTGCAATGTTCTTTTTCGGTCGGGCAAACGATGTCGGGATTCAATCCCGACGTAATGAAAGAAATGTCTGCCAACTGGCAGTCGGCACAATGGAAGAATTTTTATTTATCGTATAGAGACTCTTTTGCTTTGGAGGCTCTTGGGGCGTAGGCTGCTTTGGAGGCTTTGGAGAGTTCGGATAGGATCATGCCGTAGAGAGTGGTCGGCGGTTTTGGGGTGCGCTTGGCGGCAGGGCGGAAATGGAAGGTGGAAAGCGGATTGGCAAGGGAACGCTCGCGCTGCTCGCGGATGTAGCGGTTGAGTTGGGACTTATACTTGCGAGTGGAGGTGTACGCCTGCTGTACGCCGTCACGGACACGATAGATGACTTTGTCGCCGCGTTGCAATGCGCCGTGGATGTCGGCAATGGGGGAAGACGGGTTGATTTTTGCCATAGTTTTATTTTTTTATACCAGCCCAAACCGGCTGATGCGTTAACAAATTGCGAACCTTTCGCTATCGGTACGGTATGCCTTCGGTACGAATAGTACTATCATACGGCTATCCTACGGTTATCTATCGATTATCCTACGGATTTTCTTGCTGAAAACAGGCTGTACCGATTCAAATTCCTTCCTCAATTTTGCCTAACAACGTGATAGCACCATTGACAGTACGAACATGATTGACAGTGGCATAAATCTTTCCCGTAGGATGTCCCTGCTTGTCCTTGTCCTGCACCAGCCGGCAGCGGTCCTGACGCGACTGTATATAATGCAGCACTTTACCGAATGTATCGCTCTGATAATACGATTTGGAACGTGTTGTGAAGTAGATCACCATCCGTTCCTGCTTGAGGAAGACTTTTTCGATGCCGAGTCGGCAGCATAGCCAGCGCAGTCGCACCACTTGCATCAGTTCCTGCGCCTCATCGGGAATCTGTCCGAACCGGTCGCGCAGTCGGCGGCAATAGGCTTGCAGTTCATCTTCGTTCTTGAGACCATCCAACTCGCGATAGAGAGCCAAACGTTCAGCGATGTTTTCTATATAAGTATTGGGGAAAGACAGTGGCAGGTCGCTTTCCAAGAGGCAGTCCTGGCACCACAGGCGCGGACCTTGGGTGGCATTTTCTTTTTCGGTGGTTTCTGTTTCTTTCTCTTCGGGGAGCATTTCTTCTTTGAGTTCGGCAACGGCTTCGTTAAGGATGCGCTGGTAGGTTTCGTAGCCTAAGTCGGCTATGAATCCGGATTGTTCGGCACCTAAGAGGTTGCCTGCACCACGAATGTCAAGGTCTTGCATAGCAAGGTTGAAGCCCGAGCCGAGGTCGGCGAAGGTAACGATGGCATCCAACCGTCGGCGTGCATCGGCTGTGAGCAGTTCGCGGTCGGGCGCGATGAGATAGCAATAGGCTTTGCGGTTGCTTCTGCCGACCCGTCCGCGCAACTGGTGAAGGTCGCTCAAGCCGTAGTGCTGGGCGGCATAGATGAGCATGGTATTGACGTTGGGGATGTCCACGCCTGACTCGATGATGGTGGTGGAGACGAGAATGTCGTAGTCGTAGTTGATGAAGGCTTCGAGTCGTTCTTCCATTTCGGCGGGTGGCATCTGTCCGTGGGCGGTTACGATTCGCGCGGTGGGGCAGAGGCGTTGCAACTGTCTGACAACGCGTTCGTGCATCTCGATACGGTTGTTGATGACGAAGACTTGTCCGTTGCGATTGAGTTCGTTGGTGACCGCTTCGCGAATGATATCTTCGTCTTCGATGGCGATGACTTCGGTCTGAATAGGATAGCGATTGGGCGGCGGGGTGGTCATAATGCTCATATCGCGTGCGCCGAGGAGGGAGAACTGAAGGGTGCGCGGGATGGGTGTGGCAGTGAGCGTTAGCACATCCACAGAGGCGCGGAGGGTCTTGAGTTTGTCTTTGACGGCGACTCCTAATTTTTGTTCTTCATCGATGATGAGCAGTCCGAGGTCGTGCCATTCGACCTGCTTGCCCACAATTTTGTGTGTACCTATCAGTATGTCTATCTTACCGGCTTTGAGGTCGGCGAGGATATCTTTGGTTTCTTTGGGCGATTTGCCGCGTGAGAGGTATTCGACCTTGACAGGGAAGTCTTTGAAGCGTTCCTTGAAAGAGTTGAAGTGCTGGAGAGCGAGAACGGTGGTGGGGACGAGGACGGCAGTCTGCTTGCCGTCGGTGGCAGCCTTGAAGGCTGCACGCATAGCCACTTCAGTTTTGCCGAATCCGACATCGCCGCAGATAAGGCGATCCATCGGCATAGGGCTTTCCATATCGCGTTTGACATCGGCTGTGGCTTTGGCTTGATCGGGGGTGTCTTCGTAGAGGAAAGAGGCTTCGAGTTCGTGCTGCATATAGCCGTCGGGCATATAGGCAAAGCCTTTCTCTTGCTTGCGTTTGGCATAGAGACGGATGAGGTCGCGTGCTATGTCTTTGACCTTGTCTTTGGTGCGTTCGCGCAGGCGTTCCCAAGCCCCTGAACCAAGCTTGCTGATGGTGGGTGCAGAGCCTTCCTTGCCTTTGTATTTGCTCAGGCGATGGAGGTTATGGATACTGACGAAGAGGGTGTCACCATCGCGGTAGATGATCTTGAGCATCTCCTGCCGTTTGCCGTTGACGGTGGTGGTAACGAGTCCGCCGAACTGTCCAATGCCGTGGTCGCTATGGACAACGTAGTCTCCCGGTCGCATCTCATTGAGTTCGCGCAGGGTCATCATTGCCTTGCCGCGTCGGGCGTTGTCGTGGCGCATACCGACACGGTGGTAACGCTCAAAGATTTCGTGGTCGGTATAGCAAGCCACCTTACCTATTTTGTCCACCCATCCGGCGTGGAGGGTGTGATCCACGGGCGTAAAGATGAGGGGGGTGCCACCGTTCTCTTCAAAGTCGTTGTCGAGGACGGCTTGCAGTCGGTCGGTTTGTTTCTTTTGGTCGGCAAGAATAAAGACCTTATAGCCGGAAGTGAGTTTACGCCGCAGGTCGTCGATGAGCAGCGAGAAATTCTTATGGAAGAGGGGTTGGGGTTCGGTTTGGAAGGGGATTTCTTGGCGGACATCGGGGAAGGTACTTTGTGAGCGCATCTCCATCGTGTTACTCTGTCGGATGAGGGCAAAGAGCATGCTGTCCGCCATATTGGTCCAGTCATCGGAGACCCAAAGGATGTCTTTGCGGTCGGCGAGATAGGCTTCGATGCCCACTTCTTCCGCGCCGTCGGTATGCCGTCCTACGATGGTTATTTCGTCTATGCGTTCGCAGCTCAGTTGGGTCTCTATATCAAAAGTGCGGAGCGAGTCGATGGTATCGCCGAAGAAGTCGAGTCGGTAAGGTTCTTCGTTGCTGTAACTATATATGTCCACGATGCCGCCTCGGACGGCATACTGTCCGGGTTCGAAGACGAAGTCCACGCGCTCCATCCCCATTTCGTCCAAGAGGGCGGCGAGGTCGCTGACGGCGATTTGTTCGTCGGTGCGTAGCCGTATCTGTTCGGTGCGCAAGGACTGCACGGGGGGTACGCTTTCTTCCAAGGCTTGGGGGTAGGAAACGATGATAGCGGGTTGGTTGTTCACCAATGCGCTGAGTGCTTTGGTGCGCTCAACGACCATTGCCTCGTCGGTTTTCTGTCGGCGGCGTGCACAGGGGAAGTAATAGACGCGGACCTCCTTCATAAGGACTTGCAGGTCGGAAAAGAGATAGAGTGCTTCGTCTTCGTCTTTCATTACGATGAGGAGTGTACGCGGATTGTTTTGTGCGCGCAGTCGTCCGGTGAGGGTCTGCAAGAAAACCGCTCGTGCGGAGGCGGACAAGCCGCTTAAGAGGTAATGCGAGGGTTCGGAGGCGAGTGTTATCTCCGGGAAGGAGGGGGATATGAGTGCGTAAAAATCTTGTATAGTCATAGCAACAAAAATGCGAAAAAAGTGCGCAAAGGTAGGCAAAATAGCGAAAACACACAAAAAAATAGCGTATCTGCTTGCACGGTTATTAAAATAGCCGTACTTTTGCGGCGTATTTGCGTACCGAGCCGCGATGGTGGAATAGGTAGACACGAAGGACTTAAAATCCTTTGGCCAGTGATGGCTGTGTGGGTTCAAGTCCCACTCGCGGTACGAATCAAAACGAATAAAGACCTTGCTTGTGGCGTGAAAACAAGACGCACCGCATATCTCGTTCTCTTTCTTCTACTTTCTTTGATCTGCAGCACTCGTGTTTCCGCGCAAATCAACGGCGGCGGAAGCAGTGTTTTCCATTTTCTTTCTTTGCCTGTATCCTCTCGTCTGAATGCGTTAGGCGGCGATAACGTGTCGCAGCAGGATGGTGAGCTGACGATGGCGATGGCTAATCCGGCGTTGCTTAATGCTCGCAATCACAAGCAGTTGAGTCTTAATTATGCCTATTTCTATGAGCAGACGATGAGCGGTTGCGTGATGTACGGTCATACGCTTAAAGAGGTGAATCATATAGCGGCGGGTGTGCATTACCTTGATTACGGTACAATGCGTTACGCGGATGAGTTGGGGAATCTGACGGGCGGCACGTTCTCGGCTCGGGATGTGCTTTTGGACGTGATGTATGCTCGTCAGTTAGGTTCACTCTTCACGGTGGGTGTGGCTCTCAAACCTATTATGTCGTTCTATGAGCGATACAACTCGTTGGCACTCGGAGCGGATGTAGGTGCGCATTTTCATACGCCGGACTCGCTGTTTCAGATGGGTTTGACTTTGCGTAATATAGGTTGGCAACTCAAGGGTTTCTACTCGGAAGAAGGCGGACAAGTGCGTGAGCAACTGCCCCTTAACCTTGAATTAGGATTTAGTTACCGCTTCCGCCACGCACCTATCCGTTTGGGTATGACGGCTCATAACCTGCAGCGGTGGAATCTGATTTACGAAAGCACGAACCAACCGGCAGATACAAAGACCGATGTAGCGTGGTACGATATGCTTTTTCGGCACACGATTTTCTTTATCGACATTGTGCCGAAGAGCGATAAGTTCTACTTGACAGTGAGTTACAACCACCGCCGCAGAGCCGAGTTCCAACTCAAGGATCAGCGCAGTTTGGCGGGATTGGCTATCGGTGCGGGGGTGAATATCAAGATGGTAAGGATCGGTTTTGCTTTCTCGCAATTTGCCAAATCGAATTTTACGTACCAAGCGTCTATCGGGTTAGATATCAATCAATTCAAATGAAAAAGATCATTGTTGCCATAGACGGCTATTCGTCTTGCGGCAAATCGACCATTGCCAAGCAATTGGCTGCTTATTCGGGCTATCGGTATATTGACACGGGTGCTATGTACCGTGCGGTGGCGTACTATGCCATGCAGCACAACCTTACGGATGATACACAAGTCATTGATGCTCTAAAATCTATCCATATAGACTTTGAGCGACAATCGGACGGGACGCAACATACGATGCTGAACGGAGAGGACATAGAGCGTCCGATTCGCACGCTGGAAGTAGGTAATCGTGCCTCGCAAGTGTCGCAGATTCGTCAGGTAAGGGAGTTTCTTGTAGAGCAACAGCAGGCGATGGGTGCGAATAAGGGAATTGTGATGGATGGCAGGGATATAGGTACGGTGGTTTTCCCGCAAGCCGAACTCAAACTATTTCTGACGGCATCGCCTGAAGTGCGCGCTCAAAGACGCTACAAGGAACTGCAAGAGAAAAATGGGGGCAAAGCGACTATTTCTTACGAAGAGGTGCTGCACGATGTGAATGACCGCGATTACCGCGATACGCACCGTGCCGAGAGTCCGCTTCGACAGGCGGAGGATGCTGTGGTAGTGGATAATTCCGACCTGACGGAGGAGGGTCAGTTGAGGCTTGTTTGCGTACTGTTTAACGAACGTATGGCTACATTGTGACTGTTACGATAGACCCTCATAGCGGATTTTGCTTTGGCGTGACACGCGCGATACGGCAAGCGGAGGAGTACCTGCAAAAGGGTTCGTTGTTCTGTTTGGGCGACATTGTACATAACGGGCAGGAAGTGGAGCGATTGGAGTGTATGGGGCTACAAACGATTGATTACGATACGCTTCGCGAACTGCGTTATGGTCGCGTGCTGTTTCGTGCACATGGGGAGCCGCCGTCCACGTATCGGATAGCACAGGACAATGAATTGGAGGTGATTGATGCCACTTGTCCGGTAGTGAAGAAACTGCAGGAGCGCATCCGGGAGACGTATCGTCTTTATCCTGAGGCGCAGATAGTTATCTTCGGCAAGAAAGGTCACGCCGAGGTGATCGGGTTAGTGGGTCAGACGCACAATACCGCCCTTGTGATAGAATCTGTGCAAGACCTTGACCAATTGGATTACAGTCTGCCGATTTATCTGTTTTCGCAGACGACGAAGTCGGTGGAGATGTTTCGGGAGATTGTGGCAGAGATCAACCGGCGGCGTGGGGTGTTGTACCGTAGTGAGGGGGATGAGATGCCTGCGTTTGAGTGGCACGACACGATATGCCGCAATGTATCCAATCGTGTGGACGAACTCAAGGCGTTTGTGCGGGACAAAGATTTAGTCTATTTTGTAGGCGGACAGAAATCGTCGAATGCCAAAGTACTGTTTGCTCACTGTCTTGAGGCTAATCCGAATACTGTTTTTCTTTCTTCACCTGAGGAGATTACCGAGTTGCCGACGGATGCAGCGGATGCGGAAATAGGTATCTGCGGTGCCACTTCGACTCCGCTATGGTTGATGCAGGCGGTTCGGGACAAACTTGTCGGCTATTCGTCCGATTGATTCAGTTGTCGGCGCAGGGCTTCTATTTGGAGGGAAAGGCGTTCGATTTGCAGTCGGATGATATGGTCGGAGGTGGATTGTGCTTCGGTTTTTTTGGCGTGTTCTGTACTTTTGTTTTCCTTCGGGGGTTACGTAGTAGTATCCCTTGCTTTTTTGGTGTGTTTTGCCGTGCAGAAGTCTGACGGGCATTTCGTATTGTACTTGAGCCATAGTGTCGGTACGGTTTACGGTGCGGCGACCTATGGGCGACTTTTGGGTGACCTTTGGGCGACCTATGGGCGACCTATGGGCGACTTATGGGTGACCTATGGGGGACTTATGGGTTAGAGACGGCAAAGGTAGGGGAAACGCGTGAGGTATGCAGGTAAATAAAGCGAAGAATGTTTTTTGCGCATATAAAAAATGTATTGTACCTTTGCGCGTGATTAGATATGTACTACTATGGAAGTAATAGGGATTATACCGGCTCGTTGGGGGAGTAGCCGTTTTCCGGGCAAGCCGTTGGCGATGATAGGCGGCAAGCCGATGATAGAGCGTGTGTATGATCAGGCTCGCAAGGCGTTGGAGAGGGTGGTCGTGGCGACGGATGACAGCCGCATATACGATTGCGTAACGGGCTTCGGGGGTTTGGCAGTGATGACGCGCGAGGATCACCGATGCGGGACGGAGCGGTGTTTGGAGGCATACGAGAAGATGAAGAATGGGTGTGAATCGCCGTGGTATGAGGCGTTGCACGGGCTGCGGGATGAAGAGATTATAGTGGTAAACATACAGGGTGATGAGCCATTTATTCAGCCGGAGCAGATCCGTTTGCTCTGCGGTTTGTGGGGGATGGATAATAGGGATGACGGCGTGCGGGGAAAAAGTGCGGGAGGATGTGCGATGTCGGAAACGGAGATTGGGACGTTGGTCAAGCCGTATCATACGACGGACACGTGGGAGATGTTGGTCAATCCGAATACGCCCAAGGTTGTTTTCAGCGAGTCGGACGGTCGGGCGATTCTTTTCTCTCGTTCGGTGATACCTTATATGCGTGGGATACCACAGGACGAATGGCTTGCAAAGGGGCGGTACTACGGTCATATCGGTATGTACGCCTACAGGGGCGATGTGCTTCGGCGGATTGTGTCGATGCCGATGTCGCGTTTGGAGCAGGCGGAGAGTTTGGAGCAGTTGCGCTGGTTGGAGAACGGGATACAGATTCGCGTGGCGGTGAGTGAACAATGGTCCGTAGGGATAGACACCCCCGAAGATCTTGAGCGAATTGAAAGGGAAAAGTGATAGGGGAAAAGTGATAGTTGAACGATAAATACTAATTGACTATAATATTATGAAGAATCAGGTACCTACGCCTCATATCGGGGCACAGTATGGCGAGATAGCCAAGACGATGATTATGGCGGGCGATCCGCTTCGCGCCAAGTTTATGGCGGAGCGTTTTTTGGAAAATCCGCGTCAGTTCAATAACGTGCGCAGTATGTTAGGCTTCACGGGCACATACAAGGGCAAAGAAGTGAGCGTAATGGGTCATGGGATGGGTATTCCATCGATAGGGATATACTCGTATGAGTTGTTCAATTTCTATGATGTGGATACGATTATCCGCGTGGGGTCTTGCGGTGCGCGTCAGATGTACGTCCATTTGGGCGATCTTGTGATAGCGATGGGTTGCTGCACGGATAGTAACTACGCGGCGCAGTACAACCTGCCGGGAACGTATGCACCGATAGCGGACTTCGGATTGGTGCGCGGTGCGGTGGATGCATGCGAGCGTTTGGGCTACCGCTACTTTGTGGGCAACGTCTTCTCGGCGGACATCTTCTACTGCGAAGACGAGCGCAAAGCCAACTGGACCAAGATGGGTGTGTTAGCCGACGAGATGGAGGCTCCGGCATTGTATATGAATGCGGCTCGTGCGGGTAAGAAAGCGTTGACTATCTGCACGGTGAGCGACCATATACTGACAGGTGAGGCTACGACTGCGGAGGAGCGTCAGACTTCGTTCACGCAGATGATGGACGTGGCTTTTTCGTTGGTATAAAACAGCTCTTTTACATTCTTTGGGGATGCGCAATGGTCGTATCATACTGATGTTGGTATGCGTGCTGCTGCTTTCGGCGTGCCACACGGCAAAGTTCGTCCCGGAGGGTAAGCACTTGCTGTACAAGACGCGCGTAGTGGTAGATGACACACACGAGATACAGCCGAGCGACCTGAAAGGCTACCTCAAGCAAACACATAACACGGAGATCTTAGGTTTCTGGAAACTGCAGTTGGACATTTACAACACGGCATCAACGGATACGACAAAGAAAATCAACCGTTGGTGGTCGCGCGTGGCGAAGAAGATGGGTGAAGCACCGGAGGTGTATGACCCCGTACTAACCGAAGCGAGCCGACAGGAGTTGAAGAAAGCAATGCAGAGCAAGGGGTACTTCCTGTGCGAGGTGGATACGAACATAGAGTATCTTGCCAAACAGAAGGTGATGGTTACGTATCGCGTGCAAGCCGGTGAGCCTTATCGTATTCGTCGGCATAGTTATGACTTGTCCGGGTCGGAGGATTTGCGCACGATAGCGGAGGACGAGCGGCGAACGTTGATTCGTGATGGGGACTGCTTTGATGCGACCGTACTGGACAATGAGCGTAGCAGGATAGCGGGAAGGATGCGGAGAATGGGTTACTACCATCTGAACAAGGATGTGCTGCGCTATACAGCAGACAGTACGGCAGGCGGCAAGCAGGTGGACGTGGAGATGCGTATGGCAAAGAGCATAAACGAGTTGAGCGAGAAGGACCGTAAACGTCTGTTCACGCAATACACGATAAGACGCGTTTGTTTCCATACCGACTACGACCCGGCATACGTACCCGACTCAACGCTTCTTCACCGCGAGGAGGGTGCGGGGTATGAATACACGTGGGTAGGTCAGCAACTGATGCGTCCTTCGGCGCTGCGTCATAACTGCCGCATACGTCCGGGCGAGCTGTACAACGAGCGGCGCGTGGAACAGACGTATGAGATGCTGAACCAGTTGGGCATCGTGCGATATGTTGAGATAACATTTGACGAGGTGAGTTCGGATTCGTTGGACTGCCACGTGGTGATGTCGCGGGGCAAACTGAATGCTATCTCGACCGAGGTGGAAGGTACGTACTCAAACGGCGACTGGGGCGTGGCAGCGGGAGTGGGCTATATCAACCGCAACCTGTTCAAGGGTGCAGAGGAGTTGCAGTTAGGGGTGAACGGGAGTTACGAATGGCGTGCGAACGGCGGACGGGCCATTGAGGCGAAAGCGAATGCATCGTTAGCCTTTTCGAACCACTTGAAAGTGTCTGCAGGCTACCACTATCAGACTCGTCCGGACGAGTTCACGCGCACAATAGCCAATGCCTCGTTAGGGTATCGTCTGCCCCAACTGACGCAGGGATGGACGCATACGTTCAACTTCATCGATCTGAGTTACGTATATCTGCCGTGGGTGAGCGAAGAGTTCCGCAATCGCTTTATTACCAATCAGAATCCCCTCAAGTATTCGTACGAGAACCACTTTATAGAGGCCATCAATTACAGTTGCCGGTACTCGGGTTATAGCAGGTTGCGCCCAACGCGCTCGTATATGACTTTTTACGGTTTTGCAGAGACGGCGGGCAATGTGTTCTACGGCGCAAGCAAACTGTTTGTCAAACAGCCGGAAGACGGTATTTATAAGATTGGTAACGTGGCTTTTTCGCAGTACGTCAAATTGGATGCTAATTGGACGTACAATCAGATTATAACCGACAAGCACAGGCTGGTATATCACGCGGCGGCGGGTGTGGCTGTGCCGTATGGCAATTCATTGTCCATCCCTTATGAGAAACGGTACTTTGCAGGAGGGAGTAACCACGTTCGCGGCTGGATAGCGAGGACATTAGGTCCGGGAGCTTACAGAGGGGACGGGACACGTATAGACTATGATAATCAGGCAGGTGATATTCATTTGGACTTGAGCGTGGAGTACCGCTGGCGGGTATGGAACTTCATCGAGTTAGCCCTATTCACCGATGCAGGTAATATATGGACGATACGGGAATATGAAAGTCAGTCGTATGGCGCATTCAAGTGGAACGAGTTTTACAAGCAGATTGCATGGAGTTATGGCGGGGGTGTTCGATTGGACTTTAAGTTCCTTATTTTCCGAGTTGATTTTGGGGTTAAGTTGTACGATCCATCGCGCATATACTACGATCAAAAACAATGGCGTACAGCTTCTAACCGGCTGAATTGGAGCGATGATGTGGCGGTACACTTTGCGATAGGTTATCCGTTTTGATTTCAATATGTTGCGTGCTTATTACATAGCGAATGTATTAGAGGCGGGATGCGATGAAGCAGGTCGCGGACCATTGGCGGGCAGCGTGTTTGCTGCAGCGGTCATCTTGCCACCCGAAGAGAAATTGAGCGCAGCATGGGAAGGCTTGAACGACTCGAAGCAGATGACGGAAAACGAACGTTATGCGCTTCGTCCGACGATAGAGGAAGAGTCGTTAGCGTGGGCAATAGGCGAAGTGACGGCAGAGGAGATAGACCGTATTAATATATTACAGGCAGCCCTGTTAGCTATGCGGCGGGCTTTGGATGGTTTGTCGGTAAGACCGGAACATATCATTGTGGACGGCAACAAGTGGAAACCCTACGGCTTTCCTGCCATACCTGCTGACACGGTGGTAAAAGGCGACGGGAAGTACCTGTCAATAGCAGCAGCGTCCGTCCTCGCCAAGACCTATAGGGACGACTATATGAACCGCCTGCACGAAGAATATCCGCAATATCACTGGGATACCAACAAGGGCTACCCTACCCTCGCCCACTATGAGGCGATACGGCAATACGGCATCACCCCCTATCACCGCCGCTCGTTCCGACTGACAAAAGAATAATCGTTCAGATACAAAAGAGTAATAATAACTTAAACATAAAAACACTATGGAAAATCAAGAAAAACCGCGCAAGAAAAGCGGGTGCCTGAAAGGCATTATTATCTTCATCATGATTTACATTGTATGCTCCGTCTTGTCGGGCATCTGGTTGGGCAAGATGCTCTCTTCAAGCGTTACCATTGAGCCGAACTCGGTCTATGTACTCAAGATGAAAGGCGTTCTGATGGAACAGGGGCAGGACAACAACCCGTTTGCCTCGGCTATGAACGAGATTCCCGGTTACACCAAAGAGGACATTGTGGGCTTGGACGACCTGCTGCACAACATCCGCCTCGCCAAGGAGAACGACAAGATTCGCGGCATTATGCTTCAAGGCGGCGAGATGCAGATGGGTATGGCTTCCGCCAAGGCTCTGCGCGATGCACTGATAGACTTCAAGGAGTCGGGCAAGTTCCTCGTGGCATACGCATCGAACTACACACAAAGCAACTATTACGTAGCCTGTGTAGCAGACAGCCTCTACCTGAACCCCGTGGGAACGATTGACTGGAACGGATTGAGTGCGAACAAGATGTACTTCAAGCGCGTGCTGGACAAGATCGGCGTGGAGATGCAAGTCCTCAAGGTAGGCACGTTCAAGTCTGCCGTGGAGCCGTATATACTGACCGGCATGTCGGAAGCCGACCGCCAACAGACCAAACAGTACGTGGACGGGCTGTGGAGCGAAATGGTGGCAGGCGTATCGCAAAGCCGTCATATCGCCACAGAAGATCTGAACCGCTACGCCGACCTCTATATGGGGCTGCAACCTGCCAAGACCTATGTGGAGAACGGCTTGGCAGACCGCCTTATCTACACGGAAGAGATTGACTCACTGCTCACTCGCCTGACCGACACGGAGGACTACAATAAGATTTCCACCTCGGCATTGGCAAGCGTTCCTGAAAAGAAAGCCGAGTCGAAGAACAAGATAGCCGTTCTCTATGCCGAAGGCGAAATCACCGACACGGAAGGCAACGGCATTGTCGGCACCAAGATGATTAAAGAAATCAGCAAGATACGCGAAGAAGATGATGTCAAGGCAGTCGTTCTGCGTGTGAACAGCCCGGGCGGCAGCGCAGATGCCAGCGAGCAAATCTGGCACGCCGTACAGACCTTGCGTGAAAAAGGCTTGCCGGTAGTGGTATCGATGGGCGACTATGCAGCCAGCGGCGGATACTATATCTCCTGCGGCAGCGACTATATCTATGCCGAGCCGAGTACACTGACCGGCTCTATCGGTATCTTCGGTCTGATTCCTAATGTCAGTGAGGTACGAAACAAAATCGGTGTGGACATCGACGGCATAAAGACCAACAGCCACTCCGACCTCATAGTCAATGCGCAATACAAAGGGCTGAACGTCGAAGAGCGCGCCATGATGCAGCAGATGGTAGAGCGTGGTTATGACCTCTTTACAAGCCGCTGCGCTGAAGGAAGACATACCTCGCAAGACCATATCAAAACCATCGGCGAAGGACGTGTATGGTTGGGCAAGGACGCTATCGAAATCGGTTTGGTGGACGACTTGGGCGGTATGAACGAAGCCGTCAAGAAGGCTGCCGAATTGGCTCAACTCAGCGACTACCAACTGACTTATTATCCCGCTCGCAAAGACTTCTACACCCAACTGATGGAAGCCTTCGACCAAACAAGCGACGAAGAGAAAATGATGATGCGTCTTAAATCTCTCTGCGCACAACCGCGCGTGATGTCGCTGACCCACTTCCCCGTTATCCGCTAACCTTTTAGTCTTTTTCGCTTGAATAACAAAGGCAACATACTGTTAGCCCCGCTATCGTGGCTGTACGGACTGGCAATCGGTTTTCGACACCTGCTGTACGATATACATATCCTTCATAGCAAGCAGGTAAAGATACCTACTATCTGCGTGGGCAACCTGGCAGTAGGCGGCACGGGTAAAACGCCGCATATCGAATGGCTGATTCGTCAATTAAGTCCGCACTACAAGGTGGCTGTACTATCACGCGGCTATCGTCGTCGCTCTTGCGGCTTCGTATTGGGCGACGACCATAGTACCGCCAACGACTTGGGCGATGAGTGTATGCAGATCCACCGCAAGTTCCCGCACATCCCCGTTGCCGTTTGCAAGAACAGAATAGAGGGCATTGAGCAAATGCTCAAACGATGTCCCGATATACAAGTGGTATTGTTGGATGATGCCTACCAGTATCTGAACTTGCGGTGCGGCTTCTACATCCTGCTCACCACAGCCGACCGGCTCTACACGGACGACCGGCTGCTGCCATACGGGCGACTGCGCGACTTTGCACGCCAAAGCCAAAAAGCCAATGCAGTCGTTGTGACCAAATGCCCGGATGCGATGTCCGCCATTGACCGCCGTATCATCACCCATCGGCTGCAACTACCCGCCTATCAGTCTCTGTCATTCTCACATATTCAGTACCAACCGCTACCTACTTACAAGCGCGCCGTTCTGCTGACAGGTATTGCTCACCCCGAATACTTGGTGCAATACATTGAAGACAAGCAAAAAACACAGACGGATAAAGGCACGCTGACGCACTTGTCCTATGCGGATCATCATCGCTTTACATCGGCTGATTTGCGGCGTATTGAGCAAGCCGCAGCATCGGCCGATATTGTCTTTACCACAGAGAAAGACTATGCGCGTCTCTTGAGCCAAGACCTGCCCGACAGCCTGAAAGACAAACTCTACCCCATTGAAATCAATGTCCAAATAAGCGAAGAAAAACACCTCTTGGAACAAATCAACCGTTATCTCCAATTATGCATATAATCCGACTTCTCTCTCGATTCATACCACCTTATAAATGGAAAGTGGTGCTGAATTTTCTGTTCAACCTGCTTTCCACTATATTTTCATTATTCTCGTTTGCTACGATTATTCCTGCCTTGCAACTACTCTTTGGTATCAGCGAGGCGCAGGCAGTCTATACCCCTTTGACCGAGGGGATGGCACTCAGCGAAATAACGAATGCCGTTAAAGGGAACGTCTATTTCTACCTGCAGCAGATGATGGAAGTACAAGGTGCCGGATACGTGCTGTTCGTCTTGGGCTTGTTCTTGATACTGACCACTTTTCTCAAGTGTCTTTCGGCTTGGTTGGCAAACTTCTATATGGTACCCATCCGCACGGGCGTGCTGCGCGACTTGAGAACAATGCTCTACAACAAGGTCGTTTCCCTGCCCATCGGTTTCTTTACCGAAGAGAAGAAAGGCGATGTGATGTCGCGTATGACCAACGATGTGAATGAGGTCGAGGCATCTATTATGGCGACGCTCGACATCATCTTCAAGAACCCGCTGATGATTATTATCTACCTGACAACCCTCTTTTTTCTGTCGTGGCAACTGACTGTTTTTGTGCTCATTCTACTGCCGCTTGTAGGTCTTTTGATAGGTCGTATCGGTCGCTCGCTCAAGCGCACCTCCACATTGGGGCAGGAGCAAACTGCAGACCTCCTTACCCAAATCGAAGAAACCCTCGGCGGACTCAGAGTGGTAAAAGCCTTCAACGCTGAGCAGAAACTACGTAACCGCTTTGCCGCAGCTGCCGATACCACCCGTCGCACATTCAACCGCATTAACCGACGCTACTACCTTGCCCACCCCGTGAGCGAATTCCTCGGTACGGTGATGATTGCCGTACTGCTGTGGTACGGCGGCGGACTCATCTTGAGCGAACACTCCACCATTGATGCCGCCACGTTCATCTACTACCTCGTCATTTTCTATAGTATCATCAACCCGTTTAAGGACTTGAGCAAAGCCTCATATAGCGTTCGCCGAGGCTTGGCTTCTTTAGATCGCATCGACCGCATACTCAATACGCAGTCGAACATCGCCGAACCGACACAACCGCTTCCCTTAAACACATTTGAAAAAGAGGTACGCTACGAACACGTTTCGTTCGCTTACCAAAAAGATCGTCCCATCCTCAACGACATATCGCTGACCATCCCGCGCGGCAAGATGATTGCTCTCGTAGGGCAGTCAGGCAGCGGCAAGACAACAATGGCGGACCTGCTGCCGCGCTTCTACGACGTAACGGAAGGCAGGATAACCATTGACGGCAAAGACCTGCGCGATGTGCAAACGTATGACCTGCGCGCCTTGATGGGCAATGTCAACCAGGAAGCCATCCTTTTCAACGATACGTTCTACAACAACATCACTTTCGGCGTGGACACATCGCAACCTGCCCCCGACGGCAAGACGTGGCAACAAGCCGTGGAAGAAGCCGCACGGATTGCCAATGCACACGACTTCATTATGGCGACCCCCGACGGATACCAAACCACCATCGGCGACCGAGGCAGCCGACTGTCCGGCGGACAGCGGCAACGTATATCCATCGCCCGCGCCATACTCAAGAACCCGCCCATACTCATCTTAGACGAAGCCACCTCGGCACTTGACACGGAAAGCGAACAATTAGTGCAGGAAGCTCTCGAGCACCTTATGCAGGACCGCACCACCTTGGTCGTGGCCCATCGGTTGAGTACCATACGCCACGCTGACCTCATCTGCGTACTCCATGAAGGACAGATCGTAGAACAAGGCAAACACGAAGAACTGCTCGCCCTAAACGGCTACTACCGCAAGCTGGTTGATATGCAGAATACCAAGTAATTAAACGATTTGGCACGATTTTTGCGGCATTTAACTGTTTTTTCTATTGCGGTACAAAACGTATTAACACTTCAACCCCATTATGAAACGTAAACTTCTGATTTTATGCCTACTGTCAAGCCTTATGGCTTCAGCGCAATACATTGTTACCGGCAAGGTGGTGAACGCCTCGTCGGGCGACCCCGTTGAACTGGCTACGGTACGGCTTTTCCAAGACTCTACTATGGTGCAAGGCACGCAAGCCGACATTGACGGTGTCTATTATCTGCAGCGCGTGCAGGAAGGACAATACCGCATTGTCGTCTCGGCTATCGGATTTGAAGAAAAGTCCGCCGTAGTAGAAGTAACCAAGAAAAAGGGCGGCGATGCCAAAGTGATTACCGTACCTGCCGTCCGCTTAGGCGAGATGGTGCAGAACTTAGGCGAAGTGGATGTGAAGGGGCAGGCAGCCGAGATGGTTGTCAAAGGCGACACCATCGAGTACAACACCGCCGCCTACAAGGTCAACGAAAACGCTATGGTGGAAGACCTGCTCAAGAAGATGAACGGCGTGGAAGTGGACAAGGAAGGCAACGTAACCATCAACGGCGAGAAGATAACCGGCGTACGCATTGACGGCAAGAAATTCTTCGGCGACGACGTGCAGTCCGCCACCAAGAACGTCCCCGCCGAGATGATTGAGAAAATACAAGTCATTGACGAGAAGTCGGAAACCGCCAAGATGACCGGCTTTGAGGACGACGAAACGGAACGTATCATCAACCTCACCCTCAAAGAGAACCGCAAGAAAGGCATATTCGGCAACTACAACGTAGGCGCGGGTGCCGATATGGTCACGCAAAACGAAGGCTGGTTCAACTACGGCGACCCCGCATACGGCAAGACAGCAGGCGAGCGAACCAAGCATTTCTTCCAAGACGATTTCCGTTACACAGCAGGCGTTTTCACCAATATCCTCGCAGGCGAAAGCCAAACCACTGTTATCGGTAGTGCCAATAACACCAACGATATACGCTCCGGACGCGGCAGAGGCTCATTCTCGGGCAGCAACAACTCCGGCATCACGTGGAGCGAGAACCTCGGCGTAAATACCAATATCGACCTCTATAAGAAGCTCAAGAAAATCGACAGCTCTACCTCTATGGCGTTTGGCGGCGATGGTACACTCAACCACTCGTATAACACCACCGCCTCTTCCGCCACCCAAGACAGCTATTCGGGCGATGAGACCTACCATAATTTGGACTCCACCAATAAGCGCAACCGAGCATGGGACGTACAGGCACGCTTAGAATTAGAATACCAAATCGATACGCTCAACAAGATTATCATTCAACCCCGCTTCACCTATACCAACAAACAATCGGACGGCTACTCGGCGTACAATTATATGCGTCTGTCAGACAGCACGCAGATGAGCGATGGCTACCAAAATCGGTTCTCCAATTCGGACGAGATAGGCGCACGCCTCCGCGTCATCTACAACCATAAGTTCCTCCGCCAAGGACGCTCGCTGACACTCAACGGCAATGTGCAGTTCACCGACACCAAAGGCAAGACCGACACCTACGCTTTCGACAACCTCGGCGACAGCACCAAGGTTAACCAATATACCAACTCCGGCAGCGATGCTGTCAATTTTCGCCTGCGCGCGTCATACGTTGAACCTATCTACGGCAAGAACCACTTCTTGGAAACTACTTTGATGTTCGCCACCAACCTGCGCGAGAGCAACAAAGACCAATACGACTACGACCTCTCCGCCAAAGAATACCAATTTAGCGATGACTACTCCAACCGCCTCACCAACCGCTTCTACCAAGAGGCTGTCGGACTGAACTACCGATTCGTCAAAGACAATCTGGACTTGACCGCCGGTGCACAGTTCAACCCCTCACAGACGCACAACCTGACCTACTACGGCACCACCCTTCATCGCGACACCACCATCTACGCATGGAACTGGAGTCCGAACGTGCGCCTCAAATACAAACTCGGCAAGAAAGAGTTTGCACGCATCTTCTATCGCGGCACCAATACCCAACCCTCCATCACACAGATGGAGCCGGTGCGCAACAACTCCGATGCGATGAACGAGACGGTAGGTAATTTAGGGCTGCGTCCCGCTTTCCAGCACGCTATCCACGGTATGTACTCCAAGTTCAATGCCGACAAGTTCTGGAGCCTGATGACCGGCATTCACGGCAACGTGACCCAAGACGCGCTCGTCAATAACTCCATCTATGACGAAACCGGCAAACTCTACCAGCAAACCGTCAATGCTTCGGGCATACCGTGGGACGTGAGTGCCGACCTGATGTTCAACACCCCCTTTGCCAACAAGATGATGCAGTTCCACACCCGCACCGAAGTAGGATTCAACCAGCGTCTTGCCTATATCAGCCGCGAGGGAACTTCTTCAGTGATTGAGAAATGGATTGACCAAAACACCTTCGGTCTGGGCGATGAGAGCCGCACGGGCAACCTGCGCCTCAACGAAACATTGACCCTCCGCTTCACACACGATATAGTAGATGTAGGCGTAGTGGGAAGTGTTCGCTATTCGCGCACGGAGAATAACCTGACAGCCAATTCGGTAACCAATGTGGTGGACTGGTCGGTTACGGGTGACATACAGTTGCATCTGCCCAAGTCGTGGAACATATCCGCCGACTGCGGTTACACGGCTCGCTACGGTTACACAGGACTGACCGATGTGAACGAGATCCTGCTCAATGCCTCGATTGACAAGACGTGGAACAATGCCACGCTTTCGCTCAAAGCCTTCGATATACTGCACCAGAAGAAGAACATCGTGCAGACAATCGGCGAGAACTACGTCCGCTACCAGAAAGCCAATACCCTGCCCACTTACTTTATGCTCACCTTCACCTACAAGTTCAACCGTATGGGTAATCTAAAAGCCAAAGGAATGGCAGGATATATGCAAGAGGCTATTGAGTCCGGCAACACGCCCGGCTCGAACAAGATTCCGATGGGTCCGCCCCCGATGCTTCGATAGGTACCGTTACTATCAATGACTGTCTGTTCGTAACATTTACGGATAAATACAAATCCTTCCAAGCAAATAACTTGGAAGGATTTATTGAATACTACTCTTACAAAACTGATTCTGTTTTGGTTACAAATCGAACACTTTTGCAGCTTGTTGGGCTGCATCGCCTTGCAAAATATGCACTTCGCTAACCTGCACGTAGTCAATTTGCGTGAACTGCTTCAAGCACAAGGCTACGAACGCTCTGTCCTTGGAACAATAACACTCTACCAGCATATTGCCGTTTACGGCTTGTTCATAGCGGTTTGTCTTAGCCAAACGCTTCGCAAAAGCCTCATCTGTAAGTGAAAAGAGTTCCTTAAGTTGTTCACGCACGACAGGCGCATACAATCGGTTTTTGTACTCTAACCGACTATCGGTGGGAGCATATACGAGGTGGTGAAACAAGCCGAAAAACGAAGATTTACAAGTGATATACGGTTGTTGGGCTACTATTTCTTTAAGCCCTTGTGGTTGATTTTCCATAATAATTGATTTTTAATTGGTTAATACGATAAAAGCCTATATGTCAGGTATGCCCCATAAAGCAACACTAACACAGCTCCGCCCCAACGACTGATTGACCGCTTTCCGTTGAGGAGCAAAAGCCATACCGTGATACTGCTAAAGGCTACCAAAGCAGCATCCAACTCGATACCGCTATATACAGGCAGGAATTTGATGGTTGCACTTGTTCCCAAGATGAAGAACACATTGAAGATATTGCTCCCGACCACGTTTCCGATGGCGATGTCATTGTTGCGCTTGAACGCTGCCACAACGGAAGTGGCAAGTTCCGGAAGAGATGTACCGAGAGCCACAATCGTCAGTCCGATGACCGATTCTGCTACGCCACAATAACGCGCAATCGCTACGGCACTCTTCACAATCATTTCGCCTCCTACAACCAAGCCTGTCAGTCCCAGCAGAATATTAACGATACATTTCCAAAGAGGGAGCCGAACTGATTCGGCTGTCGTTGCAGCGTCTTCTTTGGCTGCGCGAAACGTATAGACCAGAAAACAGGCAAAGACGAGAATGAGGGTTATACCTTCAATGCGTGACAAACCTTTGGCTTCCGTCGGAAGGGTAACAAACACAAAGACCAGCACCAGCACACCCGCCAGAATATTCAACGGGACATCTACGCGGACAGTACTCTTTTGTGCTGCTAACGGGCATACAATAGCAGAACACCCGAGGATAACAAGTGTGTTAATAGTATTTGAACCGAGGATGTTGGTGATGGCAAGGTCAGTAGCTCCGTCTACGACAGAGACCATATTTACCACAAACTCCGGCATAGATGTGCCAAACGCTACGATGGTCAGACCGATTACAAGATCACTTACACCCATCCGCTTGGCAAGGCTTGATGCTCCATCTACAAGCCAATCGGCACCTTTGACCAAAAGTACCAGACCAACAGCCAAAAATAGTCCTAATAAAATAGGATTGGAAAAAATAGATGATAACATGTTTGTTTCATTTTGTTGTTAGTTCTATTGTCATACCGCTCTACCGGTAGCCGATAGAGCGGGGCTGAAACGAATCTAACACAAAATGTGCCGGAGTCCGTACACATAGTACGTGCTGCCGACCGGCGTGGCAAAGGGAGTTGCCTCAAGCCGCTCTTTTCCACGAAAAACAAGAAATATATGTTGGTAATGATGAATCATCCGACGCAAGAAAGCAGTGCGTGTTCGGTTCTTTCCGAAAGACACGCGCTCTGCGCCGGATGTGAAATGCGAGAGGGTGGAAATGCTGATGCTCCACCCGCCATTGGCGATAGTCAACGGCTCGCCCTGAATACCCGCCGACGAATGATAGTCGGTTGCCTGAACCGCACAATCTGAAGAAGAAACAGGCTGAACATCAGTTTTTTGTATCGGAGTAAAAAACTGCACTCCGATACTCACCAAGAACAATAATATGTACCCTACTTGTTTCAAAATGCTATTTACCTACTTGTAGCGGGCGATAACGCCTGGCTGAAACGGCACGATTAATCACCTGCTCTAAAGTCAGGTCTTCACCAATTGCTTCCGTGGAGCGGAACTGCATCTCATTGACAGCCTTCTCGTGGGGGAAAGCAAAGTACGTGCACGTACACTCTATACACACTTTCCCTTCTGCGTCAATCAGTTCCGAATGAACTTTCGCTACCTGATGGCTGAACGACTCCAAGCGTCCGCGCAGAATCAGATACGGATTGGTGGTGGCAACGGGATGACGGTAGCGCAACTCCATCTTGCCGGTTACGGCGGCTGTGTCTAACTTACGAAAGACCACCCAGCCGCACACCTCGTCCATCAGTGTAGCTTGCACACCGCCGTGGAGCGTGTTAATCCACGATTGGTGATATTGCGTCGGCTTCCATACCGACACAATATCATCACCGTCCTCATAGAAAGTCATCTGACACCCCATCGGATTGGTCGGGCAACAACCGTAACATTGGTAAGCCTCCAACTCCGACCACGGGTTTAGTAATTGCTTCATTGTATTGTCTTTTGTATCACACTATTTACAGTGTCTCATCGGCAACCGTTTCGCCCATCAGTTCGCGATAGAACTCGGCGCGGGCAGTCAGTTGATAAGGAGCCACGATAAAGGTCAGCAGACCGAACGTAAGGCAGCAGAGAAGCCACCATCCGATGAACGACAAGTCCAACATAAAAAGACGCATCTTGTGACCTTCCATCAGGCGCATACTCTCGTCAATAGCCTGCGAAGCAGACATCTCAGGATGGTCTTGCACGAGATAGGGAGCCAATGCATACGAATACGCTTTTACGATACCGGGGACAATCAGCAACAGCATCCACAGCAGCGTATAAAGGTTCATCAATAATTCCACAATGAACGTGCGCTCAAATTGGTCACGATAGACCGTGAACAGGTCTGCCACTTCCAACTCTTTCTCACCTCTGATCATACGTAGAAATGCCACTGTAAAAGCATACTCCATAGGCAAAAGCAGAATAGTCAATGCACCGAAAGTTGCCGACGATGCCGCCGAAGAGATAATAACGAAAATGAGCGTAACCAATGCGGCTTGTCCTAACTTACCATCTAAGGCATTCCAAGCGCGATTACGAAGTTGATACGAAGAAGAGTAATCCATAGTTGTTTTGTTTTTTTAGTTAAACATATTGTTTTTCTTTTGTTTGTCATTATTCTGCAATAGTTGCAAAGCCTTTCCTGCAAGCATCATACCGAACATACCTACTACGGGAGCCATGGTACCTTTCACCACTTTGTCTCCATCAGCCGTTTGCGCCTGCTCGGGCGACCAAACGCACAGGAACTTACGCTGTTCATAGCGTCCTGTTGCCTTCATTTTCTGCCGGATAGCGCGTGCCAACGGACATCCGCTGACTTTTCGAAACTCGCTCATCCGCACCTGACCGATGTCCGTTTTTCTGCCTGCTCCCATAGACGAAAGAAAAGCCGCAGCCTTACCGGTCGCCTCATGAATAAGAAGCGTCTTAGCCGCCACATCGTCAATGGCATCTATCACCAAGTCGTATTTGTTGAAATCGAACCGACTATACGTCTGCTCGCCATACTCGCACTGCACCGCCTCAATGTCCGCCGAAGGAATGACGGATAGCAGACGACTACGCATCGCTTCCACTTTCTTTTCACCTATATTGCTTGCCGTTGCCACAATCTGGCGATTCAGGTTAGATTCTTGCACCACATCAAAATCTACTATCGTCAGATGCCCTACGCCCGAACGGATTAAAGCCTCCGCCGTCCATCCGCCTACTCCGCCCACGCCAAACAAGATGACACGAGCCTGCTGAAGACGCTCAAAAGCCTCCTGACCTATCAGTTGTATGGTTCGTTCAAAAGGTTGCATACATTTATTGATTCGACGCGATTATAGCTTCGGCGGCGCGAATACCGTCCAACGCCGAGGACGTAATGCCGCCTGCATAGCCGGCTCCTTCCCCGGCGGGATAGAGCCACGGATGGCTCAAACTCTGCATCGTTGCCGCGTCGCGGTTTATACGTACAGGCGATGACGAACGACTCTCCACGCCTACCACAACGGCTTCACGCGTCAGATAGCCTGCATACTTGCGCCCGAAAATGCGGAAGCCCTCACGAAGCGAATTGCCGATAACCGCCGGCAACCACTCATCCAAGCGCGAGGACACTATACCCGGCAGGTACGAACAAGATGGTAAATCGGCAGAGGATTTCCCTTCCACGAAATCGGTTAGTCGCTGGGCGGGAGCTATATTAGGCAATCGTCCGTGCGAAGCTGCCAAATGCTCTAATTCCTCTTGCAAACATAAACCGCTTAATGCTCCTTCTTTCGCATACGGGGCATAATCGGACGGCAGCAAACTGACCACCATTCCCGAATTGGCGTATGGCGAATTACGTTGCGAGTTGCTCATCCCGTTCACCACACAGCCGTTCAACTCCGTTCCTGCGGGCACGATATGCCCGCCCGGACACATACAGAACGAATACACGCCGCGTGTATCGGCCGAAGACGGAGTGTTTCGCACCTGAGTGACAAGCGAATACGAAGCATGTCCGAGCAGTTCCACTATGTGCTCCACTTCTGCTTGACTTGCGCTCTGAAGATGATACATCAGGCGGTCAATCAACTGTTGCGGATGCTCGACGCGAACGCCCATAGCACAGCCTTTGGCTTCCAGCTGAACACCTTCGCGCGCGAGCAGCCGATAGGTGTCGTGTGCCGAATGACCGATAGCAAGAATGGTCGGTATTTGCTTCTTGTTCAGTTCGTTCCACAACGAAGAGTCTAACAGAGTCGAGAAATGCACCTCGCCGCCACAAGCAATTATGCGCTCACGCATACTGCGAATAATAGCGGGAAGTCGGTCGCTGCCTATATGGGCGTGTGTTTCATAGAGAACGGTATCGTCTGCACCGAAATAGTGAAACCACTCCATCACGCGCTGCATCGAGCCGCGTTTCTTGGAGCGGGAAAAGAGTTTACCATCCGAGAAAGTACCTGCTCCACCCTCGCCGAAACAATAGTTGGATTCCGTATCAATACCCTCGTTGCGGTTCAGACGGGCTATGTCCTGCTTGCGGTCACTGATGGCTTTGCCTCTTTCTATCAGAATAGGCTTATAGCCGTCTTCCAACAGCCGCAGCGCAGCGAACAATCCTGCCGGTCCCATTCCGACAATCATCACCTCGCCTTTCTTGTGGCTGTGAACATCCAGAAAACGAGGCGGCTCGTAAAGAGGTATGGCAGCATCGCGTGGTACAAGTTTACCGTGTTCATCGCACAGCAAACTCAGCATCACGTGCAACTTACGCTGGCGCGCATCTACGGAGCGACGCACCACGCGGTACGTCCTCTCCATCTCTTTTGCCTGTTCGGGGGATAGTATGAAAGTTTGCTCTATCAAGCCTCTTGTTCGGTTGATCCGTTCTGTCCGTTCTTGAGTTGAGCCATTATCTTGCCCTCTATCTCGTCGCAGAGGTCAGGATTCTCGCGAAGCACGTTCTTCACTGCCTCGCGACCTTGGGCTAAACGATTGCCCTCATAACTGTAGAAACTGCCGCTCTTGGCCAATATACCCATATCCGTGCCGATGTCCACAATCTCCCCGACTTTGGATATACCTTCGTTGAACATCAGGTCAAATTCGGCTTTGCGGAACGGGGGAGCCACCTTGTTCTTCACCACCTTGACGCGCACTTGGTTACCGATAACCTCATCGCCGTTCTTAATGGCGGTTACGCGGCGGATATCCAACCGCACACTCGCGTAGAACTTCAGTGCATTACCACCCGTAGTGGTCTCCGGATTACCGAACATCACGCCGATTTTCTCGCGCAACTGGTTGATAAAAATGCAGGTAGTCTGTGTCTTGTTGATGGTGGCAGTCAGTTTGCGCAGAGCCTGACTCATCAGGCGGGCTTGCAGACCTACCTTGTTGTCACCCATATCGCCTTCTATCTCGGCTTTCGGAGTCAAGGCAGCCACCGAGTCAATCACTATCAAGTCCACGGCACTGGAGCGAATCAGTTCATCGGCTATGTCTAACGCCTGCTCGCCGCTGTCGGGCTGCGCTATGAGCAGGTTCTCCACATCCACACCCAACTTCTCGGCATAGAAGCGGTCAAAGGCGTGTTCGGCATCGATGATGGCTGCTATGCCGCCCTGCTTCTGCACCTCCGCCATCGCGTGAATGGCCAACGTGGTCTTACCGCTTGATTCAGGACCGTAGATCTCTATCACCCTGCCGCGCGGATAACCGCCTACGCCCAGCGCAATGTTCAGACCTACACTGCCGGTCGGAATAACGGGTACGTCTTCCACTTTATTCTCGCCAAGACGCATAATAGCACCCTTGCCGAAATCCTTGTCTATCTTCGCCATCGCCAACTGAAGGGCTTTCAGTTTCTCTGCCGACGGCATCTTCTTCTCTTCTGCCATAGTGTTATGATATTTATTTGGTATTATTTACTACTGCTTTTATTGCTATCTGCTGCCGCCATTGGCATTGGCTGCCCCTTTTATTGCTACCGAATGCTGCTTGCAGGTGAATCAGTAAGCAAACACGGGGGCAAAAGTACGATATTTTTCGGTATCGGCAAAAGGTTATGCTCGGAATAATTTTTACCCCCTTTTTTCCCGTATCTTCCCCATAGGTCACTGCATTGTAAGAAAACAAAAAAACGACATACATAAACCGTATGCCCTTTTTTATGTTTTTTGCCTTATCGTATGGTCAGAACGCTTCAGCGTAGGTACACCCTTCGCGCCAGCGGGAACAGCCGTAACGAGTCTTTCCGCGAATGATTACACCCTGACGGCAAACGGGACATTGCATCCCCGCCTTGTTGGTCTTGACCTCAAGAACCACATCGCAGGTCATCTGCTTCAACTCCTTGAGGAACTCTGCCGCCGCAAACTCGCCGCGCTCAATCTCGCGCAGTTTCTTCTCCCACCTGCCTGTCAGTTCAGCCGATTTCAGTAGAGGTGATATAATGGTATGAATCAGGCGAATACCGGTAGGCGTGGCACGTATGGACTTGCGCTCACGCACAATGTATTTACGCTGAAACAGTTTCTCTATGATGGCGGCGCGCGTGGAGGGACGACCTATCCCATTCTCTTTCAAGGCATCGCGCAGGTCTTCATCGTCCACCGTCTTGCCGGCTGTCTCCATTGCGCGCAACAGCGTGGCTTCCGTGTAGTACTTGGGCGGCGTGGTAGTGCGCTCCACCAACTCAGGCGTATGCTCACCGCTTTCGCCTTTCACAAAGGTCGGCAATACTTTTTCCGTTTCTTCTTTCTTGTCGTCCGCCGCTTCGTCAGAGGTATCTGCATCACCTTCGTTCTGTGCCTGTTGTGAAGGATTAGCCGACTGTTTCGGAGGAAAAACCACCCGCCAGCCGGGTGACAAAATCTCTTTCCCCGTTACCTTGAACACGACCTCCTCGACAGCACCTAAAACAGTGGTCTGACTTATTTCGCAATCGGGATAAAAATTGGCTATAAAATGCAACGCCACCAGGTCATACACCTTCTTCTCATCTGCATCCATACGGTCGGGACGCTGTCCGGTCGGAATGATGGCATGGTGGTCGGTTACTTTCTTGTTGTCAAAGACTTTTTTGGACTTCGGAAGGCTCTCCTTTGTACTCTTTCCATCGGCTTTGAGCGTCAATAGTGGTGCAGCTTGCGGATAAAAATCTTTGATACCCTGTAAGGTGGCAGGAATCTTGGGATAGAGGTCATCGGTCAGATAAGTGGTATCCACACGCGGATAGGTGGTGAGCCGCTTCTCGTAGAGCGACTGTATGAGTTGCAGCGTCCGCTCAGCACTAAAACCGTACTTCTTGTTGCAAGCCACTTGCAGGCTTGTCAAGTCAAAGAGTCGCGGCGCACTCTCCTTCCCCTTCTTCTTCTCTACAGAGGCGATTACAAACGGTTTGCCTTGTACCTTGTCTATCCACTGCTGTCCTTCTTCCGCCGTCTTGATGGCATAGTCGTCCTCTTCGGCGGGCAGTTGAGCCGTGAATAATGTATCGCGGTACTTTGTTTTCAGTTCCCAATACGTGCGCGGACGGAAACGCTCAATCTCCGCTTGCCGCTTCACCACCAAGGCGAGCGTAGGCGTTTGAACGCGCCCGATGGAAAGCACTTGCCGGTCGCGTCCCTGCCCTTCCGCATAACGTAAGGTATAAGCGCGTGTGGCGTTCATCCCTAACAACCAGTCGCCTATGGCGCGCATCAAACCCGCCTCATACAGGTGCTGATAAGCCGACTTGTCTTTCAGGTTCTGAAACGCCTCACGGATGGCTTCTTCCGTCAGCGAGGAAACCCACAGACGGCGAACCGGCACCTTGCAACCCGCTTTCTGATACACCCAACGCTGAATCAGTTCGCCCTCCTGACCGGCATCACCGCAGTTAATGACCTCCGAGGCTTGAGCAATCAGACCTTTCAGAATATTAAACTGCTTCTGCACGCCTTCGTTCTTATCCACGTGGATGGCAAAGCGATCGGGTATCATCGGGAGCGTGGACATATTCCACCCCTTCCATTCGGGTTTATATTCGTCCGGTGCAAACAATCCGCACAAGTGACCGAAGGTCCAACTCACACAATATCCGTTACCTTCCATATAGCCATCGTGCGAATGGACAGCACCCACCACGGAGGCTATGTAACGCCCAACAGACGGTTTTTCGGCTACGCAAAGTATCATCCGTTCTCCTTTTTATCGGAAGCCACCAAAGTCGGCAAAGGCTTTTTGCCGAAAAGCAAATAAAACTCTTTCAAGAAAAACCCTACAAGCGGCAGGAGAAGACCTATCAAGAATGCCATCAGCAAGATAGGCGACAGTTTAGGCGATACACGTTTCGGATAGATAGTCGGTCGCTCTATAATCTTTACGGGTATGGCCTGCGATGCTAACAGGAGCGAGTTCTCCTCGCGGCTTTCTACCAAGAAGTTATACTGTTTCTCCTTCGCGTTTCGTTCGCGCAGCATCTCCTGATAGCGTCTTTCCTGTTCGGGAGTGGCTTGTAGTCGTGCCGAATAGCCATCGCGCTGCTTGCGCGCATTCTCACGCATCAGAAGGGTGGACTGGCGCGACTGCTCTACGGCGGTAAGCAATTCGCGGCGGGTATGGCTGACTTGCTCCGTCTTGCTATCCAATGAAGGATTGCCCGGTAATGCGGTTTGCAACAACTTCTCACGATTCAACACCAATGTATTGTATATGCTGACCAATTCCGCCAGTGCTCGGTCGGAGATGGCGGTATTAGACGGCAATACCGTATAGTTATCGCCCATATCGCGCAACTGCTTTGCCATAAAGTCCAGTATAGCAAGGTCGGCATCCAACTGCGCTATGCGCTGCTCGTACATATCGCCCGTAGTGCGATAACTCTCCGCCGCCACATCCAAATTGGCTATTTGATGCGCGCGTTTATACGCCTCCAACGCCACTTCCGTGCTATCCAACTCACGTGCTACAATGGCTATTCGTTCCGCTAAAAACGTTTCGGTTTCACGCGCTATTACATTCTTGTCGGATGCCGATTCGTGGTGGTAAATAGACAGCATTTGACCTATCACATCGCGCATCAATACATCGTCTGCCGTGGTTGCAGTCAAGTGAAGAATACGCGATTCACGTGAACTGCGACTTACATTCACGCGGTCGCGGAATTCTTGTACCGCCCAATCCGTAGTCATATAATCCACACGGTACTTACCTTCTTTGACGGGGACTTGCGCCACTATGCGCACCTCGCCTATATGCATCGGGAAGGGCTGACGAAGATCCTTGACGCTTGCCTCTGATTTCTGCTTTTTATCATCCTCTATACAAAGCGAGTATTCGCCATTTTTCACATTCAAAGTGGCTCGCAGATTGGGACTTTCGGTAGGTAAAACAAGCGTAAAAGGGAGGTTAGGATAAAGGTTTTTCCACTGATGATTGACGCGCTCGTAGTATAGTGTGTGCAGACGCATACGTTCCACCACCTGCTCCATCAATACCGAAGAGGTCAGCACCTCCACTTCATCAACGGCGGACTTTTCGCCGCCAAATCCCATCATACCAATCAGTTGGTCTTGCGTATTTGGTGTGTTATGCTCCGCCTGTCGACGCAACATCAACGATGCGCTGACGCGATACATAGAAGGCGAATAACGATAATAGACAAATCCGATAACTAAACATACAAAAAGGCTCAAGGCATACAGATACCACTTACGCAGCGACCAGCGTATTATTTTTTTCCAATCATCCATATCCGTTCTATTTATTGGGGTTAACGATGAGAAGACTTATAGCGCGGACTGACATAGACCACATCGCCTTTCTGAAGGTAGTAACAAGGGGAAGAAAACAATTCATCGGTGAGCAGATTGACCCTATACTGAAAGACTTTTCCGTTGCTTTGTCGCTGTACGAGTACGTTGTCTCGCCGCGCATTGGGCAACATATCGCCTGCCATACCTAATGCTGCCAACAAGGTAACGGGCGTTTCGATAGCAAACGTACCGGGGCGTTTCACTTCGCCGATTACCGTCACCTGCGTATTGTGGATACGTACCCTCACGACAGGATGACGCAGGTGCTGCGAGGCTTGCAGCTCTAACTGCTTCTGCACCTCTAAAACGGTTTTTCCGGCTACATTCACTTTGCCTATAACAGGCAGAGTTACATTGCCTTCCGCATCGACTATATAGCGTGCTTCACCTATATTAAACGGGTTAACAGCCTCATTATCCTGACCGAAGAACTGTATGCTGACAGCATCACCCTTCTCTATTACGAAACTCGGTACATCAGGCTGACGGTATTCGGCATTGTCAATACCACCCGACTCACTAAACAGAGTCATACGCCGTGGAATACAACCGGTCAGCACAGATAATGCCAAGCAGCTGAAAAGAGTAATTTTAATCGTATTCATTCTTGTACCTTATTATATATGCTTTCATTTATCCGAAAAGCGTTTTTAATCCATCGTTCCTGACAAAACTACCCTACAATACTAATCATCCAATCTTCGCTGATAATGATAGCCGGAGAATTTTGACTTCCCCTCGTTATCTGCTGTAGGATGCTTCTTCCATACAAAACGAGAAAACAGCGTTGAAAAACTCTTGTCGCCCCCTCTGCGCCAATAATAAAGTAGCAGCCAGCCGAACAACATACCGCCCAAATGGGCAAAATGCGCCACGTTATCGCCCGGTATGGACGAAAAACCTTCAGCCAATTCAATCAACGCGTAGATAATCACCATCGTGCGCGCACGTATCGGAATGGGAATGAAAAACAGAAACATCGGCACATCCGGGAACAGCCAGCCAAATGCGAACAAAATGCCGAACACGGCTCCGCTCGCCCCGATTGTTACCATCTGCGAGGCATACGCCGCCACCTGCAATTCGCTATACTGCCCTAATAATGCCTGCAACTGCACACACCATACCACCTCCTGAACAAGCGCGGCACCCAAACCGCACACGAAATAATACAGCAAAAACTTCCTTTCCCCCCACTCTCGCTCCAATACAGGACCGAACATCAAGAGCGCGAACATATTGAAAAACAAGTGACGAAAACCGCCGTGCATAAACATATAGGTAACAGGCTGCCATATATGCACACCGGGAGCCGACCAATAATGAAGTCCCAATAAAGCGGTAAGGTGAATGCCGTAACGTTGCATCGTTTCGTCCAACAGCCACATCACTAAATTGGCAATCAACAAATAACGGGTTGAACGAGGAAGATTATTAAACATAGTACCCTAAAAGATTGTGTTCTTATATATATTGCACATTCAATCGGTCAAAATGCGTGCCAAAGGTACTGCAAATAGTTGAAACACACAAAATGGCAGCATTCCCAAGCAAAAAATACCAAAAGTAAGCAAAAAAATATGATTTTTTTGCAAAACAATTTGTATGAAAAGAAAATGGCTGTATCTTTGCGACCGAATTAGGAGATAATCCTATTCTTAATTAAACGTTTAATTATAAAACTATCAATTTATGAACAAAGGTGAACTCGTTGCTGCCGTTGCAGCAAAAGCCGAAATGACGAAAGTGGATGCCGCCAAAGCCGTTGAGGCTGCTATGGAAGTTGTAATCGAGGCTCTGAAAAAGGGCGATAACGTTCAAATGATTGGCTTCGGTACTTTCTCTGTTGGCAAACGCGCCGCTCGCAAAGGTGTCAACCCCGCTACCGGTAAAGCTATTGACATTCCCGCCAAGAACGTTGTTAAGTTCAAAGCAGGTGCCAAATTGGCTCTCTAATTCAGCCTTGCTTGTAATTAAAAAGTCTGTCCGACCTTCGTCAGACAGACTTTTTTCTTTTTCATCCTTTCTTTCTTCTTTAGACTTTCAACTTCATTCAACTCTCATCTTTCATCTTCATTTTCAGCCCTTTCGCCCGAAATCGGCAGGAATCTCTCCCCATAGCCGCGTTTCCCATTTGAGAATCGGCGTTGTCCAATTATGTGTATGCAGCCACGCCTCCGCCTTGCGAACGGCATAAAACAACTCCTCATTCTGCTTCCCCCACTCTATCTTGCTCTTACATTTGCGCTGCCTTACCCAAGACAATGCCGTTATACTGTCCGTATAGATAGGCCAATCCAACCGATACTTTTGGACGTATGCCAAGCCCAATACCAAGGCGAGAAACTCGCCGATATTATTTGTTCCTTGCGCGTATGGACCGCGATGGAACACCTGCGTGCCGTTCGCACTTTGACTCGCCGTAGGTGAATCCACAATGACGGCACGAAACTCAAGCGTACCCGGATTGCCGGAACAAGCCGCATCAACGGCTAAAGCAGGATATTGAGGCTCTGAAAGCATAATCTAAAAGACTAAATATACAATTAACGCACAAAAATGCACTTTTTTAAAGAAAAAATTTGCTACTTCAAAAATTAGCAGTACTTTTGCAGCCCGATTAGGGAATAACCTAATATAATATCGCGGAGTAGAGCAGTGGTAGCTCGTCAGGCTCATAACCTGAAGGTCGGTGGTTCGATCCCATCCTCCGCAACCAAGAAAGTGATGTCGGTCGCAACGGAATGACCGACATCACTTCTCTTATATATCGCATACTGTCGCATAGAGAAATCAGCCCACTTGAACTCCATTACGCACATCTCGGCTGACAGTCGTTACCACTAACTTGCCATCCGCATTGACAGCACTGAGTATCATACCCTCGCTCGTTTGTCCCATCATCTTGCGCGGCGGGAAGTTAGCGATATAAAGCACTTGCTTGCCTATCAGCACGGACGGATCGGGATAACTCTGCGCGATGCCGCTTAATATGGTGCGACCGCCCATACCATCGTCCAAACGGAACGAAAGCAATCGCTCGGACTTCTTTACCGGCTGACAATCCAGAACGGTAGCCACACGGATATCCAACTTATCGAAATCATCTATCGTTACCACACCTTTTATCGGAGCGGGTTGCCAGTTCTTCATATCTTCCTCTTTCTGAAGGCGTTCATTCTCTTCCTTGATACGAGCCAAACGATCCAACTGCGCTTGAACTGCCGTATCTTCTATCTTGTCAAAGAGCAACGACACCTCACCCAACTCGTGACCGACAGGAAGCAGATTGAGACTGCCTAACTGTTCCCAACGCAATTCCGGCAGGCGAAGCATCTCTCTAAGACGCTTCGATGAGAAAGGAAGGAATGGCTCAAAAGCGATACTGAGATTGGCAACAATCTGCAAGGCGACCGACAGGATGGTGGCAGTACGCTCCATATCCGTCTTGGCGGTTGTCCAAGGAGCCGTATCGGCAAGATACTTATTGCCGATGCGCGCCAGATTCATCACCTCTTTTTGTGCGTCGCGGAAACGGAACGTGTCCAACAAACCTTCCAACCGCTCTTTCACATCGCGGAAAGCGGCAATCGTCTGCTCGTCATACTCTGTCAGCGAATGAAGTTCTGGTACTTTGCCACCGAAATACTTCTGGGTCAGTACCAAAGCGCGGTTGACAAAATTACCATAGATAGCGACGAGTTCGTTGTTATTGCGCGCCTGGAAATCTGCCCACGTGAAGTCGTTGTCTTTGGTCTCCGGCGCATTGGCGGTCAGCACGTAGCGCAACACATCCTGCTTACCGGGGAAATCGTCCAAATACTCGTTGAGCCATACCGCCCAGTTGCGCGATGTAGAAATCTTGTCCCCTTCAAGGTTCAAAAACTCGTTCGCCGGCACATTGTCGGGCAATATATACGAGCCGTCAGCCTTGAGCATCGTGGGGAAGACGATGCAGTGGAACACGATATTGTCCTTCCCGATAAAGTGAATCAGACGCGTCTCCTTGTCTTTCCACCACGTTTCCCATTTACCGTACTTTTCCGGTTGCGCATCGCATAGTTCTTTGGTATTGGATATATAGCCGATTGGTGCGTCAAACCATACGTACAGCACTTTGCCGTCCGCTCCTTCTACGGGTACGGGGATACCCCAGTCCAAGTCGCGCGTTACGGCACGAGGCTTGAGCCCGTTATCCAACCACGACTTACACTGACCATAGACATTCGCACGCCACTCTTTATGATCTTCCAGTATCCACTGCTCCAACCACTGCTGATACTGATCCAAGGGCAGATACCAATGGGAAGTACTCTTTTTCTCTAACGGATTGCCGTTGATAGCATTATACGGGTTAATCAACTCATCCGGCGAGAGAGCCGAACCGCATTTCTCGCACTGGTCGCCGTAGGCACCTAACGAATGGCAGTGCGGACACTCGCCTCGGATATTGCGGTCGGTCAGGAACTCGCCCGTTTCGGGGTCATAGAACTGCTCCGTAGTCTGCTCTATGAACTTGCCGTTGTCGTACAAGCGGCGGAAATAGTCAGCCGCGAACTGATGGTGGATGGCACTCGTAGTCCGCGAATAGATATCAAACGAGATGCCGAAATCGGCAAACGACCGCTTGATGAGTTCGTGATAACGATCCACCACCTGCTGCGTGGTGATACCCTCCTTGCGCGCACGGATGGTTACCGGCACGCCGTGTTCGTCACTACCGCAAACAAAAAGTACGTCCTGCCCGCGAAGACGAAGATACCTTACGTAAATATCTGCCGGCACATAGACTCCTGCCAAATGACCGATATGCACCGGACCATTGGCATACGGCAGTGCCGAAGTAACTAATGTTCGTTTGTATGTCATACGTTTATATATTGTTAATCTGTTTTTTAGAATCTAAAGCCACTAAGAGTACATCCAATAATTCATCGACCTCCACCTCCGTCATCTTTTCTTCGTGCGCCACCGATATATGTCCCGTCTCTTCACTCACTACCACGGCTACCGCATCGGTCTTTTCGGATATTCCCAAGCCGGCTCGATGGCGCAATCCGTAATGCTTGGGCAGATTGCGATTGGCAGAGATGGGCAACACACAAGCGGCACTGTACAACCTGTCTTTGTGGATAATGAGTGCTCCGTCGTGCAGTGGCGAGTTCTTGAAAAAGATGTTCTCTATCAACCGCGTGGACACATCGGCATCAATAAACTCGCCTGTTTCGGCATACTCCAACAGATCCTGCTTGTTGGTCAAGACGATAAGCGCACCGGTGCGTTGCTTCGCCATGTGCGAACAGGCTATCACCACCTGCTGCAAGACTTGTTGCGACTCCACCGATGTGGCAGAGCGAAAGATTCGCGACATTTTGCCCATACGCAACCCCAAATGATTGAAGAAAGAGCGAATCTCATTCTGAAAGATGACTATCAGCGCAATAGCCCCAACGCTGATGATACGATCAAATAAAGCACCTGTCAGCTCCAACTGAAACACATAACTAACTATAAACCAAGTCAGTATGAAGAGCAATATACCCCAAAACAAATTGACCGCACCGCTATGACGCAGCAAACGGAATACCCCATACAAAATTGTGGCAATCAGCAGTATATCTATTAAGTCCTTGAGGGTAAAAGCCGGAAAAAACATAGTACTAAAACTTACATTAGTCCTTCGGATAGGTCATTCGGTATAGTTGCACGGCTTGGCGCGCTTCGAGTACATCGTGTACGCGCAAGATGTCTGCTCCGTGCGATAGAGCCAACATATTGACTGCAGTGGTAGCGTTAAGAGCTTCTAAAGGTGTAATCCCTAACGGCTTGAAGAGCATCGATTTGCGCGACATACCTGCCAAAACGGGACATTGAAGCACCTGAAACACATCCAATTCGCGAAGCAAAGTATAACTTTCTTCTATACTCTTACCTAATCCGAAGCCCGGGTCTATAATCACATCGGACACACCCATCCGATGCAAACGGTTCAAACGCTCCTCTAAAAAATGCAACACTTCGCTAACCACATCCTCGCATGCGGATGCTGATTCCTGCGAGGGCGTAATCCATCGCGTGTGTGTCAATATATATGGAACACGCGCGCACGAAACAATATCATACATTCGTTCGTCCCACTGTCCGCCCGACACATCGTTAATAATCTGCACATCGTACTGCTCTATCGCCTTTTGCGCTATGGAGCTGCGGAACGTATCCAAAGAAATGATTACATCTTTCCACGTTGAACGAATAGCCCGCAATGCCACACTGACGCGATGCCACTCCTCTTCTTCGCTCACGAAAGCAGCTCCGGGACGCGTACTATAGCCGCCCACATCAATTATATCCGCTCCTGCTTGCAGCATATTCGATACGGAAGCAAGCACTTCGGCTTCACTGCACGAAGAACAGTGAACTGAAAAACTGTCCGGGGTTATATTCACAATCCCCATTACCTGCGGCGATGTGAGTTCAACGAGTCTTTTTCCAAAACGTAGTGAATGCATAATCCGATTTTTGGCTCGCAAAGGTACAACAATTCCGCTATTTGCTACGAATTTTTCTGCATTTTGCAAGATTTTTGTACCTTCGAGAGAAGAAAAACACATTTTTTGAATAATTTTCGCAAAAAGTTTCGTGCACATACCAAAAAAAACTTATCTTTGCGGGCTGAAACGGAAATAGTATAAAAATACGTATATGAACAAAGTATCTCAAATCGTACTAATTGCGCTGGTTGTTCTCTTTGGCGCATGCAGCAAACGCGAGTTGAACACCAAGGTTTCTCACGCTACCGGTTGGAATTACTACGACAAGAAAACTACTTATTTTGAAGCGATTGAAGGCGTTTCCTATGGTACGCCGTCCAGTATGGTTGCCATAGAAGGCGGTTCGTTTACCATCGGGGAGAAAGATGAGTTTATCACCGCGCCGCGAGATAATATGTCCCGTTCCGTAACGGTTAGTTCGTTCTATATGGACAAGTACGAGATTACCAACCTCGACTGGAACGAATATATCCGCTGGATGCGGGTCGTCTTCGGGAATACCAATATAGATTTAGTTAAACGTGCCATCCCCGACACTACTGTTTGGCGTGAAGAAATGGCTTACAACGAGCCGTATCTCCAATTCTATTTCCACCATCCCGCATTCAGTTTCTATCCCGTAGTCGGCGTTAGTTGGAACCAGGCAATGGCGTATTGCCAGTGGCGTACCGACCGTGTTAACGAATTGGCATTGTGGAGTTGCGGCGAGATAGCCCGTCCGCCTTTCAACGAATTGACTCCTCTTATCTACCAAGAAGACCGTACGCCCGCCGAGCAACCCGTAGCAGTAGGTGAAGGCGAAGAAGAAGGCGAAGAATATGAGGAAGAATACGAAGAGGAAGAAGGCGAAGAAGAAGGTGCGGCACAGGAAGTAGATAACCGTCCCGCTGAAGTACAAGAGTGGGAACGTACGCATCCCGGATTCAAAATGGTCAGCAAAGAGTTCCCCAACCCGAAAGATTCCACCAAAGTGCGTGTAGAATACTATCCTCCTTACGAATGGGTACGCCAGCACTTTGTGTTCAATACCGAGAAATACCTCAATTCGGATGAGTATCAGCCCGAATACGGTAACCGCCCCATCATCGATAAATATACCGGTCAACCCCGTAAAGTCAATCACGGTGACGGTATAATGGTCATCGGATTCCGCTTACCGACAGAGGCAGAATGGGAATTTGCCGCGTATGCTCCTTATGCCGAAGACGACGGTTTGAGCATTGAGGGCAAAATTTATCCGTGGTCGGGCTACCACCCCAGAGACTTAAGTAAAGAGAACATCGGTCGCCTGCAAGCCAACTTCGTTCGCGGACGAGGCGACATGATGGGTATGAGCGGCAAACTGAACGATAATTACGTTATCACCGGTCCGGTAGATGCATTCCTTCCGAACGATTTCGGTCTGTATAATATGGCAGGTAACGTCAACGAATGGGTTTTGGACGTATATCGTGAGACCTCTTTCCAAGAGACTTCCGAGTACAACTCGTTCCGCGGTAATATCTTCTCGCAGCCAAAACGCGATGAGAACGGACGTATGATAATGGACTCTATCGGCTGTATCGAAATCACCTACTCGTTTGAGGACGATAAACGCGACTGGAAAGACGGTGACTCTACCGCTTTCATTCCGACCGACTACCCGTTGGAGCGCGACTCAATGACCCGCGAGATTTATGCCCACATGGGGTATGATACGGTGTTCAAGACAGACCCTTCTGACATCTTGGCTCCGCGTATCACCAAGACGGCTCGCGTCTATAAGGGCGGCTCTTGGAAAGACCGTATCTATTGGCTCAACCCCTCTACACGCCGCTACTTGGATCAAGACAAGAGCTCGAATACCATCGGCTTCCGTTGCGCAATGTCTATCCTCGGCGAACAGCAAGTTACTGTACAATAAAGAATTGAGGGGAAACTCTGCGGAAAGACTTCCGATAAAGAAAAAAACGAGAAAACCAATCTTAAAAATCAATAACAATGAACATTCCTCAAAATCTGAAGTACACGAAGGATCATGAGTGGATTCGCCTTGAGGGCGATCAAGCCTACGTGGGTATTACCGATTATGCTCAGTCTGAGTTGGGCGAAATCGTGTTTGTGGACATCAATACGGTGGGTGAAACCGTTGGTCAAAACGAAGTGTTCGGTTCCGTAGAAGCCGTTAAGACCGTCAGCGACCTTAATATGCCCGTTACCGGCGAAGTTTTGGAAGTGAACGAAGCTCTCAACGACCAACCCGAATTGGTTAACAACGACCCGTACGGTGAAGGCTGGATGATTAAGATTGCTGTCAAGGACGCAAGCGAAATGGACTCGCTTTTAGATGCTGCCGGCTATCAAGCTATCCTCTGATTATTTATTTTCAAACATACTTCAAAAAGAATAGGATTGCCGTTTTGGCAATCCTATTCTTTTTATTGAGTTCTTATCTGCTTAATCACAGAACTTGGCACCTATAAAGTCGCGGTTGAGGCGGGCGATATGGGTGAGGCTGACCTGCTTGGGACATTCGGCGGCGCAGGCACCCGTGTTGGTGCAGTTACCGAAACCGAGTTCGTCCATCTTCTGTAACATCGCCTTAGCACGTTGGTGTTTCTCCGCTTTGCCTTGGGGCAGGAGGTTGAGCTGGCTGACCTTGGCTGCCACGAAGAGCATAGCACTACCGTTCTTACAAGCCGCCGCGCACGCTCCGCAACCGATACAGGATGCTGCATCCATTGCCTCATCAGCGATGGGCTTCGGGATGGGAATGGCATTAGCATCCGGTACGCCGCCCGTGTTCACCGATACGAAACCTCCCGCCTGCATAATCTTGTCGTAAGCTTGACGATCTACCATCAAGTCTTTGATAACGGGGAAGGCACGACTGCGCCACGGTTCAACGGTGATGGTCTCGCCGTCGTGGAACTTACGCATGTGCAACTGGCAGGTAGTAATCGCGCTGTCAGGTCCGTGCGGATGACCGTTCACATACATCGAGCACATTCCGCAAATACCCTCACGGCAATCGTGGTCAAATGCGATGGGGTCTTTGTGCTCCGCTATGAGTTGCTCGTTTAGGATGTCAATCATCTCAAGGAAAGATGCTCCCTGGAAGACGTGTTTGAGTTCGTAGGTCTCAAAATGACCTTGTGCCTTCGGTCCGGCTTGACGCCAAACCCGCACTTTAATATCAATATATTGATCCATAACTATAAACTTTTTAAATGATTAAACTTTTTTCTGTCAGTCTGTTAAACTGTCATACTTCTTTTAACTTTACACATTCAACTTTCAACTAACTCTTATAGTTACGTGTCTTGCGTTCGGTAAACTCGTAGTCCAAAGGCTCTTTGATGAGTACGGGGTCTTTGTCTTCGCCCATATATTTCCAGCAAGCCACATACGAGAACTTATCATCCTGGCGGAGTGCTTCGCCTTCTTCGGTCTGATACTCCTCGCGGAAGTGTCCGCCGCAGGACTCTTCACGGTTGAGTGCATCGATAGCCATCAGTTTGCCAATCTCAAGGAAGTCAGCCAGACGAAGGGCTTTCTCCAACTCGTTGTTGAGCGAATCGGCCTTACCCGGGATATAGACGTTGCTCCAGAACTCTTTCTTCAAGGCATTGATTTTCTCAACTGCTTTCTTGAGCGACTCTGCGGTACGTCCCATTCCTACGAAGTCCCACATAATGAGACCCAGTTCTTTGTGAATGCTGTCCACCGAGCGTTTGCCCTGAATCTTCATCAGACGGTCAATCTTGTCCTGAACGGCTTTCTCGGCTGCATCGAACTCGGGACGGTCGGTACTCATACGAGCCACGCCGATCTGGTCTGCCAAGTAGTTCTGAATGGTATAAGGCAGAACGAAGTAGCCGTCCGCCAGCCCCTGCATCAGAGCCGACGCACCGAGACGGTTGGCTCCGTGGTCGGAGAAGTTGGCTTCACCGATGCAGAACAAGCCCTTGACGCTCGTTTGCAACTCGTAGTCCACCCAGATACCACCCATCGTATAGTGGATAGCGGGGAAGATCATCATCGGGTTTTCGTAGGGGTTCTCATCCACAATCTTCTCATACATCTGGAAGAGGTTGCCGTACTTCTGGGCTACTACGTCTTTTCCGAGACGCTGGATGGCTTCGCTGAAGTCGAGGAAAACAGCCAGACCGGTGTTGTTTACGCCATAGCCGGCATCGCAACGCTCTTTGGCAGCACGTGAAGCCACATCGCGAGGTACGAGGTTACCGAAAGCAGGATAACGACGCTCAAGGTAGTAGTCACGATCCTCTTCGGGGATGTCGCGACCCTTGATTTCGCCTTTCTGCAGACGCTTGGCATCTTCCAATTTCTTGGGCACCCATATACGTCCGTCGTTACGCAACGACTCCGACATCAGTGTCAGTTTGGACTGGAAGTCACCGTGCTTAGGAATACACGTGGGGTGAATCTGCGCATAACAGGGATTAGCGAAATAAGCACCGTGGCGGTACATCTGCATAGCAGCCGAGCCGTTGGAAGCCATTGCGTTGGTAGAGAGGAAGAACGTGTTGCCGTAGCCGCCGGAAGCCACCACGACTGCGTGCGCAAAGAAACGCTCGATGCGACCCGTAACGAGGTTGCGGGCGATGATACCGCGCGCGCGCTCTTCGCCGTTCTCGTCCTTAATCATCACGATGTCTAACATCTCGTGGCGGTTGTACATCTTCACTTTGCCTTTGCCGATCTGACGGCTCAAAGCCGAGTAGGCACCCAAGAGCAACTGTTGACCGGTCTGACCTTTGGCGTAGAAAGTACGGCTGACCTGTGCACCGCCGAACGAGCGGTTGTCCAACAGACCGCCGTATTCACGGGCGAAAGGTACACCTTGTGCCACGCACTGGTCAATGATATTGTTCGACACTTCAGCCAGACGATAGACGTTCGCTTCGCGAGCACGATAGTCGCCGCCCTTAATAGTGTCGTAGTAAAGGCGATAAACAGAGTCGCCATCGTTCTGGTAGTTCTTTGCCGCGTTGATACCGCCTTGTGCGGCGATGGAGTGCGCACGACGGGGCGAGTCTTGAATGCAGAAATTCAGCACATTGAAGCCCAACTCAGCAAGAGTAGCGGCAGCCGAAGCACCTGCCAAACCCGTACCTACTACTATCACGTCCAAACGACGTTTGTTGGCGGGGTTGACTAATTTCTGATGATCCTTGTAGTTCGTCCATTTCTTCTCCAATGGTCCCTCCGGAATCTTCGCCATCTTGGGCGTGATGATGTTAGCCTGTTTGGCAGTTTCCTGTTGCACGGCCTCTTTCACCTCCAGAACGGTTTCTGTCGCTTCCTGCACAGCCTCTTTAACGGCTTGAACCGTGTCCTTCACTTTGCCTGCAACCTCTTTGGCAGCTGCAAATAAATCTTCCGTATTACTCATAATCTTATCCGATTGAAAATTCTACTTAATGAATTACGCACACATCTGACCGATATTCACTCCCAAGAAATAGAGAATAACGACCATAAACAGACCAACGGTAAGGGTAGCCACTACCGTGCCGATCACCTTAATGCGGGGGAGCCACTTGTTGTTACTCAGACCCATGGTCTGCATAGCCGACCATACGCCGTGACTGAGGTGGAACCACAAGGCACAGAGCCATACGATGTAGAGCAGGCAATACACGATGCCGCACCAGCCGTCGGTGAACAGAGCCTTAACGATAGCACTGCCGTCCTGCGGGTCGAACATCGAAGTCTCAATGCCCGTCAGTTCGGCAAACTGCATCTTGAACCAGAAATTGTAGAGGTGCAGCACAAGGAAGCCCAGTACAATAATACCCAAAGCGAGCATGTTTTTCGATGCCCAGTCCACACCTTCCTGGCGTGCCTCAACGGCATAACGGTCGTTACCGCGCGCACGGCGGTTCTGAACGGTCAGCACGATGGCATACGCAAAGTGAACAACTACTGCCAAGGCAAGAATGAGTGTGCCGATAACGGCATACCAGTTCGCACCCAACATACTGCAAATCCAGTTGTAGGCGGATGTCCCGAAGATGTCATCGATGACGAGACAGAGGTTCATACTGCCGTGGAAGAGAAGGAAAAGAACCAAGAACGTACCCGTGATACTCATTACGAGTTTACGTCCAATGGAAGAATCTTTTAACCACATAAGAAAATAAAAATTAAGTTTATATTGAGTTTATTTTATTTGCCGCACAAACAATAAAAAAGCCCCATAAAGTAAACAAGAATACCATAAACGGCTCAAAAGTGCGCAAAAATACGGCAAAATCTTGTATAGCACAAGTTTTTGCCGTATTTATTCGGAAAATATCGCTTTTACCGTTAAAAAAGCAAAAGGCTCGTTCGCAAGAAAAACCCCTTTGAAGATTCACAGATTAGAAATCTGCAATCCCCCCCTACGAACGAGCCTAATGCTTTTTTTGGTTTATGGGTTGATAAGTTTATGGGTTTATGCGTTGACAAGTGATTTAGTAGGTTTAATCGTCTATGTGTTAACTACATCCCCTCCACTCTCTTTCCTTGTGCATCATAGACAACGCCTTCGCGCTCGATATAGAGTACGCCGTCACGGATGAACTTGCGGCTTTGAGCATCGCTTGGAGCGAGGATGTCCCCGTCCGCATCAATGATCAATTCGCCACGGTCTTCGCCGTCCACGATAATGCGCATCTTCTGCATACTCTCCTTATCCAAAATTTCCGAGCTGCGGAATATGCCGCGATACGCCCATATCGTGCTGCCCGTATCGGTGTTCGGATAGTAAATCTTGTTGTTCTTCAAGCCCATATACGTATTGCCCGTAGCAGAGCCTTTTAGCGTACCGTTACGCAGTGTGCCGACCAACTCAATCGTACCTTCCGACTTATAGCTCGGCAGGTTGTTGTAGGCTCCCACAGAGGTCAAGGCTACTCCGTTATCCTTCGATAGGTCAATCGTAACGCCGCTGAACACGAACGAGGTCTTTTCAGCCAAAGCATCATTGGCATTGACGATATAGCACTTACCTGCTTCGATGCTCTTGGCATTGGAGAAGTAGAGGTTTACGCCGCTGCCTACGTTAGCATTACCCGTAGCGTATTTGAACTCATAGACGCAACCGTACATCTTGTTGGCAATCATTGTAGCGAGGTCAAGACTGAACGGCAGGCACATCGTGGACCAGCGACTTGCGGTGAACTGACGGGGGTAGGTTACGTTCACGCCCACGCCTGCCGATCCGCCATAGGTGGCTTTGAAGGTGTTGTAGTGGGCATCATTGCAGTTCTCGCACAAAGTGATGTTGGGCGAAACAGGACCTGCAACACGGAAGATGGCTTGCAGAGTAAGATTACCGCTGACGGTTACGTTACGTGAAGCTCCGTATGCAGATGTCTTTACAGAAGCATCTTCGTCCGACCAGCGCCAGAACTCGTAGCCGCTGTTGGGAGTGGCAGTAAGTGTGATAGAGTTGCCGGAGAAGAATTTCTGTGTGCCTGCTCCATAGACCACATCACCGCAGTTATTTGAATGCCATACAATACCTGCTGTTCCATTAGCATCGCCAGATACGGTAACTGTATAAGGTGCTGTTCCGTAAGTCGTTTTATAATCATAACCGCGTGAATTATATGCGTCTGCATATACATAATATTGTTCATCACGATTAACAACCTCAACCCAACCAGTTACAGGAACATAATATAGATATGACTGTACAAAATAAGACCCATAGGATTGATTATTTGATCCAAAAGTAGATACGACTGTTCCCGCTTGCTGGGTATCATTGATTGGATAGATACCCGATGGTATAGTACCACATTGTGTTTGATCTAATTTGAAGAACAAGTGGCTGCACCATGTGGTAGTATAAGATTCTCCACTTCCATTTTGTCCTCTGAACCATTTTATGTCTGTTACATTATCATTTCCCGGTCTAATTTCGACTTGTCCACTTGTGAATGTCTGGTTATAGTTTTGTGCGGTGTCATCGCTATCAATACCCACACCACGCAGAATAAGATGATAGTTCTTTCCGTTATTACCTACAGCATTAGCTTCCAACACTTTCTTACCTCCTTGATTGTAAAAACGTGCGTCAAAAGCGGTGAAGCGTACTGTCGTACCATGATCATTTATATATGATTCCGAAGTGTTTATCTCGGATATTCCAAAATCCTCATTTGCCGTATATACAAGATTGTCGGCACCCCGTATCATTATGTCATAACCATACGCTTTTGCCCAATAGTAGAAGCAATCGCCCCAGCCCCAACCATGATTTTCGGTCATAGCCGCTTGTACGTCAATGGTAACACCCTCAACAAATTTTGCGGTATATTCCTTTGTTCCGTCCACATACACGGTGCGGGTTGGGGCGGTGTTGTCAATAGTACCATCGTTGTCGTCATCCCAACCAGTAAACGTATATCCGTCGTTTGCAGCAGCAGTCAGCGTAACCGCCGTTCCGCCTGCTGTACTTGGCTGATTGACTGTAACACTGCCGCTTGCTGCAGGTGAAACATTGGCGGTAATAGTACCAATACTTGCCGGACGGAAAACTGCGGTATAAGTTGCATCAGCCGTCACTGTCGGGTTGATGGTTGCACCACCTGCATATGTATCTTCGCCTTTCAACCAGTGGTCAAAGAAATACAGATGCTCGTCGGTGGAAGTCGCAATCAAAGTTGCTTGAGCATTTACATCATACGTACCACTGCCGGTTGCAGAACCTCCGACACTGCTTGTAGCCGTAATAACATACGTTTTGATAAACTGAGCTGTCAAAGTGGTGTCCTTACTCAACAGGAAAGTATAGGGGTTGGCAGTGGCATTATTACTCCACTTGTCAAAACGATAACCAGAGTTATTGCCGGCAGTCAGTGTAACAGAGGTGCCGCCTTCTAATTCATCACCGTTATCAAAAGATGTACCTGGAGCATCTCCATACGTGGCGCTTATAATCGAACCGGCTCCCGTAGGGCTGACACCGTAGTTTACTGCATAAGAACCACTCGGCGCATTAAACCGAGCTTCCAAAACGTGGTCGCTCTGTAAGTTCAATAATTGGATAGATGAGCCTTCATTAGAAATGGTATAATTCGATGTGCTTGAACTTACTTTATTCTCATCCAAATACCAGCCATCGAATACACCCGTTGTAGCAGATGCAGTGAATATGTCAGAACTATTTCCTTCCGAATAAGAATTTCCTGCTGAATTTACTGTACCTAATGAGGTGTTATTAGATGATACCGATACGCTATACGAGGGTTTAGGCTCCCCAATAGTTATTTCCAAGGCGTTTGTTTCATTATTTCTAATGGCGATATACATGGTTCCTCCTTTGCCTACTTCAACAGAATAAGTATAAGCATTTAACCACTTTGTATTATCCGCAGTCACACTAGGGCGAGTTGAACCGTCAGCTGAATATCCAATCATTGCACCGAAATAACAATATCCACAAGAGTTCGTTTTTCCCATTTTTATGACACCACTATAGTTATAGTCATACCATTCACTAAAATAACTATCACATGAGTAACCAATTGTTGAATATGAACCCACTGCTGGTCCAGTAAAAGTTCCTCCGGAACCATTATTATACACTTGAGTACTGATTCCTTTAAAATATATTTGTAAATAATTATAGGAAGACGCATTAGTATTTGTTGCTAATACACGAAGAAAGGTTCCTGAATAGGACGAATCCCAGTCTGCCCAACCTGATGCAGCAACTTTATTCCCATCACCAGAAGAGATTGTTACTCCTGCTGTCGCGTAAGGGAAATGTGCAAGACTTCCTTGCGCCCAAGTCATGCTTGAACACAGCACGATGGCGGTTAATAAAAGAAATAGTTTTTTCATAATGTTTTTGTTTTTTTTGGGTTTATATTTAGTAAATGTTTGTTACTTCGTGTAGGTTTTATATTCATATATTGATTTGCCTAAAATAAAGAGCAACGACGCTATTTGCATCGTTGCCTGAAAACAGATATTGTCTGCACCGGATTATTTCTCGTCTTCCTCAGCGTTGAACGGCAGTTCTTCGGGAGGGGCAGTGAAGTTCACTGCGCGCTGCTTGGAGATAACCGTATCGCCAAGTTCTTTCTCCAGTTGTCATCGGTGAGACGGAGTTTGCCGTCGGGTGCGGTAACTTTCAACTGTACGATTTTATCGTACAATTTTTGTATTTTTCAGGCAAATCAATACGTCAAAGAACTCCTTCTTCCGTTCCTCTTTCCGTTTCCAACGTTTGGAGGCGGTGGCTATTCTTGAATTTTCCAACTTTTATTTTTCATTATTTTCTGAAATAATGCATACAACTACAACAAAAAAAGTTGCATAAACAACAAATGGATAGCAATAATCTATCCTGTCGTTCTGCAACTATTCGGCGGTATAATGAACCGCGACAATGAAAAAGTCGAAGAAGAATGCCTATGTGCCGAATTTTGCAATTCCATAGCGGGTTTTGGGTTTAGGGGGTGCTATGTCGTTTGCTTTATAACGGTAGGTAATTCCTAACTATAAATGCGATATTTACAATGCTGTTTATGTATTAGATTTGAATATCTATCTAAAACATTTTCATATCTTTATGCAACCTTATTGTTGTTTCGTTTAAACGGTCGTTTTT
>JAFUVS010000016.1 GCA_017471175.1 Paludibacteraceae bacterium | reverse complement strand
TGTGGTCTTCTTCAGCTCCAACGTGCGTGACTCTCCGTTCTTAATGAGGTTTTGAATATCTGCTATCGTCATCCTTGCACCAAATTTGGGTGCAAAGGTACAAAAATTTTTTGACATATACAAATTTTTGAAGGGAAATATGCCACTTTAAGCAGAAATAGGCAGATTTAGGCCTTTCCCGAGAAATCGACAGATCGAGATATCGGGTTATCGAAAGAGGGCAAGAGGGATCGGAAAATCCGGAGAGTCTGGACCGCTACGCTCATCCGGAAGCTCGCCGAAACAGCGGCGAGGTCTGGACGGGAGGTAGTAGCTCGCGGTCACGAACTGACCGCGCACAGGACCGGTGGGGAGAGGATGCCCGCATCTGATGCGGGCGCAAAGGAAGAAAGGGGCGAGCAATGGCATTGCCCTATAACAACCAAGAAGATGCCGTCTGCCAGACGGCACAATACGAAGAATATAATTACTACTCAGCGGATTTGAGGGTATGGTAGATGATAGCGCGGAGAAAGGCAGGGAACTGGGAGTAGCGTTTGCCGGAACCGGTGAGCGGGTCTATAGGCGCTTGCGGGTCAGGGTGCTTGCCGCGTGTGTTGGGTAGTTGGGCGTTATAACGTACGCGGTAGTCGGTGAGGAGCGTGCGGGCTTCATCAAACGTGTAGAAATCGGGGATATGGGATAATTGGCGGCTGAACTGCTCCTGCCGGATGAGCTGCGGTTGTTGGTCGGCAGGGGCTTTGTCAAGGCGTGCAACAAAGAGAATCTGTGAAGCACGGCGACAGGCTTCCGTCCAGCGGTTGAAATTGGTGAGTTCGGCACCTTGGGGCGGGTTCTTCTTGTAGTCGCGCGGGTGCTTGACGGTATAGGCTTCCTGGATGCCCTCATGAATGACCCGACCGCGTTCGTCGCGGTACTTTTTCTGACGATTGATAATCTTGTCCTTGCCGATGGAACCGTGGATCTCGGCAAAAGGATGGGTAAGGTTGACTTTAGCCATATTGAGGTGGTGTTAACGTGTTAATTACAGTGTGTTAGCAGTCTGTTCTTTCGGTGTGAAGTGTTTAGTCACTAATGTATAACTAAATAATCACTAATGAATCACTAAAGAATCACTAAAGAATCACTAACGTTCATCAGCTGCTTTTCGGCTGCAAAGGTTCTGCTTTTTTCGGAGATATGCAAGAAAAATCGCGGAAAAGAATTCTCTGCCTGTAGGGACTGCCACGGGGTTATAAGGAGAGCCAATAGACCTGCTGTTTGGCGCGTGTCAGAGCCGTATAAGTCCAGCGCAGAAAAGAGGGGTCGTCCTGCACTTCCTCCATCTTATGTCCTGTATCAATGAAGACGGTATCCCACTGCCCGCCTTGCGCTTTATGGCAGGTGACGGCGTAGGCGAAGCGCACTTGAAGGGCTTGGTAGTAAGGCGACTGACGAATCAGTTCGTTGCGCTCCCGTTTGTTCTTCACATCGGGATAATCTTCGGCAATCCGCTCGTAGAGGGTGCGTTGCAGCGTCAGGTTCGCCTCCGGCGTGTCGGTGGTCAGGGTGTCCAACCAGAGGGTGGCATCGAGGTCGTATTCGTAGTCAAGCAGGTGGAGCGAAGCGTCAATGAAACGGAAGCCGTACATCTCGCGTTCGTTGCGCAGGCGCGTTACCTCCATCGTGTCGCCGTTAGCGAGAAAAGGTATGTCTTGGTAGTCTGCAGCCCAGAAGTAGTTGTTGCGGCTGATCATCAGTCGGTCGCCCGCACTTATTTTGTCTTCGCGGAAGAGGATGGAAGCGCGTATGCCTTGGTTGTAGAGGTTGGTTCTGCGGTTGCTGCGCGTGAGGATAATGGTTTCCGCCATACCTGTCTGCCGGTAGGCTTGCTCCAAAGTCTCTTGCAGGTCGGCGGGACGTAGCAGGTGAAAGTCTTTGCCTTCGGTCAGGTTGATCTGTTGCGTCTGACGGATAAGGGTAGCGTTTTTGAGGACGGTGCTGTCCAATGCCTGTCGGGCTACTTGGGTGAGCGTAGCCGTGGTGAGCGAGAGGTTGTATCCGGCTAATACCGACGGCTCCAAGGCGGGTGATGTGTCCTGTCCTACGGGAGGCAGTTGGGCGTTGTCGCCCAAGAGAAGGAGTGCGTTGCCGTTGCTTAGGGAGTTGTCCTGCGGCGTATAGACGAACCGAATCAGGTCGTCTAAGAGGCTGCCCGTGCCGAACACGCCGTTGTCGCGCGTATGGCTGATCATACCTGCCTCGTCCACGATGAAAAGCGTGTCGCGCAACTTATTGTCCGCCACGCTGAAGCGTGCGCCCGTCGGGTCGGCTGACGAATTGGCGCGATAGATCCAACGGTGGATGGTGAAAGCCGGCAGTCCGGCATAGTGCGACATCACTTTGGCGGCACGTCCCGTCGGGGCTAACAGTACGCAATTCAAGTGCATAGCCTGCATCGCCTTGACTAATGACGCTATGACCGAGGTCTTGCCCGTACCCGCGTAGCCGCGCAGCAGGAACGCTTTGCGGGGGGCTCTTGACAGCAGAAAACGCGCCAAGGACGCAAGCAACGACTGTTGGTCTTCGTTCGGAGTGAAGGGAAGAAAGGACAGTATTTGGTCAAGAATGAACTTTTCCACCTTTTTTATTTGGCTGTATCAAACGTTTGCCGTACTTTTGCGGCGTTTTAGGGTAAGTCCTATACGACCAGCTCCCTCTGAATTCCCCCAGGTCTTGACCGAAGCAAGGGTAGGAGGTTGTAGCGGTGCGATATAGTCAGCTTACCCTTTTTTTGTAGTGGTCAGCTTTCTGCTATCAGTATTCAGTATTCAGCGGACTTTTTGTCCTGTGGGCAGGTAGTGTACACCGTCAATAATGATGTACAAATTGCCGTTAATCAGCACTTTCTCGCGTTGGCGGATATAGGACACCTGTTCGGTGAGCGTTTCTGTCCGAGCGGCTTCATAGACTGACCATGCATTAGGGATGCCGTAGCCTATGCGGTTGTCGTGGTCGGGGTAGAGATGGGCGGATTGGATGATTTTTTCGCGCAGTTCCATTGCGGTGAGGTGGGGTAGGGCTTGCCAGATGCAGGCAGCCATACCTGCCACTTCGGGTGTGGCAAACGAGGTGCCGTTGCCTGTGCGGACAATCCGCATCGCGGGGTCGAAGATGTTCACTTTCGTTCCGGGTGCGGCAATCTCCGGTTTGGGACGCGGTGCGGCAATCGGTCCGTAACTTGTGAATGACGAAGGCAGTGAGTCTTCGTTCACCGAGGCGACAGTCAGCACCGAGTCGGCATCTCCCGGCACGGTGATATGGGTGTAGTCCGTTCGGTTGCCCTCATTGCCTGCCGCCACGCAGACGAGGCGGTTGTGGCGTGCCGCTTCGGTGGCAGCAAGCGAGGCGGGACTGCTGCCGTCTAACTCCTCGAACTTGAACATCTTGTCCGCATCGTCAAAACGGCTGTAACCCAATGAGATGGAGATGATGTCCGCACCTAATTGGTCGGCAAGGCGTATGCCTTCGGCGAGGCGCGCTACCTCGCGGCGGTCCTCGTAGTCCAACTCCTCGGTGCGAATCAGGATGTACTTGGCATCGGGGGCTGTACCCGTAAACTCGTCGGAGCGGTACAGCATCGTGGACAGACATAGCGAGCCGTGCTGGTCAAACGACATATCCGTTATCCCGTAGGTACGGTATTCGTCTTCGATGAGGTCGTAGATGCCGATGATTTGGTCTTGAGGGAAAAACGCAGCCGAATCTGCTCCGTAGAAGCCGCAGTCGATAACGGCTATCGTTTTTCCCTCGCCTCTGTAGCCCGCTTCGTGAAGCGGCTGAAGGCCTAATATCCAAGAAAGGATAAAAAGTAATGTCATATTACAAGTTAATTATTTTGCTTCTGCACCTTGAGCGGTATAGACTCTGCCGTTGTGCCGGATATAGAGTATGCCGTCCTTGACAAATTTGGCGTTTGCGGATTGGTGTATGTCGGTTGTATCGATGCCTGTGGGTGTCTTGTCGGGTATGACGGTAATCGACCAGATGTATGCGCCTGCGTTTTCTTCAGCAGCGGAGCGTGCTATGCGTGCAAGAGCAGAACCGGCAGGTGCACCTTCAAGATAGATAACCACATAGGTGTTCTGCGTTACCGAATAATTGACAGTAGCCTTACTTCTCAAAGCCTGTTCGATGGTGGAAGTGATATACGCCGTACCGTATTCGGCTATCCGTATATTGAGTGTGTATCCGGGCATAGTCTGGCAGTCAATCTCTATTGTGCCTTCCCCTGCGGGTAGCTCGAAGGTGATCGTACCGGGCAGGAACGGTTTGAGTGAAGCCGTTCCGCTGAAAGCCTTGTCAAGTTTGGCATCCACCTCGGCGGCGGTGTTGGTGGAAGCCACTTCTATGCGTCCTTCCTCCTTGTTGTAGTTGTCCTTAGCATCTAAAGTAACGCCCAGCATCTTCGAGCCGTCAGGCCCGATCAGCGAGAAGTCGAAAGTGGTTGTTTCATTGCCCGGCAGCGGCTCAAGTTCTTCGGGCTGCTCTTGAGCAAAGTCCTTAACGAGGCGGACAGAACCGCCGAAATAACGACCGTTTTCAGCCTCTGCCTCCAAGTCATAGGCTTTGAAGTTCAGGTTATATGCCCGGCTGTATATATCGGATGTGGGATCGGATGACCAGTAGCGACCTACCTCATAGCTGACGGAAGTACCTCCCCGGTATCCGGCAGCGGGCAGGAATACAGCACCCGCTTCCTGCATTGCTTTCCACTGCTCTGCCGTATAGGTGTTCTCGGGAACTACATCATACCATGAATATTTTCCGTCAGGTATCATACCAGCCTTGAAGTTGCAATTAGAGGGCAGTGTCCACATATCGGGCAGGATGACAAGTCCTCCTATTTCGTTCACCTTTGCAGCCCCGTATTTTTGTTCAGCGTCTGCGCGTGTGTTAATCAGGTAGCCCCATTCGTCCGAGGTCAGTGTTCGCCATGTATCCGGGGCATCCGCGCCTACTGTATTGGTTCCCCAGTCCACAAAGTCGGCATAATCGTCACCGAGGTAAGTAGCGAGCGTGGGGGCGTTACCTGTACCCCATCCGAACAGGTCTATCCATCCGTCATAGGTGGAGGATATCTTTGCGTTGTTGTTACCTACATAGTCCCACTCGTTTTCGGCGAAACGCCATGTACCGGTTGAGGCTTGGTACTGCAAGTTACCCGGTGAGAAAGTAACCGTCTTGTTTGCTCCTACGGAGAATGTCCCGAAGTTGTCATCGCTACCTCCTGTGCTTTTTTCTATGAAAATGGCCGTGATGTCCAAATCTTCGGTCAGTTGGATGTAGCGGGGGTTGTCGGTGCTTCCGTCAGACCATTTGGAGAATACATAGTTTTCATCGGGTGTTGCGGTAAGGGCTACTTCAGTACCTTTTGGGAATGTGCCTCCGCCAGTGACAGTACCTTTGCCTTCTACAGCAACGGTCAGTGTGTATTCAGGCGCATCTTCAGGAATACGAACCAGACGCACCGAAAGGCCGTAACTACTGTAGGTGCCATTACTCAAGCTTTCATCCGAATTAATAAAGAAGAAGTAGTTAGTGGAAGCATAGCCGTACGGCAGATTAGTATAGTAGTAGCCTATGCCGTTATGTCCGTTCATTGTAGTGCCTTCTCTATATCCGGCTGCGGGCAGGAAGATGGCACCTGCCATCTCCATACGGTTCCAGTCACGTCTGTTATATACATTTTTATTCCATCCCGACCCGTAGTTGAAAGTCATTCCTGACGGTATTTCCCAGTCATCGGGCAGAAGGATGTATCCGTTTACGCCGTTCACTATGGCACCTCCCCGTCGTCCGAGTGCTGCCGTACGGTTGTTTAAGATATATCTCCATTCTGCCACACTGAGTGTGCGCCATGTTCCCGGTTGGTGGTCTTCTATCTGGTTATATACCCCCCAGTCTGCATACGCATAGTCGCCTTTCAGTCCGTCTTTGCTGTACAGGTAGTCGTTATAGTCTTTGCTTGCCGCCCATGGTTGGTACTCTTTTGCTCCGTTGTCCCATCCGCTTGTGCCCCAACCGAAGAGGTCAATCCAGCCGTTGTAGGAATCGGATATGTTCTCGTTGTCCATGCCGGCACTTTCCCACTGGTTGATGGCGAAACGCCATGTACCCTGTTGTGTTGTACCGTCGGCGCATTGGTGAGTTCCCTGCATGGCATTGAACTGGAGGTTGCCTTGCGAGAACATCATCTGTGCGCCATCTTCGCTGACGGTGAACAGTCCGTTGGGGTACGAGGGTCGTGTGAAATAGCCCTGTTCATTACCGCTTTTGTCCGTGCGAGCGTATGCGTTGTCGATATGGTTCTCGTTGTATGCCGTACCGCTACCGCCTTTCAGCGACGGGCAGTTGTAGAACATATCATGGGAATCGATGCTGCTTATGTTCCAGTCGCTCTTGCACCAGATAGTGGCAAGGGAAGTACAGTTGGCGAACATGGATGTCATATTGGTTGCGCTACTGATGTCGAAGCCGTTTACGTTGAGTTCTGTCAGCGCGGGGCAGTCGAAGAACATACCCTGCATATTCTTCACTCCGGCAGTGCTGATAAGCGTTGCATCCAATTGCTGCAAGGAGTAACACCCCATAAACATATACTTCATATCCGTCACTTTGGAGTCGCAATTGATATTCTCCAGTCCTTCAACGGACTCGAGTGCCGTCAGAAATGTTTTGGCACTTCCTCCGCAGAACATATACGCAAGGCTTTTGAGTTTGGCGTTTTTGAACGATTGGTCGATAACGGCTTTCTTTACTTTGCCGGCATATCCTTCAAAGCGCAAGACGGTCTCTTTTTTCAGCGGTGTGTACATTTCCACCGTTCCCTTTCGGTTAAGGCACCGGTCGTCGTAGTAATATGTAAGTGTGGCAGTTGCCTCATCGAAGACGGTGTATGCCTCATTGATGGTGGTGAAATATCCGGGTGCGTTTTCTTTGTCAGGACGTGCATAGGTCTTGTCTATATTGTTTACGCCGTCGCATTTCGTACCGTTTTCTCCCACCAGCGATGTGCAGCCTTTGAACATCTTTTCCGACTGCTCCAATTTCTCGCTTTCGTCCAAGTAGAATTTGCATCGGATGGTGGTAAGTGCCGTGCAGCCGGAGAACATAGACCTCATATCTTTCACATTGTCGGTGTTGAAGGAAGCGAGGTCAAGCGATTCCACTGATGCACAGCCGGAGAACATACCGCTCATATCTGTCACCTTCTCCGTATTGAGATACTCCAGCCCGTCTATTTTCTTTGCATTGGTCAGCGGGTAGCGGACATAGTTCGATTTCTCATCATATTCGCCACCTCCGAAGAACATATTTTGCATAGAGGTGAGTTCAGCGTCCATCATAGATTCGTCAATCTGCACCGTCTGTACTTTGTCGCAGTAGCCTTTGAACCGTACGGTTACCAAATCCGTGGGGTCGTACAGTTCGGTGACAGCCGTTGTGTTCAGCCTTTTCTTGTCGTAGTAATAGGTGAGTGTAGCGGTAGCGTTATCGTAGGCGGTATAGATTTCCGAATAGTCTGTAAAGTAACCGTTTTTGCCTCCTCTTCCGTCAGGACAGGCATAAGTGATGTCCGTATTGTCCGTTCCGTTGCAGGCAGTACCTTTATTGCCGGTCAGGGATGTACAGCCAGAGAACATATTGTCCGATTGTTGGAGTGCCACGTTGATGTTCCAGTCTTGGTTGCAATAGATGTTTTTCAGATTCGTGCAGCCGCTGAACATCCATCTCATATCGGTTACCCTGGTGGTGTTGAACGAGCAGAGGTTGAGCGTGGTCAGTTGGTAACAGTCTCGGAACATATTAGTCATCTTGGTTACATTGGCGGTATTGAACGAGAGCAGGTTAATGGATTTGAGCGAACTGCATCCCATAAACATGGATGTCATATCTGTTGCTTGGTCTGTATGGAGAAGCCTCAAATCGAGCGTTTCCAATGAGGAGCAGTCGGCGAACATGTATCTCATATCCGTCACTTTGGCGGTGTTGAAGTGCTGGAAATCAAGATAGTTAGTCGTTTTGAGCGATTTGCACCCCTTGAACAGATAAGCCATATTGGTCACATTGTCGGTGTTGAGATATGCCAGGTTAATGGATTCCAAATTGTAGCAATCGGTAAACATTCCGTAGATACTTGTCACTTTGTCCGTTGTATGGAGAGAGGATAGGTCAATGGATTTGAGCGATGAGCATCCGCAGAACATTTCAACCAGATCCGTAACGTCCTGACAGTTGATAAAGCCTAATCCTTCTATTTCTTTGAGTTCGGTCAGACGGTTGTTCTCGTTTCCTCCGTAGAACATATTGGCGAGTGATGTCAGTCGGATATTTTTGAACGACTCGTCAATCACTGCTTTTTTCACTTTGTCGGCATAGCCTTCAAAGCGTATGGAAAGGCCGTTTGAAGGTTTGTATGATTCGCATATCCCGTCGTGTGCCGCGCGTTGGTCATCGTAGTAATAGGTGAGCGTACCGGTTTCCTCATCAAACGCAGTATATACTTCCGGCACGGCGGTGAAATATCCCGGCTTGCCTCCTACGCCATCGGGACGGGCATATTTTATATAACGTTGTTCAAATATGTATGTCGTTCCGTTGCCGCCTTTGAGTTTCCCACAACCTCCAAACAGCTCATAATTGGTGATACTCACGCATTTGCTCAAATCCCAAGAACACAGGATAGTGGTTAACTCATTACACCTTTCAAACATATGGTCCACACCGTCCAACCGAGTGAAATCAAACTTACTCAAGTCAAGCGATTTCAAAGAGGAACAACGATAGAACATTTCGGACATATCCGTTACATTGGAGGTATTGAACTTACTCAAGTCAAGAGACTCCAAAGAGGAACAACCATAGAACATTTTGGACATATCCGTTACATTGGAGGTATTGAACTCACTCATGTCAAGAGACTTCAAAGAGGAACAACCAAGGAACATTTCGGACATATCCGTTACATTGGAGGTATTGAACTTACTCAAGTCAAGAGACTCCAAAGAGGAACAACCACGGAACATTTTGGACATATCCGTTACATTGGAGGTATTGAACTCACTCATGTCAAGAGACTTCAAAGAGGAACAACCAAGGAACATTCCATACATATTTGCCACCTTGGAAGTGTTGAACGAACTAAGGTCAAGTGATTTGAGTGAGGAACAACCGTCGAACGCACAAAACATACTCGTCATTTCATCGGTAACGAGATTGTCAAGCCCTTGTATTTCAGTCAAATTTTCCAAATAAAGATCTTGAAATTCATCCTTGTCATATCCCTGGAATATGTGAACGAGTTTTTCAAGACGGGTATTTTTCATCGAGGCATCTATCTTGACGGTTTGAATATCTTTGCTATAGTTTTTCATTCGTGTCGTGTACCTGACATACTTTTCAACAGTTCCTTCCTGCTTTCCGAACAGGTTGTCGTAAAAATAGGTCAGTGTATTGTCTTTGAATACGGAATAGACAATAGAGGGCAGTGAAGGATGTTCGGATGAGAAATAGCCGGGTTTGCCGTCCAGACCGTCCAAACGGGCATATTGAAGTGATACGTTATTGACGGCATCACATTCGGTACCTTTGTCTCCATAGAGCATTTTGCACTGGGCGAATAGTCCTACTTCCTGATTGGGATTGTAAATACTCCAGTCCTGTTCGCAATGGATGGTAGCCAATTGCACACATTCTGTGAACATCAAATTTATATCCTCTACTTTGGAAATGTCGAATGAGTTCAAATCAATAAACTTCAATCCAATACAATGCTTGAACATTGCTCTCATGTTCGTTACTTTAGCCGTATTGAAATAGCTGAGGTCAAGCGTTGTCAGCGAGATGCAATTATAGAACATATATGCCATATTGGTCACATTGGCGGTATTGAACTCGGAAAAGTCCAGTTCTTTTAAGGCGAGACAATAGTAGAACATACCTCCCATACCGGTTACTTTATCGGTATTGAATCCGCTTAGGTCAAGTTCGGTCAGATAGTCGCAATTATAGAACATGGAGTCCATATTGACGACTTCATCTGTAATGAGGTTTTCGATGTTTTGTATTTTCTCGATATTCAGTTGGGCGAACATATTTTTTGTCGATGTGAGATGAGCCTCCCGCATTGATTCGTCAATGATTGCTACCTTTGCAAAGCGCCCATATTCTGATGCATTATGCATCTTTTGTTCGTAGAGTATAGTCGTTTCGCCCTTAGCCGACCTTGCCGACCGCTGGTCGTCGTAGTAATAGGTAAGCGTCCCTTTGGACTTGTTGAAGGAGGAGTACACCTCTTTGGCAGCTCTGGCACCGATGCTTGTCATCGTTAGCGCAAGCAATAGAAGAAAGTAGAATTTTTTCATATTAAGTTATGTATTTAAGATTGTTAAATGGCAGTTAATGTTGGTTGTATAATAATTCGTAATTATAGTATTTGCTTTGCAGATATAGACCTGTTTCGGGGTCAGATAATTGATTATATAATTTAAGCATAGCGCAACTCTCCACCGTGGTTTTGACAAACGAAAGTTAAATCTTCAATAGCGGTAGCCACAGATTGCTGATGCTCGGCATCGTAACAATCATCAAGGAAAGCAATCCCGGCAAATTGCATTACCGCTTGTGAATGGATTTGTTATAAGGATTAGTAGAGCAGGCCGAACATCCATAGGGGGATTTTGTTTTCAAACCCCATGTCAATGCCATCAGCAACTACATAACTATTCGGTATGTTGGCTATCTGACCATAACCCTTGTTTTTGCCGCCCACTTCAAACAGATATTGTTTGTCTGCTACAATATCTCCTTTCTCTGGCATGGCAATCTTGTGTCCCTTCGCCAACATGGAGGCGCAGAATGTCTCACGCATAGTGCCGGTATCGGCATTAGGAAACAAAGCATACATCAGGTTTGTGTTGTTGAACAAAATCTTCTCCGGCTTATTGATCTGTTCCCAATCTTCAGAAGCCGCATATAACCGGCGAATCAAGGCCGCTTGATCCAATAGTTCGATTAGTTT